>JBKEBZ010000015.1:0-122911 GCA_047973425.1 Desulfopila sp.
AGAGCTTTCCGCACCGACGATTTTCATAGAAACCAGCATGGCTGGACCATAGAGCCTCAGTCACAACGAAGCATGAAGCTTCTCGGCGCGGTAACAGAGCTTTCCGCACCGACGATTTTCATAGAAACCAGCATGGCTGGACCATAGAGCCTCAGTCACAACAAAGCATGAAGCTTCCCGGCGCGGCAACAGAGCTTTCCGCACCGACGATTTTGATAGAAACCAGCATGGCTGGACCATAGAGCCTCTGTCACAACGAAGCATGAAGCTTCTCGGCGCGGTCACAGGGCTTTCCGCACCGACGCTTTTCATAGAAACCAGCATGGCTGAACCAGACCAGATAGCCTCAGCCACAACACAACCTGAAATCCGTCGGCCGACAGCAGAGCTTCCTGGGCTGATTGGTTGCATACCACGCCGAACGTCGGTAGAAGGAGGTCTCCCATGACGCCCGATATGGCAGTCAATATCTGTCGCAAGGCCATCCAGACAATTCTGATGATTTCCGCGCCGATGCTGCTGGCCGGGTTGATCATCGGTCTGCTCGTCTCCACCTTCCAGGCGGCGACCCAGATCAACGAACAGACCCTGACCTTTATTCCGAAGATCGTCGCCGTTTTTCTGACAATGCTCTTTTTCGGCCCCTGGATTATCCATATCATGACCACCTTCACCATCGGCATATTCGAGACGATGGTGGCCCTCTAACGTTCGTCCGTGGATCTGCAACTCGTCCCGCTCGCGCAGGTACAGGCCTACCTGGTGATTCTCGCCCGGGTCGCCGGCTTTATCAGCGCCATCCCCGTCTTCTCCTCCACCCAGTCTCCCACCCGGGTGCGGGCGGCGCTGGCGATCATGGTCGCCCTGGTGCTCTATCCCGTGATGGTGGCACATCTGCCACCGGTCAGTTTCACTCCCCTGCCTTTCACGCTCTTTGTGATCAATGAGGTGCTGCTGGGCGCCATCATGGGGCTGGTGGCTCGCCTCATCTTCACCGCAGTGGAGTTTGGCGCCACCGTGATCGGCTATCAGATGGGCTTTGCCGCCGCCAACGTCTTCGATCCCACCGGTGAGCGACAGATCGCCCTCATCTCCCAGTTCCAGAACATGTTTGCCATCCTCCTCTTTCTGGCGGTGGATGGCCACCATCTCTTTTTCCGACTGGCCGTCCGCTCCTACGAACTGCTGCCGCCAGGCCAGCTCAATCTCAAAGGCGACGCCATCCCCTATCTGATGGAGCTGGGCTCACGGATGTTCGCGCTCGGGGTGCAGTTCAGCGCTCCGGTCCTTATCCTCCTTTTGCTCTCCGGTCTCATTCTCGGGGTTCTGGCCAGGGTCTTTCCCCAACTCAATGTCTTCATTCTCTCTTTCCCCTTGAATATCGCCACCGCCTTCATTGTCATCGCTTTGACACTCGAGCTCTCGGCCGCCCTTCTCAGTCGGGAATTTGACACCCTGGGCCAGACCCTGATCACGCTCCTCAACTTTCTCAACCAGTGAGTGGCGATGCCGGCGGCAGCGCCACGGTCCGCCGACAAAACCGGCCACTCGCCTCTGTTACCCCGCGGTTATCGCTGCCCGTCATCACGGCCTGTAACTTGCAACCAGCAACGAAAGATGTTCAGGCCTCCGATCTGTCAGCCGGAGCAGATGACAGATGACAATCACTCATCAGCATGCCTGGACCAGAGAGCCTCAGTCACAACCAAACATGAAACTCCTTGGCGCGGTAACAGCGTTTTCCGTACTGACGAGTTTCGGATAAAGGAGCCGAGCAGATGGCAGAGGAAGCCCCGGCAGGTGGAGAGCGGACAGAGGCCCCATCGGCGAAACGGCGGGAGGATTTTCGCAAAAAGGGCCAGGTCGCCCAGAGCAAGGAGGTGCAGACAGCGGCCCTGTTTACGATCACTCTGCTGTTCTGGCTCTTTTACATGCCGACCTTCTGGCGTGGGATCACCACCCTGCTCACCGGCTTTTTCCAGGGGCTCGGCGATTTTGACGCCACCGCCGGAGCAACTATCGCCCTGGCCTGGCTGGTCGTGTCGCAAAGCGCCGTTCTGTTGGCTCCACTCTTTCTCCTGGTGCTGGTCATCGGCTTTTTCGCCAGCTTTCTCCAGATCGGCTGGCTGTTCACCACCCGGCCACTGGTGCCGGATTTCACCAAACTCGACCCGATCAAGGGATTTGGCCGCTTCGTCTCCCGCCGCTCCCTGATCGAACTGCTCAAGTCGCTCGGCAAGGTCGCCCTGATCGCCTGGGTGGGCTTTTCGACAGTCATCGACAGGTTCGGCCAGGCGCTGCTCCTCCTCGACACCTCGGTGGCAGCGACCATGTCCTTTTTAGCCCAGACGGCCGCACTTATTCTGGCAAAGATCTGTGGAGTACTGATATTTCTTGCCTTTCTCGACTTCCTCTTTGTCCGCTGGGATATGGAACAGAAAATGAGAATGACCAAACAGGAGGTCAAGGAAGAGTTCAAGGAGATGGAGGGTGACCCGTATATCAAGGCCCAGATCCGGGCGGTACAGCAGCAGATGGCCCAGAAACGGATGATGGCCGAGGTACCCAAGGCCGATGTCATCGTCACCAATCCCACCCATCTCTCCGTCGCCCTCCGCTACGCCGCCGAAGAGATGGCGGCGCCGATGGTCATTGCCAAGGGCGCCGATCTGGTGGCCTTGAAGATCCGGGAAATCGCCCGGGACCACCAGATACCGACCATCGAGAACCCGCCAGTGGCTCGTTTATTGCATAAACTGGAACTGAACGCCGCTATCCCCGAGAACCTGTTCAAGGCTGTCGCGGAGATACTGGCCCATGTCTACTCACTGAAAAAACAGCAAAGGTAAGCCACACAACCACCAAACACTCCGCTTGCGTCACAGCGACAGCCAGTACCAGGGAACATGGAAATAGCCGGACCTCAGCACATACTCAGTAAGATAAAGATCCAACAGCTCGCCGGCCGCAGCGATGTGATGGCGGCCGTGGGCCTGGTGGCGATACTGATGGTGATGATTATTCCGCTGCCCTCCATCATTCTCGATATCTTTCTGGCCACCAATATCACCGCCGCCCTCTTGATTCTGGTCATCAGCCTCTACGCGGTCAAGGCGGTGGAATTCTCCATATTTCCCTCGGTCCTTCTTACCGCCACCCTCTTTCGTCTGGCCTTGAACGTGGCCTCGACCCGACTGATCCTGCTCCATGGCGATGAGGGCCCGGCGGCGGCCGGCTCGGTGATCCAGTCGTTTGGCCAGTTTGTGGTCGGCGGTAATTATGTGGTGGGGATCGTGATCTTCGCCATCCTGGTGCTCATCAATTTCATGGTCATCACCAAGGGCGCCGGCCGGGTGGCCGAAGTGGCCGCCAGATTCACCCTCGATGCCATGCCGGGCAAGCAGATGGCGATCGACGCCGATCTCAACGCCGGCTTAATCGACGAGGCAGAGGCCCGTAAACGAAGAACGGAGATCGCCGCCGAATCGGCTTTTCACGGGGCGATGGATGGCGCCTCCAAATTCGTCAAGGGTGACGCCGTCGCCGGAATCATCATCACCCTGATCAATATCGGGGCAGGGTTCATCATCGGGGTTCTGCAAAAGGGCATGCCAATGGCGGAGGCGGCTCAGACCTACACCATCCTCACCGTCGGCGACGGCCTGGTCGGGCAGATCCCGGCGCTGATCATCTCCACCGCCGCCGGCATGCTGGTCACCCGCGCCGCCGGCGACAAGGACTTCGGCAGCGATCTCAAGGCGCAGTTCACCAAAAACTCGATTGCCATCTGGGTGGCGGCTACCATCGCCCTGGCCTTCGCCCTGATTCCCGGCTTGCCGTTTTTCCCCTTCTTACTGATGTTCATCTCCCTCTCGGCCCTGGCCTTTACCCTGGACAAGAAAGAGAAGATCGCCCAGGCCGAAAAGGAAAAAAAAGCGATCAGCGCCCCCCCGGAGGTCAAGCCGGAGACCAATTACGAAGAGATGCTGCATGTGGAGCTGCTGCAGCTTGAGGTGGGCTACGGCCTCATTCCCTTTGTGGACTCGTCGCAGGACGGCGAACTGTTGACCCGGATCCAGTCCATCCGCAAACAGTTCGCCACCAATAACGGTTTCATCGTTCCGCCGGTCCATATCAAGGACAACCTGCAGTTGGCCCCGAACAACTACTCACTGGCCTTAAAAGGGGTGAACATCGCCCAGGCCGAAATTCTGCCCGGTCATTACATGGCCATGGACCCCGGCATGGTCACCGAGACCATCAAGGGTATCGCTACCACCGAACCGGCCTTCGGGCTCCCGGCCATCTGGATTACCGCCGACAAAAAGGACAGGGCCCAGCTGGCCGGATACACCGTGGTCGACTGCACCACGGTGATGGCAACCCACATCAGCGAGATCATCAAGCAGCATGCCCATGAGCTGATCGGCCGCCAGGAGGTCCAGGGTCTGCTCGACAACCTGGCCAAGCATTATCCGAAACTGGTCGAGGAACTGGTCCCCGGGGTGCTGTCGCTTAGCACCATCATGCGGGTGATCCAGAACCTGTTGAAAGAGGGGATCTCCATCCGCGATCTGCGCACCATCCTCGAGACCATGGCCGACTGGGCACCGGCCACCCAGGACACCGATGTACTGACCGAATACGTGCGGCATGCCCTGGCCCGAACCATCAGCAATCAGCTGGCCATCGATGGGGTCATCCCCCTGATCACCCTGAGCAAGGAGGTCGAAGACACCATCCAGACCTCGGTCCAGCACCGGGAGACCGGCAGCTTTCTGGCCATCAACCCGCAAACCGCCCAGAAGATCCTCGATTCGATCGGTCGGGCCATCCCGCTGTTCGAAGGGGGCAACCGGCCAGCGCTGTTGGCCGCACCGCAGATTCGCCCCCATGTCCGCAGCCTGACCGAGCGGTATTACCCGGCCCTGGCGGTCATATCGCACAACGAGATAACTCCCAATCTGAAAGTACGATCACTTGGCACGGTAACACTCAATGCAAGTTAGAGTTTTCGAATCAACCGACATGGCTTCCGCGCTCAAAATGGTCCGTAAGGAACTCGGCCCCGACGCCCTCATTCTTTCCACCAGAACCTTACGCAGCGGTAAGCTCGGCATTCTGGGCAAGCCGATGATCGAAATCACCGCGGCGATCGACTCCAACTGGCCGCAACCAGAAGAGCCGGCCCTCGCCAGCAGATCGGCCACCGCGCCTCGACCGCCCTCGCCTCCTGCCGGGCGAGCCGTCCGGGAAAAGCGACTGATCGACACCACGGTCGGCGCAAACGACCTCAGCTTTGCCGATATCCCGGTCAACCCTCCCGATGGCGACGATGGCGACAGCGAAGAGGTGAGCCAGGGAGCATCTGCCGCCGGCAGGGGAACAGGTGACGAGGCCCTGCGCGGTGAGGTCGACGAGTTGAAGGGGCTGGTGCAGCAGCTGGTGGCCCAGCTCGGCACCAGTCGTCAGGAAGAGTCTGGCCAGATGACTCCCGGTGCCGGCAGACAGCTTGAACGGCTGCCGTTTTGCGACCCGATCGGCGAAATGCTGCGGAGTCGGGGGGTCAATCAGGAGACCGCAGCCACCATCTGCGCCCTGGCCCGCGAGCAACTGGGCCAGGACGATCTCGCCGACCAGCACAAGGCCCGTCGTTTCGTGCTGCGGACCATCGAAGGACTGATCGACGTCAAGCCCCCGCTGTTTAAGAAGCGGCAGAACAAGCAGCGGCTGATCGCCCTGATCGGCCCCACCGGCGTCGGCAAGACCACCACCCTGGCCAAGCTCGCCGCCCACTACCTCGCTGGCTATTCCAACTCGATTGCACTGATCACCATTGACACCTACCGCATCGCCGCGGTAGAGCAACTGAAGGTGTACGGGGAGATCATGCACCTGCCTGTCGATGTCGTTATCAGCCCGGAGCAACTGGAAAAATCGATCAGAAAATTCAGTGATAAGTCCCTGATCCTCATCGACACCGCTGGCCGCAGCCCACGAGACAGCCTCAGCCTCGAGGATCTGAAATCGTTTCTTCGTCCCCATCGCACCATCGAAAAGCATCTGGTGATATCCGCCGCTACCCGGGAACAGGAGCTCTTGGACACCATCAGCCATTTTGGCGCCGTCGGCATCGACAGAACGATTTTCACCAAGGTCGATGAATGCATGAAAACCGGCGTCATCCTCAACGTCCAGCTCCAGCATCGGGCCCCGCTCTCCTATATAACCAACGGACAACGGGTACCGGAGGATCTGCTGCAGATCACCAGACGTTCGGTCGCAGAACTCATACTGTCCCATCATGAAGGAATGACGCATGACTAATACAAGTTATATAGCAGCCGATCAGGCCAAGACCCTGCGAACCCTGAATGCGCGACCCAAGACCGGCGCCTTTGCAGGCGAAGCGGACCAGGTGACCAGCGTCTACTCGATCACCAGCGGCAAGGGCGGCGTGGGCAAGACCGCGGTGACGGCCAATCTCGCCTACTCCCTGGCCCGGCTCGGCAAAAAGGTGCTGATCCTCGATGCCGACCTCGGTCTGGCCAATATCGACGTGGTGTTCGGGCTCACCCCGATGTACAACCTCAACCATTTCTTCACCGGCGAACAGGAGCTCGACAATATCCTGGTCGAGGGCCCCCTCGGTATCAAGATCCTCCCGGCCGGCTCGGGCATCCAGAACTTCGTCCATCTCGATGCCCACCAGAAAATGCGGCTGCTCGACGGACTGGATACCATGCACAACATCTTCGACTTCGTGCTGATCGACACCGAAGCGGGCATCTCCGAAAACGTCACCTATTTCAATACCGCCGCCCAGGAGATCCTGGTGGTGACCACCCCGGAGCCGACCGCGATCACCGATGCCTACGCCCTGATGAAACTGCTGTCGACACGCTATCACGAGCGTCACTTCAACCTGGTGGTCAATCAGATCCAGAACGAGGACGAGGCCCTGGACGTCTACCGCAAACTCACCATGGTCTCCAACCGGTACCTCGACATTTCCATCGACTATCTCGGCTCGGTGCCAGAGGACCGGCAGATGATCGAGTCGATCAGAAAACAGCGGGTGATTATCGACCTCTATCCCAATTCGAAAATCACCTTCGCCTTTACCCAGATCGCCCGCAGGATCTGCATGGAGCCGGCACACACCGAACCCAAGGGCAGCCTGCAGTTTTTCTGGAACAAACTCCTTAATTTCGGCGGTAAGAGATGACGATGCCCTACAGCCAGTCTGTCATGATCGACGACCGCTCGCGCCTGATTCAGGAGCACCTCCACCTCGTCGATATCCTCGTTGGCCGCATGGTCAGCCAGGTCCCCTCGTTCATGAACCGCGACGAGATGCGCAGTGCCGGGATGGTCGGCCTGCTCGATGCCGCCAACAAGTTCGACCCGGATAAAAAGATCCTGTTCAAGACCTTTGCCGAATATCGCATTCGCGGCGCGATCCTCGATGAGATGCGCAAGCTCGACTGGTTCTCCCGCTCCCTGCGCGACAAGCACAACCGGATCGCCAGAACCATCTCCACCCTCGAACATCGGCTTGGCCGCGACCCGGAAGAAGAGGAAATAGCCACCGCCATGAACCTGAGCCTGTCCGAGTACCAGACCATGCTCGGCGAGGTGAGCCATCTCGGCTGCATCAGCCTCAACCAGACCCTCGACAGCGGTGATGAAGGTCCATCCTTTCTCGATTCACTGGCCGAGGAAAACGATGGGAACCAACCCGGCAGCCGACTCGAGGCCCGAGAGCTCACCGCGGTGATCGCCAGGGTGCTCGAACAGCTCTCGGAAAAGGAACGGATCGTGGTTTCACTCCTGTACTACGAGGAGCTGACCCAGAAAGAAATTGCCGAAGTCCTCGACGTCTCCGAGGGCAGGGTCTCCCAGTTGCACAGCCAGGCACTGATCAAATTGCGGAGCAAAGTGCAGAACCAATCCTGAGGATATCGCCATGACCTCCACCACCACCATCGGCATTGCCCTCGTCGCCACCCTGTCCGCCCTCTTCGCCCTGGGACTGGCCGTCTATTACCGGCGCCAGTCGTCTCGACTCTCCGCCAAGCTCTCTACCGCGCTCGAAAAGCTGGCCACGGCCCACCGCGATGTCCAGCAGATGGAGGCGAGGTACGAAGAGATCAGCACCTTCAACAACAATCTCAACGAAGCCGAACTCACCACCCGACTGCAGCGTTCACGGCTCTCGGCCCAACACGGCTCGAACCAGACCAGTGCCCCGGAACGGTATCTCTATCTCCGCTCGCTGGCCGAAAGCGGCATGGGGGCCGATGAGATCGCCGCGATCCTGTCGATCTCGACCCAGGAGGCGGAGCAACTGGTCAAGCTCTCCAGCCTGGCCTCCGGCCCCTCCTGATCACCTGCCGGGCGCCCCTCAGGCATGTATCTTCCGCCATTATTCGTCACCAGCAGGGCTGGACCAGGTAAGCGAAGACTCCGGGTAAGCGAAGACTCCGGGTAAGCGAAGACTCCGGGTAAGCGAAGACTCCAGGTAAGCGAAGACTCCAGGTAAGCGAAGACTCCGAGCCCGCTGAGAGAGCTTTCCATGCTGAGGAGTTTTGGATAAAGAATTCCATCGCCAGAGCCGATACGACACCATAACGGTACGAAACGATAGCTCAGCAAACGGGAAGGAAACAATGGTCTCAGGAAAATACAGTGCTCTGGCCGGCGCCATCGCCAGAGAGCAGTCCATCGCCAACATCAGCAACAATCTGGCCAACGTCAACACCTCCGGCTACCGCCGCAGCACGGTCAGCTTCGAGTCGTTTCTACGCGGCGCCAGGCAGATCAGCACCACCAAGGGCATCAACTACAGCCGGGTGAGCAGGAATGTCAGCGATTTCGAGCAGGGGGCCATGCGCCAGACCGACAACCCCTATAACTTCGCCATCGATGGACCGGGCTTTTTCAAGATAGCCGGGCCCCAGGGGCCGCTCTACACCCGCCGGGGGGATTTCGCCGTCGATCAGGAGGGGGTGTTGCGCACCAGCTCCGGCATGGCCGTGCTCGACGACGCCAACAGCCCGATCACCATCCCCGACACCGACCGCGACCGGCTGATCATCGAAAATGATGGCACCATCGCCACCGTCAGTCCCGAAGGCACAAGCTCCGAGGTCGGCACCCTCGGCATCGTCGAGGTCAGTGACCGCACGCTGCTCAAGCGGGCAGACAACACCTCGTTCTCCCTCGAGCCGGGCGGGGTCGAGACCCCGCTGGAGAACCCGTCCATCAGTCAGGGGTTTCTCGAGCTCTCCAACGTCAACATGACCGACGAGATGACCAGGATGATCACCAGCATGCGGACCTTCGAGACCTATCACAAGGTGCTGGAGAGCTACTCGACCATCAACCAGCAGCAGGATGAACTGGGCACACTGGGCTGATACCGCCCGGTAACCCGTAATCACGACCACGCTTTACCCGTCATTACCACCACAGGAATTTCGTCATGATTCGTTCTCTCTGGTCCGGCACCACCGGCATGAATGCCCAGCAGCTCAGCATCGATGTCATCGCCAACAACCTCGCCAACGTCTCGACCACCGGCTTCAAAAAGAGCAATACCGACTTCCAGGACCTGCTCTACCAGGCGATGAAGGTGCCGGGCAGCCCGACTACTTCCGACACCCAGTCGCCAACCGGTATTCAGGTCGGCCTGGGGGTCAAGCCGGCGGCGGTGACCAAGGTCTTCACCCAGGGCGATCTCATCCAGACCGAGAACGAGCTCGACATCGCCATCGAAGGCGAAGGGTTCTTCCAGGTAGAGCTGCCCAACGGCAACACCGCCTACACCAGGGCTGGCGCCTTCAAACTCGACAGTAACGGTCGCATCACCACCTCGGACGGTTATCCCGTCATCCCCTCGATCACCATCCCCGAGGGCTCGCGCCAGGTCTCCATCAGCGAGAGTGGCATCGTCAGCGCCATTATCGGCGACGCCACCGAGAGCACCGAACTCGGCACCTTCGAATTGGCTCGATTCACCAACTCGGCCGGTCTGTTGGCCATCGGCAAGAACATGTTCGAGGAATCGGACGCCTCCGGCACCGCCACCATCGGCACCCCGGGCGAGGACGGCTTCGGCGATCTGCTGCAGACCTACCTCGAAGGCTCAAACGTCAATATCGTCGAGGAACTCGCCCTGATGATCACCACCCAGCGAGCCTATGAGATCAATTCGAGAACCATCCAGACCTCCGACGAGATGATGCAGACAACCACCAACCTGAAGGCGTAACCCGATCATGGCCCGCCTCCTCGTCATCATCTTTTTTCTCGCCTCGGTCGGCCAGGCCCATGGGCTGACGGTCACCATCGGCGCCAGTGCCGAAGTCGCCGAGGCCACCGTCACCCTAGGCGATATCGCCACCTTCGACGAGGAATCCACCTTCACCGGGATCCTGGCCAGCCAGTCAGTGGCCCAGGCCCCCGCGCCCGGCCAGGCCATCACCCTGCAGATGCGGCCGGTGCTCATCCAGCTGAGTCGCCTGATCGATTCGAACATCCACCATGTTCGCTGGGAAGGCGCCGCAACCGTCAACATCAGCCGCAAGGCCACGGTGGTCAGCTCCGCCGAGGTCATCGACATCATCGACCAGTTTCTGGTCGACAACGCCCACAACCTGCCTAAGGCGACAATCCGCTTCATCCCCTCGGCCCAGCCCCTGGCCTTCTCCCTGCCGACCGGCAAGCTCAGCTGGGAGGTGATCCCCTCTAATCCGGAGATTCTCGGCAGTTCCCGCTTCTCGGTGATCTTCAGTGTCGATGGCCAGGTCAGAAGGAACATGTCGGTCCGCGGCCAGATCGAAGCGATCGCCGAGGTGGTGGCGGTGAACAGGGATATGGCCCGCGGCTCGCTGCTTTCGGCCGCCGACCTGACCCTGGTCAAGGAGAATATCGGCAATGTGCGTGAACCGCTCTTTGCCAAAAGGGAGGCGGCGGGGAAAAAACTGCTCGTGGCCTTGCGAGCCGGCTCGCCGCTGTCGAGACACCGGCTCGAATCACCAGCGCTTGTCAAAAAAGGCCAACTGGTTCGAATGATTTTCGACAGCGGCGGTCTGCTGCTCTCCGCCACCGGCATCGCCCGCAGCGATGGCGCCGCCGACGAGACCATCCGGGTCCAGAACAGCCAGTCTCGCAAAATCGTCTACTGCCGGGTTACAGCCCCGGGAATCGTGGAGGTCGCACGCTGACATGAAAAATACACTCTTTTCTCTGACCATCCTGCTGCTGCTCGCCGGTTGTGCCCGGCAGACCCCTCAACTGATCGACATTCCCGAGCCGCTCGAAGAAAGCCATACCCCCGAGAGGAGCGTGCGGACCCCAGGCTCCCTGTGGACCAGCGAGTCCACCTCGATGTACTCGGACTTGAAAGCCAGAAACGTCGGCGATATCGTCACCATCATTATCAGCGAGAGTTCCAGCGCCTCGAAACAGGCGACCACCTCGACCGCCCGGGAAAGCGGGATGGGCGCCTCCATTCCCAACCTGTTCGGTCTCGAGAATTCCAGCTTCATCCAGGATTCCAATCTCGATCTCAACAATATGGTCTCGTCCAACTTCGCCAATTCCTTCGATGGCGAGGGCACCACCACCCGCAAGGGCAACCTCAGCGCCTCCCTCACCACCCAGGTGATCGAACGTTATCCCAACGGTAACCTGAAGATCCGCGGCGGCAAGGAGGTCATGGTCAACAACGAGGTGCAGATCATCTATCTCACCGGCATCATTCGCGCAGTCGACATCACCGCGGGAAACACCATCCCCTCCTCGAAGGTGCTGAACGCCAGAATCACCTACACCGGCCAGGGCGCCATCGCCGACAACCAGCAACCGGGCTGGCTGATGCGCGCCCTCGACAGGGTCTGGCCCTTCTAACCAGCATGGCTGGACCAGGTAGCCTCAACCACAACGGGACATGAAACCCCTCGCCACGGCAACAAAATCGAGGTGCTAATGCGTTGCATACAACCAGCATGGCTGGACCAGATAGCCTCAGCCACAACGAGACATGCAACTCCTCGGCCCGGTAACAGATCTCTCCGTACCGATGAGTTGCATACAACCAGCATGGCTGGACCAGATAGCCTCAGCCACAACGGGACATGAAACCCCTCGCGGTGGCAACAGAGATCATCTCCGATCAAATGAGATTTGACATGACAACTCAACCAGTTCACTCTTCCTCCTCCCCCCTGCGGCCTGCGGGCCGCAGGCTCCTGATCCCGCTGCTGCTGGTCTGCTGTTTTCTGCTGCTGCCGGGCGAGGAGGCCCACAGCGCCAGAATCAAGGATCTCGCGGCGCTGCAGGGCGTACGCGGCAACCAGCTGATGGGCTATGGCCTGGTGACCGGCTTGAATGGCACCGGCGACGATATGAAAAAATCGCGTTTCACCCTGCAGTCGGTCTACAATATGCTGGTCAGAAACGGCATCAACATGGGCTCGGAGCGCATCGACGATATCAAGTTGAAAAACATCGCCGCAGTGATGGTCACAGCCCAGCTGCCACCCTTTGCCCGACCCGGCTCGACCATCGACGTCCTGGTCTCCTCGATCGGTGACGCCAAGAGCCTGGCCGGTGGCACCCTGCTGATGACCCCCTTGCGTGGACCCGACAATCAGGTCTATGCCGTGGCCCAGGGCCCGCTGGCCATCGGCGCCTTTTCCTTTGGCGGCAAGACCGCCCAGGTGCAGAAAAACCATCCCAATGCCGGCAACATTCCCGACGGGGCCATCGTCGAGGTGGCGTTGCCGGTGCCGCTCGGCCAGGACGGTCAACTTATCTACCAGCTGAGCGTTGCCGATTTCACCACCGCTAACAACATGGTCAAAACGATCAACGAGACCTTCGGAGCACAAACCGCTTTCCCTCTCGATTCAGGCGCGGTCCGGGTCACGATCCCCGAGAAGCTACGGGACAACACCGTCGCGTTCATCGCCGCGGTGGAAGGGCTCGATGTCGAGGCGGACACCAGGGCCAAGGTGGTGGTCAATGAGCGTACCGGTACCATCGTCATGGGCAAGGACGTCACCCTCTCCACCGTGGCGGTCAGCCATGGCAACCTCAGCCTGATCATCAAGGAAAATACCGATATCGTCCAGCCCAACCCGATGGCCGCCGGCCAGACCGCGGCAGCGGTCGATACCAACGTCAATGTCAAGGAGGAGGGGGGCGAACTGGTTGTCCTCGACATGAAGGAGGGGGTGACCATTGGCGAAATCGCCACCGCCTTGAACGCCATCGGCGCCACCCCCCGCGATCTGATCGCCATCTTTCAGGCGATCAAAGCCGCCGGCTCCATGCACGGTGAACTCGTCGTACTTTAGGAAAATGTCATGACCATCGATCCGCGAACCGTTCCCAGCCACCGTTTCCATGCCCAACAGCCCAAAGCCCCGGAGGAGCGAAAGAGCGAGGACCTGCAGAAACTGCGTGAATCATGCCGTGAATTCGAAGCGATCCTGGTGATGGAGATGTATAAAGCCATGCGCAAGAGCGTGCCCGATGGTGGCCTCTTTGAAAAATCCATGGCCACCGAACTCTACCAGGACATGTTCGACCAGCAAATCGCCGAGAAGACCAGCCAAGGCCCCGGCATGGGCATCGGCGAGGCGATGTACCGGCAGATGGCCGGGCTGATTGAAAACAAGAAGTACGAATAAAACCTCCGCTGTCCGACCATCGTCATCGCGCCCCTCTCCCAGTTTTACGAGCGGCGTTCCCTTCTCGCAGAGCTTCTTGCCATCGGCTGACCGGTGACCACCACCTGATGAGCCGTACCGTCCCCTCTTCCCCATGCACCTGATTATTTCCTAAAGATCTGGGAAAACGTCGCCGATACGAGAAGTAAGCAACGTTCGGCACAACCCGAGCAGCAGAGGAAAAGGTACGCAGCAGTGAGTACGGAGGCACGAAATGATTGAACAAACCAGCGGTTACCTCAGATCTGATTGGCAGCTGAGCCAATTGCCCGCAACGGGCAGAATGGCAGCTGACAGACGACCACAACCAGACGGGTCGACAACGTCAGCCAGCGCCGCAGACAGGCTTACCCTCTCCTCTGGCCGGGAAACCGCCGCCACCTACGATAGCCAGATGAATCTGCACGGCTCGGCTGACGGCAACCTCGAAATGCTCAAGCGCCTGGTAATACGGGTCTTTACCGATCAGGGAATCCCCCTTGACCTGCCGGTGGGCAACGACGGTGCGGAATTGGCGCCAGCCTCTCTTGAAACGATGGGGGGTGACGACGCGGCCGCCCTTGTCGGTGAAAACGGCTATTTTGGCGTTGAACAGACTTCTGATCGTATTGTACATTTCGCCATCAGTATCGCTGGCGGCGATCCGGCGAAAATCGAGACAATCAAGGCCGGGGTTCAGCAAGGTTTTGACGAGGCCAAAGAGGCCTTTGGCGACTGGCTCCCGGAAATTTCGTATACCACCCTGGACAGGATCATGGAAAAACTCGATGCCTGGGTGAACGATGCACAGACAGTTCAGGCATAACCATCGCAGGTGACGATTATGAGCGTTGATTTTTATGGAATTGGCGGCCCCAAGACACTAGGCAACATCAACAAGGCGAACACGGGCAAAGCGGCGGACAAGACGAGTGAAGCCACCGGAACCGACAAGGTGGAGTTTTCCACCGTACTGCAAAACCTGAGCAAGAGCCAGGCCGTAAAAGGAACTGCCATGTCCGAACGCACCGAGAGAGTCGCCGCGCTGAAAGCCCAGATTGCCGAAGGTTCCTACAAGCCTGACCTGGAAAAAGTGGCCGCTTCGCTGGTGGAGTTCCTCAAGCAGGGAAAGTAAGGAGATGAACGCCATGACATCGCACGACTGGCTGGTTCGGCTGCTCGAAGTGATCATCGAGGAGCGGGAGTGCGCCAAACAGCTCGACCTGACGGGCATGACCGCAGCCACCGCCGAGAAGGAGCAGCTGCTCGAAACCCTGAGCCATGTTCAGGCCATCGACGAAGACGAGAAGATGCTGGTGCGGCAGATCCGTCACGAAAACCGCCGCAACGCCTTTCTGTTCAAATCGACACTGGGTTGGATCCGAGAGACCATGGAGTTTTTCGGCCGGCACAGCGCCTCGACCACCTACTCGAAATCCGCCTGCCAGGTAACCGCCCAGGTCAACGGCAGGCTGCTCTCTGGGAGGGTGTAGAATGGCCGGTCTATTCGATGCCCTCAACTCGGCCCGGACCTCCCTGGAGGTGAACCAGAAGTCCATCGAGGTTGTCGGCAACAATATCGCCAACGTCAATACCGAAGGGTATTCCAGGCAGTTCTCCCAACTGGCCCAGTATCCCTCGATCAACTTCGGTAACTTTTTTATCGGTCAAGGGGTGAAGATTACCGACATCCAGCGCAGCCACGACATCTTCATCCAGAACCAGCTGGTGGACAAAAGCGCCGACTACGGTTTTGAAAACGGTCAGACCCAGGTGCTGGCCGAACTCGAGCGCATATTCGCCATCACCGACAACAACCTCGCCACCAAGGTCGACAGCTTCTTCGACTCCTGGCAGGAGCTTTCCGCCAGCCCCAGCGATCTGGTACTGCGGGACGAAGTGATCCAGCGCGGCGACATTCTCGCCAACAGCTTCAACGCCACCATCAATGACTTAAACGGGGTCCAGGGCAACATCAACGACAGCCTGTCCGCCAAGATCGCCGACATCAACACCAAGATCCAGGAACTCGCCGATCTCAACTCCCGCATCTACGCGGTGGAGATCAACGGCCAGTCCGCCAATACCGCCCGGGATCGCCGGGAGCTGCTCGCCCGGCAACTGGCGGAAACCGTCGGCGCCCAGTCCTTTTCCGACTCGCGGGGGATGATGAGTGTCACCCTGCCCGGCGGCCTGCCCCTTGTCCAGGGTACGGCAGCGATGGAACTCGAGGCGGTCTCGTCCGGGGCGAGCCTCGATATCCAGCTGCATACCGCCGGAGTCACCCGGACCCTCAATGAAAAAACCATCGGTGGCGAATTCCAGGGGCTGCTCTCTCTGCGGGACACCTTCATTCCTGGGGTCAAAGATGACATCGATCGCATGGCCTACGAAATCAGTACCCAGGTCAACAGCCAGCACGCCCTCGGCGCCGGGCTCGATTCGGTCACCGGCAGGAATTTTTTCGTCGACCCGCCCAACCTGGGGGCGAGCCCGCCGGACAGTCCCTGGCAGGGAGCCGCCCGCAACATTGCGGTGACCATCAGCGAGGCCGAAGAAGTGGCCGCGGCCCAGGCACCCACGCCGCCCGACACCGCTCCCCCCGGCGACAACCGCAACGCGCTGCTCCTGGCCGACCTCGATGAGAGCTACCTGGTCGACGGCATCGACAACTTCAACAGTCTCTATGGCAAAATCGTCGCCCGGATCGGTCTTGAAGCCAACCAGAACGAACTCTCTCTGCAGGGCAACGAGGATGCGGTGGTTCAGCTGAACAACCTGCGGGACGGGCTTGCCGGGGTCTCCCTCGAAGAGGAAATGATCGATCTCATCAATTACCAGCGGGGTTTCGAGTCTTCGGCCAAGTTTCTGACCACGGTCGATGAGCTGATGGAGACCCTGATCGCGATCTAACCAGCATGGCTGGACCAGGTAGCCTCAGATACAACAAAACATGCAATTCCTCGGCGCGGCAACAGTGCTCGCCATGCTGACGAGTTTCATATACACCAGCATGGCTGGACCAGGTAGCCTCAAATACGACGAAACATGCAATTCCTCGGCGCGGCAACAGAACTTTCCGTGCTGACGAGTTTCATATACACCAGCATGGCTGGACCAGGTAAGCGAGTGCGGCGAGACTCCGGAGAACCCCAGATGCAACGCCTAAGGAAAACGTCATGAAAGTCACTGAAAGTTCAACCTATCGTCTCATGCAGACCAATCTCGATCGGATCTCCTCCAGACTGCAGGACCTGCAGAACCAGGGGGCGTCAGGGCTTAAGCTCAGCAAGGGCTCCGATGATCCGGGAGCGATCAGGCCGGTACTGACCACCCGTACCCAGATGAGCCGCACCGACCGCTATATCGAGACCATGGGCACAAGCCTCGACAAGATGGATACCGCCGAAAGTTACATGAACAGCATGGAAGACATCCTGCAGCGAGCCAAGGAGCTGACCCTGAACGCGATCAACTCCTCGCTCAACGACGCCGATCTGCAGACGGTCGCCGATGAGGTCGCCGAACTCAAGGGTCAGCTCCTCGATGCCGGCAACGCCATCATCGACGGCAAGTATATCTTTTCGGGCTACCAGGAAAACGTCAAGCCCTTTACCGAGAACCCGGCCTATGACCCCTCGCTCTATGACCAGAGCGATTCGACCACCTGGCCCTACCTCTATCACGGCGACAGCAACCCGACGACACTCGAGATCACGCCCGGGGAATATGTCGAAGTCAACGTCACCGGCAACCAGCTGTTCATGGGGGTCAGCAACGGTAACTGGCTCGGCTCGACCACCGCAGCCCTAGGCCAGCCGGAAGCAAAGAGCATCGATATCTTCAGTGTCCTGACCCGGACCGAAGAGGCCATCAGGGCCGGCAACTTCGATGATCCAGGCGGGGCCGGCGGCGGCATGCAGGCCCAGGTCGACAACCTGGAGACCGCCGCCGACCAGAATCGCCGTATCCGCAGCAAGATGGGGGTAAGAGGCAGCCGGATCGAATCGGCCATGGAACAGCAGGAGACGGTCAAGGTCGATCTCGAGCAGATCCTCTCCCGCTACCAGGACGCCGATGCCATCGAGACCTTTAACGGTATCGTCCAGCAGGAAACGGCCCTGAAAGCGGCTCTCAATGTCACCTCGCGGATATCGAGCATCTCCATCCTCGATTATTTTTAGGCCGAGGTGGTATTCCTTGTATTCTTTGGCAGCGATGCGGCAAGTCAACGGGTATGGTGCGGTCAAACTGTAACGGACGCGACATAACGTAATCATGCGCGACATCTCACCACCTCTCAACGGAGTCTGACATGCTGGTTCTGACCAGAAAGATCGGTGAAGGAATAGTCATCGGTGACGACATAACGATCAGGATTATCGAAATGAAAGGGGGCGCGGTGCGAATCGGTATCGAGGCTCCGCCAGAGAGCAAAATCTATCGCCAGGAAATCTACCAGAGGATCTGTCAGGAAAATATCGACGCTACCCACTGGGACATCGACACCCTCGACTCCCTGAGTGGCAACCTCCAGGAAAAGGCACACAAGAAATGAAAACCATCACTACCCGTTTCGGAGAGGTCGAATACGATCCAGCCAATCTGCTGCACTTTCCCACCGGCCTGATCGGCTTTCCCCAACTTCACGACTTTGTGGTCATGCCCAACACCAAGGAAGGCCCCCTGTTCTGGATCCAGAGCGTCGACGACAGCGATATCGCCTTCGTGCTGACCGATCCTTCCAACTTCTTCCTTGACTACGCGATCCTGCCTGACCAGACCGAACGTCAGCAGCTGCAGATAAGCGGCGAGGACCAGTGTTTCATTCTCGCGGTGGTGACCGTGCCCCGGAATCGGGACATCACCCTCAACCTCTCGGCCCCCATCCTCTTTGCGCCCAAAACCAACCGGGCCCTGCAGATCATCGTCGACGATCCCCGCTATACCACCAAAACCCCCCTGCCCAACTGACCAGCATGTCCCGCCGATGACGTTCAGGCCGGCAGCCGCCAAGCCAGGCTGGCCGGCTTTCTGCATTCCGTCATAACCGTTCCAACCCTCTTTCTGCGGTAAGCAGGATATCGATTTTTCTCTGCTGGCCACTTTTTCATCACACTTCATCATTTCGGCTAAAGCTTTCCCGCTGGAGTGCCGAGAAGAGAAACAGGAGCAGGCAGAGACGGCAGGTGTTCTCGCTACCTTTTCTGACTGCCTGGCAAAGCAACTCACAACCACAAAACAAATCCAAAGGGGGGAGGTAAATCTACAACAACCACGACGCAGTACCGCAGCACGACACAGTAGTAAAGCAAAAGTGCAGTACCAGGGCAAGGATGCCCGTTTTCCCGCCATAACCATATTCAAGGAGGAATATCATGGCTCTCGTAATCAACACCAACATCATGTCTCTTAACGCGCAGCGCAACCTCGGTAAATCCCAGAACGCGCTGTCAAATTCCATGCAGCGTCTCTCCTCTGGTCTGCGGATCAACTCCGCCAAGGACGATGCTGCCGGCCTCGGCATCTCTGACCGGATGACCTCGCAGATCCGCGGCCTGAACCAGGCGACCCGTAACGCCAATGACGGTATCTCCCTGGCCCAGACCGCTGAAGGTGCATTGCAGGAGAGCACCAACATCCTGCAGCGTATGCGTGAATTGTCCGTACAGTCGGCCAACGATACCAACAGCACCTCTGACCGCGGCTCGCTGCAGGCAGAGGTCGCCCAGCTGCAGGCCGAGCTGGACCGTATCGCCGAGACCACCTCGTTCAACGGCAAGACCCTGCTCGACGGCTCCTTTGGCGGAGCCAAGTTCCAGGTCGGCGCCAACGCCAACCAGGTCATCAGCTTCGGTATTGGTTCCGCACTGGGATCAGACCTCGGCGTCCAGGAATTCACTGCCGACGGCGGTGTCATGCAGGATGCGATCGCCGCAGTGACCGAGGCCGACCTCGCAACAGCCGTCAATTCCGGTACCGCAACCGGCGTAACCATCAAAACCATCTTCAACGATACCCCGGTAACTCAGGACTTCACCTGGGCCGCCGGTGATTCCGCCGCTGATATTGAAAGCACCATCAACGGCGCCCTGGCGACGACCGGGGTCACGGCCGATGCCAGAACCAAAGCGGAGCTCTCGGCGGTAGCCGATGGCGTCACTTCGTTCGAACTCAACGGGGTGGTGGTCTCGGCCACGGTCGACACCACCGATCTGACCAGCCTGGCCGCCGCGATCAATGACAAGAGTGGGGCCACCGGCGTTACCGCCGAACTTGGCGCCGACAGCTCCAAACTGATCATGACCGACGAGAGTGGCGCCGACATCAAGATCGCCGCCTACACCGGCGAAACGGCAGGCAATACCGCCACCGTCACCGGTATGTATGCTGACGGGACCCTGGGTGGAACGACAGACCTCACCTCGGGTGACGATACGGCAACAAACTCTACCCTGGTGGGCGGTTATCTGTCCTTTAGTTCCACCGAAGCGTTTACCGCTCTCTTTACCGACGATACGATCTCAGGAGTAGCCACGCTGGAATCTTCAGCCCTTGAAGACGTTGCGTCGATCAACATCTCCACCCAGGACGGCGCCAACGATGCGATCAACGTGATCGACGGTGCCATCGCTCAGATCGACTCGATCCGCGGTGGCCTGGGTGCCATCCAGAACCGTTTCGAATCCACCATCTCCAACCTGCAGAACGTCTCCGAGAACCTCTCGGCGGCCCGCAGCCGAATTCTCGACGCGGATATCGCCCAGGAAACCTCGGCCATGACCAAGAGCAACATTCTGCAGCAGGCCGGTGTCTCCATCCTGGCTCAGGCCAACCAGGTACCGCAGCTGGCATTGTCACTGCTGGGTTAATCATCATGTTCAACCCCGGGGGCGGCAGATAGGCCCCCGGGCCTGAAATATTTTCTACACCCAAGGAGGCACATATGAACATCGATGCACTGTCCGGTTCCAGCCCCAACGTCCTTTCATTCAGGTCGACGGCCCCGGAAACGGCGGAAACCCAGCGGAAAAAGAATCAGGAGCAGGCCCCTGAACCACAATCTTCCCAGGCCGAAAACCAGGTCCAACCCGAGGAGTTGCTCGACAGCATCAAGTCGATCACCCAGGATGGCCGCTACTCCGTGCGATTCGAGCAGTACAAGGAGTCCAATGAATTGATCGTCAAGATCACCGACAACGAGACCGATGAGGTCATCAGGGAGATCCCCCCCCGGGAACTCATCGATCTCAAGCTCTCGTTCGAGGAATTACGGGGTAACCTGTTGAACAAGGTCGCCTGATCAAAGGCGGCAACGAGTCAACTTTTACGAGGCGCAGTCATGTCCATCACCTTCAGCGGCCTTGCCACCGGGCTCGATACCGATTCGATCGTCAACCAGCTGATGGAGATCGAACGGGCACCGATCGACCGGCTTACGGCAAGAAGAAACACAGCAACCGAGAGGTTGAATGCCTTTTTTCAGTTCAAGGAAAAACTTGAGGCATTGAAAACCGCTGCCAGCGAGATGACGCTGACCAGTCAGGTGCGCACCACCAAGGCCGTGGCCAGCTCGGAGGGGTACTTCACGGCCACCACCAGTGGCGCCACCTCAGGCAGCTATGACATCGCCGTGGCGCAACTGGTGCAGGTGCAGAAGACTGTCAGCGATGGCTTCACCTCGAAAAGCGACAGTATCCTCGGCACCGGCACCATCACCGTAAACGGCGTCGACATCGCCATTGACCAGGACAACAACTCTCTTGCCGCACTGGCGGCAAGCATCAACGAACAAGCCGGTCAGACCGGGGTGCAGGCCAGCATTATCGATAGCGGTGATGTCGATGCGCCCTACCACCTGGTTCTGACCGGCAAGGATGCCAGCACCGCCTTTACCGTCGAGGCATCCCTTACCGGCAACTCCGAAACATTCAACACCCAGATCGCCAAGACAGCCCAGCAGGCGGTGGCCTATATCGACGGGATCAAGGTGGTCAGCGACACCAATGCCATCAGCGACGCCATCAGCGGTGCGACCATCGATCTCACCGGGGTCAGCGACATCATCTCCAGTGGCACCGCCGAGGCTGGGGTCGATCCATCCGAATGGGCCGACCCGCCCACCTATGCCACCACCCGGCTCGACATCACTCCCGATACCGAGAGTCTCAAGGAAAAGGTCACCACCTTCGTCACCGCCTACAACCAGATCATCGACTTTATCAACTCGGGCTATGAGGAGCGGTTTGGCACCGGTCAACTCCTCGAAGAGAACACCGGCGACAGTGAAACCAGCGATAGCGGCGAGAAGTTGCTCGGGGCGGTGTTACGGGGTGACCCGACTATCAGCCGGGTCAAACGTCAGCTGCAGAATATCCTGACCGACGCCGTTGATGGTCCGGGGGCCTACGCCGTCCTCTCGCAGGTCGGCATCACCACCCAGAAGGACGGCACTCTCAAGCAGGACAACAGCACGCTTGATACGGCTCTGACCGATAAATTCGACGATGTGGTGGCGCTTTTCGCCGGGTCCGGCGACGTCGACGGGGTAATGAAACGGTTCAACTCCACGCTCCTGGACATGACCAGCTACTCCAGGGGCATTTACGCCAATCAGAAAAGCTCTTATCTCTCTTCAGTGGGCAGTATCGACAAGCAGATCGAGGTAATGGAGGCGAGAATGACCAAGCGCGAGGCCACCCTGCGCGCCCAGTTCACCGCCATGGAACAGCTCGTCAGCACGTTGAACGCCCAGGGCGATTTTCTCGACCAGCAGCTCAGCAACCTGCAGACAAAGGATTGATTATGAATGGGTACAACCAGTATCAGCAGAACCAGATAGCGACAGCCGCGCCGGAACAGATCCTGCTCATGCTCTACGATGGGGCCATTCGGTTCATCCGCTGCGCCATAGCCGCCAACGAACAGGGAGATTCGGTCAAAAAACTCGAAGCGACGAGTAAGTGCCTGGCAATCATCGTCGAATTTTCCAACTCGCTCAACCATGAGATCGGCGGCCAGATCGCCACGGATCTCGACGCGCTCTATCACTTCATGATCAGGGAACTCAATCTTGCCAGGAAGGAACCAACCGGCAGACATCTCCTGACGGTGGAAACACTGCTGCTCGATCTGCGTGACACCTGGGGACAGGCGGTGGAGCTCAACCGGCAGGACCAGCACATCACCCCACAGAGCGAGAATCCCCAGCCAGGCAACTCCATAGGCCAGCAGGCCATATGAGAAGAGCCGCCGGCCGATACCAGAGAATAATGCAAAGGTGCACGTCCCACCGCGCGCTCAACCCGTACCACTCTACCTCAACAGGCTGGATCCCATGCCCTTACTGACACGATCTGACGACAGCATCACGGCCTGCAGCGAACTGATAGAGAACACCAACCACCTCTTACGGCAGATGCTGCAGACCTTGCAAACGCTGAATATCTCGCCAGAAACCGCCGCCCCGGCGCTCATCATGGCGGCACAGCAGCAACAGTTTACCGAACTGCAGACCACGATCGAGGCCAACAGCCACCAGTTGAGTTCTGCCCTGCAAACGCTCAAGACAGAGAGAAGACGGCTCGCCCCGCTCCTTGAGGAGCGGCACAACCTGCTGATCGATCTCAAGCAGCAGAACACGACGGCACGGATCAGGGCCAAAGCTATCCAATCGCTCATTGGCGATGAACTACGGAAATCATCGGCGGGTCAGACAGCGTTAAAGGGCTACCGTTCCACAGAATACCGGCGCCGTCCCGCCACCCTGAGCAAGACCATGTAACCGGCACGGCTGGAGCGGATTGTCTCAGCCACAACGATGACACTGCTACGCTGTCATGAAACTCTTCGGCCCGCGAGTTTCGGATCACCATCAACCCACTTCACACCGGAATTCTCAAATGACCCAGGCAACCACCATAGACGTTGGCCACTTCCTTGCGAGAATCACCGATCAGTACCTTCATCTCGGACGCAGGGCATCCTCGCTGGCCATGGAAATCCCGCTGATGCATCCGGAGATCATTCGCCACAAATGCGTACAGCTCAACAGTGAACGGCTCAATCTGGCCCACCAGAACGAACAGCTGCTCACGATCCTGCAACTAGCCGGCGAAGGGCCGATGCACAGCGCCAAGCTCAGTCGGTACCGACAGGCCTTCTTCTTGGCGGTCAAGTCCTTTGACACCATCTACGACCAGATCCTGTCGGTGCGACGCAGTGCGCGGGTGGCGATTCAACACAACTGACACAGCCTTACGCTGGTCACCAGTCATTTCCCCCATTTGCCTTGGGGCGGACGAAATGCTATCATATGACATTGTAACGTATTTCCCTTTAGCAGCCATTTTCAGAATCATGCTGGCGCCAGGAAGCATTCGAGTTGCGAGCCGGAAGGCGAGCAGCGAGCAGCGGACGAACAGTACAGAGAGTACGGCGAGAAGCTGCGCAGCACAGTCGAGACGAGTATCCTCTTGAGTGCATCCTGGAATGACAACTTTTCCCGGGTAGATCGCTTATGCCTTCTGAATCAGAACTCTTGCAAAACATTCCGGATGCCAAACCGGTACGGGTTTTTATCCCCATCATCGACACCATAGAACGGTACCGGGTCAGCGGCATCCTGCAGAAGGTGAGTGGCAACGCCTTTCAACTGCTGTTCAAGGCAGGGGCCCTGCCAACCGAGGCCATCGATGGCAGTCGCAGTTTTCTCATCGGCATCGACCTGGGTGGTCCCAACCTGTCGATCGAGGCAAAACTCGTCACCCTGGTCAACGACCAGGTCCTGGACATGGTGGTGGAGCATTCGGTCAGTCATGCCCAGATGCGGGAATTTTTTCGGGTTGACGCCACCACCAGTGTCATCAGCAGCTCATTTCGGCCGGAATTTTCCGGACAAGAGGGAAAGCCCTGGTCGATCCGGGGCAAGACCATCGACATCAGCGGCTGCGGAATACTGGTGAAATTTGGCCAGGCCGTGCCGGAAGATCAACACACCAAACTGGAAATCGCCCTGTCGGGTGACGACTCCGGCACCATAACCACCATTGCGCACCCGGTTCGCTCAACAAAAGTCGCCGACGACCATTACGAGGTGGCCTACCAGTTTGACGAGATCACCACAGAAGACAGGGATATAATTATCGGCTACTGTCTGCTGGTACAACGCCTGCACCTGCGCCTCAAGGTCCAGGTCAGAGATGGTGACAATAAGAGACCGTGAAGAGCATCTCTCCCATCCAGCAGATCACCCCGTACAGCAGAAGAGACCAGGACCAGGGACAGTCGCCGGCAGCCGCTCTCTCTCAAGCGGGAAAGGTGCTCAAGGCCACCGTATTGGAGAGATTACCGAACAATACCTTTCTCCTGCAGGTGGGAGAAAACCGGTTGACAGCCCGCTCCGAAATACCCATGCGTACCGGTCAGGACCTGCAGTTGCAACTGCTGACCAGCTCACCGCAGATAACCTTCAAAGTCGTCGACGCCACCCTGCAACACCTGTTTAACCGGCCCCTGACGCTGATAGGCCAGCCCATCGATATCGCCAGCCTGGCGGCACTGGTCAGGGAATCGCCATCGCTTTCCTCCCAGCTCAGTGCCACGGGTCGTCAGACATTAGAGCAACTGGCCAGCCAGCAGCAACAGCTGGTACACGAGGGAATCACCAGCGGCTCTCTCCTCAAACAGATACTAGACAGCCTTGGCCTTGCTTTTGAAAAGATGCTGGCCCAGAGCGACGGTACAGGTGCGGCCAAAACCCTCAAGGCAACTCTGCTCGAACTTGCCACGATCGGCAAGAGCGGTCAGCTGAGCGACACCTTCCTGCGCCACCTCTCCACCCTCGAGTTTTTCCAACTCGCCCAGCTTCAGTCCCAGGCCTCGCAACACTTCATTTCACCCCTGCCCCTCCCCTTTCTGGAACAGGGCTTTCTCACAGTCGAACAATCTGATCCATCCGTTAGCAACAACGACTATGCAGGCCAGGAGTACCGGTTTTCGCTGTTTTTGCGCGTGACGCCGCTTGGCAACCTCAGAATCGACCTGTTCCACAACCGGGAGGGACTGTCGATACGCTTTCTGGCCGAAGACCAGGACAAGGCCGATTTTCTCGATCGTTACAGCAAGGACCTCAGGGAAAACATCACCGAATCACCGGTGCAGAGAATCACCTTCGCTGCAGGCGCGCCGGACCCGGCCACCGAACTGATACACCGGTTGGTTCCTGAAGGACACTCGGTTTTCCAAACGACAATTTAAACCATGGCCACCGACCGCACACAACCCAAACGGGCCGTCGCCATCATCTATGACGAGACATTGCCCGGATCAGCACCCCGAGTCGTCGCCGGCGGCCGGGGCCTTGTCGCCGAGAGAATCATCAACACGGCCAGGGAGGCCGGCGTCCATATCCATGAAGACCCGAACCTGGTCGAACTCCTGGCCAGGGTGCCGACCGGTGAACAGATTCCGGTCGAACTCTACCAGACGGTCGCCGACGTGCTGGCCTTCGTCTATCAGGTCAACGAAAGGTTCAAGGACAAGCTGGTCGGTAAACAGTGCGCACAACAAAAATAAAAAAGGGGTTACAATAGACCATTGTAACCCCTCATCAACAAGGCGTGGCGGGGCCGACGAGACTCGAACTCGCGACCTCCGGCGTGACAGGCCGGCATTCTAACCGACTGAACTACGACCCCGCATTACGGCATTCAAGGTGGTGGGCGAAACAGGGCTCGAACCTGTGACCCTCGGCTTGTAAGGCCGATGCTCTCCCAGCTGAGCTATTCGCCCCCCGCTCAATGTGGGGTGTTTTTACCAGGTTCCCCGAAGAGCGTCAAGCAAATTAACTCCTCTCACATCCTCTCAGAGTGCGCCTCTGTCCATGACCAGCAACAGCCAAATCGCAGTCTTTTTTTCAGATTCAAAGACCATCCCGTGTTTATATGAAACTCGTCAGGGCGGAAAACGCTGTCACCGCGCCGAAGAGTTTCATGGTTCGTTGTGGCTGAGGCTATCTGGTCCAGCCGTGCTGGTTTAGCGGAAACTCGTCAGCGCGGAAAGATCTGTTACCGCGCCGACGAATTTCATGGTGTGTCGTGGCTGAGGCTATCTGGTCCAGCCATGCTGGTCAGTTGCCCGCCATCATCGCCGCGACATCCGCTTCGACGGTGCCGATCGGTTTGATATCGAAATTTTTCACCAGAACATCCAGCACTGTCGGGGAAACAAAGGCCGGCAGGGATGGACCAAGACGAATCCCTTTGACACCGAGATGCAACAGGGCCAGCAGCACCGCGACGGCCTTTTGCTCGTACCAGCCGATATCAAAGGAGATCGGCAGATCGTTGATATCCTCGAGTTCGAAGACTTCCTTGAGTTTTAAGGCAATGACCGCCAGAGAGTAACTGTCATTGCACTGCCCGGCATCGAGCACCCGAGGAATGCCGCCGATATCGCCAAGATCGAGTTTGTTATAGCGGTACTTGGCACAGCCCGCAGTGAGGATAACCGTATCTTCAGGGAGATTTTTTGCGACCTCGGTGAAATAGTCGCGATCCTTCTGTCTGCCGTCACAGCCGGCCATGACCACAAATCGTCGAATCGCTCCCGACTTCACCGCCTCCACCACCTTGTCCGCCAGGGCGAGAACCTGATTATGAGCAAAACCGCCGACGATGCTGCCGGTCTCGATCGCCTCTGGTGGCTTGCAGGATCTGGCCTGGTCGATAATGGCCGAAAAGTCTTTCGGCTGGCCGTTCACTCTCGTAGCAATATGCTTCACCCCCGGGTAGCCGGCCATGCCCGTGGTGTACATCCGCTCCTTGTAGGTATGCGATTCCTTAATGGGAATAATGCAGTTGGTGGTCATCAGGATCGGTCCGTTGAAGGATTCGAAATCCTTGTTCTGGTGCCACCATGAACTCCCGTAATTTCCTTTGAGATTATCATATTTTTTAAAGGCCGGATAGTACTGTGCGGGCAGCATCTCGCCATGGGTGTACACATCCACGCCGGTCCCCTGGGTCTGGAGGAGCAGTTCTTCCATATCTTTGAGATCATGACCACTGATCAGGATCCCCGGCCGGTCACCGACCCCCAGGTCCACCTCGGTGATTTCCGGGTTGCCATAGGCCGAGGTGTTGGCGGTGTCCAGGGCCGCCATGGTCGTTACCGCACACTCGCCCGCTTTCAGTACCAGGGCGACCATCTCATCGACGGAAAGCTCCTGGGTGGTCGAGGCCAGCCCTTCGATAACGAAATCATAGATCTCCTGGTTCTCGACCCCGAGAACCGCTGCATGTTCAGCATAGGCGCCAATACCTTTGAGGCCGAGGATCAGCAGCTCACGCAGCGAACGGACATCCTCGTTTTCTGTCGCCAGCACCCCGACGGTCGCCGCCTTTTCCTGATAACTCGCGGTATCGCTGGAAAACCACAGTGCCGAATGATGCAATTGCTCGGCCGCACTTTGCTCTTTACCGCCACCGAGAAATCCCAGCAGTCGAGCCCAGATCGACTCTTTTGCCGGCGAGGGGGTCATGGCGTCAAGCTGCTTTTTCAGCCCCTGTTTAACGGACTGGGAACGCTTTATCCACGACTGCAGGCTGGCATTGTCGAAATTGGCGTTGGTGATGGTGGTGAACAGGCCCTGGGCGAGAAACAGCCCGACCGAAGGATCGATCGACACACCCGCCTGTTTGAGGTGTTTTGCCAGAACGGCAATACCCTTCATGTCATAGATCAAGAGGTCCTGCAGTTTCGCTGTCGATTCCTCTTTTCCACACATCCCTTTTACCGTGCAGCCCGTACCTTTGGCGGCTTCCTGGCATTGAAAACAGTACATGGTCATCTCAATTATCCTCGATAAAATTGCATGTTTCTCTTCCAGCAGTGGCTGGACAGAAACAAAGAATGTCGACATCAGTCATTTTCCGCGCTGATGTTTCATCACATCCTACCGTCTCGTGCCGGGTTGTCCTTGACCCAGGTCAATTGGCGCCCTTCCGGAAAGGGTTATTTTAGCCATTCACCAGAGGTCGGTTCAGGCGAGGCCATCTTCTTCAATCTTTTGCCACTCCCCAGAGCCCATCTTGGTGGAACGTTCGACTTTTTACGAGAGTATCACGTTTGGCCCAAGTTCTAACCAGCATGGCTGGACCAGGTAACCTCAGCCACAACAAAATATGAAACTCCCCGGCGCGGTAGCAGAGCTTTTCGCACTGGCGATTTTCGGATAAACCAGCATGGCTGGACCAGGTACCGCGGCCACAACAAACCATGAAAATTCCGAGGAAGTGCCAACGACTCCTTGTCGGCAAGTTTCAGATAAAACTGGTACAAGCGCCTGCCCGGCCAGACCCTGGGCGTTGCAATCGACCCTGTGGTTGGCTACACTGCCCAGACAGATGTCTCTGACCTCACAGCCGGCGGCGAAAGCCGCTCTCATAACCACGCGGAATCACCATGCCCACCATCGAACTCCATCGCAATCCACCACTCATCTGGGCCCATCGAGGCGCTCGCTCCCTGGCTGCGGAAAATACCCTTTTAGCGGTCAAACTGGCCCGCCAGGCCGGGGCGGATGGCTGGGAGACCGATGTGGTGCTGAGCCGCGATGGGGTCCCCATCCTGCTCCATGATCTGAACCTGCTGCGCACCACCAACGCCAGCTGTCACCCGCTGTTCGCCGACAACCCGCCACCGCTGCCCTGGCGTTTTACCGTCGCGGAGATGAAACAGCTCAACGCCGGAATCTTCCCACCGAGACAATGCGGCACTCCGGTGGCCCGGAAGATGCTGGAACAGGGGCCGATCGGTCCGGAAAATGCCGACATGGCGGTCCCCACCCTGGAAGAGGGCCTGCAACTCTCCGCCACCCTCGGCCTTTTTGTCAATATCGAGATAAAAGACGTCTCCACCGCGATGCCCAAGCCACTGGCCGACACCATCGTCAGTCGGGTGCATGAGGTCATCGCCAGAACGGGGATGGCCGACAGAGTGATCATCTCATCGTTTCAGCACCGCTACCTGGTTCAGAGCAGGCAGTTGAGCCCCGATATCCCTATCGGGGCCCTGACTCCTCACGAGTTCAGCGGCGATCCGGTGGCCCTCGTCCGATCGCTTGCGGCCCAGGCCTGGCACCCCGGGTACCGACAACTGACCGCCACGGCGGTGGCCAAAGCCAGACGGGCCGAGATCGCCGTGACTCCATACACCGTCAACAGCACCAATGAAATGCAACGGTTGGCGGCCTGGGGCGTCAGCGGTATCGTCACCGACCGGCCACAGGATATGTCTTCGCTTTTTTCCCAGCCCACCCGGTGAAAGACCATCGACAGCCGCCACGGTAAAACAGGGACACTCCCCTTATTCCTCTGTCCCCCTCACCGCCCGCCAACCGATTTGTAACAGGACGCCGTTACAATTTCTTACCTCTGCGTCAAGCTTTTCCCACAGTATTACGCCATAGTGGACCTCTCTACACCCTACACCGTTTCAACAGGAGGCCCACATGTCAACCGCCCCAATCGCGTTACTGAAGCAGATCGGCAAAAGCTATCATCTCGGCACCGTCAAGGTTACGGCCGTCAGCGACATCAACCTCACCATCGCCGCCGACAGCCTGACCTTCATTGCCGGCCCCTCGGGGAGTGGCAAGACGACGCTGCTCAACCTGCTCGGCGCTCTTGACCGGCCCTCGGCAGGAACCATCGAACTGCTCGGCACACCGCTTGACAGTCTCTCCGACAATCAGCTCTCCGACCTGCGCAACGCCAGCATCGGCACAATTTTCCAGAGTTTTAACCTGATCGAGGTCTTCAGCGCGGTGGAAAATGTCGAATACCCACTGATCCTGCGGAAGGTCGCCCGAAAGGAGCGCCGCGCCCGGGCCATGGCGATGCTCGCGGCGGTCGGCCTTGCCGAGCGCGCCAGCCATCGCCCGAACCAGCTCTCCGGCGGCCAGCGCCAGCGTGTCGCCATCGCCCGGGCGCTGGTCAAAAATCCGGCTCTGGTGCTGGCCGACGAACCGACAGCCAACCTCGACAGTCGGACCAGCGGCGAGATCATCGCCTTGATCAGAGAGGTTCAGCACAACGTCCACACCGCCTTCGTGCTCTGCACCCACGATCCTGAGATTCTCAACCACGCCGAGCTGATCATCCATATGCGCGACGGCCGGATCGTTGACGAAGAGCGGCTTTTCAGCCCGGCTCAGCCGCCGGTCATGTAAGGAGAATGTCATGCTTGCCGATCTGACCCTCGCCGCGCGCAGTCTGCTGCGCAACCGCCGCCGCACCCTGACCACCGTGATCGCCATCGCCATCGGCTGCGTCGCCATGGTCGTCTTCGGCGGTTTTTCAACCGCGATATCGCTGGGCCTGGAATCCTCGATCGCCCGCCGCCAGGGGCACCTGCACATCTATCCCCAGGGATACCTCGATTACGGCGCCGCCAACCCAAGCGATTACGCCATTGACGCTCCGGACCGGCTGATCGACGCAATCCAGGCCATCACCGAACTCAAAGGGCGGATTGTCCTGGCGACCCCAATACTTGAGCTCAACGGCATTGCCGGCAATTTCCGTGAGCAGGCGTCAAAGACCTTTGCCGGCCTCGGGGTCAGGCCAGACGACATGAACCGCCTGGCGGTCTGGGACGGCTATGGTATCGGCGGCTCGGCCCCGCACTGGGGTATCGCCAGCAGCGACAGCGAGGGGGCAGTCATCGGCATCGGCATGGCGCGGATGCTCAGCCTCTGCGACGAGTTACAGATCGACGGCTGCCATGACCGGGTCAAAACCGTCCCCCAAGGAGATCAGGATCAGGGGATTCAGGCCCTGATGAACAATCTGGGCGAGCCGTCGGAGGCCGAAGGGCAGCCGGTGATCGATCTGCTCGCGGCAACCGGCCAGGGAGCACCCAACGTGGTTTCGGTCCTGGTTCGCGAAGGCGCCCGTCAGTCGGTCACCGCGATGGACGACATGTTTGTCGGCATGCATCTTACCCAGGCCCAGAAGCTGCTCTATGGCGGTGAGGACAAGGCGACCGCCATTGTCCTGCAGCTCTCCTCCCTGGCTGCAGCCGCCGAGGTTCGAGAAATTCTTGCCCAGCACCTGCCAACGCTGCAGCCTGGCCTCGAAGTACGCGAACTGGACGAATTCGAACCGATGTTCGGCAAGATTCTCGGCATGTTCAACGCGGTGTTTGTCTTTGTCGCGTTGGTCATCGCCATCGTCGTGCTCTTTACCGTCGCCAACACCATGACCATGAGCGTGATCGAACGCACCGGCGAGGTCGGCACCCTGCGCGCCCTCGGGGTCAGGCGTTCGGGAATCCGCCGTCAGTTTCTTCTGGAAGGGCTGCTGATCGGTACCAGCGGCGCCAGCCTCGGTATCCTGCTCGGTATCCTCGTCTCGCAGCTGATCAGCAGCCTGGGCCTCTCCTGGTCGCCGCCAAGCAGTCCGGTCGGTCAGCCGCTGGTGATACTGCCGCTGGCCAGACCGCTGGTTCCGTTGCTGCTATGGCTGGTGCTGATCGTCGTCACCATCCTTTCTTCCCTCGCCCCGGCGGCCAGGGCAGCGCGTCAGACTATTGTCGACGCCATCCACCATATCTGATGGACTCGTAAAAACTCCGATCTACTTCGTTGTAGGTCGCAAATGGCATTTCGCTGTACCATATGTACTACCGAACTGCCATTTGCGACACTACGCCTCGTATATCGAAGTTTTTTCTGAGCCCATCTCCGGGTAGTCAATGACTTTTTACGAGAGCATCATATCTAGCGAGTGCCCATCCACAACAAACCATGAAAATCGTCGCCCCGGTAAAGGAATTTTCCGTGCTGACGATTTTCGGATAAACCAGGAGACTGTGATGACCACGTTTCTTGTTACCCTGCTCTGTTGTCTGACCCAGGCTTTACCAGTGCTGGCCGCACCTGCGGCCGAAGAGATCCTGCGCCGCACCGATCTGATCCGTAACCCGGCGACGCCGTTTTCGACGCAGGTCAGGATCAGTGAATACCAGAATGCCCGCCTGGTTGACGAAATGGTCGTCAAGGTCCGCTCGAAACAGGCACCAGACAGCGGCCAGTACCGGACACTGGTCTCCTTTACACAGCCCTTGGTCGATCGCGGCAAGCTGATGCTGCGCAACGCCAACGAGGTCTGGTTTTTTGATCCCGCGGCCAGATCGAGCGTGCGCATCTCGCCGCAGCAACGATTGCTCGGCCAGGCAGCCAACGGCGATATCATGACCACCAATTTCGCTCTCGACTACAGCGTGGTGCTGATCGGCGAAGAGCAGATCAGTGACGCCGACCGCCAGCAGCGCAGCAGCTGGAAGCTGCTGCTGACCAGTCGTGCAGACAGCGCAGGGCTGACCTACAGCCGTATCGATTACTGGGTCGACAGGGACAGCGGCGGACCGATCATGGGCCGTTTCTACGCTGCCAGCGGACGCCTCTTGAAACAGGCCTATTACCGGAACTACCAGAAGGTTCTCGGCCGGCTCCGCCCCACCGAGGTGATCATTGTCGATGCCGTTGACCGCGCCAAGGTGACCCGCATGGCCTTTGGCGAGTATCGCGCCATCGAGATTCCCGAAGAGTGGCTGCAACGCGGCTATCTGCCAATGTTCAGGGGGAACTGAGCATGGTTCTGCGACTGTTTGCCATCGGCCTCTGCCTGCTCTGCCCGGGATGGGCCGCCGCCGATGACTGGCTCGACCTGATCCCGGCAGCGGCGCTCGAAGACCAGCAGCCCGCAGCCGAAACGACGACGTCCGCCACGGGCTTTCGCAAAAATTCCCTGCGGCTGTCAGCTGTCGGCTATGACTGGCGCACTCCTTTCCCAGCTTACAGTCACGACACGCCCAACTGGGGGACCAGCGCCCAGTCGAATATGCTCGGTCGCCACGATGTCGGCAAGCTGTCTGCCCGCTGGAACCTGCGGCTGCAGAGCGGCACCTCTGACGACAACACCTTCGATGCTCAGAAAGATTCACATCTGTTCATCAAAGAGGCCTATCTCAGCTCTACCACAGATCGGCTGTTTGTCGATGGCGGACGGATCAACCAGCGCTACGGTGTCGCCTCCGGCTTCAACCCGACCGACTTCTACCGCGGGCACTCGGCGCTGCCCGCCAATAACGCCGACCCCGGCAGCAGGCGCGAGGACCGGCTGGGAACCCTGGCCCTGCGTCTGACCAGACTCTGGAGCGGCACCTCCGCCACGCTGATTTTCTCCCCCGACCTCCATGCGGGGGAAGAGTCGCTGGCCGGCGGCAAGGATCTGGTCGGCCTGCTGCTCAACCGGACAAACAATAGCAACCGGGCGACCCTGAGTCTTGAGAAGCAGCTGCCTTTCGGGCTGACCGGCGAAGCGCTCTTGCACCTGGAAGAGGAAGACCCGACCCTGGGAATGAACCTCAGCCTGCTGCTTGGTGACAGCTGGCTGATTCAGGTTGAAACCAGCCTCGGTTATCGCTTGTCGCTGCGTAACGAACGTTGTGCTACAGCGCAGGATAAGGACTGGCTGGTGCAGAGTGCGGCCGGTATCAGCTGGACGAGCAGCGCTGATCTGAGCCTGACGTTCGAGTTCCATTACAATCAGGCCGGCCTCTCCGCCTCCGACTGGAACCACTGGTTTGACCAGGCTCGCGTCGCAAACCGCAATCCGGCGCTGCGCGGGTCCCTCTGGTTCGTGCGGCAGCTGGCCCGAGAGCGCCAGGAGCCGCTTTCCCGGGTCGAATTCTTTGCCCGTTTCAGCTGGAACGATGCCCTGGTCAACGACCTCAATCTCAGTGCCCTGGCCCAGAGCAACCCCTACGATACCAGCCTGATGCTGCAACTCCAGGGAATCTACAGCATCAGCGACGCGCTCCAGCTGACGACCCGGCTGATCAGCAACAGTGGGGCAAAAAACAGCGAATATGGTAGTCTTGCCAACAGCCTGACCACCGTCTGCCAACTGGAGTATTTTTTCTGACCAGCACGGCTGGATCAGATTGCCTCAGCCGCAACAAACCATGAAGCTCCTCGAAGCTCCTCGGCACGGCAACAGCGCTTTCCGTGCTGGTACGTTTGATATAAGACCAGGATGGCGTACCAGGTAAGCGAGCGAAACGCGACTCCGGATAGAAAAGGGGAAGAGACAATGCCATCTACGCCAACAAACCGCGTCCTGCTGATCGACGACGACGAAGAGCTGGGGCAGATCCTCAGGCGTTATCTGGAGAGCTTTCATTTCCAGGTCAGCGTGGCCGAAATCCCGTCATGCGGCCTGCAATTACTGAAAGAGAACAACTATGAGGTGATTCTGCTCGATGTGATGCTGCCGGAAAAGGACGGTTTCGAGCTCTGTCGCGAGATTGTCGCCGCACCGGGTCTGTACGGCGCGGTGCCGATCATCATGCTGACCGCTCGCGGCGATGCCATCGACCGGATTATCGGGCTGGAAATCGGGGCCGAAGACTACCTGGCCAAACCGTTCGAACCCCGCGAGCTCCTGGCCCGTATCCGCAATGTTATCCGCCGCCGGTCTCGGCGGGAGCAACCGATCGCTCCCGAGGGGCTGGCCATCGATTTCAAGACCCGCCAGGTCTGGCTCGACTCCGCCCTTATCGAACTGACCGGGCTGGAATGGGAACTGCTCGCCCTGTTGGCCCGCGAACCCGGACGGCTGTTTGGCCGTGACGAGATCATGGACACCCTGCACGGTATCGACGCCGACATCTTTTCCCGCGCCATCGATGCGCTCGTCTCACGACTGCGCAGCAAGCTGGGCGACACCGCCAAAACCCCGCGTTTCATCAAAACCGTCTGGGGGCGCGGTTATCTGTTTATCGACACAACCAGCATGGCTGGACCAGAAAGCCTCAGCCACAACGAAACATGAAACCCCTCAGTGCGGTGACAGCGTTTTCCGTACTGACGAGTTTCGGATAAACCAGCATGGCTGGACCAGGAAGCCTCAGCCACAACGAAACATGAAACCCCTCAGCGCGGTGACAGCGTTTCCCGTACTGACGAGTTTCGGATAAAACCAAGAGACCGCAGGCCTGACCATGAAGACGAAAACAACAGCAGCAGCCGCGGTTCCGCAACGGCTGCCGCACTCCCTGTTCGGTCGGCTGCGCCTGATTTCGCTGGTCAAGGCGCTCCTGATTCTGGCGATTGTCGCCTTGATCATGCACCAGCTCGAAATTTACAACCCAAGCAATGTCGTCGCCAAAAAACTGTTGTCCAAGGCCTTGCCCGCGCTGCCGCCGACAGCGGAGTCGCTGACCACCTTTGCCGACGAATTCGGCTGGGATCTGGTTGTCAGCGGACCGGACTTCTTCTGGACATCGCTGGCCGAACCGCCGACCCAGGCCCTGCTCGCCCAAAAACCAAAAGCCGATTACGCCTTTTTCTGGGTCAGATCAGTACGCTGGCTCGCCTATCGGCAGGGGGACTGGCAGGTCTATATCAGTAACGTCAAGATCCCCTTTTCCCCGAGCGCCAAACGGATCATCGCTCACGGGCTGCTCCTGCTGCTTGCGCTCATGTTTCTTAACAACTGGGCGATTCGCCGGCTCTTTTCACCGATCAAAGCGTTGCGCAGCGGCGCTGACCGGATTGCCGCCGGCGACCTGGAGTATCGCATCGACACCACCCGCCAGGATGAACTCGGCGCGCTGACCCACAGCGTCAACAGCATGGCAGACCGCCTGCACAGCGGTCTCGAAGAGAAACGCCAGCTGCTGCTGGCCATGGGCCACGAGCTGCGCACGCCGCTGACGCGGGTGAAGCTGCTGCTGGCGATGTTGCCGGCAAGTGACGACCGCGACCAGATCAACAGAAACCTCGATGCGATCAACGATCTGGTCGTCACGCTCCTCGATGCCGAAGCACTTTCCGGCGGCTTTGTCGCGCTGCACAAAGAAGAGGTAGAGCCCGGCGATTTCCTTGCAGACTGCCTCGTCGGCTATCCGGGGCAGATCGACCTCAAATGCGCGGTCTCTCTGCCCCGGTTGCAGATCGACCGGACCTGGATGCGGATCGTGCTCAACAACCTGTTGGGCAATGCCTTCAAATACGGCGCTCAGCAGGTTGACGTCGCAGCCCGGGCAGACGCTCTGCGGATCGTCATCGCCGTGACTGACGACGGCATCGGCATCGATCCCGCCATCATCGAAAAGCTCGGCCAGCCCTTTTATCGTCCGGACAGCTCACGCTCACGCAAAACCGGCGGGCATAGCCTGGGGCTCTACCTGAGCCGGATCATCATTGAACGTCACGGCGGCAAACTGCAGGTGGAGAACCGCAGACAACGGGGCACAAAGGTCTGGTTCAGCCTGCCGCTTGAGCGCCAGGGATAGACCAGCCACCACGCTGTCAGCGCCTGGCTCCACATGTTGAAAACCCTTGACCAAGCTGGCCTTCATCATGTCATCTCTATTTTCAAATCACTACCGGCCCCGGGTACTCGTTTCCCGGATGGGCCATAATCATCGCAGGGAGGGAACACCATGACGGAAAACAGCGCGCTGTCGTTCACCCGCACAGAAGACGGTAGAGAGATCCAGTTTCTGGCGCAACCCGTCGGCGCCGATCTGGTGGTGATTGTCTCGGGAGGCGATACAGCGCACATTGGCGCCACCGCCCTCGCCCAGCCCAGGCCCAGCCTGGCGGAACCGAATCGAACCAGTGCCTCGACCTCGGTGCTGTGTGTGCTCGGCCATAAAGAAGAGCTGTTGGCGCATCACATCGCCCAGACCATCTCCGCCGCATGCAACTGTGTGGTCAGCGTGAGCTGCGGCATCCATATCGACAACGCCACTGCCGCTCAGATCCAAACCATCCAGCGCCTGGTCGAGGAACTGCTGCAGACGTTCATTCGGCAACGATCCATCCACGGATGAATCGTTGCATCCCCGGGCCGGGAGCGCTACATTGCAGCAATCGTCATCCAACAGAGAGGCAACATGAAACTGATCGTCGGTATCACAGGAGCCACAGGCGCACCACTGGGTGTCGCGCTCCTGCAAGCACTGAAAGCCATCCCCCAGGTGGAAACACATCTGGTCATATCCCGTTGGGCAAAGACCACCATAGAGCTGGAAACAGCATATACCGCCGAAGAGGTCAGCGCGTTGGCGGATACGACCTACAGTCCGGCAGATCAAGCCGCGGCCATCTCCTCCGGATCGTTCAAGACGGCTGGGATGATCATTATCCCCTGCAGCATGAAAACACTTGCGGGGATTCGAGCAGGCTATGCCGACGGTCTCATTGGCCGCGCCGCCGACGTGATAATGAAAGAACATCGCAAACTGGTGCTGGGTCCCCGCGAAACGCCTCTTAGCACCATTCATCTCGAGAATATGCTCGCCTTGGCGGAAAAAGGCGTGATCATGCTGCCACCGATGCCGACCTGGTATAACCACCCCAGGACCATCGACGACATCACCCACCATATCGTCGCCCGTGTTCTGGATCAATTTGCCATCGACTGTCCCGACACCAAACGCTGGCAAGGCCTCACCCCTTCCTCACACGTCGCATGACGAGCGAGGTGTGCCCGGTTGGTGGAAAATCAGGCCATCCCCAGCCAGTAAAGCCAGTCGTCACCGCCACGCTGGCCCGGGCGGACGTGAAATCATCCCTGCAGCAGCAGATTGACTCCATCGTAGAAGAGCAAGGCAGCGAGGACAAACAGGAGAAGACCGAGAAGTCGCATCACCACGATATAGCCCCTGGACCCGAGCAGCCCCCGTGAGCGGCCCACAAGAACCGCCAGGATAACTTTCGAACCGACCAGGCAGAGATAGAAGCCGCCGAGAAAGCCCGCGACCGCAAGCAGGCTCTCCTCCATCGCCCGACCCATCAACGGCGCCCCGACACCCAGCCAGAACAGATAGGGATGGGGGCTGAGCAGATTGGTCAACACCCCCTTGGTCAACGAGCCTAACCGGACCTTCTCCACCGTGAAAGATGTCCTCTGGACACGGAGATTGCCGTAGCCCATGGAGGCGATCAGGCAACCGCCAAAGATCGAGATCACCCCTAAAAGCCAGTGGTAGCCACTGATCTCGGTCAACACGAACAGGGTGAAGACAATAATCGGCAGATCGGTGAGAAGCGGAGAGAGCGCAACCCGAATCCCCGCTCCGACCCCGCGCTGCAGGGTCTCGGAAATAACCAGGGTCAACAGGGGCCCGGGCGCCAGCCCGGCGGACAGGCCCATGACCATGCCAACCAGCAAAAAGTGCATTGTATCTACAAAAGTGTTGTGTATTCTGTTGACGATGATGGACTCGTAAAAAACCAGATCTACTTCGTTGTAGGTCACAAACGACAATCCGCTGTACCATATTTACGACGCCATCAACGGTGCAGGAGACGACAGGCGGGATCAACCATAGCACAAACGATGAAAATTTCGACCAGAAAGCAGCAGGCCACGACAACTCCCCCCGCTCCGACACCACCTGTGGCCATCACCGTTCCACAGCCAGGGTCTGGAAAAAACCCCGCTTGTGCATTGCCAGCGGGTTTGGTAAGAATCCAGAGGGGCAGCGACAGCCAGCATCACCAGGCCCCGCCGCAATAGACACGACAACCCCCTTCAGGATGTAGGACTTTTCAGTCAAGAGGTCAGGAAGTAATGAGTGCAGCGCCGTATGTATCCGTTCATGGAGGTCACTCCGGCCAGTTCTGTCTTCACGCCAAGGACGACCTGGAAGAAATCATCAAAGCCTATATCGACCACGGCTTCCCCTGGGTGGGAATCACCGAACACACCCCCGGCATCGCCACCGAACTGCTGTATCCCGATCAGCTGGCCGCCGGGCTGACCCCGGAATTTCTTCTTGAACGCTTTGCCCGCTACATGAAGGAGTGCAGGCGACTGCAGGCTCTCTACGCCGATCGGATCGAGATCTTCGCCGCGATGGAGATCGAGACCTACAGCGGGTACGAAACCTTCATCCCCCAGCTGATCGACCGCTTCCAGCCCGACTATATCGTCGGCTCGGTCCACTTCGTCAACGATATGGATTTCGACTATTCACCAGCGCAGTATGCCAGGGTGGCCAGCGCCGTAGGCGGCCACGATCGGCTCTACTGCCGCTATTTCGATATCCAGTACGAGATGATCGAGCGGCTGCGGCCGGCGGTGGTTGGCCATTTCGACCTGATCCGCATCTTTGACCCAGACTACCGGCCGCGATTGCGCAAGCCGGAGATAACAGAGAGGATTATCCGTAACCTTCAGCTGATAAAAAAATATGACCTGATCATGGATTTCAATATCCGCTCCCTGCTCAAGGGCGCCGACGAGCCCTATATCAGCGCCGATATTCTGCGAATGGCCAGAGAGCTCGACATTGCCGTGGTACCCGGGGACGACTCGCACGGCCTGGCCAATATCCATATCAATATGGACCGGGCCATCGCCATCCTCGAAGCATACGGCTTTGACACCAACTGGCGCAAACCACGGCGTATCGGTTCCTCCTGAAATGAACGCGGCCAGACATCGTCTTCCAAGCGGCGACAGACCGTGAAGACCGGCAACCAGTTCAGTCTCCAGTGCCAACGAACCATCGATGCCCCGGGCCCCGCCCTGTGGTTTGTCGTCGCCGACACCACCCTGCTGCTGGCTGACGATGGCGGGCAGTTGGTCATCCCCCGGCAGCCGCTGCCACCGGTCCCCGCCGATGCGCTCGGGTACAGCCGTTGCATCGGCACCTACCGGGGATTGCCCTGCATGGTCGTGGAAGCGCTCGCCGAGCCGTCGGCGCTGCTGACCCCGGTCCCCCTGCGCCAGGCCTATGGCCACATCGGCGAAACGCTCTGGCTCATTGCCGGCAGGGCCAGTCAGGTCCTGCGCTGGCACCAGGATCACCGGTTCTGCGGCCGCTGCGGCACGGCAATGACCGAGGAGTTGAGCGAGATGCTCTGCCGCTGCCCTGAATGCGGTTTCTTCAGCTACCCGCGAATTTCGCCGGCGGTAATCATGTCGGTGGTCCGGGATGGCAGGATTCTGCTGGGACGATCCCCCCGTTTCCCCCAAGGGGTCTACTCGGTGCTGGCTGGCTTTGTCGAAGCCGGCGAGACCCTGGAGCAGGCCGTGGCCCGGGAAATCCGCGAAGAGGTGGCCATCGAGGTCAGCGAGATCCGCTACTTCGGCAGCCAGCCCTGGCCATTTCCCCATTCGTTGATGGTCGGTTTTTCCGCCCGCTATCTGTCTGGGGAAATCGAGATCGACCAGCACGAACTCGAGGATGCCGGCTGGTTCTCGCCGGCAAAACTGCCGAGAATGCCGATAGGGATCTCCATCGCCGCCCGGTTGATCGAGGCCTTTCTTGCCGAGCATGGCGACGCTGCGGCCCGCTGAGTGTTTGCAGCCAGCCTCACCCGAAAACGGGACGCTGGCGCCGTTTTTCCGCTGAGTCTTTACAAAGCTGGTCATTACGGGCACTATGGCAACCATTGGCCCCGGTAGTGTTCACCAGTCAATTTCACCGTACACAAAGGAACATCATGTCTAGCAGCTTCGGAACCCTGTATCGTGTCAGCACCTTCGGCGAATCCCACTGCAAGGGGGTCGGTGTGGTCATCGACGGCTGTCCTCCCGGCCTGGAACTGACGGAAGACGATATTCAAGTCCAGCTCGACCGCAGACGGCCTGGGCAATCGAACTTTTCCACCGACCGCCAGGAAAAGGACCGGGTGGTCATTCTCTCCGGCACCGAAAACGGCCGCACCCTCGGCACCCCCATCGCTCTTACGGTCGCCAACAAGGACCAGCGTCCAGGCGATTACAAGGAGATGGCCAGCATTCCCCGCCCCTCCCACGCCGACTTCACCTACCAGATGAAATACGGTATCCGGGCCGCATCCGGCGGCGGCCGCTCCAGCGCCCGGGAAACCATCGGCACCGTTGCCGCCGGCGCGGTGGCCGAGAAGGTGCTGCGACAGAAGTACGGGGTGGAGATCGTCGCCTGGGTGGCGAGCGTCGGCGACATCGAGGCCACGGCCCAGGACCTGGCGACCATCACCCGCCCCCAGGTCGACGCCAGCGCCATCCGCTGCCCGGACCCCGCGGCCACCATCCACATGCAGCAGCTCATCGCCGAACTCAAAGATGCGGGCGACTCCGTCGGCGGCACCATCTGCTGCGTCGTCAGGAATACACCGGTCGGTCTGGGCGAGCCGACCTATGAGAAGCTCGAGGCCAAGCTGGCCCAGGCCATGCTCGCCATCCCGGCCACCAAGGGGTTTGAGATCGGCTCGGGCTTTGCCGGCGCAAAGATGCGCGGCTCGCGGCACAACGACCCCTTCACCGCCAGAGGCGGGACGCTTGGCACCCTCACCAACAATTCCGGGGGCATTCAGGGCGGCATATCCAACGGTGAACCCATCTTTTTCCGGGTCGCCTTCAAGCCGCCGGCCACCATCGCCCTGCCCCAGCCCACCGTCGATTTCAGCGGCGCCCCGGTGGTGCTGAAGGCCAAGGGGCGTCATGACCCGTGCGTGGTGGGCCGGGCGGTGGCCATCGTCGAATCGATGGCGGCCCTGGTCCTGCTCGACATGGCCCTGCGGCAGGAGGCACGGCGGGCGATGAGGTTCTCATCTTCCGACCTGTGACCGGCCACCACCCAGCACCGATAAAAGTCAGTAAAACTGTTTGAATCCGCGAACTAACCAGCATGGCTGGACCAGATAGCCGCAGCCACAACGAACCATAAAAATCCCGAGGAAGTGCCAACGACTCCTTGTCGGCGATTTGCGGATAAACCAGCATGGCTGGACCAGGTACCGCAGCCACAACGAACCATAAAAATCGTCGCCCCGGTAAAGGAATTTCCCATGCTGACGATTTTCGGATAAAAAACACCAACCACGAGCCCCAGAGGCCATATGACCCCCAAACGCGGCATCTCCAGCAACATTCTCGACCGGCTGGCCCCACCCGAAGGGTTGCTGCTGCTCACCCTGTCGATACTTGTCGGCTGCTGCACCAGCCTGGCCGCGGTGGTGTTCATCAAGTTGATCTACCTGATCCAGGAATTCTGCTACAGCACCCTGGGCAGCCTGATTCCGCTGCTGGGTAAAGGGGTCTACTTCCTGGTGCCGATTGTCGGCGGGCTGCTGGTCGGCCCGCTGATCCTCTTTGCCAGGGAAGCCAAAGGCCATGGGGTGCCGGAGGTGATGCAGGCGCTCATCCTCCGCGGCGGCCGGATCCGGCCCCGGGTGGCGGTGGCCAAGATCGTGGCCTCGGCGCTGTGTATCGGCACCGGCGGCTCCGCCGGCCGGGAGGGCCCCATCGTCCAGGTCGGCGCCGCCCTGGGCTCGAGCCTTGGCCAGTACCTGCGTCTGTCGGACGAGAGGATGCGCAACCTGGTGGCCAGCGGCGCCGCCGCCGGCATCGCCGCCACCTTCAACGCCCCCATCGCCGGGGTGACCTTTGCCCTCGAGGTACTGATGTGCGGCCTGCAGTTCCGCAACTTCGGCAACGTGGTTATCGCCGCGGTCTCCGCCGCAATCATCAGTAATTTCTTTTTCGGCAACAAAATCGCCTTCACCGTGCCGGTCTACGCCTGGCACAGCCCGCTCGAACTGTTGCTCTATCTGCTGCTGGGCCTTGTCGCCGCTTTGGTCGGGGTGATGTTTATCCGCATCCTCAGCTTCAGCGAAGACCTGTTCGATACCTGGCGAATCCCGCAACTGGTCAAACCGGCGATCGGCGGAGCGGGCCTGGGTCTGCTCGGCTTCGCCTTCATGTACCTGCTCGATGTGGCCGAACCGATCGCCAGCAGCCACGGGCCAAGCGTGGTCATCCCCCACATGTACGGGGCCGGCTTCCCCTTTATCGAGGCCGCCATCCAGGGCCGGCACGCCCTGTGGATCCTGGTGCTGCTGATCTTTCTCAAGCCGATCGCCACCTCGCTGACCCTCGGGTCGGGCAACTCCGGCGGGGTCTTCGCCCCGTCGCTCTTTACCGGCGCGGCCCTCGGCGGGGCCTTTGGCCATATCGCCGCCTCGCTCTTTCCCGACATCGTCACCAGTCCCGGGGCCTACGCCCTGGTCGGCATGGCCGCGGTCTTCGCCGGCGCCGCCCGGGCCCCGCTGACGGCGATGCTGATCGTCTTTGAAATGAGCAACGACTACTTCATGATCCTGCCGCTGATGATCGCCGGGATCACCGCCAACTTCTTCGCCCAGTGGCTGCAGCCAGAGTCGATCTACACCATCAAGCTGGCCAAGAAGGGCATTCGCTTTGCCGAAGGGCGGGACATGGATATCATGCAGGGCGTGAAAGTCAGCGAGGTAATGCGGACCAAGCCGGTCACCATCCATAAGGACCAGCCTCTCACCGATCTGATGTCGCTGTTTCACGAGACGCATCTGCATGGCTTCCCGGTACTGCAGGACGAGGGCAAACTGTGGGGGATCGTCACCCTCCAGGATGTCGATCGGGCCCAGAACCGGGAGGACTTTTCGGCGACCACCACCCGGGTCGCCGATGTGGCGGTGGAGGATCCGATCACCGTCTACCCGGACGAGCCGATCTGGCTGGCCATCCAGAAGATGTCCCCCCGTGACCTCGCCCGTCTGCCGGTGGTGCGGCGCGGCAGTTCGCGCCGGCTCTGCGGCCTGATCAGCCGCAGCGACATCCTCCGGGCCTATGACGTCGGGGTCATGCGCAAGCAGCGCGGCCTGATCGGTGAAGATCAGGTCCAGCTGCGAAAGTCTGCCGATACCGGCTTTGTGGAGTTTGCCCTGACCGAGGAGGATACCTGCAACAACGCCATGGTCAAAGAGATGCAGCTGCCCGCCACCGTCAACCTGGTCTCGATCAAGCGCGGGGAGCAGATCATCATCCCCCGCGGCTCGACCCGGCTCGCCGCCGGAGACGTGGTGACGGTCTACGGCCGGTTTAAGGACATCCAGCAGGTCAAGGATATCCTCAACTCCTGCCCGATACCGGCGCCGGCTCAGTAGGCCAGCCCCAGATAGGCCATGATCCCCTCGGCCGCCTGCCGGCCCTCGGCAAGGGCGGTCACCACCAGATCGGCGCCCCGAACCCCGTCGCCACCGGCGAAGACCTTGGCGTTGGCGGTCTGGAAGGGATAGCGACCAGACGGGTCGACGGCGATCCGGCGGCCATCGGTCAGCGATATTCCCTGTTCCATCAGCCATGCCGGCGGGTTGGGCCGAAAACCAAAGGCCACGATCAGGGCATCGGCCCCCAGCAACTGCTGGGTACCGACCACCGGCTCGGGCCGGCGGCGGCCCTGCCCGTCCGGCTCGCCCAGCCGGGTGGTGACCACCTCGACGCCGGTCACCCGGCCGTCGCCGTTGCCCTGCACGCTGAGCGGCTGCAGGTTCCAGAGAAACTGCACCCCCTCGTCCCGGGCGTTCTTCACCTCCCGCTTCGAGCCGGGCATGTTGCTCTCGTCACGCCGGTAGGCACAGGTCACCGCCGCGGCCCCCTGACGCACCGCGGTGCGCACACAGTCCATGGCCGTATCACCACCACCCAGCACCACCACCCGTTGCCCCGCCAGATCGACATAGGGGTAGCGCGAGCGGGAATGTCCCAGCAGCCTGTCGGTGTTGCCGATCAGATAGGGCAGCGCCTCGTGGACCCCCTGCAGCTCTTCACCGGGAAACCCGCCACGGACAGATTGATAGGCGCCGATGCCGACAAAGACCGCATCGTACTCGGCCAGCAGCTGGGAAAACGGGATATCGGCGCCAATCTCGACCTCGAGCCGGAAATCGATCCCCATCCCGGTAAACACCTCCCGCCGCAGTTGCATCACCTTTTTATCGAGCTTGAACGAGGGGATACCGAAGGTGAGCAGGCCGCCGATCTCGGGATGACGGTCAAAGACCACCGGGGTGAGGCCGTTACGCACCAACACATCGGCGCAGGCCAGACCCGCCGGTCCGGCCCCGACCACCGCCACCTTCAGGTCATGTTTGACCACCTCGCGCAGGTCGGGCCGCCAGCCCCGGGCGAAGGCGGTATCGACAATGTGTTTTTCGATCGCGCCGATGGTGACTGCGCCAAAATCGGGATTGAGGGTACAGGCCCCCTCGCAGAGCCGGTCCTGGGGACAGACCCGGCCACAGACCTCGGGCAGGCTGTTGGTCTGGTGGCAGAGTTCGGCCGCCTCCTCCAGCCGGCCCTCGTTGGCCAGCTTCAGCCATTCGGGAATGGCGTTATGGACCGGACATTTCCACTGGCAATACGGATTGCCGCATTCAAGGCAGCGATCCGCCTGCATCTGCATCTGCGCCTTGCGAAACGGCTCGTAGATCTCGACGAAATCACTCTTGCGCTGCTCGATCTTCTTTCTGGGCGGGTCAACCCGGTCCACTTCGATAAACTGATAGAGATTCTGGTTCATACGGTTCCTCGCTCTCTGTTACAGGGTATTGGCCATGATCTCTACCGGTGAACCGCCGCGATGGCCGAGCAGGGTCGCCAGATCGCTGGTTATGGGCTTCACCAGCTTGAACTTCGCGCCATACAGGTCGAATTCGCTGAGGATCTGTTCGGCCCGCAGACTGCCCGTCTCGGCGAGATGGCGGCTGATGATTCCCCGCAGATGTTCGAGCAGCAGCTCGTTGCCCGAAAGGGTTACCAACTCGACCAGCTCACGGTTGGTTCGGCTGGCCAGCTGGCCGTCCTCATCGAGCACATAGGCAAATCCACCGGTCATGCCGGCGCCAAAATTCATCCCTGTCCGGCCGAGAATGACCACCACCCCGCCGGTCATGTATTCGCAGCCGTTGTCGCCTATGCCCTCGACCACCGCCTTCGCCCCGGAATTACGCACCGCAAACCGCTCACCCGCCCTACCGGCCGCATAGAGCCGACCACCGGTGGCGCCGTAGAGGCAGGTATTACCAATGATCGCCGCCTCGTGGGACCGGTACGACACCCCCGCCGGTGGCCGGACCACCAGCTTACCACCGGCCATGCCCTTGCCCACGTAGTCGTTGGCATCGCCGGTCAGCACCATCTGCAGGCCGCCGGCGTTCCAGGCCCCGAAGCTCTGGCCCGCGGTGCCGGTGAAATTGAGGGTGACGGGCTCGTGCTCCATGCCGATATTGCCATGCAGCCGGGCGATCATCCCCGAGAGCCGGGCACCGACGGAACGGTCGGTGTTACGGATGGAATACCTGCCGGAACCACCACGCTTTTCAGCGACACTCTCCCCATGTTCCTCGGCCAGCTGCAGGTTGAGACGCCCCGGATCAGCCGGGATGTTCCATTCCCGGTGAGAGAGCCCGGTGCCCGCCGCTGGCTCGACCCTCTCGATGATACCGGCAAGGGTCAGACGGCGCTGCTTGGCGGTGGCCCCGGGCAGCTCGGTCAAGAGGTCGGTCCGGCCGATGAGATCCACCAGGCGGGTGATACCCAGCTCGGCCATGATCTCCCTGGTCTCCTGGACCACGAAACGGAAATAGTTCATCACCAGCTCCGGCAGGCCGCGAAAATATTTGCGCCGCAGGGTCTCATCCTGGGTGGCGACGCCGGTGGCGCAGTTGTTGAGATGGCAGATCCTGAGATACCTGCAGCCCAGAGAGATCAGGGGCGCAGTGCCGAAACCGAAACTCTCGGCCCCCAGGATGGCGGCCTTGACGATATCGAGCCCGGTCTTGAGCCCGCCATCCACCTGCAGCCGGACCTTGTGACGCAGGCCGTTGGCGACCAGGGCCTGCTGGCTCTCGGCCAGACCAAGCTCCCAGGGGCAGCCGGCGTACTTCACCGAGGTCAGCGGACTGGCGCCGGTGCCGCCATCGTAGCCGGAGATGGTGATCATATCGGCATAGGTCTTGGCCACCCCGGTGGCGATGGTACCCACCCCGGGTTCAGCCACCAGCTTGACGCTCACCTGGGCCCGGGGGTTGACCTGCTTGATATCGAAGATGAGCTGGGCCAGATCCTCGATGGAATAGATATCGTGGTGGGGCGGCGGCGAGATGAGGGTCACCCCGGGAATGGCGTAGCGCAGCTGGGCGATCTGCGGGGTGACCTTGTGACCGGGTAGCTGGCCACCCTCGCCCGGCTTGGCCCCTTGCGCCATCTTGATCTGCACCACGTCGGCATTGACCAGATAGGCCGGAGTCACCCCGAAGCGGCCGGAGGCCACCTGCTTGATCCGCGAAACCTTCTCGGTACCGAACCGGGCCGGATCCTCACCGCCCTCGCCGCTGTTGGAATAGCCGCCCAACCGGTTCATGGCGATCGCCAGGGCCTCGTGGGCCTCCTGGCTCAAGGCGCCGATGGACATGGCCGCCGAGTCGAAGCGGCTATAGAAGTTTTCCGCTGGCTCGACCGCATCGATATCCACCGGCGGGCCAGCTTTTTTCAGTTGGAGCAGATCGCGCAGGGCGGCCACGGGCCGCTCGTTGACCAGCCGGGAGAACACCTGGTAATCGGCATAGTCGCCAGAATCCACCGCCCGCCGCAGGGCCTGGACCACATCCGGATTGAAGGCGTGGTATTCGCCCCCATGGAAATAGCGGACCAGACCGCCCGGCGGCAGCGGCCGGTGCCGGGCCTGCCAGGCGTAACGGCAGCGGGCCAGCTGCTCGGCATGAAAATCGGTGAAATCGGCGCCGCCGATCCGACTGATCCCGCCGCGAAAGCAGAGCTCCATCACCGTCGCATCGAGGCCGACGACCTCGAACAGCCGGGAATTCCGGTAGGAGGCGATGGTGGAAATCCCCATCTTGGAGAGGATCTTCAGCAGCCCGTTGTCGATGCCCTGGCGATATCTGCCAATCGCCTCGGCCAGCCCCAGCTTGATCACCCCCTTTTGCACCATCTGCCCCAGGGTCTCATAGACCAGGTAGGGATAGACGGCGGTGGCGCCGAAACCAAACAGTACCGCGAAATGGTGGGGGTCGCGGGCAGAGGCGGTCTCGATCAGAATGTTGGTGTCACAGCGGAGATCGTTGTCGACCAGGGTCCGCTGCACCGCCCCCACCGCCATCGCCGCCGGGATCGGCAGGGTCTTCTCGCTGATATCCCGATCTGAGAGAATCAGCAGCACCGCCCCGTTTCCGGCCTCGACCAGGGCCTGATCGCAGAGGGCGACGATGGCCTCATCGAGCGGCTGGTCCTGGCGATAGTTGAGGCTCAGTACTACATGCCGGTAATGCTCCTGATCGAGGCTTTTCAGCTGCTCGAAATCGCTGCGAACCAGAACCGGCGAGGCGAACGACACCCGCCGGGCATGCCCCCTGGTTTCGTTGAAGACGTTCTGCTCCCGGCCGATGCAGGTGGCAAGCGACATCACATGCCGCTCACGCAGGGGATCGATGGGGGGGTTGGTGACCTGGGCGAACTGCTGCCGGAAGTAATCGAAGAGACTGCGGCTGGTCACCGACAGCACCGCCATCGGGGTGTCGTCACCCATCGACGAGACCGGTTCCTTGCCGGTTTCTCCCAACACCCGAATCATCTGTTCGAGCTCCTCTCGGGAGTAGCCGAAGATCTTCTGGCTGACAAGCAGCTCGGCTGCGGTCCGCTCCAGTTCCGGGGCGGCGTCCTGCACCTCGGCAAAGGGCACCAGCCTGGTACAGCTGGCGGCCAGCCATTTACGGTACGGATGCTGAGACTTCAACTCCTTGTCGATATCCCAGGAGGCCCAACGCCTGCCGGTGTGGGTATCGACGACAAAGAGTTCGCCGGGCCCGACCCGCCCCTTCTCGACCACCTCGTCGGGCCCATAGTCCCAGATTCCTACCTCGGAGGCCAGGGTGATGAGCCGATCGCGGGTCACCACATAGCGGGCCGGCCTCAGGCCGTTGCGATCCAGGCCGCAGGCGGCGAAGCGGCCATCGCTCATCACCACCCCCGCCGGGCCGTCCCAGGGCTCCATATGCATGGAATTGAAGTCGTAGAAGGCACGCAGATCCTCGTCCATGGCCGGATGATTCTGCCAGGCGGGCGGGATCAGCAGGCGGAAGGCCCGAAACAGCCCCATGCCGCCGGCCAGAAACAGTTCGAGCATATTGTCGAGCGACGAGGAGTCGGAACCATGCTCGTTGACAAAGGGGGCGGCATCCTGCAGGTCGGGCAGAAGCGGCGAACGGAACTTGTAACTGCGGGCCCTGGCCCACTGGCGGTTACCGGTAATGGTGTTGATTTCGCCATTGTGAGCCAAAATACGAAAGGGTTGGGCCAGCTCCCACCGGGGCAGAGTATTGGTGGAGAAACGCTGGTGAAACAGGCAGATCGAGCTCTGCATCCTGAGATCGGCCAGGTCAGGATAAAATTCGGGCAGATCCACCGGCCGGCAGAGCCCTTTGTAGATCACCACCAGGGTCGAAAGCGAGACCACATAGAAGTCACGGTCATCGGCCAACTGCTTTTCCGTGCGCCGACGTACCATGTAGAGGCGCCGTTCGAGATCGACGGCGCCCCAGGCGAAGGGGGCGTTGACCACCACCTGCCAGATGGCCGGCATGCTCTGTCGAGCGACCTCACCCAGTACCCTTGGCTGGGTGGGCACCTCCCGCCAGCCGACCACGGAGAGAGTCTCGCGGGCCAGTTCGTCCTCGAGCAGATCCCGAGCCTTTTCGGCCAGTGCGGCGTCACGACTGAGAAAAACCATCCCCACCGCATACCGGTTACCCAGGTTCCAGCCGTTTTCCCTGGCGATGGCCTTAAAAAAGATATCGGGCTTCTGCAGCAACAGGCCGCACCCATCGCCGGTGCGACCGTCGGCGGCGATACCACCGCGATGCGCCATCCTGGCCAAACCCTGGATTCCCGTGCGCACCACCCGGTGGCTCGCTTCACCATCGAGATGGGCGATCAACCCAAATCCGCAATTATCTTTATCGAATCCCTGGTCATACATGGCCATTCTTCTCTCCCCACCTCGGCCGTCTGTCGCCGATGCTCTGGTACGCATAGATCACATAACCGCTGCTCATTCAGGAGGCAGCGTAACAGAATTTTACCGCAACGAACATTTTAAACACGAATTGGGCCTTGACCATATCTGCCGGTGGATTAGCCGCCCTCCTGGTGGTATATTGGCCAATGCACAGTATGCAGCAGAGAATATCGACAGTCGGACCATGACGGTACGACGTGCCAGCAACTTCCGCTCCGGCCCGCAAGCGATGGTCCGGCGCGATAGCCCACTCAGGATAATCACTGTGAAAACAGCTGTTTTTTTTGTGCTTTTCTTGTTCTTCCTGTCGCTTGTTCCCGGCGCCGGCCAGGCGGCAATGACCGTCGGTTTTCTGGTGCCAGCCTCGGGGCTTGGCGACGGGTCGTTCAACGACATGACCTATTCGGGGATCATCGAGGCCAAGACCCGCCATAACTTTCCTCTGGTGCGTGAACACTGCCAGGGCGGGGCCGAAACCGACCGCCAGGAGGCCTTGGACAAGCTGATCCAACGCGGCGCCCAGATCATTGTGGTTAACGGCTGGCCCTATCGCAACCTGGTCAAGAGCTATGCCCGGCAATACCCCGAACGGATATTCCTTTTAAACGATTTTCCGATGGCTGGCATCCCCAATGTGATCTCCACCGTTTTTGCCCAGCACGAGGGCGCATTTCTGGCCGGAGCCCTGGCGGGATGGATGACCAAAACGAACAAGATCGGCTTTATCGGCGGCATGGAGATGCCGGTCATCCAGGCCTACCAGTCCGGTTACCGACAGGGTGCCCATTACGCCAACCCTGAAATTCAGCTGGTGGAGACCATGCTGGCTCCAGCCGAGGACGCCTTTTCGGGTTTTGCCAGCCCCAGCCTCGGCTTTGGCGTCGCCAGCAGGATGTACAACCAGGATGTCGACATTATTTTCGGCGTCGCTGGCCTCTCCAATCAGGGAATCATCCAGGCCGCCAGACGGCACGACCGCTTTGTCATCGGCTCGGAGGCGGATCAGGACCAGATCGCGCCAGGCTCTGTCCTCACCAGCGTGATGAAACGCCTCGACGAAGCGACTTTCTCGATACTCGACCTGCTCTTTCGCGGCGAATATATCCAAGGAATTCAATACTTCGGCTTAAAAGAAGGTGGTATTGCCCTCTCGCCGATGACCCATACAAACAAGAGTATTCCCACGGAAATTTTATCCCGCCTCAGCCAGGTGCGCAGCGACATCATCACCGGCAGGATAGAGGTGAGCGACCCGCTGCTGCAGACGGCCGGCGAGAACGAGTAACAGACAAGGGGGCACCCTCGGCCTGCAAGGACCCGGGCGAATCGGACCCGCCGCAATGCCTGCAGGCGACAGGGAAAAAATTGTTGACACACCCACCGCCCCTTGGTATAAACCCCGTCACATTGGCTGACATTGACAACAATGCTGTTGCTGGCTAGGCGGTGAAGAAGTTGCATTCCCAAGCAGATAGCGACAATGACAGATCAGTGCATTTTCCTCGGTAGCTCAGTCGGTAGAGCAGGTGGCTGTTAACCACCCTGTCGGCGGTTCGAGTCCGTCCCGGGGAGCCAGAATTTCCCGGCCCGATTTTCTCAAAAATCGGGCTGTTTTTTTGATTGGGTCGGGGCGTAGCGCAGCCTGGTTAGCGCGCCTGCCTTGGGAGCAGGAGGTCGGAGGTTCGAATCCTCTCGCCCCGACCACTAAAAACACAATAAAAGCGGTGTGTTGGCTTTGGTTGCCGGCATGCCGCTTTTTTCGTTGTTAACGCTCTGGGTGCATCCTAGGTGCATCGGGTGCATGATACGAATGTATCAAGGCCGTGCTGTGATGAGTGCGATTATTGTCAGCTGCCCCTATCGGGGACGTTGTTTATGTTGCTTCTTTCATTAAGGAACTTGAATGAGAGTTGCGAAGGCTGCCACTCTTGTTCAAACCCTTGACAGTCAAAATTCAACGTCCTGCCGTTCTCGGTGACGATGCTGTACGCCAGCAGGGACCTTTGCAGAAATTTCCAGGATGACTTTGACGTTGGCGCCTACGAGCCCTGAGATGTGTGATATCACCTCTTCGGCAATCCTGCCAGCATCTATCTCCAATCGGGTCACATCGAGCGCCACGGTACCTGTAGAAACCTGAAAGCAACCTGGACAATTATAGAATTGAGGTCAGATTTCATCTGACCTACAGCCCATGAACGAGTTGCACGATACTGTTGTGTAATCGTGCAGAATGCCTAACAACAACGTCAGTGGTTGATGAGGCGGCATAGTATCACCCATGCTACGTATACTCAGGGAAGAAGCTTAACCATAAGGTATGTACACGAAACACTTGCAAAAACGAACCTATATTTTAAAAACCATTCGATATTGATTATATTCTTAATTTTATTAAACTATTCTGTGATTTGCGCTGCATCGACCTAACAGTAAGATTGGCCAAATAACCTCGCCGAGTAACCCTGACAGCAATTTTCTTGCCAAAGAAGAAATTCTGGCCTATTCTTTAAAAAGAATTATACATTTCTATTACATACGAAGAATGTGAGACTTTTTTTGGGGAAAATAATACAGTACTACTACCTTTAACAAGCTTTGTACTGGAAGGAGAAATTCAACTATTGGGGCCGAATATCTCCGAAAAAGCCGATGCGGATTATTGAAATGTTGGACATCCCGGTCTGCGCCTTGCCGGCCAAGAAGTACGATAACATCAATGGTAACCACACGAAGGGTAGCAAATGATTGATTCAGAAAAGGCGATCACTCCTCCCGAGGAGATCGAAGGCATCGGCGGGGACGAGGACGCGAGTTGGGGTGACTACCCCATTGACACGCTTCTCATCCGTCATGAGACGCGTACCGTTCACGATGTTGTGCGGCGCATCGACCAGGGCTCCTTCGTCATGGACCCCGACTTTCAGCGGGCATTCATCTGGGATGACGACAAACAGAGCAAACTCATTGAGTCAGTGCTGATGCGCATTCCTCTGCCCGTGTTCTATCTCGCCGAGGACTCAGCAGGTCGGATGATCGTGGTGGATGGACTGCAACGACTTTCTACCTTTGCACGCTTCATCAAGAACCATCTCCGCCTGAAGCTGCCGAACCAACTAGAGCTAAACAGTAAGAAGTTTGACGATCTGTCACCAAAGCTCCAAAACCGCATTGAGGACTGCAACCTCATCCTCTATATCGTAGATGCCAAGGTCCCAGAACGAGCCCGCCTCGACATTTTCGAGCGTGTGAACAGCGGCGTTCCTCTGACCCGGCAGCAGATGCGGAACTCGCTCTACATGGGTCAAGCCACCATCTTTTTGAAAAATGAAGCATCGACCACCCTCTTCAAACGGGCAACCGGGAATAGTCTACAGTCAAACACAATGAGGGACCGAGAGTTCGTTAATCGGTTCTGTGCATTCCACCTGCTCGACCTCGAAAGCTACAGCAACAAGGACGAAATGGATGGGTTCCTCGCACGCGCGCTCACCCACATGAACCAGCTCCATCCGGAGAGGTTGGCGGTGATTTCTGACGACTTTCAGAGATCCCTGCGGAACAATTTTGCAGTCTTCGGCGAACACGCGTTCCGAAAGCACCGTTCCGATCGGGGGCGTCGAGGTGTGCTGAACGCCTCCCTATGGGACGTCATGAGTACAGGCTTGTCCAACATTCCGGAGGATGCCGTGCTGCAACATAAAGACACACTGAAATCTCGCTTCTACGAGCTCATGGACGATGAGCTTTTCATTCGGTCTATCACCTACGGACCGAATAGCGCCAATCAGGTGCGACACCGGTTTGAGGTCATGCAGCAGACACTCGCGGAGGTATTCGATGCTTGAGCAACTTGAACTACAGCACTTTAAGTGCTTCGAAAAGCTGACCCTGCCGCTTGCACCGCTGACACTTCTTTCCGGGGCAAACGCGTCAGGGAAATCCTCTGTCTTGCAGGCCTTGGTCCTACTCCACCAGACAATTCGTGAGCATGAGTGGTCCATCCGCCTGATTTTGAACGGGGAAGCCATGCAACTCGGGACCGTGCTCGATGTCGTGGACAAGGTCCATGGCCGCCGGCAGTTTGAGATTGGACTGGTCGAGGGCCCCTCTACTCTCCGATGGACCTTCCAGGGAGACCGCGAAGAGATGTCAATGGCGACGGAGCGCGTGCACCTCGACGGAATCGAATTCAAGAACCCGCCCGCCCTTCGGCATCTCCTACCGCCCGATCAGTACGAGTCCGCCTCAAACTTCGCCATGCGTCTGCGGAATCTCAGCTACATCACTGCTGAGCGAGTGGGTCCACGGGAAATCTATTCGCTTGAGGATGGTCAAGCCGCTCATGTGGTCGGTCCACGTGGGGAGCACACCCTCAGCGTCCTGTATCGGGTCCGCGACGAACCGATCCGGGATTCGCTCATCGTCGCCGGCGCTACACCTACCGGGTTGAAGCAGATTGAGGCGCGCATGTGCACGTTCTTCCCGGGCTGTCGCCTTGATGTTCAGCTCGTCCCACAGGCCAACGCGGTAACCCTCGGGATCAGAACATCCGACGACACGGGCTTTCATCGGCCGGTCCACGTCGGATTCGGCCTTACCCAGGTCCTTCCTATTGTGGTCGCCGCCATCTCTGCTGGAGAGCAAGACATCCTGCTAATCGAGAATCCGGAGGTCCATCTCCATCCGGCCGGACAGGCGATGATGGGTACGTTCCTGTCCGAAGTCGCAGCAAGCGGCACTCAGGTAATCGTGGAGACTCACAGTGATCATGTACTCAACGGAATCCGTCGCGCCGTCAAAGCCAGCACGCTACGTCCTGAACAGACTCAACTCCATTTCTTCCGCCCACGCGGAGGCGACCTCGACCAAGTCGTGAGCCCCGCACTCGACGCTGATGGCAATATTGACGTGTGGCCAGAGGGTTTCTTTGACCAGTTCGACAAGGACATGAATCATTTTGCCGGCTGGGACTAATGACATGGACCTACTCGTTAACGACCTCTCGCTGCACGGGCAGTTCCCTGATATAGCTACGTTTCGAGAATCAATCCGTCGAATCATGCTGATCCGAGAGATCTCTCGACGCCACAAGCGAGCCCTGTACTGCCACCGTAACCTTGCGAACGGGCAGGTGACCCCAAGCGAGTCTATGTCGGCTGCCGTGAAGTCCTTGCCTCTGGACGAGCAACGAGCCGTCATGGCATGGCTGTGCCAGCACGGCCCCTTCTGGGACGACGACCGTCAGCACGATGGTGGAGACTGGTATGAGTGTGACGGGGAGATTGTGACGGACACTGCAGTCGGTGAAACAGCCCACTGCATTCTCCACGGAATCGACCGCGGACTCGTGAGCCTCCAGCCGTCCAGATTCAGTTACGACCCCGTCCAGGTCGAAAGGAAGTTTGAGGACGGGAATCGAGCATCTGTCAACGTGCGGAACTACTTCGAACCTGAAGCAGTCGAGAGCTACCTCGCCACGACCCCACCGGCCCTGACCTCTTGGGCCGCGCTTGAGGAGCTGTCTAACTTACGCTTCGGGCAGTTGAGATTCTCTGAGAATGCCTTCAAGCCGCTTCGAGCCCAACCCTTTAAACAAGGCGTCGCGGAGCGTATCCTTGTCCTCCTAACGGCGCTCCATCGATTGAGGCAGTGCTTCGGCGAGGACGAAACCCGTACCAAAGAGGGCCACGCGCTGTACCAGCAGCACTTCACCGGGGACAAGTGCTGGTTCTCTGACTCATCTGATACTGAGAAGGAGGACTTCAGGAGCGAGCTGACCTTCCCTCACCCTGATGCCCCCGGCGAGAACCTGTTCTGCAGCTGGCATGGAAAAGTAAAGTCACCGCAGTACCGTATTCACTTCTCATGGCCTGTCACGGCGAGGTCTGCCGTCTATGTCGTCTACGTTGGTCCGAAGATCACCAAGCAAGCGTTAATGGCCGAATTGGGTATCGAACCAAGGCAGACCGGCCACCTGAAGTGCAGACCGAGAATGGGTGTCCAGCAATACGAATAATATATAGCGGTAAACTATTTACTCAATCAATCTCATTAAAAATCATCGTAAAAAGATTGTGCACTAACATCCTGCTTGCCATGCAAGACACGAATAACGATCATTTGATCTTCGATAATTCGGAAGTAAAAACAACGACCCTTGTATGGGAACGCCCACAAACCCACACTGACCCACTCCCTCGAGGAGCCTGTAACACCTGCTTGAGCAAGATGCTCTAGCTTTTCTGATAAATCCTGAACAAAGGAGATTGCCGCAGTTTGGTTTTCTTTTGCGATATACTCATAGATGGCTTTCAGGTCAGACCTTGCAGTATCTGTTAAAATTAAACGAAGTGGTTTAATGACAACCTCCTATTTTCCAAAAATATCATTGAAGAGAGCTTGTCCGTTTTCATATTCAGTCACTCGCCCGGCTTTCAGATCGGAATCACCTTTAGCAATTTCAAGACGCAATCTTTGCAGCTTTTGTTTATTCTCGTAGTCTTCAAGGAGGCGTAATCCTGCTCGCACAACCTCGGTACGATTACCAAAACGTCCTTCCGTTACTTGATTTTCAATGAATGTGCGGTCATGTGAGCCGAGCGAAAAACTTACATTCTTTTGTGTTTCAGCCATAGATCTTTACCTCTAGTGTCCAGATTTTTTTCAATATGGATGATAATAACTATACAATACTATATGTTATAGCAAGTTGTGGCCTTCTTGTCCAAGGTAAATGAGTACTACCAAATTATGTTGCTACTCATTAGACGATTTTCAGGGTTCATCCGGCAAACGAGCACATGGCAATTTATATTGCGAAAACATACAGTTAGCTACATGTCACCTCGGTTAAAATCTTGCAACTAACCTCGGCCCCCCCGCCATGAAAGGCTGTTGGGAGGTTTCAGGGAGCAAAGTCAAAATCGTGGGTGAGGGCCATAGCTACATAACCCGTTATGCCAACGTCCTTGAGGTTCCTGGCTAGGCTGGGTACTCGTTTCCCGGAAGAGCCAAAAAAGAGCGGGACGATCATCCCAACGTTGGCAAATATTTTCTTGGCCTGGTACTCTGCTGTGGTTTGCATGGGCATGTTTTTTGTCAAACCAGCATGGCCGGGCCAGGTGGCCTCAGCCACCACGAACGAAAAAGGCCTCCGGCGCGGTAAGAGGCCTGTTTACCCCGGCGACTTTCGGATAAACGCAGTGCCATATTGCCAAACGACAGAATCCACCCCGTCGCGGTCGGTGGTGCCAGAAAAGGGTGGCCCCGTTCTCCACACAGAGGAAACCAGACAATGCACTCCCCAACCGGTGTCTCGATTGACTATGGGGCCATAACCGGATTGTTCCGGTCAGCCCAGGACGAACAACGCCAGTTCCTCTACGAGTATGAGGTGTATGACCTTCTGGCCAGTTCCGGCGCCGAGACTCCGCCCAAATGTATACTCCTGCCAAGAGGAGTTCGCTCCGCCGACGAGGAACTCACCGCCCTGCCGGGTGACCGGATCGTGCTGAAAATCGTCTCGCCGACCATTATCCACAAAACCGAAGTGGGTGGCGTGCGGATCGTCGCCAAACATCCCGACAAAATCCGCTCGGCGGTTCGGCGGATGCTCTATGAGGTACCGGAAAACTTCGCCAAGATGATCAGCCTCGACCCGGACCAGGCCCCTCCGGCCTACAGGGACCTCTCCGGAGACGCGCTCACCGAGGCGATCCAGCGTGATATCAAGGGAGTGCTGCTGGTTCAGTTCATGCCGCCAGACTCCAGCGCCTTTGGCAACGAACTGATCGTCGGCCTACGCAACACCCGCGAATTCGGCATGGTCATCAGCGCCGGGCTCGGCGGCACGGATACCGAGCTCTACGCCGAACGGTTCCGTAAAGGCCAGGCGATTGTGGCCGCCTCCTGCGAACTGACCGACGGCGAACGTTTCTTTGAGCTCTTTCAGCGAACCATCTCCTACAAGAAACTGGCCGGTCTGACCCGGGGCCAGCGCCGAATCGTCACCGACGAACAGCTGATCGAGTGCTTTTCTTCCTTTATCGAGATGGGCCGTCACTATTCGCCGACCAACCCGAACAGCGAATTCGTCATCCAGGAGATGGAGATCAACCCCTACGCCTTCACCGATTTCCTGATGGTGCCGCTCGATGGCATGTGCCGCTTCGCCAGCCCCACGGCAAAAAAGAGCATCCGGCCTATCGCCCAAATAGGTCATCTGCTCCATCCCCGCACCATCGGGGTCATAGGAGTGTCGACCAGCCGCAGGAATTTCGGCCGGATCATCGTCGACAATATCCTCGCCGCGGGCTTTGCCAGAGAGAATCTGCGCATCCTCCGGGAAGGCTGCGAGGCCATCGACGGGATCCGCTGCTACCCGAACCTTGCGTCCCTGCCCGACAAACTCGATCTGTTCGTCGTCGCGGTGGGTGCCGGTCAGGTGATCGATCTGGTGGACGAGGTGATTCGCCAGGACGCGGCCAACGCGGTAATGCTGATTCCCGGAGCGATGGGGGAAACGGAAGAGAGCGAAGAACGGGCCGCCAGGGTCATCGCCGCAATCGATACGGCCCATGCCGGCGGCGATGGCGGGCCGGTGTTCCTTGGCGCGAACTGCATGGGGGTGGTATCCCGGCCCGGCAGATACGACACCTGGTTCATCCCCGAGGCGAAGCTGCCCAAACAGCGTGACGCCTCGTTCCATCGCGCGGCCCTGGTCAGCCAGTCAGGCGCTTTTATGCTCCACCGTTCCAGTCAATGCCCGGAACTCAAACCGGCCTACATGGTGTCGATGGGCAACCAGACCGACCTCACTCTTGGAGATATGGTCAAGTACTTCAAGGATTCTCCAGAAGTGGACGTTATCGCGGTCTACGCCGAAGGGTTTAACGACCTCGATGGTCTGGAGTTTTGCCGGGCCGTCCGCCAGGCGGTGCTGGCCGGTAAGGAAGTGGTCTTCTACAAGGCGGGTCGAACCCCGGAGGGCAAGAACGCCACCAGCGGTCACACCGCCTCACTGGCAGGCGATTACATGGTCTGCGAGTCGTGTGTGCGCCAGGCCGGAGCGATCGTGGCCCGCAGCTTCACCGAATTCCAGGATCTGTTTCTGCTGGCGGAGAACCTCGCCGGAAAAAGAATCGATTCCAACCGGCTGGCAGCCGTCAGCGGCGCCGGTTTCGAGGCGGTGGGCATGGCCGATTCGATCCAGTCCGACGACTACCAGATCCACCTCGCCCACCTCAGCCAGGAATCGATCGGCCAGATCGGGACCATCCTCAAGGACCGGGGCCTCGGAGAACTGGTCAGCATTCACAACCCCTTGGACATCAACCCGGCGGCTGACGACACCGCCCACGCCGCCATCGCCACCATCCTCTGTCAGGACCCCAACGTCGATGCCATCGTCATGGGACTGGACCCACTCTCCCCGGCGATGCATACCCTGGCCCAAACCGATATCCCCGCCTTTGCCATGGACGACGACAACGGCATCGTCCCCCTGCTCACCGAGGTAGCCAGACAGAGCAGCACGCCGATTATCGGCATCATCGACGGCGGTCGTCTCTACGACCCCCTGCGAGACGCCTTCAATGCCAGCGGGATTCCGATCTTTCCGGTATGCGACCGAGCCGTGGCCGCCCTGTCTCTCTACATCGAGGCGCGGTTGCACGCGGAGTCGATTCGCCGGCAACATTGATGGCGTCGTAAAAAGGTCGATCTCCTGCGTTGCAGCGGGATCGGCCAATGCTCGGCGTACCACATGTACGCCTGTGCTTGACCGACACCACTGCGCCTTGTATATCGAACGTTTGTACTTAACCATCCTTACTGGGAATTTCAGGTTGTTACGAGAATATCAACATTGCTGAGCGCCACAAAGCGGCAGGTGGTGAAAACGGGCCGTCTGCTGGGCCTGGCGGATCTACGGAGCGGAATCCGGCAAGATCCCCTCTTGCACCCATCTGCTGATAGCCCGCTTCTTCTCATCGGTAAAGTCCCTGCTCACCTGATCATGGAGCCAGCGAAGCGAGCGCTCCTGCAGTCTCTTTCGGAACGCCGTTTCCGCCTCTTCGAAAACCACCCGGATCAGGCAGGGACACTGTTCGGTGAAAATGGCAGGGTCATCGACAAATATGTTTTTTTTACGTATTTCCGCACACTGAAAGAGAAAGGTCGACCCTTCGATCGCCTCGGTAATATCCCAGAACGAGATGGCTTCCGCTGAACGGGCCAGCTCATAGCCGCCATTGACCCCCGGCACCGAACGGACGATACCGGCCTTGCGCAGCTTGGCGAACACCTTGGAGAGATATGTCTCCGTTATCCCGTGCAACTCGGCGAGCTGACGGATGCCGACCGTCTTGCCCGCCGGCAGGGTAATCATATAAAATAGTGAATGAAATGCGTACTCTACCCCAACGCTGAATTGCATCGCCTGCCTCCTTTTGCCTCATGCGGCACACCTTACCCACCGCCGCGAATTTGTCTTGATGGACTCGTAAAAACTCCGATCTACTTCGTTGTAGGTCACAAACGACAATTAGCTGTACCCTATGTACTACCAAATTACCGTTTGAGAAACGACGTCTCGTCTATCACAAAGTTTTTCCTGAACCCATCTCGGCGGAACATTCGACTTTTTACGAGAGAATCTGTCTTGACTCTTTGCACAAAATAGATAACTATTATCCTGGATATTGATTATCCGTAATATAACTATCGACTAAGGAGAATGCAATGTTTAATGAGAAATTCAAGCAGGTTGTCAGTCATGAAGGCGTGGTTGCCATCGTTTCCTGTGCCGAAGGTGAGGCCCATGTGGTAAATACCTGGAATTCCTATCTCGTTCTTCCTGACGATGAACGGATTCTCCTGCCCGCCTGGGCCATGAGAAAAACGGAAAAGAAGGTCAATATCGACAACACTGTCCTCCTGACCCTCGGCAGCAAGAAGGTCCAGGGACGGATGGGCATGGGAACCGGCTTCCTGGTCAAGGGAACGGCCCGCTTTATCAGTTCCGGACCGGAATTCGATATGATGAAGGAAAAATTCTCGTTTCTCACCAGGGTACTGGAGATCACCGTCTCATCGATAAAACAGACCATATAGAACCAGTAGTCATCCACTCCCACCATCTCCTCACCAGTCCGTTGCCCCTGCAACCGGCACCTCTCGCCCGGGTCAACGGACTGGTTTTCCCGCCGGGCTCGCGAATGCCAGCGCAGCGAACAGGACAGGTTGGCGCTGACCCAGGCCGAAACGGCAGGCATCACGCTCCTTGAACCGGAACAGCGACAGGAGATTCAGCGAGAGCAGGTGAAATCGGCATCCCTGCCGATTTTATCCGTGCCAACCGGCCGGCGCTCCACCGAAATATTTTCTTTACACGAGCCAGTTTTTCACGAGTGGCTCCAGCATTCTGAGGATCTGGGGCACCTGTGTTCGCTTGGTCCGGCCGTTGCTTCACGGAAAATCGACATGGAAAATTGCGGGGTGGACACCAGAACATTTTTTGCCTGTGTGCCTGCAGGTGTTTTCATATTCCCTCAACCACTGAAGATCTTCCGCACTTCGCTCGTTACCACAACCTGTGTGTCAGGTTTTTCTCCTTGGCTTTTTTGGCCGGCAGCCTACAATACAACAAAGGAGTATCGAATACTCACTGAGATATCGACAAGAGCCATTCGTTGGCAAGGCAAAAAGGTAGTAAACGTTCACCAGCACCCCATTTTCGTCCGATCAGGCCTCCTCACAGAGCAAACTCTTGGGCAACGGCCCGCTTGAACGAATCTGGAGTACTGGATAAACGTTGACAGATCCGGGTTACGGAACATTCCCGGTATCACCGGTGAACGATTACAAAAGGTACGCATTCATCAGGTTTTTATCCGAAAATCGCCAGTGCGAAAAGCTCTGTTGCCGCACCGGGGAGTTTCATCGTTTGTTATGGCTGAGGCTTTCTGGTCCAGCCATGCTGGGTAGAGTGAAGGTTGATGAACTCGTAAAAACCTCAAACGTGCATACAGGATGGCTAAATACAAAAGGTCGATATACAAGGCGCAGTGGTGTCGGCCAAGCACAGGCGTACATATGGTACGTCGAGCATTGGCCGATCCCACTGCAACGCAGGAGATCGGGCTTTTTACGACGCCATCAAGGTTGGTAAACCGCCAACTGTAACCGTTCCCCTGTGCTCCATATTCGTTTCAGCAGACCGTTTTACTCGAGCTGGCTCGGTGAAGCGATTCGATCAGACGAAAACGGGGTGCCGGGGAATGGGCACGCAAAAGGAGGAAACGGGGAAGAGAAAAGTACACGCACCGCTCTCCCGCAATTATCTTATCGCATCGGGGGAACGGATTACATCACTTCAGCAGCAGGTGGTTCATATGGATAAACGTCAATATCCCCGCATTCCCATTCAAGGTTTGAGTGCAGATATCTCGGACGGCAAAGGGTTCTTTACCGGCAAGGTGATGGATATTTCCCGGGACGGGATGTCACTTGACCAGATCTCCACAACCCTGGATGGCGATGCCGATATCCTCTCGATCATTATCGTCGGCCACGGTACCCAGTTCAAACTGCTGGTCAAACAGAAATGGGAGATAAAGACCCCCAATACCAAAATCATCGGCGGTCAGATCGAGAACAACCCCAAGGGCTGGAGCGAATTCATCATGCAGATGGAGCCCGATCGGGACGATATCTGGGGTTAGGCGCTAGGCACCCGCAGGCTGATAAGCGGCGACAGCCGTCGCCCGGCAAGAGTACTTTCCGCTCCGGAGAGTTTCGGAGAGACAAACAGATCCGCTAGCCGGTCTTGCTGTGCTCGACATTGTATTTGAAATAGGAGGCACAGATACCCTCGCTGGAAATCATGCAGGGTCCGATCGGGTTCTCCGGGGTACAGGCCATGCCAAAGGACGGGCAATCGGTCGGCAGGCCACGGCCGGAGACGATCATGTCGCAGTGACAGGCGCAGCGCTCCTCCCCTTCGGTAAAACGGACATTGAAACGTTTGGTGGCATCGTAGAGCGACAGCTCGTCCCGGATGACAAAACCGCTCTGGGCGATGGTGCCCAGTCCCCGCCAGGCCGTATCTACCGCGAAAAACACTTCAGAGACCATCCTTCTGGCATTCTGATTATCTTCTGACGAATAGATGATGGCGGAGCTGTCATCGAACAGCGACACCCCGTGGCGGATCTGCACCACCATCGAGATCAACCCCCGCAGGATATCACTCTTGTCAAAGCCGGCAATGCAGCAGGAGAGATGGTATTTCTTGGCGAGACGGGTATAGGCCTCGGTATCGGACATGGTGGTCACATGGTCGGAGCAGAGCAGGCCGTCGATATCGACTTCCGGGTCGCTCATGATCGAGTCGATGGTCGGCGGCAACAGCCTGATCGAGGGAATCACACAGAAATTGGTTATCCCCTCACTGGCCGCCTCGAGAATGGTTTCGGCTATCGAGGGCGCCGTCGCCTCAAAGCCGACGGCGGGGTAAACAATGGTCTTGTCCGGGTTGCGCCGGGCCACATCGAGACAGTCGCGCGGTGAGGAGATCACCTCGACCAGTGCGCCCTTGCGCCGGATCGAGGCCAACGATTCACGGCTGCCGGGGACCTGGAGAAGATCTTCACAGGTCGTGGTGATGACGTCAGGCAGCATCGCCACCTTGACAAAGGCGTCAACATGACCGGCCGGCATCACGCAGACCGAGCAGCCCGGCCCGGCGACCAGCTTCAATCTGCCGGGAAGCGCTTCACGGAGTCGATATCGCAATATGGCCTGATTATGGGCACTGCAGACAACCATGATCCGAATTGGTCTATCGACAATTTCATGAAGCCTTTTGAGCAATTCTTCCGGCATTCTCAATTCGTCACCTTCTCATGCAAAGAATCGGCAAATACGGCAGAGAAACGGCAGGAGGCGCCATCCGCCACAGGCCCGTCGCTCTTTTCCTTTTCGGCACACACCCGACAAAGACCCGGGCCCAAGAACAGTAAAACGCCTCTTACAGTCGACAGGCATCAGAGAGCGTCTTCCTCCGCCTCTTTCTGTAAATCTGCAAACTTTCGGGATTTGGTAATTTTCTTGCTCTCGAGTCGTACAATCTCTTCTCGGGTCAAATGAAACAGACCGCAGGCCGGACAGGTGGCATCGAATTCGTCACCAACAGCCCGCGACTTCAATTCATCGATGGTCATATGGCCAATATAACCGCAGGCCCCGGAAGGATTTTCCGCCCGGACCCAAATGCGCCCGCTTCTCTCACTGCGCGCCGCCATACCCCCTCTCTTTGCTGAACAAATTGTGCCGTTTGGCACCATTGTCCGATATACTCTTTATCACTATAACATTCTCGATCATTTCATCATCAAAAAAACAGTGGCAGCCGGAGACGGCAGGTCGACGGGTGGCGACAACCTGTGAGAAACAGTCGATTTAACCAACCAGCCTAGCGCAAAAAATCCCCGGAGGTCACCGTGCGGAGCCATCATCTCCTGCAGCCAGTCGCTTGAGCCGCTCGACCATCTCCCTGACCGAGACCGCAAATTTTTCCGGCTCTGCCGCAGAGAGCCAGGTGAGCTGGAAACGGTCGGGATGATAACCAAAATCCTCCAGCAGCAGGGTAATCATCTCCGATCGACTCTGGGCCGTGCGGTTGCCGTCACGGTAATGGCACTCGCCAATCCGACAGCCCAGCACCATCACCCCGTCAGCACCGAGGTTCAAGGCCTCGAGCACATGCTCAGGATGCACCATTCCAGAGCACATCATGCGGATTATCCTGATGTTATGCGGATATTGCAGCCTTGAGATACCCGCCAGGTCAGCGGCGGCGTAGCCGCACCAGTTACAGCAAAAGGCGATGATCTTCGGCTCACGCCCCATGTTCTCCCCCTTCTGGCGAACGCCCCTCTTCTGCGTGGTGCGCCGCATCAGGGGGCAACCTCGGTAAGCGCCGCCCGGATCTGGCTGCTGATCTGCTCCATGGTGAAACCGGCGATCTCGATCCCCCGTTTCGGACAGGTCCCCATACACAGACCACACCCCTTGCACTGGGCCTCGTTGACCGCGACAATCTTGCCCGTGGCCCCTGCCCGCTCTTCGACCAGGCGAATCGCCAGATATGGGCAGACATCGATGCAGAGCGCACAGCCATCGCAGTTCTTCTCGATGACCCGGGCGGTGATGGCTTCGAGGGTGACGGTTTGCCGGGACAACAAGGTCGCCGCCCGCGAGGCGGCCGCCAGGGCCTGGGCCACCGATTCCTCCACCGGTTTGGGATAGTGGGCGAGACCTGCGACAAAGATTCCATCGGTTGCACAATCCACCGGCCGCAGTTTGGCATGGGCCTCGAGAAAGAAGCCGTCGCCATCCACCGGCAGTCGCAGGAGTCGGGCCAGGGCCGTGGCGTCTTCCCGGGGGCGAATCGCCGAGGCGAGAATGACCATATCCGCCATGATCGCCAGGGGGCGATGCAGAACATGGTCCCAGACCTCGACCTCCAGCACCGAGCCCTTGGCCGTCACCTTCGGCTTGCCATGTACCTCGTAATTGATGAAAATCACTCCCAGGGCCCGGGCCTGTCGGAACAGAGCCTCGCGCTGGGCATATGTACGCATGTCACGGTAGAGAATGAAAATATTTCGTTTCGGATCCTCTTTTTTCAGCCGAATGGCGGTCTGCACCGAATGGGTGCAGCAGACCTTTGAGCAGTACATGGCCTCCCCCTCGCGGGAGCCGACGCACTGGATGAAAACGAAATTACTGGCCTCGCTGACATGCTTTTCCTGCAACTCATGCAACCTGTCGAACTCGATCGAGGTGACCACCTTGGTCACCCGCTGATAGCCGTATTCCTCTGGCGAATAGATCGAGCCACCGCTGGCGACGATGATCACCCCGTGCCGGACGACACGACTGCCAGTGCCCTCCCCTTGCAGGGTAGTTCGGAAATTACCGACAAAGCCATCGACCTCGACGACTTCATGCCGCCGGTGAACGGTGATTTTCCCGCTGCTCTCCACCCTGCCGATGAGCTTATTGAGCATGCCGGGGATATGCTCGCCCGACCAGGAGTGCTTGAGGTGCAGGGCGTTACCGCCCAGCTGCTCGCTGCGCTCGACCAGATGCACGTCAAACCCCTGATTGGCCAGATTGAGCGCGGCGACCATCCCGGCGACGCCACCGCCGATCACCAGGCCCTTCTGGGTGATTGGCACGGTTATCGGCGCCAGAGGGACGGCATGGGAGACCTTGGCCACCGCCATCCGCACCAGGTCCCTGGCCTTGATTGTGGCCATATCCGGTCTGTCGTTATGCACCCAGGAATTTTGATTCCTGATATTGGCCATTTCGACGAGATACTCATTGAGTCCCGCCTCTCTCAAGGTTTGCCGGAACAGCGGTTCATGGGTCCTGGGAGTACAGGCGGCGATAACGACGCGGTTGAGTCGATGCTCGCCAATGCAGCGGCGTATCTCCTCCTGACTGTCCTGGGAACAGGAAAAGAGCAGGGTGGTGACGAAGACGACCTGGGCCAGGGTTCGGCTGTACTCGGCGACCTCCGCCACATCCACCACCCCGGCGATGTTGGAGCCGCAATGGCAGACGAAAACCCCGACCCGAACCTCCTCACCGACCACCTCACGTTCCCGGGGAAAATGCTTGTCGGCAGTGAGCCCGTGCCTGGCCGCGGCCAGCAGCTCGGCCACCGCACCCGCCGCGGCCGACCCCTCCACCACCGACTGGGCAATGTCCTTTGGCCCGGAGAACGTGCCGCAGGCATAGATCCCCTGGCGCGAGGTGGCTACCGGGGCAAAGTCCGAGGTGGCGGCAAACCGGTCGGCCGACAGGCGGATACCGGCGGTCTCGGCCAGGGCGGTCATCTCTTCGGTGATCTGCAAACCGACCGAAAGAACGACCAGGTCGAAACACTCCTCGATCTGCCGCCCCCGCTCACTCAGATAGGAAATCCGCAGATCACCACTCTGGCTGTCCGGTTCGACCCCATTGATCTTGCAGCGCACGAAACGGATTTCGTCCTCGCCCCGGGCCCGCTCGAGATACCGGTCGAAATCCTTGCCATGGGTCCGCATGTCCATATAGAAGATGGTGGCGGCCAGACCGGGGACCCGCTCTCTCGCGATCATCGCCTCCTTGACCGCGGACATGCAGCACACCGACGAGCAATACCCGTTTTTGCAGAGTTTCTGATCCCGCGAGCCGATGCATTGCAGAAAGGCCATCCGGCCCACCGGCCGCCCATCTCCGGGCCGAATCAGCCGTCCGCCGGTGGGACCGGAGTCGGCGAGATACCGTTCGAGTTGAAGTGAGGTGATGACGTTGGCATACTCCCCAAAGCCCCAGACCGCGGCCGGCGTGGGGTCATAGGTGGTGCAGCCCGGAGCGAGGATGACCGCCCCGACCCGCAGTTCATGGACCCTGCCGCTCTCGGCGAAATTGATGGCGTCGGCATCGCAGACCTCCAGACAACGGCCGCAACTCGCCTGGTCGGTCAGCCGCAGGCAGCTTTCCGGATCGATCTGGTATCTGAGTGGCACGGCCTGGGCGTATCCGAGGTAGATGGCCTTGCGCTGGCCGACCCCGCTGTCATGCTCGCTGTCCACCGTCTGCGGACAGCGTTCCGAACAGGCACCGCAGGCTATGCATCTGCTCATCTCCACATACCGGGGGGCCTCGTTGACGGTGACGGTGAAGTCACCGGCCTGGCCCTCTATTCGCGCCACCTCGGAGAGGGTCATGATCTCAATATGTGGATGTCGGCCGCATTCCACCAGCTTTGGGGCGATATTGCATATCGAGCAGTCATTGGTGGGAAAGGTCTTGCCCAGCTGGGCCATGGCTCCGCCAATAGCCCCCGACTGTTCGACCAGATAGACGTAATAGCCCGAATCGGCAAGATCGAGGGCGGCCTGCATTCCGGTTATGCCGCCACCGACGACCATCACCGCTCCGACCCTGCTCTCAGCCGGCATGATCGTTCACCTCGTTTTGCATCGCCACCCCTCGTGTTTTTCTACCCGCATCATCGCCAGAATTCCCTCACTGGCCCTCCCACCCGCGCCATTCACCGCGTCCCCGGCAAGATCAGCCGCCCCGCCACCTCCTCCCAGAGATATTTGACCTCGACCGCCAGGTCATACTCACCGATCAGGGATCTGTGGATCTGGTCACGGCAGTTATGGCAAGAGGTAACGATCAGGCCGACACCGGATTCCCGGATCTGCCGGGCCTTTATCCTGCCATGAAAGACCCGCTCCTCGGCATAGGGCATGGACCAGGCCCCGCCGCCAGCCCCGCAGCAGTAGGCACCATTACCACTGGGCACGAGTTCCCGCAGGTTGAGCCCGCACCGCCGGAGGATCTCCCGGGGTTCCTCGAAACAGGCCTGACCGAAGACCTTCTGGGAGTTGCGCCCGTAATAACAGGGATCGTGGTAGGCCGCGGGTCGACCGGGCCCGGACACATCCAGGGTGATTCGCCCTTCCCGGAGATATTCGAGCAGGAGATCGAAGACCGTCAGGATTCTGAACTCGTTCAAGGCCTCCGGAAACCATCGGGTGAGCCCGTATCTGGTGGCGAAGTAGGCGTGACCGGATTCGGGCAGCAGCAGCATCTTGCAGTTGAGCCGCCGCATATTGTCGACAAGCCTGCCGACCATGATACGCATCGCCTCGTCATCCCCGACATAAAAACCCCAGTTGACCCCTTCCCAGAATTCGGAGGCGATGGTCCAGGATTCGGAGGCGGCATACAAGATCTTCCACCACCATTTCAGGTTGTCCGGTTCGGCGAACACCACCTTGGAGTTGACCGTCACCAGCACCCGGGCGCCATGAACATCGAGCGGGGTGACGAAACCCGGGCAGTCGTCCCCGGCCAGCTCGTCGCCGAGAGTCTCACAGAGCAGAGAGAAATCATCCTTGGGGATACCGAGATTATTCCCCCGCTCCAGACAGGTCTGCAGCCCCTTGCGGAGCGCTCTCGGCACGTCGCTGCGCTCCCGCGCGCCCCGTATCTTCCGCATCAAGGTGGTGATGTCGATGGCGGCAGGGCAGCTCTCCTCACATTTGCCACAGAGTGTGCACTTCCAGGGCCAGCTCGACTCGACCAGCTCGTCGTCCATACCCAGCACAGCCATGCGCACTATTTTACGAGGATCGAGCCCGTCCACCCCGGCAATGGGACACCCGCTGGCACACGATCCACAGGTCAGACAGCTGTCGGCAAGGGCTGGGTCATCCACCAGGCTGCCGGCCTCGGTCCCCAGCACGATCGGTTCTCCGGCAATCTTTTCGACCACCCTCTCCACCCGGACGGTGGCCTGAGCGGCGGCAGGGAGGGCCCGACCGAACTTTTCACAAAGCGCCTGGTAGTCGGCAAACCGCATGATATACTTACGGCCAGGTCCCTCCCTGGCCGGCAGCGTACCGGCGTTGATCCAGTTGCGGATCGTATTGCGATGGACACCAAATTCCTCCGCCAGGTCACTGACTTTAAATTCGTACACCATAGAGGTCACCTCACACCCCGCCACAAGGGGAAAACGCCAGCAGGGCCAGACACCCCGCCACGTCAGTAACCCACCGCGGCACCTCGCCAGAAAAAAGGGCGATCTGCAAAAGCCGCTCACTCCGGCTCCGAAAACATACCAGGGGCGAAAAACAGCACCAGAGTCACCAGTGGCAGCCGGCAGCACAGCCCGTTCGCCACCAGCCACGGCACACCTTGTGCAAAATGTGCCAAACAGCACAGCCAGAAGGCAGACTACCATTGCCATTCGGCAAATTCAAGCCGTTACTTTCACAGGTTGCGTCATGAACATCCACGAGGCACCCTACCAGCATGGCTGGACCAGATAGCCTCTGCCACAGTGAACCATGAAACACTTCGGCACGGTAACAGAGTTCTCCGCGCTGATGAGTTTCATATAGACCAGCATGGCTGGGCCAGATAGCCTCTGCCACAGTGAACCATGAAACACTTCGGCACGGTAACGGAGTTCTCCACGCTGATGAGTTTCATATAGACCAGCATGGCTGGACCAGATAGCCTCTGCCACAGTGAACCATGAAACACTTCGGCACGGTAACGGAGTTCTCCACGCTGATGAGTTTCATATAGACCAGCATGGCTGGACCAGATAGCCTCTGCCACAGTGAACCATGAAACACTTCGGCGCGGTAACGGAGTTCTCCACGCTGATGAGTTTTGGATACAGGTCGCAGACCATTTTTGCCCAAGAGGGCAGATCTGCCGTATCCATTCCCCGTCCCGGACGGCCGGAGCGATGCCAGAGACGCACGGAGAGTCTGACAGGCGTTCGGGAAGATCTGGCAAACAGGTGGGAACGGCGCTCCTCCATTCCCACCTCAGCGGACAAGATTCAGTCTTCGGGATAGCCATCCGGGTTCATGGTCTGCCAGCGCCAGGCATCACCGCACATCTGGGCAACCCCTCGCTCAGCCTTCCAGCCCAGCTCTTTCAGCGCCTTGCTGGGGTCGGCGTAACAGGCGGCGATGTCACCGGCCCGTCGGCTGGCAATGACATACGGCACCGGTCGGCCGCTGGCCTCCTTAAACGCTTCAACCATCTCCAGTACGCTATAGCCCTGGCCGGTACCGAGATTGTAGACCACCACCCCCGGTTTTTCGGCGAACCTGGCCAGAGCCCTGACATGGCCGGTGGCCAGATCCACCACATGGATGAAATCGCGCACCCCGGTCCCGTCCCCGGTGGAATAGTCGTTGCCAAAAACGGTCAGCCGCTCGAGCTTACCCACCGCCACCTGAGAGATATAGGGCATCAGATTGTTGGGGATGCCATTGGGATCCTCGCCTATCCGACCGCTGTGATGGGCCCCCACCGGATTGAAATACCTGAGCAGAATCACGTTCCAGCCCGGGTCGGCCAACTGCAGGTCGCGGAGGATCTCCTCGATCATCAACTTGGTCCGGCCATAGGGGTTGGTGCATGACAGGGGGAAATCCTCGACAATGGGCACGGAGGCCGGATCACCGTAAACGGTGGCCGACGAGCTGAATACGATATTTTTCACCCGGTACTTGGCCATGATCTCACAGAGGACCAGGGTACCGGTCAGGTTGTTGTGATAGTAGAGAAGCGGTTTCTCCACCGACTCGCCCACAGCCTTCAGCCCGGCGAAATGGATGACCGCATCGAACGGCTCGTCGCAATGCGCAAAGACCGCATCGAGGGCGTCCCTGTCCAGCAGGTCGACCTGGTGAAAGGTCACCTGCCGGCCGGTCAGTTCCTCCACCCGGCGCAAGGCCTCCCGTTTGGCATTGACGAGACTGTCGACTACCGTGACCCGGTAATCACGGTTGAGTAGTTCGACACAGGTATGGCTGCCGATATAGCCGGCACCGCCAGTTACTAGAATATGCATGCTCCACCTGTTACAGAGTTTTTTTCTTTGCATTCACTAATTTACAAGTACGTATCAATTTTCTGAAGTGGCTCTCGTCACAGTATAACACATTCATCTCAAAACAATCAGCCAGGATGACCAGGCCCGTAAAACGTAACCGGCACATGACCGTTTGCTGACCAGAGCCGTGCCCCCTCTTGTCGACTCGCACTCCAGACCATTGCCCCGAACACCGTTTATCCGCCGGTACCGGCAGGAGCATGGCAGCAAAATTGGCTTTGTCGAGGGAGGGCAAACCGGGTATAGTGGCGTGGATTTACCCGGTGCGGGCAGGCGACCGTCGCAAGACCATGGCAGACGGCGCTAAAAGACCACCACCGCGGCAGCAGTCAGTCATGCAACCAGCATGGTTTGACCCGGTAAGCGAGCTTGCGAGACACCAGGTAGTGTTCATCCAGAAGTTTCTGGATGGCCACCAGGTAGCCTCGGCCACAACGGACCTTGAAACTCCTCGGTACGGTAAAAAAATTTTCCGCACTGGCGAGTTTCCAAGAAAAAAAGAGGAGAGCACGATGCCATACGTCAGTATCAGGGTAGCGGGAACACTCACCAAGGAACAGAAGGCGAAAATCGCCTCCGGCGTCACTGACGTCCTGGTGAAGGAAGCCGGCAAGTCGCCGGAAAGCGTGATGATCTTTATCGATGAAGTCGCCAAGGAGAACATCGCCAAGGCGGGTATTCTGTTTGATCCGCCCGCCTAGCCCCATGGAGCCGCAGGCCCGGGTGCGACAACTCCATCGGCTGCTGCACCAGTACAGCTATCAGTATTATGTGCTCGATGCGCCCACCGTTGCAGACGGCGAATACGACGGCCTCTTCTTGGAACTGCTCGATCTCGAACAGCGATATCCCGAGTTCGTCACCCCGGATTCGCCCAGTCAGCGGGTCGGCGCCCCGCCCATGGACAAGTTCCAGCAAGTGGAACACCGGGTGGCGATGCTGAGCCTGGAAAACGCCTTCGACGAGGGTGATCTGCTCGAATTCGAGCAACGACTCGATCGTTTTCTGGGGACGGTTTCGTCCTTTACCTATGTGGCCGAGCCCAAACTCGACGGGCTCGCGGTGGAGTTGGTCTACGAGCAGGGGGTCCTGACCCTTGGCGCCACCCGAGGCGATGGTCGGGTCGGTGAAGAGATCACCGCCCAGCTCCGTACCGTCCGGGCTATCCCGTTACGACTTTCAGGAACGGCACCTGACCGGCTCGAGGTGAGAGGAGAGGTCTTTATGGCCAAGGAAGGCCTGGTGCGACTCAACCGGCAGCAGCAGGAGGCCGGTAAACCGGTCTTTGCCAACCCGCGCAACGCCGCCGCCGGTTCGCTCCGCCAGCTCGATTCCGCCATCACCGCCAGCCGCCCGCTCGATTTTTTCGCCTACGGGGTGTCCCTGCCCGCGGCCACCGGCTGCTCAAGCCATCACCAGATGCTCGGCTGGCTTCACCAACTTGGCCTGCCGGTCAACTCGCTGACCAGAAGCTGCAACTCGATCGCAGAGGTCATCGCCGCCTTTCATCAGCTGGCCGAACAGCGGCACCAGCTGGCCTATGAAATCGACGGCATGGTGGTCAAGGTGGATGACCTCAACCTGCAGGAGCGACTCGGCGCCAAGGCCAGGGCCCCGCGCTGGGCGATCGCCTGTAAGTTTCCGGCAACCCAGGCCACCACGATCCTGAATGCGGTGGAATTCCAGGTGGGGCGCACCGGGGCGATAACCCCGGTCGCCATGCTCGAACCGGTCCAGGTCGGCGGGGTGACGGTGAGTCGCGCCACCCTCCACAACCAGGACGAATTGCGCCGCAAGGATCTTCGCCTCGGCGACACTGTCCTGATCCAGCGGGCCGGCGACGTCATTCCCGAAATCGTCATGGCGATCGCCGACAGACGAGATGGCAACGAGCGACCCATCACCATGCCGACCAACTGCCCGGTCTGTCAACATCCGCTCACCCGACCGGAGGGCGAGGCGGTGACCCGCTGCTTCAACCCCCACTGTGATGCCCAGCGACTCCGCAGCCTGGCCCACTTCACCTCCAAGGCCGGGCTCGATATCGAGGGGCTCGGCAAGAAGTACATGGAACAGCTCTATTCCCTTGGGCTGGTCAAGGACATCCCCGACATCTTCACCCTGCAGGATGAGCAGCTCAGCGGACTCGAGGGCTGGGGCGACAAGTCGGCCCGAAACGTCATTGCCGCCATTGCCGACCGGCGTCATCCGCCACTGGGCCGGTTGTTGGCCAGCCTGGGGATCCGTTTTATCGGCGAAGTGACCGCCACCGTTCTGGAAAACCATTTTGCCGACCTTCCGGCAATCCAGTCCGCCTCCCGGCAGGAGCTGCTGGAGATCGAAGGGGTTGGCGAGCAGGCGGCGACCTCGATTGTCGACTATTTCGGGGACGAGCGGGTCCAGCTGATGCTTTGTCGGCTGCAGGAGGCCGGGGTCGCCCCCATCACGGCGACACGCGACATGACCGGCCTGCCCCTGGCCGGCATGGTAATACTGTTCACTGGCGGCCTGGCCACCATTTCCCGGAACGAGGCGAAAAAACTGGTTAAGGAGCACGGCGGTCAGATCGCCACCTCGCTCACCCAGAAAACCACCCATGTGGTGGCGGGCGACAAGGCGGGAAGTAAACTGACCAAGGCGCTCGAAGCGGGAAAAACCATTCTCAGCGAAGAGCAGTTCCTGGGGTTGATCGCCCCATAACGCCTGCAGTGATGAACACGAGACGCACCATACCCGACAACGCAATGTCGCCGCCGTTTACCCGGAAGGTGCGGGAGATCATCTTGCGCATCCCGCCAGGGAAGGTCATCACCTACGGATTCGTCGCCGCCGCAGCCGGCAGTGGCAGCGGCGCTCGGCAGGTGGCGAGAATCCTGCACTCCAGCGCGAGGAAATATGGGCTACCCTGGCATCGCGTCGTCAACCGCCAGGGCCGTATCTCGCTGCCACCAAGCGGGGGGTACGAAAGACAACGGGATCTGCTGCTGGCGGAAGGAGTGAGGTTTCGTGCCGACAACACCATTGACCTGGACCGTTTTCTCTGGCTGCCAGACCTTGCCGACATCGCCATCGACCAGAACGAGGCCAGCGATCCTCTCACCTCCCCCCCCCACTTCCCCATACATGATGAAAACAGTCGACCTGAGAAGCGATACGGTGACCCGCCCCACTCCCGCAATGCGGGAGGCGATGATGATGGCCGAGGTGGGCGACGACGTCTACGGTGACGACCCGACGGTCAACGCCCTGGAGGAGTTTACCGCCAACCTGCTGGGCTTTGAGGCCGCGCTGTTCGCCTGCAGCGGCACCCAGGCCAACTTCGTGGCGCTGTTGGCCCACTGCCAACGAGGCGATGAGTATATTGTCGGCCAAGAGGCCCACACCTACCGCTACGAAGGCGGTGGTGCGGCGGTGCTCGGCTCTATTCAGCCTCAGCCCATCGAGTTCGCCGAAGACGGCACCCTGGACCTGCACCAGGTTGCCGCAAAGATCAAGCCCGACGACTTCCACTTCGCCAGAACCCGACTGCTCTGCCTGGAAAACACCCAGAACGGCCGGTTCCTGCCGCTTGACTATCTGCAGGCGGCCCACGATTTCAGTCGCCGCCATACCCTGAAACTGCATCTCGACGGAGCCCGGCTGTTCAACGCGGCCATCGCCCAGCAGATCGAGCCGATCACAATAACGCGGCATTTCGACTCGGTCTCTGTCTGCCTGGCAAAGGGGCTGGGGGCACCGGTCGGTTCGGTGCTGTGCGGTTCTGCCGACTTTATCGGTCGGGCCCGTCGCTGGCGGAAAATGGCCGGAGGTGGCATGCGGCAGGCGGGGATACTGGCGGCGGCAGGACTCTATGCCCTTGACCACCATGTTACCCGGCTCAAAGACGATCACGCCAATGCCTCGCTCCTGGCCCATGGCCTGCTGGACCTGCCCCAGCTGACGGTACGGTACGGACCGACCCAGACCAATATGGTCTTTGTCACCGTCGCCGCTCAAGAGCTCGACACCCTGTACCAGCGGCTGCGGGGTGCCGATATTCTCGTCAGCCCGGGGCAACCGTTACGGCTGGTGACCCATCTCGATGTCAGTCGCGCGGATATCGAACGGGTGGTGGCGGTGTTCCAGCACCACTTCGCCCATCGCTGACCGCCATGACCCAGGCCGCGCCGTCCTTATCGAGGCGGCCGATATAGTTCTCGACGAAATCCACCATCCAGGCGGCCTTTCTGGTACAGTGGTCGGCCGACCACAGCCAGCGCAACGACGGAACGGCATGGCGTTCACTCAAACGACTCCGCCCGGCCGACGCCGACCGCAACACCGTGACCAGTTCGGCGGTGGTCGGCAGCCGCCAGCCAGTGCGACCACCAAAGCGGCAATCGTTGAGATGCCCGACATAGTCATGGGCCTGGTGCCAGTTTAAGGGGAAACCGCTCCCGCCCCGTTGCCAGACGAGATCTGTCAATGGATCATAAAGCAACAGCTCACTCCTTGCCTCCAGCCGATGGTGGTGATAGCCGGTGGGCCGAAAGAGCTCGTCAAGACCCAGTTCACCCCGGACATCCTTGTACATGATCCGTACGGCCTGGCTGCGTACCGGCGACTTCCCGTCGTCATCTGCAACGACCTCTCGCGCCTCCTCCACCGGATCACGCCGTTGCCCGGCGAGTTGCCAATGGCGCGCCAGCCGCTCGAGCTCACGCCGCATCACGGTGGCATCGGCAAAGCGTTCCCGCGGTTGTTCGGCCAGAGCCCGAGCCAGAAAATCATGCCAGCCACCGGCCAGCCCGCCGTTGAACGGGTCGACCGGCAACCGCACCAGCTCCCCCGGTTGCCGCAGGCAGCCAGTCAGCATCCGGTACAACATCACCCCGACGCTGTAGAGATCGGCACGACCGTCGACCTGTTCCGGTCCCCGCGCCTGTTCCGGGGCGGCGTAATACGGTGAGCCCACCTGCATCCCGGGGATGGTCAGCGGCTCTTCCCCCCGCACCCGGGACAGACCGAAATCGATGATTTTCACCTGATCGGTGTTGGTGAGCATCAGGTTGTACGGCTTGATGTCCCGATGAAAGATTCCGGCAAAATGCAGCCGCTCCAATCCTCTCAGGGTCTGCAGGGCGTAGCTGCAGCTGCGCTCGACGGAAAGCTGTCGGGACCGCGCCTCGACCCGGTAGGCCTCGCCGATGATATCGCCCAGCGAGTGTGAAAAATATTCGAGGACAATGAAGGGGCTGCCATCGTGCTCGTCGCAATCGAGAATCGAGGCCACATGCTCGTGGTCAATTGTCCCCATGATCCGGGCCTCCTCGACGAACATCCGGCGCAAGCGCTCCTTGCCGGCCAGATCGACCAGGATCTCATCCCGGGGACGCAGGATTTTCAGCGCGACGATCCGCCCGGTCACCGGCGCCCTGGCCTTGTACACCGTGCTCATGCCGCCGCGACCAAGCCGACCGATGATCGTATATCTGCCAACAATCTCCATTATCGCTGGCTACCGCAGCCTTTCGGCAAAGGCTCGAGGAAAACCCCGAGCGATAATTTTCCGTACGGTTGTCTCCACATCGTAGTCCACCGCCCGTACCGTAAGATTGTTTCCCCCTCGACCATAGATAACATATTTCGCCCTGCGGTCGCCATCCCGGGGCTGGCCGACACTGCCGCAGTTGATCAGATACTGCCGCTCGGGCTCGAGTCGATACGATCCCGCACTGATATGCTCGCGGATAACACTCTGGTCTCGCTCGTAAAAAAATGCCAGCTGATGGGTATGACCGACGAAGAAGAGCCTGCAGGGATTTTTAGAGAAAATATCTGATATTTCAGAATCTTCAAGCATATAGATGTAGCGGTTCACCGAATCGGGCGGTACCCCGTGGACGAACAGCGCCCCCGCAGCAGACAGCGCTCGCGGCAGGTTGCAGCAGTAGCGGAGATTTTCTTCCGACAGCAGGCTGGCGGTGGCGATGTTGTTCTCCCGGGCCTGGAAGTTCATGGTGCGCCGGGCCTTTTCCGCAGCCAGTGCTGCCTCGTGGTTGCCGCAGACCGCGGCATATCCCCTTTGCCGCACCTCGCTCACCACCGACTCGGGATCCGGCCCGTAGCCAACGAGATCCCCCAGGCAGACGACCTGGCCGATGTTCTTCTCCTGCATATCGGCGATAACAGCCTGTAAGGCCTCGAGGTTGCCATGGATATCCGATAACACCGCAATGTTCATCACCACCCGCCCCCTCTCAGGGTCCCGCCAGTGTCGCATGCGATGTCGTTGGCACGCTCGTCAAACGGCGGAACATCATATGTTGATGGCGTCGTAAAAAGCCCGATCTCCTGCGTTGCAGCGGGATCGGCCACTGCTCGGCGTACCACATGTACGCCTGCGATTAGCCGACACCACTGCGCCTTGTATATCAGGCTTTTGTACTTAGCCATCTTACGTGCAGGTTTTAGGTTTTTACGAGAACATCATATGTTTTTCAACTCTTCGAGTTCGTCCCAGCGGCCATAGAGCCGCTCCACCTCGGCCTGGGCCGCCTCCAGTTCCGCCCAGCACTCGGCAGCCTCGGTCGGATCGGAAACCACCTCGGGATCGGTCATTCGTCGCTGCACCGTCTCGACCCGCGCTTCCGCCGCCGTGATCAGCTCTTCCATCTGGTCATACTCCCGCTGGTCCAGGTAGGAGAGCTTGCCCCTCTTCTTGCCGGCGCCAGCGGTTAAGGCCGCCTTCGGAGGCGCCGCGCTCTGGTCCTGCCGGCTCTGTCGGGACCGCTCTTTAAGGTCCATAAGCCATTGACCGTATTCGGCATAATAGGCAACGTTTCCCTGTCCATCAAAACCCAGCAGCCTGTCGCAGACCCGATCGAGCAGAAAACGGTCGTGGGTCACCAGCACCAGGGCCCCGGGAAATTCGGCCAGACTCTCTTCGAGCACCTCGAGGGAGGCGATATCGAGGTCGTTGGTGGGTTCGTCGAGCAGCAGGATATCGGCCGGCTGGCGCATCAGGTTGGCGATCAGGATTCTGGCCCGCTCCCCTCCGGAAAGCTGCCCTACAGGGGTCTCCAACTGGGCGGGTTGAAACAAGAACTTCTTCGCCCAGGACACCACATGGAGCGAGCGTCCCTGGTACACCACCCCGTCGCCGTCCGGCGCCAGGGCCCGCCACAGGGGGATTTCGGGGCCCGGCCCCTCTCGTTTCTGGTCGAAATGGACAATCTGGAGATTATCGGCGCAGCGCAACTCACCTGCATCCGGAACCAGGCCACCGGCACCGCCCGCCGCGGCGAGAATCCGCATCAGGGTCGATTTGCCGCAGCCGTTTCTGCCCAAGAGGCCCAGCCGGGTACCAGGCGAGAGGACCATGTCGAGCCCGGAAAAAAGCGGGCGGCCGGCAAACCCCTTGCCTATGCCGGAGGCCTCCAGCAGTTTCCTGGTCTTCCGACCGGTCGCATCGAAATCGATCTGCACCATTCCCGCCGCCCGGTTGCGCATTTTTACCTGCGACAGTTCCTGCTGCAGGCGATGGGCCGCATCTATCCGGTATTTGGCCTTGGTGGCCCGAGCCTTCGGACCGCGTCGCAGCCATTCGGTTTCCCGCCGCACCTTATTGGCAAGACGGATCTCCTCCTCCGTCTGCTGGGCCAAGAGGGCCTCGCAGCGCTCGAGATAATCGGAATATCGCCCCTCGACCTGCAGCACCCCATCCGGGTAGACTCGGGACAGTTCGATGATTCTCGTGGTGCAGTTTTCAAGAAAGTGCCGATCGTGACTGACCAGTATCCAGGCCTGCGGGCCATTGGCGAGCCCACCGTCGAGAATCCTTTCCAGCCAGAGAATACCCTCGATATCCAGGTGATTGGTCGGCTCGTCCAGCACCAGGACATCCGGAGCGCTGAGCAGGGCGCGACAGATGGCCAGCCGTTTCAACCAGCCCCCGGACAGCTGGCCGACCGGAACCGTGGTATCGGCGAACTCCGCCCGGGACAACATGGCGGCCACCCGTGCCGTCTTTTCCGCCTGATCGAGGCCACTCTGGTTGAGGCTTCGCAGCAGATTGTCGCTGACGCTCGCCTTCTCGTCAAAGCGGTCGACCTGGGCCAGATACCCGAGCCGGACATATTTGGCACAGCTTACCTGGCCGCTGTCCGGCTCTTCCAGGCCGCTGATAATTTTCAACAGGGTGGATTTCCCTGAACCGTTGGGGCCGATAAGACCGATCCGGTCGCCACCATTGACGGTAAAGCTGATATTGTCAAAAAGCTGTTGAACGCCAAAGGCCTTACTGACTGCCTGGCAGTTGAGAAGGTTGGTCATGATCTCCTGCTACCGTGGTGCTGGGGTCTCACCTCTCTCCGGCCGGTTGCTGGATGGCGAGAGCGCTTGGCCGATGAGAGGTGAACTCGTATCTATTCTGCCGATGGCAAAAAAGCACCGGCAATCCCGTTGTGGTGATCGCCCTCAACCCTGCCACCGTTTTTGGGTTGATTAATTGGCTATCGCTGGGTATAAGCTCTGTAGTACAGTTTGTATTGTTTTACCATATAAATAAGGTATTTCCTCTGAGATATAGTACGTAGTCTCGCTTTGATGCAGAATATCCTCACCAGAATTTGCAATGAACGAACGAATACATATCCTCATCACCGGTGAACGCGGCAAGACCATAAAATTTCATGCCTGCCGGAAAAAAGTTCGCACATACACCCTCGTCGGCATCATTTCGCTGCTTACGCTGACGGTCGCCAGCATCGCCTCCCTCTCGCAGTTCGCCAAGAGCAGGGCGTATGCCCAGAAGGTGGCGGCCCTCGAAGACGAACTCAACGACAGCCACCAGCATATCGCCCGGCTGCAGTACGACAGCAGCAGCGAGCATGATCGCCTGAGACAGCAGATCGCCAACCTGAAACGGAAAAATATCAACCAACTCGCCGAGTTCACCGAAGAGAGGGATCAACTCCTTTCGACAGCGGTCAATGAGCTCAACCAGCGCAGCGAGCTCTTCGATGCGATGATGGCCAAAATAGGGGTAAAGATCAAGCCCGGCACCAGCAAAAACACTCCGAACAGCGGCGGTCCCTTTATCGCCCTGCAGCCGGGCATCCAGGGTGAACTGCTCGACAGGGCCGACAATGTCCTGGAGACCATAAAGGCCATTCCCCTGGGCCGGCCGGCAACCGGCAAGATCACCTCTCGCTTCGGGCCTCGCCGGGACCCCATCAACAGCAAACGGGGATATCATGAGGGGATCGATGTAAAAGGAAACACCGGGGACGATATTTACGCAACGGGCGCCGGCGTCGTCACCCGGGCATGCCGCAATGGAAGTTACGGCAACTATGTCGAGATAGACCATAAAAACGGCTACAAAACCGCTTTCGCCCACCTGGAGAAATATCTGGTGGCCGTCGGGGACAAGGTCAAACGCGGCCAGCTTATCGGTTATCTCGGCAATACCGGCCGCTCCACGGGCCCGCACCTGCACTATGAGGTGCTGTACAGAGGAAAGCCGGTAAATCCCTTGAAATATCTGCAAGTTGCCAAGCTGGCAAAACTTGAAACCACCAGGAAATGAGCCAAGCGTCCATGGGAATGTTCGGAAAAAAAAGCGACAGTATTCAAGAGGAAATCGAGCGAGCGGAAAATGAAACCATCTCGTCTATCATCGACCATAACATGACAATCGATGGCGACATATCGTTTCAGGGCAAGACCAGGATTGACGGGGTCATTCACGGCAACATCACCGGCGAACATCTGGTCTTGAGTGATTCCGGCAAGATACAGGGAGATATCACCGTCTACTCCTTCAACTGTTTTGGGGCTATCGAAGGCAATATTCGGGCCAATATCATCACCGCCCGGAAAAGCTGCACGATTCATGGCAAGCTGGCAACCGGCAGCCTCACGGTCGAACCTGGCGCCATCATCGAAGGTGAAATACGGTCGGCGACCCCGGAACTGGTCGAAGCACCCGTGCGGACCGAAGCGACAGAGGCTGTCCATCTGGAAGTCGTCGAAGAATCACCAGCGGTGATGAGCAACAGCTAACCCTTGATGGCGTCGTAAAAAGCCCGATCTCCTGCGTTGCAGCGGGATCGGCCACTGCTCGACGTACCACATGTACGTCTGTGCTTGGCCGACACCACTGCGCCTTGTATATCAGGCTTTTGTACTTAGCCATCTTACGTGCAGGTTTTAGGTTTTTACGAGTCCATCAACCCTTCACCCGTTCCACACAAGAAGCAACCGCAATATGCCATTTTCGCAACCAAAGGTAGCCAACCGTTTCAAGTGCCCGAGCTGTGGTAACGACAAGGATTTTTTCGAAATTGTCGATGACGTGATCACCACCACCCACTATGTGCAGAACCCTGACGGGAGCTTTACCATCGAAGACCGCAGTTCGCAATCGATGGGCGATGTCAAACTGTTCTGCGGCAACTGTGACGAGGATCTCACCCCGTTTCATCAGCGCTTCTCGGAAATGATCTTCTAACCAGTGCCCATCCAGAAACGGCTCTTTTGCCCTAACCAGCATGGCTGGACCAGGAAGCCTCAGCCACAACGAACCATGAAACTTCCCGGCGGCGGTAACAGTGCTCTCCGTGCTGAAGAGTTTCATATAAACTCTTCGTTGTGTTCAAAATTTTATCCTCGGAATATCACTTATATGCCTGTGGTAAAATTTTTCTCACGCCTCGATTTAGGCCAAAATATCTCGTTTCTGGACAGACACTAACCAGCATAGCTGGACCAGGGAGCCTCAGCCACGACGAACAATGAAACTCCCAGGCGCGGTAACAGAGCTTTTCGTGCTGACGCGTTTCGGATAAAATCAGCAGCCCCCCCTCTCCCTCGCACCGCATCGGAGACGCCTTCTGGCACCGCGTGGCACATCCTCTTCTTTTTGTCAAGAATATGACCTCCTGTCGGAACGTCTCCTGGTCCGAATTTCTCACCCCAGAAAACACAGCCCCGACAACGGAGCCGATGCCAGGGCAGTGAAAAAGTACCTGGCGAAATCGAAAAAAAAAAGGGTACCCGAAGGGCACCCTTGTACAGCAAGGTCAAACTGTAACGTCGATATTGATCAGACGCAACCGGTCGGTTTGGGCAGCCCTGCCATTTTACAGGCTCCCTTACCAGGTCCGGACGGGAACAGCTCATAGATGCGCTTGAGCGGGAAGCCGGTGGTCTTGGAGAGAATACGTACCATCGGGGCAATCCCGTTCTTTTTATAATACTCCTGAAGAGCGTCGATAACTTTATTGTGCTCGTCGGTCAGCTCCGAAATACCCTCGGAAGCCTTGACATAGTCGACCCAGTCGTCATTCCACTCTTCCATACCTTTGAGCAGGAAGCCATCCTCGTCTACAGTGAAGCTACTTCCTTTATGTTCGATTGTTGGCATCTCTAACCTCCTTGAAATTTTATGTTGTGGCGTACACCCTTGTTAGGCACTGTTGAAAACTAATATGGCTTATTACTATAGCATCAGCTGTTTGTCAAGTGAATGCGAACCATTTCTCCCCGGTGCAAGAAAACAGCTCCAACCGGTTGAAACACCGTGTGTCCGCACCATAACAAGAGAAAATAACGGATCTTTTACCAGAGAACAACAGCTTTCGTCGCTGGCCGGACAACGGACGCTGGCCAGCCCGTCCGCTCTTTGAAAAAAGACCAGACGCCGCCAGGATTGGAACGATTTTGTTAAGATTTCTCCAGTGTCATCCTCGCATCACCCTTTCTCCCTCCACCTGCCTGCCAACGGTGAACCCGGACCAGCCAGGTCAGCAGTTTTCCGCTTTTTCCTTGCGGAGAGGAAAAAGAAAGAGTAAATCAAACCCTTATCGTCAGCTGGCGAGAAAACAGGCCGCGACTGTCGACTGCCAGACGACACGCGCCAAGACCATCCCAGACGTTGCCGGAACAGCTTGCCGATCCGGGCCTGAAAACCGTCTTTTTTTTGGCTTTTTCATCAACCATTCCCACATACATCGGACCTATGCTGCAGATACTCCGCAACAAAGCCCAGTCAACAGTCATTCAGGCAATAGTGGTCATCATCGCCCTGGTTTTCATCTTCTGGGGCGTTGGCACCAACCTGATGAACAACCGCGAATCGGCGATAACCGTCAACGGCGAGGAGATCTCGTTTCAGGATTATCAAAGGACCTATGACCAGACCTTCCAGAGGTTCGCCGATCAGTTCGGGGGCACGCTGCCAAAAAATCTGGCGGAGAGCCTCGGCGTCAAACAGCAGGTGATCAACCAGCTGGTGCAGTCAGCCCTTTTGCGGCAGGGAGCGCAGAAAATGGGCATTGTCGTCAGCGAAGATGAGCTACAGAACAGCATAACCTCCATGGTCCAGTTTCAGGAAAACGGCCATTTCAGTATGGAGCGATACAAGGCGATCATGACCGCCAACCATATGACTCCACATAAATTTGAAACCGGTATGCGCCATGACATGCTCTCGGAGAAGGCCTTGCGGGATATCGGTAAATTCGCCGCCCTGGCCAGCGAACAGGAGGTGGCCGAACTCTACCAGCAGGACAACGAGAAGATCGCCGTCACCTACACCCGGATCAGCCCTGAACAGTTCAAAGCATCGGTAACCGTCGATGCGGCCGCACTGGCGAAGTGGTTCGAATCGGTCAAACAGGAGTATCGCAGCGAGCCCCAACTCAAGCTCCAGTATCTCGACTTCTCGTTTACGGAGGTCGGCAAGAAAATTCCGGTCGACGAGGCCCAGATCGACAGCTATTACCGCGACAATATCGCCTCGTTCACGGTGCCGGAAAAACGGCACGCCCTGCATATCTTTTTTGCAGCGGCCACCACCGATTCGCCCAAGGTGCACGAGGAGAAGAAGGCCAGGGCCGAAGAGATCGCCAAACTCGCCCGGGTCAGCGACGACTTCGCGGCACTTGCCAGACAGTATTCGGAAGGCCCAGACAAGGATCGGGGCGGAGATCTCGGCTTTGTCACCAAGGGGCAGATTCTTGCGCCTGTCGACAACGCTATCTTCTCGATGAAGCCTGGCGAAATCAGCGAGGTGCTCACGACCGACCTGGGCTATCACATCGTCAAAGTCGCGGAGATAGAGCCCGGCAGCGTCAAACCCCTGGCCACGGTGCATGACGAGATCCGGGACCTGATCAGGGAAAAGGAGGCTCAGGCTCTCGCTTTCCAGTCAGCCAACAGCGCCTACGAAGGCATTATCGCCGCCGGCAGCCTCCAGACCTACGCCGAAAAGCACCCGGAGCAACGACTGGTCTCAACCGACTTCTTCACCCGCAGCGCCCCGCCCCCCGCACTGGGCATGGATTCGGAATTTCTCGATAAGGCCTTTGCCTTAAAGAGCGGTGAGCTCAGTTCGATGCTGCAAACCCCGCAGGGTTACTACATCCTCTTCGCCGAAGCGGTCAAGGAGCCCGAGACTCCGACCCTTGAAGCGGTCAAGGAGAAAGCCACCGAGAATTTCATTGGTGCCAAAGCGGCGGACAAGGCCAGACAAACGGCCGAAACACTGCTCAAGCAGCTCCATGAGGGCAAACCGTTCGCCACGGTCGTCGCCAGCGCTCATCTGACCATGAACGATTCGGGCCTCATCGGCCGCAAAGGCGAGCCAGCCTCCTCGTTTCCTGCCCAGCTGACCGGGGACATTTTCAAACTGTCCAAGGCGGAGCCGCTGCCGGCCGAACCGGCACAGGTCGACAACGACTATTACGTCTACGCCTACAAGGAGCGCCAGATCCCGGAGGTGACCGAACAAACCGACCTGCAGCCCTACCATCAGGCGGTGGTCAGCATGAGACGGCAGGAGCTGCTTTCCGCCTTCATCGACAATCTGCAAAAGGATGCGAAAATCACCGTACACAAAAATCTGTAACCGGTTCCCATTGTTGCGGCCTTTGGGTCGAAAGTTCCTCCAGAAAGCATGCAAGTTGAGAAGACCAGCGAGCAGCAACGAGCCAATACAGGGAGTACGGTGAGAAGCCCCGCAGCCCGGCCGAGAAGACGTCACCTTGAATGCACATGGCAGAGATGGATTGATCGCAACCGCCTCGCCATGGCGCACCAGGCGGTCTGACGATTGCGTCCCCAACATGTGAGCTTTACAGAAGGAGTTTTACTCTTCAGCCCTTGCCATGCCAACCGATACCACCGCTCTCGAACAGCTCAGAAAGCTTCTTCCCTTCGAACAATCCCTTCTCAAGTTTCTCTCCATCGTCTATGAACCCGCCCACACCACTCTGGTGGTGAACTGTCTGCGTAAACTCGAGTTCAGAACCCCGAGAGGCAATCGACCGACAGCCGCCAATATCAACCACAGCTTTGCCAAATTCGAGCAGCTGGGACTGGTGAACAAGGACCGGCAATGCGTCGTGGAGATTGTCGAGGTACTCAGCAAAGAGGCGGTGGCGGCCGGAGTCTTCGCCGACTACGCCAGGGTGATCAGTGCGGAAGCACCTGTCTCCTATTACTACGGTAAGTGGTCGACCCGGTGCTGGCGGGCCATCCGCGAGATGCGCATCGGTATCTACACCCAGAATTTCGACCTCATCGACGAAGCGGCTGAATTCCTGCGCAGCCAATGCCGGGAAATGATTGCCGAGATCCCGCCAACAGTACAGGTCACCGCCCACCCATTCGCCATCGACTGGTTTCGGGGTCTGCCCAGTTCATTCCAGTTCTACCTGCTCAACAACGTTCTGCAACACTGCCAGGAACGGCTCGAAGGTGTACCGGAGATTCTCGACTATCTCGAGAACCAGCAGGAGTTCAACCAGCTCGGTACCGACGAGATTCTGCCGTTTCGACGACTCCTCTACCAGCAGCTGCTCTATCAGGGTGAATTCCGCCGACTCGAAGAGCTGCTCGCCGCTCACCCCCAATCGTTTTACGGCACCGGCGCCGAGGGCACCGTACTCTTTTTGCAGGGCAGAAAAGAGGAGGCCACGGCCGCCTACCAAAAGGACCTGGCCGTCCTGGCCGATCTGACCGGTGTTGAGCGGGTGGCCTTCGTCGGGCCTGCAGGGCTCTTCCACATTCTCGCCTTACTCGATGGCGCCGGCAAACAGCGATATGGCGCCATCGCCGACCAGATAAGCACCACCCTGACCCTGTTTCGAACGGCCCCGGAAAATCATGCCTATGACTTCCTCGGTAAGGTGATCAGCTCCCATCTGCATACCGCCGCGGCGCTGGACACCACGATCGTCCTCCCTGAAGACGACCGGATCTCCGCCCTCACCGTCTACTTTGCCGGTCTCTGCCAATTCTGGCTCAACAGCGCGGTAGACAGCGAACTGGAAAGCCTGATCGTCTCCTGCTGTGACGCCTCCCGGCAAAACGGCTACCGGCTGTTCACCGGATTGTTTGCCGAACTGCTCGTCAAACTCCAGCCGGGCAATGAAGCCTATCACCGGCTGTACGCCGCAACCCAGGCCGACCTGGGCCTCTGCCCCCTGCTAGCCCTGATGCAGCCCGAAGAGCCGTGGAAGAGAAGCCTGGAAGCGCTGATCCACGCCACCGCCAGCGAGCCGGACGAACCCCAGCACCAGGTCAGACTGATCTGGCAGCTCGAGGTGGTCGCCAACAGTGTCAACCTCGGCCCTCGCGAGCAGAAGCTGCTCGCCTCGGGCGAATGGTCCAAGGGTCGGCCGATATCGCTCTCCCGCCTCCACCAGAGCAAAAAACTGACCTACCTCACCCCGCAAGACCGAAAGATCTGCACAGCGATCAAAAAGGTCGTCAACCGGGAGACCCAGGGGGTCAGCTACCAGGTCAATATCGAGAGGGCCCTGCTGGCCATGGTCGGTCACCCCCATCTCTACCTGGCCGAATCGCCGACCACCCCGGTGGAGCTGATCGCAGGTGAGCCGGAACTGCTGGTCGAAGAGCGGGACGATATGCTCCATATCCGCTTTGCCCAGTCGATAACAGCCGACAACATCACCATCCACCAGGAGACGCCCACCCGGATCAAGGTCATCACCATCAACGACAACCACCGGCGAATCGCTCAGATAACCGGTAGAGACGGCTTGACTGTGCCCAAATCCGCCAGCGAGAGGGTGCTCACCGCCATCGGCAACATCTCCTCATTTATGACCGTGCACTCCGCCATCGCCGCCGACCGGAGCAACACCGACAGCAATATTACCTTCGTCGAGGCCGACTCCACCATTTACATGCATCTGCTGCCCTACGGTACAGGTTTCAGACTGGAAATGTTCGTCAAGCCCTTTACCGACGGCGGTCACTATCTCAAGCCGGGCCATGGGGTCGAGAACATCATGGCCGAAGTGAACGGGCAGCGGCTGCAGACCAGAAGAGATCTGGCCCTGGAAGAAGAACGGGCCCGTGACATCGAGGAGCTCTGCCCGATCCTCGACCTCGCCATGGATCTCGAACAGGAGAACGATCGAGAGTGGCATCTCCACGACCCCGATGACTGCCTCCAGGCCCTCTTCGAGTTACAGGCCATCCGGGACAAGGTGGTTATCGAGTGGCCGGAGGGGGAAAAGCTCACCATCGCCCACCATGCCTCGCTGGAAAACCTCAACCTCAAGATCCGCACCAACCGGCACAACTGGTTCGCGATCAGCGGCCAGGTCACCCTCGACGACCAGGGTTCGGTCATAGAGCTCAAGGACCTGCTGGCAAAGCTGAAGAGCGCCTCGGGACGCTTCGTGGAAATCGGTGCAGGTCAGTTCCTGGCGCTGACCCAGGAATTCAGGCGCCGTCTCGAAGAGTTGAATCTCTATTCCGAGGGGCTGTCCGACGGCAAGGACGAGGAGATACTCATTCACCCCTTAGCCGCGATACCGCTGGAAAAATTCACCAGCAAGGCCCGGGCGGCGACAGACGACGGCTGGCGGAACCATCTGTTGAAAATCAAGGAGATCCAGGATTTCAAACCCGAAGTCCCCTCGACCCTGCAGGCCGAACTGCGCGACTACCAGCGCGAAGGCTACGACTGGCTGGCCAGACTGGCCGCCTGGGGGGTGGGTGGTTGCCTGGCCGACGACATGGGTCTAGGCAAGACTCTGCAATCATTAGCTATTATCTTAAGCCATGCCAGTGAAGGCCCGTCTCTGGTGGTAGCCCCGACCTCGGTTTCCAATAACTGGGCCAACGAGATCATCAAGTTCACCCCCACCTTGAAGCTCAGATCCCTGGCCGGCAGGGACCGGGAAAAAACCGTCCGCGAACTGGGTAGCTTCGATCTGCTCGTCACCACCTACACCCTGCTGCAGCAGGAAGAAGAGCTGCTGCAGCAACGGTTCTGGCAGACGATCATCCTCGACGAGGCCCAGGCGATCAAGAATGCCGCGACCAAGCGGAGCCGCGCCGCCATGTCGCTGCAGGCGAAATTCAAGCTCATCACCACCGGCACCCCCATTGAAAATCACTTGGGCGAACTGTGGAACCTGTTCCATTTTATCAACCCTGGCCTGCTCGGCTCACTTGCCAGTTTCAACGAGCGGTTCGCCATTCCCATCGAGCGCTTCCAGGACCGGGATGCCAGGAAAAAACTGAAAAAGCTGATTCGCCCATTTATCCTGCGCCGGATCAAATCCCAGGTTCTCGACGAACTCCCCTCGCGCACCGAGGTCACCCTGGAAATCGAAATGACCCCCGAGGAGGCGCTCTTCTACGAGGCGCTGCGTCAGAACGCCCTCGAAGTTCTGGAAAACGGCAGGGAAAAGCAGGGACGCCACCTGCAGATTCTCACCGAGATCATGAAGTTACGCCAGGCCTGTTGCAATACCAGGCTGCTCGATCCCAACAGCTCCATCCGCAGCGCCAAACTGGAGATCTTCTCCTCCCTGGTCGAGGAACTGATCGACAGCCGCCACAAGATTCTGGTTTTCAGCCAATTTACCGGCCATCTCCAGATCATCCGCGAGTATCTCGACAAAAAGCGGATAGACTACCAGTATCTCGACGGCTCCACCAGCACCAAGCTACGCAAGGAGCGGGTCGAGGCCTTCCAGGCCGGGCAAGGTGACGTGTTCCTGATCAGCCTCCGAGCAGGTGGCCTGGGCCTGAATCTCACCGCCGCCGACTATGTCATTCACATGGATCCCTGGTGGAACCCGGCCATCGAGGACCAGGCCTCCGACCGGGCCCACCGTATTGGTCAGACCCGGCCGGTGACCATCTATCGCCTGGTCTGCAAGAACACCATCGAGGAGAAAATCGTCAAACTCCATCAGGAAAAACGCGATCTGGCGGGAAATCTGCTCGAAGGCAGCGACATGAGCGCCAGGTTGAACGCCGATGAACTGCTCGATCTCATTCGGGAGATCTGACAGGCGGAAACGCGAGGGAGTGCCCCGCCAGCAACAGGGGACGGGAAAAGATCAGGGACCGTCGCAATACAGGCGGGAGAGGATAAGACCGTAGAACATATGGCTTGGACTCTGGAAGTGCCAGCCCAGATGAAACAGGCAGCGCCTGCAGAGGGCTATGCGCCACATATATCCGGAAAACCAGGAGAATTCATCCGTCAACTCGCCATCCAGACTGCACCCCAGCGCACTGGCGAAACAGCCCAGCTCATAGACGATGCCGACGGGATTGAAAAAGGTGTGCCGGTGGGCCCCTGCCACGGCCAGGCGTTCGTCCTCGCTGGTCACTCCGCTGCCGCAATTGCGGCAGCGGAGCATCGGACGCTCGTGGCGCGACCTCTCTGCTGTCGCTCCCGGTTGGTCGACCTCCCCCCGCCCCTTCGCTTCAACCTGTCGCAGCAGATACACGCCGTCTGAACTGATTGAACTGATGAGGAATCCGGGCTGGTCGCCCAACGGAGCGGCATTCAACGGTTCGTGCCGAAAAACTCGATGATGCCCTCGACCATCGCCGGGATGGTGTGTTCGTCCGGCTGGAGATCGACCGTCAGACCGCTGTCGGTGACGGTTTTGGCGGTTATTGGCCCGATAGCGGCGATCTTCACCCCCTCGAGCAGCCGCCGCACCTCCTCATTGTCGGCAGCATCGATCATCGCCAGGAAATTCCGTACCGTGGAGGAACTGGTAAAGGTGATCATGTCCACCCTGCCGGCCGCCAGTTCGGCTCGCAGCTCGTCTTTGCTCCCCTCGGGCGGAACATTCCGGTATACCGGAGCCACCGTGACCTGGGCGCCGCCGCCGCGCAGGGTTTCCGGCAGAATCTCCCTGGCATGCTGGGCCCTGGGAAGGAGGATATACCGCCCCTCGACCCCCTGGTCGAGCAGGCTCTCGGCCAGTCCCTCGCCGGAAAACACCTCGGGAACGAGATCGGCACGCACCCCGAAGCTCAACAGATAGTCGGCGGTGCTCTTGCCGATCACCGCCACATCCGGACCCTTGAGGTCCCGGGCATCCATGCCGAGGGCGAAGAGGCGCTGAAAAAAGAACTTCACCCCGTTGATCGAGGTGAAAATGAGCCAATGGTACTCTCCCAGCCGCTCCAGTTCGCTGTCCAGGATATCGTACGAATCGACCGGCTCGATATCGATCGTCGAATATTCCAGGCAATTCGCCCCGGCCTCCTCCAGCCCGGCCACCAGTTCGCTGGCCTGTTCACGGGTTCGGGTAACGATGATCCTGCGGCCAAACAGCGGCCGTTTCTCATACCAGTCGACACTCTTTTTCAAGGTAACCACCTCGCCGACGATAATGAGCGAGGGTGGGCGGATAGCGGCCTCCTGAACGATCGCGACAATGGTCTCAAGCGTTCCCACCACCGACTGCTGGTCCGGGGTCGAGGCCCAGCGCACCACCGCCACCGGCGTCTGCGGACTGCGCCCGTGCCTGATCAGATTGTCGACAATTATCGGCAGATTCTTGATCCCCATATAGATGACCAGGGTGCCGACGCCGGTGGCCAGCCGGGCCCAGTCGATATTGGAATTTTCCTTGGTGGGATCTTCATGACCGGTGAGAAAGGCAACGGAGGCGGTAATCTGCCGATGGGTGATAGGGATGCCGGCATAGGTCGCGGCAGCCGAAGCCGAGGTCACCCCCGGGACGACCTCGAAGGAGACTCCGGCCTTGTGCAGTTCCTGAGCCTCTTCACCGCCCCGACCGAAGATGAAGGGATCACCGCCCTTGAGGCGCACCACCATCTTCCCGGCCCTGGCGTGATCGACCAGCATCTGGTTGATCTCCTCCTGGGTGTGGGTGTGTTTGACGCCGCCGCGTTTGCCGGCATAAATCAAGGTCGCGTCTTTTGATACATACTTCAGAAACCTGGGGCTGGCCAGATAGTCGTAGACCAGCACCTCGGCCTTTTCCAGAAGATATTTGCCACGCACCGTTATCAGCCCAGGATCGCCGGGCCCCGCACCGACGAGATACACCTTGCCACACCTGCCCTTCTTTATCTGCTCTTCCATACCATTCCTACCGACGGCCCTTTGCGGCAGCCGTCACCTGCCGGTAAACCGGCATTTTCATTCTGTTGATCACGTCGTAAAAAGTCCGCTCTCACGTTGCCCGCCACTGCAGCGGGCATGAAAAAGGGCACACCTGTAAAGATCCGGCATGCCCTTTTGTCGTACACATTGACGACACCTGTCGAGATCGATCGATCCAGAACGTTGCTTCGTCTGAAGTCCGCCAGGAGTCGAGAGAGTGCTTACAGCTGGCTCATTATGGCCTCGGTCACCTCGCCTATGGACTTGGAACCGTCGACCGAGATCACCTTCGGGCCGCTGCCGCCCTTGAAATAGTTGACCGCCGCCATGGTGCCGGTGGTCTCGTCGTAATAGATATTGTGACGTTTATCGATGGCCGTCTCGTCCTGATCGTCAGCACGGGTCTTGAGTTCGCCCCCGCACACCCGGCAGACCAGCTTGCCGTCCTTTTCCACCGGCTTGATCGCCGCAAAGGCGATGTGGTTGGGATGGTTGTTGTCGTTGACGCAGAGCCGCCGGCCCATGATCCGCTCCTTGGCGATCTGCCGATCGAGAACGATCTCGATAACATAATCGAGGGCGAGCCCTTCCTTCTCGAGCGTCTTGGCCAGGGTCACCGCCTGGTCCTTGGAGCGGGGAAAGCCGTCGAGAATCCAGCCATCCTTGCAGTCATCCTTCTGCAGCCGGGCGATCATCATCGGGATGGTGATATCGTCGGGCACCAGGTCGCCACGTTCGATATACTCCTTGGCCTTCTTGCCAAGTTCAGTGCCCCCGCCGATATGCTCTCGAAAAATAGCCCCGGATTCGATGTGAGGCAGTCCATATTTCTTCTGGACGATTGCGCCCTGTGTCCCCTTGCCGCTGCCGTTCGGTCCAAAAATCAGGATATTTTTACCCATTGCAACGCTCCTTGATGGAAAATGATGGAAAATACACCCATGCACACTCTTGCACGGGAAAACTGTATCTATCAGTCAAAAGGCAATCGGGCGCAGCGGTTTACACCACCGCCCGTCAGTCGGCCAGACACCCCTTGACCGGTGTCTATCCAGAAAGAAAAGGCAACCTCTGATCCGATGAAAAATTGCGGCCTGACACAGCAGGATCGAGACCGGTAAACGGTTGTCCTCCCGTGCAAAACATCACATTTTCACCCCTTTTAAAGGCAAGAAGCTACTATAGCCGATAATCTGACGGCTGGCCAGAAAAATATCTGCCTGAACTTTTTGACTTTCAGCCCGAAAGAGAGTACTTTGCAGACCGTTATCGTTTGCCTTTTTCATCATCGCCCCGCTTTCACTCGCCTTTTGTTCACTTTCACCGAGAAACCACAACCCTTGCACCCCTATGAAAGACATTCAGATCGGTATCATCGGCTTTGGCACCGTCGGCCGCGGTCTCGCCACCACACTCCATGAACAGCGCGATCGACTTCGTCAGAGGATCGGGGCCAACCTCGTTCTCAAACGGGTGGTCGACCTCTCCACCACGGCCCTGCCGGCAACGTTTGACAAGGTCCAGCTCTCACAGGACGCTGGCGACATCATCAACGATCCGCAGATCGATATCGTGGTGGAGCTGATCGGCGGCATGGAGCCGGCCAGGACCTTCCTGCTCGACGCCATAGCCAACGGCAAGCACGTGGTCACCGCCAACAAGGCCCTGCTCTCGGTCCATGGCAAGGAGATCTTCGACGCCGCGGCCAAGAACGACGTCGAAGTGGGCTATGAGGCCAGCGTCGGTGGTGGCATTCCGATCATCAAGGCGATAAAAGAAGGCCTGGTCGCCAACCGCATCCTCTCCATCAAGGGAATCATGAACGGCACGGCCAACTACATCCTCAGCCAGATGACCGATCACGGTACACCGTTTGCCGAGGTGCTGAAAAAGGCCCAGGAGCTGGGCTTTGCCGAAGCCGACCCCAGCTACGATGTCGACGGCATCGACACCGCCCACAAACTGGCGATCCTGATGACCATCGCCTACGGCGTCGACGTCCGACTCGACGATATCAGTGTCGAGGGCATCGCCAATATCGAGCCGATCGATATCGCCTATGCCGGTAAATTCGGCTATCGCATCAAACTGCTGGCCATCAGCCGCAATCACGGTGAGCATGTCGAGGCCAGGGTCCATCCGACCATGGTCCCCGAAGACCATATGCTGGCGACCATCAGCGGCGCCTTCAACGGCATCCTGATCCATGGTGACACGGTGGGCGATGTGCTGCTCTACGGCCAGGGCGCGGGAATGATGCCCACCGGCAGCGCTGTTGCCGCCGATGTGGTCGATATCAGCCGCGATATTCTGGCTGGCAGCGTCAACAGGGTGCCTTCGCTCTCCTACCTGCCGGAACATATCGGCAAACCGCGAATCACCCCCATGACCAACCTGGTCTGCCCCTTCTATTTCCGGGTTACCGCCCTTGACAAACCGGGCGTTCTCTCCATCATCACCGGCATTTTCGGCAAACATGGCATCTCAATCCGTTCGATGATCCAGGTCGGCCAGGACGCCGGCGAACCGGTCCATATCGTTTTCCGGACCCACCGGGCCACCGAGGAAGAGGTCGGCAACGCCATCCGGGAAATCGACGCCCTCGACATCTGCACCGCGCCGACGGTGAAGATCCGCATTCTCAACCCGGAACAAGAGTAACCCCATGAAATATCTGATTCTGGTCGGCGATGGCATGGGTGATTACCCGGTGGCCGCACTGGGAGGGAAAACCCCGCTCGAGGCAGCGCACACCCCGGCGATGGACGCGCTCTGCGCAGATGGCGAACTGTTTTTGAACAGGACCGTTCCCGATGGCTTTCCGCCGGGCAGCGATGTCGCCAACATGAGTCTGCTGGGCTACGACCCGGCGCGCTATTACACCGGCCGCTCACCACTCGAGGCAGCGGCCATGGGGATCGAGTTGGCCGACGACGAGACCGCCTTTCGGTGCAACACCGTGACCGTCGAGCGCCAGGCGGATGGGCGGATGACCATGGTCGACTTCACCGCCGGCCATATCAGCAACGACGAATCGCATCAGCTGATCGCCGCGATCGAGGCCGAGTGCGCCAATGCGCAGTTCCGCTTTCATCCCGGGGTCAGCTATCGTCACCTGATGGTTCTCAAAGGCGTATGTCCCGATTTCACCACGGTCCCCCCTCACGACTATACCGAGCAGGACGTAACCGAATTTTTCAACCGCTACCTTCAGCACCCGGCCTGGGCCGCGCTGCTCGACAAGGTCGACCGCGTCCTGAACCAGCACCCCGTCAACCAGCGACGCAGGACCATGGGCCAGAACCCGGCCAATATGATCTGGCTCTGGGGAGAGGGGAAGATGCCCTCTGCCCCGAAACTGGCGGAACGATTCGCCATCACCGGCTCGATGATCAGCGCCGTCGACCTGTTGAAGGGGCTGGGAGTGGTCGGCGGCCTGAAGGTGATCGACGTCCCCGGGGCCACCGGCTATATCGACACCAACTACGAGGGCAAGGCCCAGGCCGCCATCGACAGCCTGGCCGATCAGGACTTCGTTTTCGTCCATCTGGAGGCACCGGACGAGGCGGGTCACCAGGGGAATCTCGAACATAAGATAACCGCCATCGAGGACTTCGACAGCCGGATTGTGGCACCGATCGTCGGCCATCTGCGGGCAGGTAACGAACCGTTCAGGATGGTGGTGACGATGGACCACTTCACCCCGCTGGCCATTCGCACCCACAGCCGGGATCTGGTACCGACCCTTCTCTATGACAGCCGGGGCACCGCCAGCGCCAGCGGCAGAAGTTTCTGTGAGCGGCAGGCCGAGGCCCATGACCGCCTCCATCACAACCGGCTCGATCGGGGCTGCACCATGATCGACAGGCTATTTGAACGGTGACCACACAATGACCTGCGACCAGAAGATACACCAGAGTACGGTCAGGGTACTCTACGGCGACACCGATGCCGGCGGGGTAGTCTACAATGCCAACTATCTCCGGTATTTCGAATATGGTAGAACAGAGTTCATGCGAGAGCGGGTCTGCAGCTACCGCCATATCGAACAGCTCGGTTTCATCCTGCCGGTCACCGAATGCTGGAGCAGATTCAAGGCCCCGGCCCGCTACGACGACCTCCTCACCGTCTGCACCGAGGTAAGCCAGTTGAACCGGTTGAAATGCACCTTCAGCTACCGCATCCTTCGCGAGGAGCCAGACACCCCGAAACCACGCTTGCTGGTCAAGGGCTATACCGTGCATGTCGCGGTGACCAGGGACGGCCGTCTGACCCGGTTGCCGGAAGAGATCATCGAGAAGCTGGCCCTTTTTGCCAGGAGTTGCGACCTGGGCTGAGCGATACCGGGTCGCGACAGCGCCGCAACGAGAAAAGCGCTTGACATATTTGCTATTTGCTCTATATTAGCACTCCATTGCCGCGGGGTGGAGCAGTTCGGTAGCTCGTCGGGCTCATAACCCGAAGGTCGGAGGTTCAAATCCTCCCCCCGCTACCATGTTATATTCAAGGGATTAGGCCAATTTGACCTGATCCCTTTTTTTCATGCTTTCTCCCCCATTCCTCCCCTTGAACCACTTTTCTTTGGTCATTTTTTTTCACGCTTTTTTTGAGATTTATCCTGGGTCTATTAAAAAATGATGGCGTCGTAAAAAGTCGAATGTTGCACCAAGATGGGCTCAGAAAAAACTTTGATATACGAGGCGTAGTGTCTTAAACGGCAATTCGGTAGTACATATGGTACAGCGAAGTGCCGTTTGAGATCTACAACGAAGTAGATCGGAGTTTTTACGAGTCCATCAAAAATAACGTCATCCAGGACGACACGTCTATGTTCCTTCAGAGAGGGTCCTGAACAATCTTTGAGAGCCGGTGCAAACACGGGGGAGTGACGCCCGGGTCGGCCCGAAAGATATTGGGTCGACCCGAGTCTCAAGAGGAGGTGGCGGGTGAGCCTGTCCGCCGGACGCTGTTACTTTTCAATCTCGATTTCGCGTTTGGAGGTATAGAGCATCCGGATCATCTCATACTCGAAAGGGGAGCCGGTCTGATAATAGCGGAACGACTGGCGGTGCCGCTTGTCGACCGCGCTCACTCCGGAGAATATCAGCTCTATGTCCTTATCGTCGACCCAGGCGGGAGGACCACCATAGTTGAAGGCGACGAAATCGGTAGCCAGCCCGGTGGTATCACGCAGATTCGACGGGCCGAAAATCGGTAAAACGAGATAGGGACCATCACCCACGCCCCAGTGACCAAGGGTCTGGCCAAAGTCTTCGGTCTGACGAGGCAGACCCATCCTGCTGGCCGGGTCCCACAGGCCGGCGATACCGAAGGTGGTGTTGACCATGAAACGGGCCAGGGTAATCCCGGTCGACTTGAGTTTGCCCTGCAGCAGATTGTTGGTAAAGTTGTTAAACTCAAAGACGTTGTCGACGAAGTTGGAGACCCGGTCTTCGAAATAATCGGGCATGATGAACTCGTAGGTCCTGACAATGGGCAGAAAGAGAAACTTGTCGAAATAGTAGTTGAACATGTAAATGCGCCGGTTCATTCCCTCCAGCGGATCATAGACATCCACGGCATACTTCTTCACCTCGGGGTTGAGGGTGTTGGCAGCCGTGTGCTGAGGCGGGGTGAGATTGGCGTCGTTTTGTTTCCTGGCACAACCGGCGGCAAACAGTACCGTCAGTAAGACCAAGGAAATAAAGGCCAGATGGGCGGTCTTCGTCCTCGGAGTCGTCATGGTTATCCCTCCCTCAGTTCTGTTTGTTATTCTGGAAAAATCCGACCATGGCCGCGACATTGTCCCGATAGGCCATGTTGCCGCAGTGACCGCCGTGCGGATAGATCGTGGCACGGGAACCAAAAAGGTCGCGCAGATAATCGATTTCTCCCGGGAGCAGGATAATATCGTCTTCGTTGGTGATAAGACCAAATTTTGGTGAGGTGCGCAGGTAGTTCTCGATGGGGTGCAGGCTCATTTTCTCCAGCATCTCGTCCCGGCTCATCCCTGGTCGCGCGACCTGGAAGTGCGGCACGAATATCCCGTCGAAATAGTCGAGGAAGGTCAGCTTCGCCAGCACCTTGTTATACGGCTCGAGGAGAGCGAACCGACCGAGTTGGAGATCCTTGGAAACGACGTAGCCGGACCTGGTCATCACATCACTGGCAAAGGCCATATTCTGGCATGAAACGCGAAAACTCACCCCGATAAGCGCTTTCAGGGTCGTAGCGGAAATCGGTTTATGATATTTATAGGCCTCGTAGAGAAACTCATCGTTGAACTCGATCCTGTCGCCATTGGCATAGGCCTGACCAAAGGCCTTGACCATCTGCTGGTAGAACTCGTCGAAATTGTCCATCCCACCAGGGATATTGTCCCTGAGCATATCATCGAGGATGACGACCGAGTTATAGAGGCTGACCGGCGGGTTGATCAGCAGCACCTTGTCAAAGTTGAAGATCTTCTCCCGCTCGTCGATATGGGCGACAAAGGCGGACTGGGCCGCCCCGAGACTGTAGCCGGAGAGATAGAACCTGGTCACCTGCATCGTGTCCTTCAGCTTGTCGTAGATCGCCTGCATGATCCGGTAGAGATCCTCGCCATCGCTCTCCAGATCACCGGGTACACCGGTGGTGGAGCCGGAAACGACAAAGTTGGGATGGGTCGACGACGACAGCGAAATAACGTTGAACCCCGCCTGATAAAAGGCCTTCTGCATCACCGTCATCTTACCACTCTTGAAACTGGAACCGGTGCCGGCGATCAAAAAGATCAGTGGCGCAGGCCCCTTCTGCCGCAGATAGGAGTAGTAGAGGGTATCCATATTCCATAACACCGCGGGGACCTTGCGCCCCTTGAACATGGTGATGGAATCGATGGTGGTCGGGATCTTTGCCGGCAACGGGGCGACATACTCAGGCGGGGTCGCCAGGACCGTCGCGGCATACCGATCGGTAATAGGATAGTCATAGGCGTGAGCCAGGCTGCAGCTCAGCAGTACCATGAGGCACCAGCTCAGGACGAATTGAAAGTGGTGTTTTTGCATTTTCACTCCCGTTGACTCTTCTCTTTTTCTCTATCGCCACAGCAATCCTCTGTGCCGACCGCTTACAGAATATGATCCTTTTGCATGCTGCGGATAAAGCCTTCCTCCACGCTCTCGTCCTCTTTTTTCAGGTAATTGTTTAAATCGACGTCCTTGGAATGGGCGGACCAGATAGCCTTGCCCGTCCGGCTGTCGAACAGGGTGGCGACCAGGTAATCGGTGGTCGTTGTCACGGTTTCTTCGGGAATGACCGTACTCTTCACCACAAATGTATGGTAGGAATCGACCCCGTCGGCATCGTCCACCATCAGGCCTCCGCCCCAGATATTGCCCACCGCGCCATAGTCCTCATCTCTGGCCTTCATCTTGCGAAGGTGCGTGATAAGGATATACTCGGCCCCCGATTCCATCCGCAACTGGGCCAGCCACGCCTTGCTATGGCGCTGTGCCCCGACCTTTACGGCAGAGCTGGCGGTAGCCTCCGCTCCCGCCTTCCGCAGGACATCGACAAAGCTATTTTCATAGATTTTGTGGGCCGTGGGATCGGTAAAGGCGCCAATCACCAGGATCTGGCCCTTGACAGGACCGACAAATGTCCGGTCGACCCAGCTGGCGGTGACCCTGTCATGGGCACATCCCTGCAGAACCGACATGAGAACGACAAGGGCCAGAAAACACATCTTTCGTCTGAAAACAAAACAGTTCATACCGCCTCCTGCAACGGGTGGGACCATCTGGTGAGTAAATTTCATCTTGGCAAACGCCACCAGGCCAAGATAATTGAAGAAGAAGCGAAATGCAAACGGCAAGAAAGCGGTCGACTCTCCGTGCTGATGAGTTTCATATAAACCAGCATGGCTGGACCAGATAGCCTCAGCCACAACGAAACATCAAACGCCTTGGCGCGGTAACAGCGTTTTCCGTACTGACGAGTTTCGGATAAACCAACATGGCTGGACCAGATGGCCTCAGCCACAACGAAACATCAAACTCCTCGGCGCGGTAACAGCGTTTTCGTACTGACGAGTTTCGTATAAACCAGCATGGCTGGACCAGGTAGCCTCAGCCACAACGAAACATGAAACTCCGTGGCACGGTAACAGCATTTTCCGTGCTGACGATTTTCGGATAAACCCGCCTGCCTGTCGCCGCCGGAGTTGAAACTCCATGCTCGGTCTGGCTGGCAACCTGAACGATTTTCGAGTATTATTGCCCCAGTCATCATTGTTCCAACCGTGTCCACCCCAAACCAGATTGCCACCAGTCTGTCGCCCCGGCCGGCGACAGGAGGCGGTCGCGCCAAGGGAAACCGGCAACATCTCAGACGTCGTTCACTGCAGGAATACTATGGGCATCACTACCGACATCATCATCCTCGTTCTCACCGCCTTTATCTGCGGCCTGGTCATGCAGCGGCTGCGCCAGCCCCTCATTCTCGGCTATATCCTCGCCGGGATCATCCTCGGCCCCTATACCGGTGGCATGACGCTCACCGAAGTCCATGACATCGAGCTGCTGGCCGAAATCGGGGTGGCGCTGTTGCTGTTCGCCCTCGGCCTGGAATTTTCGCTCAAGGATCTCAAACCCGTCAAGTACATTGCCCTGTTCGGCACCCCACTACAGATGCTCTTGACCATTGCCTTTGGTTTTGGGGTGGGTCGGCTGTTCGGCTGGGACTGGAAGACCGCCCTCTGGTTCGGCTCACTCATCTCGCTTTCCTCGACCATGGTGATCCTCAAGACCCTGATGAACCAGGGCTGGCTCGGCACCCTGTCGAGCAAGGTGATGATCGGCATGCTGATCATTCAGGACCTGGCCGTGGTGCCACTGATGATCATCCTGCCGCAGTTCAACGATCCTGCCACCGGCCTGGGCATTCTCGGGGTCGCGGTGTTAAAGGCCGCCGCCTTCCTGGTGACCATGTTCCTCTTGGGCACCAGGCTTTTGCCCTATCTCCTGAAGACCATCGCCTTGCTGGGCTCGCGGGAGCTGTTTCTGCTGGCGATCTGCGCCATCGGCCTGGGCGTCGGCTACGCCACCTATCTGGTCGGCCTCTCCTTTGCCTTCGGGGCCTTCGTCGCCGGGATGGTGCTCAGTGAATCGGATTACGGTCACCAGGCGCTCAGTGACATCATCCCCCTCCGTGACCTGTTCGGCCTGCTGTTTTTCGCCTCGGTGGGAATGCTGCTCGATCCGCGATTTCTCGTCAACCACTTTGCCCTGATCCTCACCCTGGTGCCGGCTGTCGCCATCGGCAAGGGCCTGATCTTCGCCGCCCTGGCCTGGCTCTTTCGCTACCGCAACGTCATTCCCATCGCCGTCGGTCTCGGCCTCTTCCAGGTGGGCGAGTTCTCCTTTGTCCTGGCCAGGATCGGGGTGGCCACCGACTCGATCTCCAGTGAATTCTACAACACCTTCCTGACCACCGCGGTTATCACCATGGTGCTCACCCCGCTGATCTCCTCGCAGACTTCACGCCTCTATGGTCTGAAAAAACGGCTGTTTAAGCACGAGCCGCTGGTCTCGCTCAATTTTCCCCAGGACGAGTTGCGCAACCATGTGGTCATTGCCGGTTGTGGTCGCATCGGTATCCAGATAGCCGAAGTCCTTCACCGCCTGGCAGTCCCCTTCGTCCTGGTCGAGTTGGACCAGCATCGGCTGGAGCGGGCCAAGGCGGCGGGATACCCCATCGTCTACGGTGACGGCAGCCATGAAGTGGTCCAGGAGGCGCTGCGGATGCAGCGCGCCTCGCTGCTGCTGGTGACCATCCCCGGTATCGTCGTCAGTCGGGCCATTATCAGCCATGCCAAAACGGTCAACAGCGAAATCAAGGTTATCGCCCGCATTTCAGACCCAGACTTTTTCAATATATTTGAAGAGTTGAATGTGAGCGAGCTGGTCTATCCAGAGTTTGAGGCCGGGGTGGAGATGATCAGGCAGGCCCTGCTGTACCTGCGCATCCCGGTACCGGAAATCCAACATCATACCGAACGGCTTCGCCATCGGCTGCTGGCGAACGCTATCACAGATCATGAGGAATATCGAACACTTGGGCAGATGAGGCGGGCGGAACAGCAATTCGATCTACAGTGGCTGAAACTCGAGGAGGAAAACCCCCTGATCGACAGGTCGATCGCCGAAGCGGAAATCCGCAAGGCCACGGGCGTTTCGGTGGTCGGCATCATCCGCGCAGGCAAACTGGAAACCAACCCTCCTCCGACCTTTCGCTTTCAGCGCCATGATATGGTGGCCATCATCGGCTCGGCGGACGACCGGCTCAAGTTTCACTGCCTGGTGAACCCGGTGGGGGAGGAATGTGCCGTTCTGGCCAGTTCGTGACCGCGTGCCGGTCGGCCTGAAGATACCACCAGAGTTCCAGGACACAGGCAAAGGCTGGCAAACGGTTACCGCATTTCTCACACCGCATTCTCGTACCAGCGGCAACCTCGCAGATTGCCGCTGGCTGGTCATTTACCCGAACAGTTCGATCTCTTTTCGCTCTGAGCAGGTATCGTGCAAGGTCTGCTGGGTCTGCAGTATCGGCGGCGCGGTGATCTTTAGGGCCTGTTCCGGGCAGTTTTTCAGGCAGGAACAGCAGAATATGCACTGTTCCACCGCTATCGTCACCTGTTCTTCGAGGGTGACAGCCCCGGTCGGGCAGGTGGTCACGCAGAGGCCGCAGTGACTGCACAGATCCGCTACCAGCGAAGGGGTAAAGGGAAGATTCTTCATGCCCTCCTTATACGGCCGCTGCCCGGGAATCTGTGGGCACAGGTCGCTATCGATCCGGGTCATCGCGGCCAATTTCGTCACCACCCCGGTACCAAAGGCCGCAGCCCGGGTCAGGTCGTCACTGTCGGGCCGTCCGGCGCCAATCGGCAACTCGGCATTGGAAAAGGAATGTTCGCCGATAAAGGCAGCGGCCGCGACTGGAAAGAACCTGGCCCTCTCAACGATATCGCGTAATTCGAGCAAGGCGTCCTCATAGGCCCGATTGCCGTAAACGGCAACGATCACCGCCGGAGTTCCGCAACCCGTTATCGCCTGCAGCCGCTCCACCGCCACGGCCGGCAACCGCCCGGCATACACCGGGACCGCGATCACCGCCAGCTCGGTTGGCGCCAGCTGCCGGGCAGCTCTATCACCCGGGTGGGTCAGGTCGATGACCTCCCGGGGAATATCGCCACATCCCGAAGCGATTGCCTGGGCAACCTTCTGGCTGGTGCCGGTTGGCGAAAAAAACACCGTCACGATCTTGTCAATTTTCATCTTCGATCACACTCCCGGCCCACCGCAATGGGCCTTGGTTGAATTTTGCTTTAACAGGAGCCGCCAGTTCTCGCGCTCGCCTCGTACACCTCTTTTCCGGCTCTCTGCTTACCATATTTGCCAGACCATTGTCCGTTTTTTTGTCAGGCCAGTCTGATGCAGCGGACGGTTGGGACAACGATACCCAGCGAGACGCCGCAGATGGCCAGATGAAACGAGAAGGAGCTTTTAAAAAAGTCGCAGCCAAGGAGCAGATACCATTTGACAGGCCGACAAAACGTTGTATATTAGGCGACCTTAGCGCGGGGTGGAGCAGTCTGGTAGCTCGTCGGGCTCATAACCCGAAGGTCGGAGGTTCAAATCCTCCCCCCGCTACCAATCGTAATACCAAGGACTTACAGCACATCGTTGTAGGTCCTTTTTTTTGTGCCTGGTGTTCTGTAATCGTTCACCAGATTGCAGGCCAAGGTTGATACACTCCGTACTGCAACCATTCCCCAGTACGCGCCATGTTCGTTGCAGCCAAGCCGTTGTACTCGAGTTGGCTCGGCAAACCAGTCTTATCGGACGAAAATGGTGGAGTGCTGGTGAATGGTTACGGTGTTGCTTCGGATTTTGACGAATAAGGAACGCTCACCTCCATGCAAGAGTATCATTGGTATGATTTCGTCGGAAACGTAGGAGTTTTTATGATACTTCTGACGTATTTCATGATGCAATTGAACAGGATCAAGAGTTCTTCAATCAGGTTTAGCATGCTCAATGCTGTTGGTGCATTCCTGATTCTGGTGTCACTCTATTTTGATTTCAATCTCTCTGCATTCATAATAGAATTTTTCTGGTTGCTGATCAGCGCGATTGGAATTGCGAAACATTTCTGGCCAAGGAAACACAGCTAATTGGGGTTCAGCTGATGCTGCCATATCGTTTCCTCGCGGCGCTTTCTCCCGGCGCCAAATAGAGAATCATGAGTGCGCCACACAGTGAATGTATTCTAGCGTCTATCCAGAAACAGGATATTTTCTTCTAACCAGCATGGCTGGACCAGGGAGCCTCAGCCACAACGAAAGATGAAACTCCTCGGCACGGTAACAGCGTTTTCCGTACTGACGAGTTTCGGATAAACCAGCATGGCTGGACCAGATAGCCTCAGCCACAACGAAATATGAAACTCCTCGGCGCGGTGACAGAACGTTCCGCACTGACGAGTTTCGGATAAACCAGCATGGCTGGACCAGATAGCCTCAGCCACAACGAAACATGAAACTCTTCGGCGCGGTAACAGTGTTTTCCGTACTGACGAGTTTCGGATAAAGGTAACAGCTTCATATATTCTCCAGTCAATGGAGAGGGCTACATTTTCGGCGGTTCTGCCCCATTACGCAATTCGGCCGATCTCATTTCCGGATGGACACAAGCGTCGGATCGTTTGCGGTACCACGTCTCGCCTATCGGCGATTTTCCAGAATCCATCCTGGCGAGGCCTTCGACGTTCGCCAAAAACCTCAACTGTAACGATAGTGCGCAGATAAAATATATCCTTATCGATATCGTAGACGAACTCCATGGGCAGATCCTCCCCAGGCCTCCGAAAACTGTAGGTCCTTGTCTTTCTGGTATACTCTGGAGAAATTGTCGCAGCATAGTGTAAAAATTCGATCATGTAACTCCTCTCACTGGCAGAGAATGCTGCCACCACTCCATCGAGACCTCCTTCCCCGCTCTCGGCAATCATTTCAGCCAGGTCATCAGGATAGACATAGGTCATTATGAATCTCTTCGTCGCCGCGCTGTCGGTACTGGCCAACTCCGTGGTCATGACGGCGAGTTGTTGACGGAGAGCTTCCAATCGTGGCGCCCTTGCGGCGAACGAAGAGGTGCACACAAACATAAACAACAGTGATAACAGCATGATCGATCTCATAAAATCTCCTTGGCTCGGTTGTGGCTTTGCTGCCAGATAGATATTCTCTTCAAATAAGTGCCCGGACGGCTCTGCAGGGACGCGGTTTTCAGAACAGGTCATCACCGGGATCAAAAGACGACCTCATCCCCGTTGCCAATGTGCCTGTCCCCCTGTGAGCCGAATCGGCCCGTTCCCGGAACCACGGGATAGCCAAGTTCGATCATCTTGTCGATCGCCACCTGCCCTGTGCAGTGATTGCAGGCGATTTTTGCAAAACCGTACTTTGCCATTTCGCTGATGATATGCTCGCGGTCCGGATTCATCGGCCCGAAGGGAGCGATGTGCAGACCGCCATACACCCCGTAGAGGGTCTCGCCGCCGGCGATGTTGTCACGGGCAAAATCGGCCAGGGTGAGAATGCTCTGATGGCAGCAGCCGGTCACACAGACGATGCCCCTCTCCTGCAGGTGAAAAAAGAGTGACTGTTCACCGCGAACACCCAGATCGATGGGCAGATCGAAGGTAACGCTGACGCACCCCGCATAGAGTGGTGAGATGCCCTTGGGGCTGCTTTTGACCAGACGGCCTCTGTGGGCAACACTATTGCCTGCCTTCGGAACCGGGAACTGTGCCCCTGCGAGAAATCGAAGTCCTTTCTCGGAAAAGGTCTCCGGCACAATCACCGGCAATTGCGGATTGTATTTCAGGGTCGTTTCCACCCCCCAGTAGTGATCCATATGCTCATGGCTGATAAAGAGAAATTCTATTTCTCCCTCTGCCAGCATCCTGTCGATCCCTTCGCGCCGAAAGGCCTCCTCCATGTACTGGCTGTTCCAGCCAGTATCCAGCAGGAACTTGTGATGAGTTCCATCGATCGACTCGATATCGATCAACGAACAGCAGCCGGCGCCATTGTCATTATCCCAGGGAATATGCCACTGGCTTGTCGCGGTCCCGCCCGCCAGGCGGATATCCTCGACGACCGTGTTCGAATCATGCCATCCCAGCTCCGAGACACATTTGATTCTCACGCTCTTACAGCGACCGATATCTCTTTTCCCCTCAGACACTTCTGACATGACGGTTTCTCCTTGTGACTATAGGGATTACGCTGGTGACGGTGGACCGATCCCGCTGCAACGCAGGAGATCGGAGTTTTTACGAGTCCATCAGGATTGACAGGGCCTTGCCGCATCAACTTTTGCGCCGGAACCTGCAAAAAAAGGAGGGAGACTGCCAGGAATTGGTGGTATCTTCCTCTCAGACCCGGATACCAGCGAAGGTTTCATATACTCTCAGGTGACAGCATGAATTGTATCTTTCTTTCTCCCCAATTTCCACCACAATACTATCACTTCAGCCAACAGCTCGGCCGCGCCGGAGCCAACGCGCTCGGCATAGGCGACACACCGTATGAGGCACTGATGCCGGCAGTGCGACAGAGCCTGACCGAGTACTATCGGGTCAACCGCATGGATGACTATGACGAACTCCTGCGTGCCTGCGGATACTTCACTCATAAATACGGTAAAATCGACCGGATAGACAGCCTCAACGAATACTGGCTCGCCACCGAGGCCCGTCTCAGAGACGACTTTCATGTCTATGGTCCAAAGGAGCGGGAGGTCCTGGCCCTGCGCCGCAAATCGGTGATGAAGGAAAAATTCAGGGAAGCCGGCATTCCTGTTGCCCCGGGACGCCTCGTCACCACGCTCGACGATGCCCGCCAGCTCATTGAAGAGACAGGCTACCCGGTGGTGGCCAAACCCGACTCCGGGGTCGGCGCTTTGGGCACCTACCGGTTGGAAAACGATACGGATCTGCAGAATTTCATTGCCCACAAACCGGCCGAGGATTACATCATCGAAGGCTTTGTCAAAGGGACTATCCACTCCTTCGACGGCCTGACCGATACGACCGGCAAGCCTGTTTTCCTCACCTCCCATGTTTTCAGTCAGGGGATCATGGAGACCGTGCACGAGAAGCGGCATCTCTTCTACTTTTCGCAAAAGGAAATCCCGGCCGCCCTGCAGAAAGCGGGTCTTCGTTGCCTGGATGCGTTCAACATCAAAGAACGTTTCTTCCATATCGAGTTTTTTCACACGAAGGGAGACGAATTTGTCGGGTTGGAGGTCAATATGCGCCCTCCAGGTGGATTCACCACCGATATGTTCAACTATGCCTGCAACATCGACATCTACCGCATCTGGGCTGAACTGCTGGTGAAAAACGAGACCAAGCCAGCTGTTACCAGAACATACCATTGCTGTTACGCCAGCCGCAGGGACAATATCCGCTATCTGCACGACCATGAAGAGATCATTGCCCGCTACGGTGAGGCCATCTGCCAGGTCAACCGGATACCGGCAGTGCTGGCCAGCGCCTTGGGTGAAGTCGGCTACATCTTTCGGGTCAAAGAACAGAGACAGATGATGGAGATCGTCAACTTCATCCATCGGACAGAACATATGGGGGATAACTGATGCAGGTGAAAAACCACCAATGGTACAGTCCCGCCCTGTCAAAGGATATGCCGCTCCGGGTCTATGGCCACTGGGGCGCCCCGCTTCTGGTCTTCCCCTGCTCACAGGGCCGGTATTTCGATTACGAAGGCATGGGCATGATCGACGCCATCGCCGCCTTCATCGACGCAGGCGTCGTCAAGGTCTATTGCGTCGATAGCGTCGACGCCGAAAGCTGGTACAATTTTTCCGCCTCTCCCGCCGAACGGAATCACCGTTACCAGCAGTACGACAGCTATATCGTCAATGAAGTTCTGCCCTTTATCCGCACAGACTGCCAGCAGGGCGATATCGGAGTGATGACCAATGGCTGTAGTATGGGAGCCTATCATGCGGTGAACATGTTCCTCAAACATCCCGACCTTTTCGCCGGCTGCATCGCCCTGAGCGGCCTCTATCGTCTGGACTGTAAGGAATTCGCCCTGCAGCAGGCGGATATCGCCGAGGTATATTTCAACTCCCCCCTGCACTATCTCGCCGGCCTCGACGACAGCTGGTTTCTCGAGCGCTGCCGCCAGGGACGGATAGTGGTCTGCGTGGGCCAGGGCGCCTGGGAGGACGAAGCCCTGGCGGACACCCGCGGGCTCGATCATCTCTTCAGCCAGAAAAACATTGCCGCCTGGGTGGATTACTGGGGGCATGACGTCAACCACGACTGGCCCTGGTGGTACCGGCAGATGACCTACTTTCTCGAAAAACTCTACCGGCGGCCATGAGAGGGCTCATCCCGGAAAACGAGGAGGGCCCCTCTTCGCCTTACCGCCAGGATCAAACGGGCAGCTTGTGCCGGCCTCTCCGGGCATCGCCGTCCAGACCTCTGCTGGTTCGGAGTTCCTCTCACCGACTGCAAACATCAGGGCTGTCACCGCCAGGTTCCCTTCCTGATAGCCCTGGATGAAGTGAGCCTCCATCGGCATCAATTCTCCGTCGAGGGCAGTAACAGACCGTCCCTCTCCCCGCAACCCGCTTCTGATGTTGGACAGGCGCAGGCGTTGTTGCGGTTATTTGCCGTTAGGGTTCAATATTTCGTTCTTTTTTGATCTTTTTGGCGAAAAACAACTTTGACTCCAGCTCCTCACAGCATTACAATACCTGTATGAGATGAGGAGATTGACGCCAGAGATAATGTCTCCAAGAAACTGTTGATTCGTGAGTTTGCAGCCCTGTTGTAACGCATCTTCCTCCCTCGACAATGCGAACGAACGACCGCAGCCATACTCGACGATGTAACACAGATGGTTGCGGGGGCTGCCATAAGCTCCCCACCCTCGAACGCGCCGGCAGTAGCCCCACTGCCTCGTTCGGGGAACATGGCAGAGCGTCGGTATTTCCGATCCGGTTCTGCCCTCTTCAATAAAGCTGCCCTTGTGGCAGCTTTTCCTTTTGTACCGTCCAGGAAACGCTCTTCTCCGACCAGAGTTTCACTTTTTGTCCAGTGCACGTTGACCACCCCCCTTTCCACCGGCCAAAACAGGGCCACGCTACACGTCGCCTGAACGGATAAGAAACCCGGGCCAGGACAACCCAAGAAAACTCACAAAAACATATAAAACCCATTTAATGCTTGACTGCGGCCCCAGGATCGGACAATAGAAGAGCAGGTGCAGACCATTGTTCCGACCAGGCCGGCTGTCACCGGCAACCAGGCGGTACCGGGCAATGGCCCCAGTCAGATCGCGTGCCGACACGGAGGTTCCCGGTTATGCTACTTGTCCAGAACGGTGAGGTTTTTGCCCCGGAAGCCCTGGGAAAATGCGACATACTCCTTGGCGGCGGCAAGATTCTGGCAGTCGAGAGCACCATCGATCCCGGCACCCTGCCCGGCGAAGTACAGGTCATCGACGCGGCTACACGACTGGTTGTCCCCGGCTTTATCGATGGCCACCAGCACTTTACCGGCGGCGGCGGCGAAGGCGGTTTCCACACCCGCACCCCGGAAATGCAGCTCTCCATGAACACCACCAACGGGGTGACCACCGCGGTTGGCCTGCTCGGTACCGATTCCCTTACTCGGACGGTGGAAAGCCTCTATGCCAAGACCCAGGCCTTCAATGCCGAGGGTATAACCGCCTTCATGCTCACCGGCGCCTACTGGCTGCCCTCGCCGACCATCTGCGGCAGCATCGGCCGCGACCTGACCTACCTCGCCCCGGTGATCGGGGTCAAGCTGGCGATGGCCGACCAGCGAGGGCCGCGTTTTACCGCCTGCGACCTGGCCAGGCTGGCAGCTGAAGCACGGGTCGCCGCGCTGGTGGCGGACAAGCCCGGCACCATCACGGTCCACACCGGCATAGGCCCTGACGCCCTCGACCTGATCTTCGAGGTGGTCGAGAACCATGCCATCCGGGCCGATATCTTCATTCCCACCCATATCAACAGGAAAGCAGACAAGCTGCGTGGCCAGGTTCTGGAACTGGCCAGGCGCGGAGCGATCGTCGACGCCACCTGCATGGTGAACATCCCCCGGGCGGAGGCCCCACAGATGACGGCGGCCGATTTCGCCTGCCTGGCCGACGACAACGGCCTGTTCGAGCAAGTCAGTTTCAGCTCCGATGCCGGCGGTTCCCTGCCCAGGTGGAACGAGGACCATAGCCGTATTCTCGGCATGGGCATCGGCAGCCCGCAGGCCCTTCGCCTCGAACTGCAGCGACTGGTCAGCGAGAAAGGAATGGCCCTGGCCAAGGCCCTGCGGCCGCTGACCACCACCCCGGCCCGGGCCTATAATCTCGGCAACAGAAAGGGCAAGCTGACCCCTGGCCAGGACGCCGACGTGCTGACACTGGACCGGGATTCCCTGGAAATTCTCGATGTGATCGCCATGGGCCAACTGATGGTGCAGGGCGGCGAACCGGTAAGGAAAGGATATTTTGAATAGTTCCGCAGGCACCAAAGAGCTCGGCCAGGACGAAATCCTGCGGGTCGACGATCTGTCGCTCAGTTTTCCGGTCTACCATGGCTATAAACAGGTGCTGCACGACGTCTCCTTCTCGGTAAAGAAGGGGGAGACCCTGGCGATTGTCGGAGAGTCCGGCTCTGGCAAGACCGTCACCATGCGCCGGGTCATGCACCTCTTGCCCAAGGTCCGCACCGACAGAGGCCGCATTCTGCTGCGCCGTCGCAACGGCGAGGTCTGCGACATAACCACCCTGACCAGTGCCACCGCCCGCGACATCCGGGGATTCGACATGTCGATGATTTTCCAGGAGCCCATGACCTCGCTCAACCCGCTCTTTACCATCGGCAACCAGCTGAGCGAGGCCCTCATCACCCATAACCGCGCCGGCCGCGACAAGCTGCAGGACCAGGTGGTCGAGTTGCTCGAACTGGTACGCATTCCCGACGCCAGCCGGCGGTTCCACGAGTATCCGCACCAGATGTCGGGCGGCATGCGCCAGCGGGTGATGACCGCGATGGCCCTGGCCTGCAGTCCGCAGCTCTTGATCGCCGATGAACCGACCACCGCGCTGGATGTGACGATCCAGGCCCAGATTCTGGCGCTGATCCGCTCGTTGCAGGAGAAGATGCACATGGCGGTGGTCTTCATCACCCACGACATGGGGGTGGTCGCCGAACTCGCCGACCGGGTGGTGGTGATGTACCATGGCCGGGTGGTCGAGGAAAACGACGTCCAGACCCTTTTCGCCAACCCCCGCCACCCCTATACCAAGGCCCTGTTGAAGGCCATCCCGGTGCTTGGCAGCATGCAGGGCCGAACCAATCCGGCGACCTTGCCAGTGCTGGACATGGAAACGGTCCTGGCCAGCGACGGCGACCTGGCACCTCCGCCGGAGCAGGAGATCGACACCGCCGACTACCGCAGCAGCCCCATCCTCGAGGTCGACGGCCTCACCACTCACTTCGTCTCGCGGAAATCGTTTCTCGGCCGGCCGACTCACCTGGTCCACGCGGTGGAAGATATCAACTTCCAACTCTTTGCCGGTGAAACGCTCGGCATCGTCGGCGAGTCGGGCTGCGGCAAATCCACCACCGGCTACGCTATCCTGCAACTGGTGCCGGCCAGAGGCCGGGTGCTGTTTAAGGGCCAGGATATCGGCGCCCTCTCCGACAGCGAGATGCAGACCCTGCGCCAGGATATCCAGTTCGTCTTTCAGGACCCCTTCGCCTCGCTCAACCCTCGCCTGACCATTGGCGACTCCATTGCCGAGCCGCTCATCATCCACGGGATCGGTGACAAAAGGAGTCGCGAGGAACGGGTGGCCAGACTGTTGACCAGAGTGGGTATCCCGGCCGCCCACGCCCAGCGCTATCCCCACGAGTTTTCCGGAGGTCAGCGGCAGCGCATCGCCATAGCCAGGGCTCTGGCCACCTCTCCCAGGGTGATCATCGCCGACGAGGCGGTGTCGGCCCTGGATGTGTCGATTCGGGCCACCGTCCTCAATCTGATGATGGAACTGCAAAAGGAACTGCAGCTCGCCTACATCTTCATCTCGCACGACATGACGGTGATCGAACGGGTCAGCCATCGGGTGGCGGTAATGTACCTGGGCCAGATCGTCGAAATGGGACGACGACAGGATATCTTCGAAAATCCCCGCCATCCGTATACCAAAAAGCTGCTGGCGGCCATCCCCATCGCCGACCCGGCCAGACGGACCAACTTCAGCATGCTCACCGGCGAGATTCCCAGCCCCATCAGAGCGGTGGGCAATCCACCCGAGAAGGTGCGACTGGTCGAGGTGAGCGACGGTCACCTCGTAGCCGAAAACCATGACAGCGCGGCGGCCATGGGCTGAAAGACAATGGGCTCTGGCCCCGTCGCTGCCTGATTCCGCGACCGACAGCCGGAATCGATCCACCCACATGTCGGCCATCACGGTCGGCATCTTCGCAAAAAGGAGAGAACATATGGCATTGAAGACAGTAATCGCAGCGGCGCTGACGCTTGTCATCGCCCTGAGTCCAGCCGCCTATGCTGCCAGCAAGGACATTATCTATGCATCTGAATCGACGGCAAAATCTCTTGATCCGCACGACACCTCCGACACCTATTCCGGGTCGATCGAGCGAGCCATCTGCCAGGGACTGATGGGCTTTGACGAGAACCTCAACATCGTGCCGCTGTTAGCCGAGAGCTACACCTTCAACCCCGAAGCCACCCAGTTCACCTTCAAGCTGCGTAGCGGTATCACCTTCCATGACGGCACCCCGTTGAACGCCGAGGCGGTCAAGGCCAATATCGACCGCATGATGACCGGCAAGTACAAGCGCTCCAGCCTGATGGAGCCGGTCAAGGACGTGGTGGTCATCGACGAATTCACCATCCAGTTCAACCTGAAAAAGCCGTTCGGCGCCTTTGTCAACGCCATCGCCCATCCCGGCTCGCTCATCATGAGCCCCAAGGCGCTTGCCACCTATGGCGACGAGGTGAGCAAGCATCCGGTGGGCACCGGCCCGTTCATCTTCGATGAGTGGGTACCCGGCAGCCATGTCCGGCTCAAAAAGAACTCCAACTACTGGCGAGGTACGGTCAAGGTGGACAGCATCACCTTCAAACCGATCCCGGAGAGCGGCTCCCGGCTGGCCATGCTGCGCGCCGGCCAGGCCCAGTACATCTATCCGATGCCCGCCGAGTTACTGAAGGTGGCCCAGGCCGACAAGAATATCGAAGTGATCGAAATACCATCCATTATCGCCAGATACCTGGTGCTCAACACCCGCTATGCGCCGCTGGCCGACGAGCGGGTTCGCCAGGCGATCAACTATGCCCTGGACAAGGAGGCGATCATCAAGATTGCCTGGGGTGGCGCGGCCAGTCAGCTCGACTCGATCATTCCGCCGAATCTGCAGTTCTACAAGAAACAGGCCGCCTGGCCCTATGATCCGGCCAAGGCCAAGGCCCTGATGAAGGAGGCCGGCTACGACAAGGGGTTCAAGGTGGTCTTTCTCACCCCCAATGCCTCCAACCGGCTGCGCGCCACCGAGATGGCCCAGCAACAGCTGGCCAAGATCGGCATAACCGGCGATATCCAGTCTATGGATGTGGCCAGCTTCTACAACAAACTGGAGAGTCAGAGGGCCGATGACAAGGAGGCCCTGCCCTTTATTGGCTTTGGCGGCTGGTCCGCCTCCACCGGTGACGCCGACTGGGGTACCCGGCCGCTCATCGCCACCGAGGCCTTTCCGCCGGCCATGTCCAACTTCGGCTTCTTCTCCGATGCCAAGGTCGACGAGTTGATCGCGGCCGGCCTCGCCTCCGCCGATCCCGAGGCGCGCCGCGCGGCCTATGCCGAGTTGCAGGATTATGTCTGGCCCAAGGCGCCGTGGGGCTACCTGCTGGTCGACACCCTGGTGGCCGCCAAGCAGAAGAATCTTACGGGCATCTATCCGCTGCCGGACGGGGCCTTTTCCGTCGAACAGGCTGAACTGAGCGACTGACCAGCATGGCTGGACCAGGATGCCTCAGTCACTATGCACCATGAAACTCTTCGGCACGGTAACAGAGCTTTCCGTGCTGAAGATTTTCGGATTAACCAGCATGGCTGGACCAGGATACCTCAGCCACTATGCACCATGAAACTCTTCGGCACGGTAACAGAGCTTTCCGTGCTGAAGATTTTCGGATTAACCAGCATGGCTGGACCAGGATGCCTCAGCCACTATGCACCATGAAACTCTTCGGCACGGTAACAGAGCTTTCCGTGCTGAGGATTTTCGGATTAACCAGCATGGCTGGACCAGGATGCCTCAGCCACTATGAACCATGAAACTCTTCGGCACGGTAACAGAGCTTTCCGTGCCGGCGGGTTTTATATAAACGTCAGCCAAGACGATGATAACCTATCTCTGCAAACGGTGTCTCAACATCATTCCGGTGCTGCTGGTGGTCTCCATCCTCGCCTTTGCCTTCGTGCACATGCTGCCTGGAGACCCGGCCCGGATGATGGCCGGCGACGACGCCGACGAGGCCACCATCGAGATGCTGCGCGGCGAACTGGGCCTTAACCGGCCGCTGCCCATGCAGTATCTCACCTATATGAACAACCTGCTGCACGGTGATCTGGGGATCAGCCTCAGGACCAAGACCCCGGTGTTCGAGGAGATCAAACAGCGCTATCTGCCGACCATCTACCTGGCCATGGCCAGCATGGCCTGGTCGGTGGTCATCGGGGTGCTCTTCGGGGCAGTGGCCGCCATCTACAGCGGCCGCTGGCAGGATTACACCGCGATGCTGCTGGCCGTCTCCGGTATATCGGTACCCCAGTTCTGGCTGGGGCTGCTGGTCATCCAGATCTTTGCCGTGCATCTGGGCTGGCTGCCGGTGGCGGGCTATTCGGGTAAGTTCTCCGAGTTGATCCTGCCATCATTCACCCTGGGCGCCACCGTGGCGGCGATCATGGCCCGCTTTACCCTGTCGGCCTTTCTCGATGTGCTGCACGAAGAGTATATCTCGACGGCCCGGGCCAAGGGGCTCAGTGAACGGCTGGTGCTGTGGAAACACGCCTTTCGCAACGCCCTGATCCCGGTGGTGACCATGGTCGGCCTGCAGTTCGGCTTTCTGCTCGGCGGCTCGGTGGTGGTCGAGACGGTCTTTGCCTGGCCGGGCCTTGGCCGCTACATGATCGAGGCGGTGAACGTGCGCGACTATCCGGTCCTGCAGGCCCTGCTCTTTCTCTATTCCTTTCACTTCGTGTTCATCAACCTCCTGGTGGACATGGTCTATGCCCTGATCAACCCGGAGATCAGATATGAGTAACCTGGAGCGTAACCTGGACGAAACAGTGGTGAAAAAAGCGGAAACACCCCTGGCGATTTTCTGGTACAAGTTCAAGCAACGGAAAACGGCCCTGGTCGCCGGGGCCTTTCTCCTCCTGCTGGTGCTGGTGGCCCTCTTCGCCCCACTGCTTGCCCCCTATGACCCCTACGCCACGGACTACAGCATGTCGATGCTGCCGCCCAGCACCGCACACCTGGCGGGGACCGATCTCTACGGCCGTGACATACTCAGCCGCATCATCTACGGTTCGCGCATCTCGCTGACCGTCGGTCTGACCTCGGTTCTGGTAGGGGCCATCGCCGGGGTGACGCTCGGTCTGCTGAGCGGCTTCTTCGGCGGCCTTCTCGATGGGCTGATCATGCGCACCTCGGACGTGCTGTTCGCCTTTCCCGGCATTCTCCTGGCCATCGCCATCGTCGCCATCCTCGGCCCAGGGCTCATCAACGTGGTGGTGGCGGTATCGGTCTTTTCCATGCCGACCTTCGCCAGAATAGTCCGCGGCTCCACCCTCGGTTTAAAAGAGAGCCTTTACGTGCGGGCGGCGAAAAGTGTCGGCGCCTCGAAAAAACGGCTGATGTTCGTGCACATCCTGCCCGGCACCTTGAGCGGGGTCATCGTCTATTTCACCATGCGGATCGGCACCTCGATCATCACCGCCGCAAGCCTCAGCTTCCTCGGCCTGGGCGCCCAACCACCGACACCTGAATGGGGGGCGATGCTGGCCGAGAGCCGCGACTATATCGGTGTCGCCGACTATATGACCATCTATCCGGGGATCGCGATCTTTCTTACCGTGCTCTTTTTCAACCTCTTCGGCGACGGGCTGCGGGCCGCTCTCGACCCCAAGACAAAATAGACCGACACCCCTCGGTAAAACCGTGTCGGCCAGAGAGCAAAACGGCATAATAGGCTGAATTGACACGGCCATCGCCCAAACGTTTATCAGGACCCTACGATGAAAGCCCTTATCGGCGTCGTTGCCCATACCGAACTCAATCCGCTGAAGATGCCGACCTCGAGCGTCCCTCTGGCCTACACCAGGAGCATCGAAAAGGCCGGCGGCATACCGCTGATCATCCCCTACAGCGAACACCCCGCGGAGCTGGCGCCGCTGGTGGAACGGATGGCGGGCCTCCTCATCCCCGGTGGGATCGATATCGCTCCCCACTACTACCGTGAAGAGCCCATAGCCGAAATCGGCACGATCGACAGCGCCCTGGACCGGTTCCAGCTGGAGATACTGGAGCTGGCCTTAGAAAAAAAGAAGCCCCTGCTCGGTATCTGCCGCGGCGCCCAGCTGGTCAACGTCGCCCTGGGCGGCACCCTCTACCAGGACATCGACCGCCAGTGCCCGCCGCCGTGCTTGCCGCACATGGCCCAAGACAAGGATCTCGATCACAGGGTGGCGTTCGAGCCGGGCTCACGACTCTACCAGCTCTTTGGCCCGCACCTGACGGTCAACTCCCACCATCACCAGGCCATCAGGGTGCTCGCCCACGATTTCCTGGTCACGGCCCGGACAGCGGATCAGGTCATCGAGGCGGTCCAGCATCGTTACCTGCCCATCGATCTGGTCCAGTGGCACCCGGAGCGGATGCTGCTGCACCAGGACACCATCCTCCCCCTGTTTCAACACTTCATCCAGACCGCCGGGGCGACATGCGTAAACTGGTGATCATCGGCCTGGAACAGGTCTTTCTCCAACTGGTGCGCGAACAGCTTGACGGCCTGAGCGACGGCCAGTTGCAGATACGCACCGTCTCCCTCAACGAGTTCGGCGAGACGGTACTGCAATGCGACGAGACGGTGCTCTACTTTCTTGAAGGGCTGCGCGAAATCGTCGAAAAGCTGTTTCCCGCGGTTAACCGCTATATTCTCGGCCACCGGAAAAACCTGGTGAGCAACATGCGGGAGCTGTTCGCCCTCACCCCCGGTAAACGGATACTGGTGGTCAACGACGTCAAGCACAACACCGACGAGATGACCAACGATCTCGAGGGGATGGGACTCTCTCATACCTTCTTCTCCTATCGGCCCGACCAACCGCTGCCAGCGTCGATCGACCTCATTGTCACCGCCGGCGAGCACGGCCTGATCCCCCACGAGTTAGGCGACAGACCGGTCATCGATATCGGCCTGCGCTTCATCAGCCTGGAGACCGTGTTCAAGCTGATGGACCATTTCGCCCTCCCCTACAGTCACGCCGAGCTGGCCCGTCACTATGCCCAGACCATGATGATGCTGTCGGCGAAGTGGCCGACACTGGGCAGGAACCGTTTTCGTCGGCCCTACTGGTTCGGTGTCCACCATGAGACCCCCGCCCCGGTCTCCTTCGTCGATCTCATCGAAAACAGCGCCGCGATGCGGCGCTGCTGCCGGCAGGCCAGAGAGCTGGCGGCAAGCGATGGTCCCATCCACCTGACAGGCGAGATGGGCAGCGGCCGATTCCGCCTGGCCCAGGCCATTCACAACGAATCCCCCCACCGCCGGGGCCCTTTCGTCGCCGTCAATTGCGCCGCCAGTACCGCCGATACCCTGACGCGGGAACTGTTTGGCGAGCAGAACGGCACAACCGCCTCGTCCGGGCTCCTGGAACGGGCAGAGAACGGCACCCTCTGCATCGAGGAGGTCGACCGGCTGCCATTGCCGCTGCAAGATCGGCTGGCCCGGGTCATTGCCGAAAAATCTCTTGTCCGGGGCAAAGCCACCATCGGCATCCATCTGCGACTGATCACCACCGCCAGCGGGCCCTTTACTCCCCCGCCGACCGGTAAATCTTCCCCGAACCTCCTGACGCTGCTGGGCCCGCGGGTCTGTCGGCTACCGCCCCTGCGGGAGCGACTCGACGACCTCGACGACCTGGTCAGGCGGTACATCCATCAGCAGTTGCACAGGCCCGATGTCCAGGTAACGCCGGAAACCATGGCGGCGCTGAAGGCCTGCTCCTGGGAGGGCAATGTCCAGGAACTCCAACATGTGCTCCAGCAGGCGGTGATGATGCTGGAAGGTGATCTGCTCGAACGCCGGTATCTCCCCTATGATATCGCCAGAAACCCAGAGCCTCGCGCCAACCGGGCTCAGCAGCCGTTTCTGCCGGCAGCCACCGCTGACGCGTTCCCGGAACTGGCCGAGACAATCGTCCGCTATGGCTTTCTGGCCGAAACAGAGCAGATTCTCACCATCTATGCCCGGGGCAAAGAGCGGAACCAGGCCTATGGCCGAACCACCATGTTGACGCTCTTGGCCAGACACCAGATCCATCTCAGCCACCAGCAGCTGCGGCTCAAGCTCGAGCGGCTCAACGACCACGGCCTGCTGATCGTCCGTCCCGGACGGGGCGGCACCACAATCTCCGTAAAAGGCGAGCGGTTCCTGCGGTATCTCCAAACCGCCGACAACAGAGAGAACAACAGCACGAGGTGACCATGACAGTCTATTTCAACGGCCAGTTCCTGGCCAAGAACGAGGTCCGCATCTCTCCAGACGATCGGGGTTTCCTGTTTGCCGACAGCCTCTACGAGGTGATACGCAGCTATCGTGGCCAGCTGTTTCGTGCCGACGACCATCTCGAGCGGCTCCGCCACGGCGTCAGGCACCTCCGCCTCTCTCCGGCAGGAATGGCCGACCTCACCGAGGTGGCCCGGCAGCTGCTGGTGAACAACCAGCTGGACGCCGGGGAGGCCACCGTCTATATCCAGATCAGCCGGGGCGCGGCCAGACGGACCCACGCTTTCCCCGCCCCAGCGGTGCCGACAACCGTCTACGCCGCGGCCTCGCCATTTGCCGAGAATGCAGCGCGAGACAAGCAGCACAAAGGCATCGCCGCCATCACCCTGCCGGACCAGCGCTGGGCCAGATGCGATCTGAAAACGACCGGTCTCACCGCCAATGTCCTGGCCAATCAACAGGCCGGCGACAGCGGCGCCGGCGAGGCGATCTTCGTCCGTGACGGGGTGCTGCTGGAAGGGACCCACACCAACTTCATGGCGGTGCTCGACGATGTGGTGGTGACCGCGCCGCTCTCCAACTACATTCTCGGCGGCATCACCCGCAAGGTGGTGCTTGAGCTGTGCCGACGCCTCGACATCCCGGTGAAGGAACGGCCGGTATTTGCCACGGAGGCGCATCTGGCCACCGAGATGATGGTGGTCGGCACCACCACCGAGGTCACCCCCGTTATCCGCCTCGACGCAAGACCGGTCGGCGACGGCAACCCGGGACCACTGACCAGGCGGCTGCAGGCGGCCTTTGCCGAGGAAATTGCCCTGTTGACCGCCGCTGCCAGGTAAGCGTATCCAGGCAGGCGGGACGGCTTGCAGGTTTCAGCCGGCTCGATCCAGTTCCTGACGCACCGCGGCGGCGATCTGTTCGATCCGGTAAGGCTTACGCACGTAGGCACCGGCGCCGAGCTCCATGGTGCCCCGTACCCGTTCGTTCTCCGAAAAGCCGCTGGTGATGACGGCCTTCTGGCCGGGGCGCAGGGCAACGATCCGCCGGTAGGTCTCATACCCGTCCAGCCCCTGGCCCATGATCATGTCGAGCACAATCAGATCGGGAGCATGGTCCCGCACATAGCGTATCGCCGCCTCGCCGCTGGCCACCGCGGCGACCCGGTAACCGAGCAGCCGCAGCATCCTGCAGCCCACCTCCCGCTGCTCCACCACGTCGTCGACGAACAGGATCAGCTCTCCCCGCCCCCGAAACAGGTGGACATCGACATCGGCCGGCCTCTCCGGCCGCTCCTTACGGGTGATCGGAAAATAGAGGCTGATGGTGGTGACCCTGCCCGGCTCGCTCTCCAGTTGCACAGAGCCGTGGTGATCCTTGACCGTTCCCCAGACCACCGCCATTCCCAGCCCGGTACCACTGCGGCCCATCACCTTCTTGGTATAGAATGGCTCAAAGACATGCTCGATCTCCTCGGGTGCAATCCCCACCCCCTCATCGATCACCTGGACCAGGATGTATTCTCCCGCCGCCACCTCTTCATACCCGGCCATCGGAGCCTCGACGGTACAGTTGGCGGTGCGGATAATCACCCGTCCCCCATCGGGCATAGCCTCCATGGCGTTCTGCACCAGGTTCATGATGCATTTACTCAGATGCGGTGGCGAACCATTGATGTTCCAGAGGTCGGTAGCCAGATCCGTCTCAAGCACCCCGCCGGGGTAGCTCTCGATGAGCCGTTTGTATTCGAGGCTGTCGATGTAGCTGCAGACCAGCTCGTTGAAAGAGATCACCTCGCTGATTATCACTCCCCGCCGGGCGAGGCTGAGCAGATCCTGAACGATGGCCGCCGATCGCTCCCCCGCCTTCTGGATAGTCAGAATCGAATCGCGCAACGGATTGTCCTCGGCCAGCTCCAGCAGCAGCAACTGGGGATAGCTGACCAGGCCGGCCAGGATATTGTTGAGATCATGGGCCACGCCGCCGGCCAGTAAGCCGATGGCCTCCATCTTCTGGGCCTGTTGCAGCTTATTCCGCAGCTGCTGCTTTTCCCTTTCGGCGACGAGATGCTCCTCGCTCTCCCGCTGCAGCTGCCGGTTGGCCTCCAGCAGTTCCTGGGTCCGCTCCTCCACCCGTTTTTCCAGCAGTTCGTTCTGCCGACGGATCTCCCTGGCCAGCCGCTCGTTTTCCTGAAAGGTCTTCGTTATCTTGGTAAACCAGGGCAGCCAGGCAGCCGGAATTTTTTTCGGCATGGCCGGCCGTGGCGAGCGATCCTGGTCCATGATGAACTGGACCAGACGACCAGACGGCAGGATAAAGCGAAAATGGGTGTTGAGGAAAATCGCCGCCATCAACACCCCCATGCCGACGATGAGAATGAGGTCGCCAGCCCCCATGGTGCGCAGATACCCCTGCCAGTGGGAGGGTGGCTTGAACAGGCAGTAGAGCTGCCAGGGGACATCGCGCAGCTGGTGCCGCATGATCAGATACCCCTCGTCGAGGACCAGCTGGTTTGCCGGAATAGCCTGCACCGCACTGGCGCGGAGAGCACCGAACCGGGCCAGGATCTCGGCCAGTGACAGGATCCGGCCATCCTCCGTGGTGGTCGCCGACGAGGAAGCCATCAGCTGTTGCCGGTCGTTGACGATGAAGATGTTGCCGCCCTCGATCTGGAACTGATCCAACTGGGTGGTGAGGAAATCGACGGTCAGGTCGAGAGCCACCGTCCCCAGGAACGTGTCCCGGTCATAGATCGGCACCGCACAGGTGGTCAGCAGCCCCTTGCCGAACTCATCGACATAGACATCGGTCCAGAACGAGCGGCGGGTCGGGTTTTTTTCCAGTGTACCCAGCCTGAAGAATTCATGTCGCAGCAGGGCATCGGAAAAATGGTACTCCTTCGAGGAGACCCACGGGTAGATGTAGACGAAGTCGCGAGCCGAGGTGTAGTAGATCCAGGCCGCATCCGGCATCGCCCGGGCAGTGGCACGAAACAGCGGACTGAGGCTGAGCGCCATCGCCATCTCCCGGTAAAAATCGGGAGAACGGCCGGTGAGCGGTCCCTCACCGGTGATGTTGCCGACCATCTCCCGGGACAGGGGCGGCCTGACCTCATCGAGGAAAAATCGCGAGCTCTCCGGATCTTCCTGCAGCATGGCAAAGACGCTGGATGCCACGGTAAATTTATTCTCGGCCACAAGCTGAAGAAGCACGGTGTGTATTGGCAGATATTTTCAGATAATCACAAACCATGCGGGGGGAGAAACAGAGCTGTCGCATTTTCTGTGCTACACTTCGTACGCCCTTGCTTTTGATGACTCCGATAGCGAATCGCCTCAGGCGTGTGATGTTTTCGGGACCATAACCTGCTGAGATTCTGCTACGATCTTCATCGAAGGTCCAGTCGAGAATGTAGTGACAGCT
>JBKEBZ010000047.1:0-33579 GCA_047973425.1 Desulfopila sp.
AGGCTCCTGGAGGTCACTCCCAAAGCTTCTGCAACTTTTTCAACGATCCACTTGGGGCCGTATTCTCCTGCATCAAGAAGCAGTAATGCCCGAGAATATAGCACCGTACGCGCAGCCCTTTTACCCTTGGTTGAAATGGATTCCAGCTCATGCCGCTCTTCTAACGTCAATGTTACCCTGTATCTTGGTGCCATGTCGTTCTCCTTGTTGGAAGGGATATATGAACGACAATAACACAGCTCGCACCATATGCGAAACATTAAGATGTACATTGTACTAGGGGTCTTCGCGTTCAATTGGCTGTTCTTCGCCTGGCTGGTCGGAGTCTCTGTGGTCACTGGTGTCGTAGAGCTGTTTGGCCGCCAGAAGAAGAAGGCCGATCGCCGCCAGGGGCGCCAGGAGCGGCAGCAGGCCGGTCAGCCTGTGGTCGCCGGGCAGCAGGGCGCTTGCGCCATATTTCAACAGGCAATAGCTGGCGATGGCCAGACCGACGGAGAGCCACCAGGGCCATCTCATTGCAGCTCCTCCAGGGCCAGGGCGACCATCTCCCGCACCTGGGAGCTGGGGTCGCCCTGCATGGCTCGGATATGCTCGATGGCCCTGGCGGTGCCAATCAGCCCCAGGAGGCCGATCGCCTCGCCGCGGATGGTCGCCGATTCAGAGGATAACAGCCTCACCAGGGATGGGATGGCGCGTTCGAGTTGCGGGGGCTGGAGAGCGCTCTCTTTCAGCTCTTCAAAGAGTACACAGACGCCGAGCCGGACGGCGAATCGTTCGTCGGCGAGAATCTCACCGGTGAAGGCGAGATAGGCCGGTTCTCTCCTGAACATGGCCACGATGTTGTCCACATGGCCCATCGCGAGAAAATCGGCAATGACTTTTTTGAGTTCCGAATCACTGACCCCTGGCATGGATGTGCTGTCGTGTTGAAATTTTTCTCTTTTTTGGGGCGAACCGTTGATGCTTCGCATACAGTGCCGGCGATTGTCGGGTTTGGCAAGCCTTTTTCGGAAGAACGAGTGGACTTTCACCAGGTAGCCGGTTGAACCGGCCGCGCTTCAAGGCGCAGGAGTTACTGGTAACCGATTCACCACGGTACATGGGCCACATCTTGCTCCACCATCATCATTTATTGGATGGCTGGGCCCAACTCGCTGTCGCGGTACAAAGCGGTGGCCGGTGCCAAGGCGTCGCTTAGGGGTGCGAGGTGCAGTTCGAGGACATTCTATTCTGCCCCACCCCGCGGAGGGGGAATATTGAGGTCGCATCTCTCCGGCAAGGGCGGATGACTCGTCTTAAGGGAAGCGCTCGATATTTCAATGTTCAGAGATTCAGTTGTCCTTGACCCCCTTGCGTGAGCCACGTTACAATGCTGGTTCTGCGCCAAGATTACGTATTTTCTTTATGACCTTTTTGACATCTTTGCCTATGCAGCGGGTTCGGCTGGTCTGTCCGCAAGGAGCCAGCTGGAGAAGCGCATCTTGGGCACCAACTCTCACTCTCAAGGAGAATAGAAATGAGAAAACGAGCATTTTTTTCAACGCTGGTCGTGCTTTGGGCCATGATCTTTTTCACAGGTATCGCCACGGCCGCCGCCCCAGTGCAACAGCAGCAGCTTGGCCAGGGCATGGTGCAGGTGTATGATCTGGGGAGCATCAAGCTGCATGCCTATCAGACGGCAGATCCGATGCATGACGAGTGTTTTGTGCTGGAGACCGCAGACAATCTCGTGGCGATCGAATCCCCTGCCTTTGAGGTGAACATCGCCCAGTGGAAGGCATACATTGACGGTCTGGGCAAGCCGTTAACCGACATGCTGCTTTCCTACCATCCCTCGGCTGGCTGGTACGGCACGGCCAGAACCCATGCCACCGCCAAGGCAAAGCAGGCCATGACCGAAGGCGCGACCAGAAAGCTGGTGGAATTTCTCAGTACAAGGTTCGGGCCGGAATTCAACACCCAGGCGCCCCACATAGACTCCGTTATTCCTACCGGGCCAAACACTATCGGCGGTATCGACTTTGACATCACCGACGACGGAGACGGTTACGATATCGCCATTCCGTCGGCTGGGGTGATCTATATTCATATGCTCGGTGCCGACAGCCACTCCATCCTGGCCGGGCAGGACCAGATCAACGCATATCTGGCCACACTGGAAAACATCAAGGCCAAGGGCTACAGCCTGATTCTTTCCAGCCACCATACGCCGGAAACCCTGGCCGATGTCGAGACGAAAATTGCCTACGTACAGCGGGTGCGGGAACTGGCCGCCCAGAGTGAAAGCAAGGAGGACTTCATCGCCCGGGTGAAAAAGGAGTTTCCCAACTACGTGGGGGACAATTATCTGGATATGACCGCCGGCTTTCTGTTTGCCAAATAGCCAGCATGGCTGGATCAGGTAGCCTCAGCGACACCGAACCATGCAACTCCTTGGCGCGGTAACAGCGTTTTCCGTACTGACGAGTTTCGGATAAACCAGGATGAGAAATCCGGGATCAGCCTGGATTTCTCATCAGTTGGGGCGTCCCTGCCGTGACCATGCGGGCTCGTTGGCTGGTTGAGCCGTTGCGCGTCATGTTCGTCGGCCAACCCGGGATTCACACCGTTTCGATTCTGGAGTTCTGCAGATCCATGGCGACCAGTTCGGCATAGTGGCCTCCAGCCGCCATCAGGGTGGTGTGGTCGCCCTGTTCGATGATCCGGCCGTCAGCCATGACCACGATATGGTCGGCCCGGCGGATGGTCGACAGCCGGTGGGCGATGATCAGCGAGGTGCGGCCGGTGAAGGCGTCTTCCAGGGCCGTTTCGAGGATATTTTCCGATTCGGTATCGATGGCGGCAGTGGCCTCGTCGAGCACCAGGATCTTCGGGTCGCGGCAGAGCATCCGGGCAAAGGAGAGCAGCTGTTTCTCTCCGGTGGAGAGTTCGGTGCCACCCTCGCCGATCATGGTATCAAGACCTGCCGGCAGCTTGTCGACAAAGCGCTGCATGCCGGTCTTGGTCAGGATCGAGTGGACCTCCTCTCTGGTCTTTCCGGTATCCATGACGATATTGGCCAGCAGGGTGTCCTGCTGGATCAGCACGTCCTGCAGCACCACCCCCACCAGGTTGCGCAGCTGGTCGAGGGCAAGGCTGCTGATGGGGGTCCTGTCGATGGCTATCGTGCCGTGCTGGGGATCGTAGAACCTGAGCAGCAGGTTGACGAGGGTGGTCTTGCCTGAGCCGGTGGTGCCGACCAGGGCCACGGTTTGTCCCGGACGAAGATGAAGAGAGACCTCCTTGATGACCGGGTGGCCGGGATCGTAACCGAATCTGATCCGATCGAATTCGAGTTCGCCCCGACAGGCGGTGAGGTGGACGGGCCGCGCCGGCTCTTTGATCTCGTTTGGCGTATCGAGGAGTTGGAAGATCCGTTCGGCGGAGGCCATGGCCGACTGGACGATCGAGTATTTCTGGCTCAGCTCCCGCAGTGGCTGAAAGAAGAGCTTCATGTAGGAGATAAAGGCCACCAGTTCGCCGATGGTCAGTTGCTGCCGGAGAATCTCACCACCGCCATACCAGAGGATGAGGGCCATGGCCAGCGAACCCAGGAATTCGGTGATGGGCATGAAGGTGCCAAACAGCCTGATCTGGCTGAGGGTCCGCTGGAGATAGCCTTCGCTTAAGGCCTCGAACTCATCCCGGGAGCGCTGCTCTCGGCCAAACAGCTGCAGAATCGAGATCCCGCTGATGGCCTCGGAGAGAAACGAGTTGATTTTCACCAGCTGGATGCGGATTGCCCGGAACCTGTCACGGGCCAGCCTGGCAAAGAGGATGGTCAGCAACAGCGATACCGGCACAAAGATCGACATCACCAGGGCCAGCCGGAAGTTCATCAAAAACAGCGCGGTGAGAATGCCGACGAGGCGCAGGAGATCATTGAACATGGTGACCATCACCGACGAGAACATCTCATACATGTTCTGGATGTCGTTGGTGAGCCGGGTCACCAGTCTGCCGGTGGGGTTGCTGTTGAAAAAAGGGAGGTCCAGTCGCAGGATGTGGGCAAAGAGATCCTGGCGAATGGCATGCATGATCCACTGGCCCACATACTCCAGGACCACCATCTGCAGAAAAGAGAAGATAAAGACCGAGATCACCATCACGCCGTACCACAGGGCAGTGGTGGAAAGGCCGAGGATACGGGCGGTGGCGTCGAGTTTGGCATCGGTGATATACCGGTCGATACCCAGCTGCATCAGCCAGGGCTGGACCAGCGTGGCGCCGGTGACCAGCAGAGAGAGGACGACCGCCAGGATGAACGAGGGCCAGCGTTTGACGCTGTACCGGCCGATGCGCCGCCAGATATGCATTTCGCCGATGGAGACCCTATGGCCTCCTTCATCGTAGCCGTAATTCATCATGGTGTGGCGGCCTCCAGCGGATTCTGTCGTACCTGCTTGTCGTACATGGCGCGATAGAGGGAGCTGTGTTGCAGCAACGCGTCATGGCCGCCGGTGGCGATGATCCGCCCCTCTTCGAAGATGATGATCCCATCGGTCAACGACAGCAGCTTGATGCGGTTGGAGACGATAACGACGGTCTTGCCGACCAATCTCTGCTGCAGCCCGTAGAACATGTGATGTTCGGTGGCCACGTCGACCGCCGACAGACCGTCGTCGATAATGAGAATGGGACGGTCGCAGAGCAGGGCTCTGGCCAGCGCCAGCCGCTGGCGCTGGCCGCCGGAGAGCTTGACCCCGCGCTCGCCGATCAGGGTCGCATACCCATCCGGCAGTTCCATGATGTCCGGGTGGATCGCGGCCAGGCGAGCGGCTGTCTCGATCTCCTGGTGGCTAGCTTCCGGTCTGCCCAGGGCGATGTTGGCGAAAATGGTGTCGGAGAAGAGAATAGGCTCCTGGCCGACATAGCTGATCTGGCTGCGGATCGTGGCCAGGGGCAGGTTGTTGACGTCTGCCCCGTCAAAAAAGAGCTGGCCATCGGCAACGGGATACTGGCGGGTGAGCAGCCGGCAGAGCGTCGACTTGCCGCTGCCGGTGCGGCCGGTGACGCCATGGATTCCCGGACCGAGTTCGAGGGTGATATCGCGCAAGGCGGGACAGGATCCGTTCTGATAAGAAAATGTCAGCCGGGAAAGGCGAAAAGAGGGGGCGGCTGCCGGTATTCGCCTCTGGTTCCCGTCCATATCCTTTACCTTGAAGTCCGGCAGGGATGACGTACTGGTTACCAGGGTGTGGATGCGGTTTAAAGAGGTGAGGCCACGCTGCACCAGATTGGCGACCCAGCCGATGGCCATCATCGGCCAGACCAGCATGTAGAGATAGGTGATGAATGCCACGAAGTCGCCTATGGAAATGGTCCCTTCGATGACCAGTTGGCCGCCAAACCAGAGGATCAGCAGCAGGCCCAGGTTGCCGACCAGGGTGGACATCGGGAAGATCAGCCCCTGGATGACCGCCACCTGCAGGTTGCTCTTTACATAGTCCCGGCCCAATCCATCGAAACGACCGGTCTGGAAGGTCTCGGTGGTATAGGCCTTGATCAGGCGGACAGAGACCAGCGTCGAGCGGACGAACTCGGTCAAGCCGGAGAACTGTTCCTGTACGCTGTTGAAACGGTGGTGGAGCTTGGCGGAGAGAATACGGGTGAACAGGGCCAGAAAGGGCATGGGCAGAAGCGCCAGCAAAGTGAGGTGGAGGTGGATGTGCGCCATGAAGCCTATGGCGGCGACCGAGATCACCAGGGCGTCGACGGCGGCAACCAGACCCATGCCGCAGGCCATCTGGATGGCGTTCAAGTCGTTGCTGGAGTGGGCCATCAGGTCCCCGGGGGTGTATTTCTCGAAAAACTGGGCGTCCATCTTCAGGATGTGACGAAAGATCCGGTTACGGACCGCCTGCTCGAGCAGCCGGGAGAAGCCGATGATCAGGTAACGCCAGCAAAAGCGCAGTACACCGATACCGAACGCCAGGAGCAGGATGGTTCCGCCGAGGTGCAGCAAGACGGTATGGGTGATGTCCTGGCGTGCCAATCCGTCCACACCCTCCTTGATGATCCGGGGGATGATGAGTTGGAAGATGTCAACGATCAACAGCGCGGCAAAGCCCAGCAGCAGCCGCGTTCGATGGGTGCGAAAGGAGTGACGAACCAGGTCGAACAGTTCCGCCAGTCGAGCATGGTTGGGGGGATGGGTTGCTGGATGTTCGTTTTTCACTGGCAGGGTATCTGACCAAAAAGAGAAAGGGGATAACCGGTTGTCGACCGCGATGAGAGCGTATCATAAAGGCAGCGACCCCTCCTCGTCAACCGCTTCGCGTGCTGCTGGCCACAATAACGCACGGCAGAAGCGGGGGATTGGCGGAGGCGAGACCGGTTCGGCAGACTGTCGCCGTTTCGACTGTGGGAACAGAGGGAGTGGGGAGTGGGCAGAGCGCGATGCGCAGTAACCAACGCTGTTGTCACGTCACTGCCCGGGTCCGTCCGGCAACGGGCTGGCCGGTGCCCGTGCGAGTGGCCACAAGGTGCTTTGCCAGAAAGGAGGCCGGGATCAGGACTGCGTCCGTCTGGCAATCCCGTGCTGGAGCATCAGGTGAGCCAGGGTGGTAGAACTCTGGGCCCCGACCAGGACGGAGTCGGCCAGGATGAACGTCGGTACTGCGGTGACATGTAGTTGCTGGGCCAGCTGCCAGTCCTGGTCCACCCGTTGCCGCCAGCTGCGGGAGGTGAGAACCGTTTCCGCCTCATCGGCCGGCAGTCCGACGTGCTCGGCCAGTTCGATCAGTACCGATTGTCGGGCCAGGTTCTTCCCTTTTGCGAAATATGCGGCAAAGGCGGCCAGGTGGAAGGCATGGCCGCGACCCCGCTCTGTTGCCCAGAGCCCCAGTTCCTGGGCCAGCCTGCTGTTGTAGGTGGTGGTGCGGGGCCCGAAGGGCAACCCCAACTGATCGGCTTTTTCCTGTAACTCGGCGACCATCCGTTCAACCTGACTGGCATCGATATGGAAGAGGTCCGCCAGCGCTATCCCTTCATCCGGAATTTCGGGATGAAGGGGAAAACAGTGCCAGCGCACGTCGATCTGGTAGGTAGCCTGCAGTCGTTCAATACTCCCGGTAATGAAATAGCACCAGGGTCAGATATAATCCGAAAACAGCTGTAGTGTCGGTTGCTGCATCATCGCTCTTGTGGTGGTGTCGGAGGTGGAATTGCCGGTTGTCTGGCCGACGAGGCAGACCGTTGGCTCGTCTGTTCGAAACTCGCCGGGGTGGAAAACTCTCTTGCCGAACCCGAAGTTGCATAACAGCGCAGCGGTGTCCTCGTCGTGGCTGAGGCTTCCTGGTTCAGCCTTGCTGGCTGGAATGTGGTTGCGCCGGATTACTCCTCGTATCCCGTACCTTTACAGGTGGGACACACCTCGTCCGGAGTACACTGCATATCGTCGAGGCTGTCATCATTTTGCGTCCCGCGCCATTCCGGGCTGACCTCACAGACGCCCTCGATGATTTTCTTCCCTTGACAGGTTGGGCATACGTTCTTGGTTTCTTCCGCCATAACGGTGGTCTCCTTGCTGTTGTTTGCTGTTGATTGCGTTGACGTGAGGCCGCCTGCCTTCCGGCAGGTCGCCTCGTTGTCTTCCGGCACGAGAAAATCCTGTAATTTCTCAAGCAACGAGTCAGGCAATTGCCGATTGTACATGAACGCCTCCGCCTCTTCACCGGTAATTCGCTGCTTGATCTCAAGCGGCAGAGAACGGAGCACGGCAACACGTTCAGGGTCTGGTTTTTCTTTGTGTTCCATTGGTTGGCCAGTATTACGTTGTATGAGAGCCTGTCCTCGGCGGCTGATGGTATCCGCTGACGACACAGCTCGATCTGTAAAAAACGTTGTATCGCCGTACCAGCCTGTCAAGAGACGAGGATGAAGTATAGCAAGAGTCGTCGGTCTTGGGAAGGTGCAAATATCATCTGAGACAGTGTGGGCTGCGGGGTTTTAGGCGAAACGGTCGTCTGAACGCTTGGCGGCGACATCCGCTCTTGTGCCTTCCATCCAGCCGTCCCGGCTGTTTTTGACCTGATCGAAGGCGGAGATATACGGTTTGATATCGATAAGCGGGGTGCCATCGAGTATGTCGGCGCCCTGGATATGGACGGTTGTGCCTGTAACGGACAGCAGCCGAACCACCGAAAGACCGAGATGGTTGGGCCGCAGCGGCGAGCGGGTGGCAAACACCCCGCGGGGCACGGTGTCCATGAAGGGGGTGACGGTCAGCTCGGTCCGGGTTGCCTGATGAAAGAGATAGAGAAGAAAAAGATGGCTGAAGCCGGCCAGATCGGCAAGACCTGCGGCAAACTCCGGGTCAATGACCACCTGACCCTGCACCTCGCTTGCGCCTACGGGCTGGATGGGCATGTTCTGCAGCTCGGTGAAAGGGGTGTGGATGATACCGATGGGTTTCATGTCAACCTGTGCGTGGGTTCTGTTTATCCGAAACTCGCCAGCGCGGAGATTTTTGTCACCGCGCCGAGGAGTTTCATGTTGCGTTGTGGCTGAGGCGCTATGGTCCAGGCATACTGGTGAGAGATTATTTCCAGTAGTAGAGAGCGTTGCCGCCAAGCTCATGCTCGATTTCGAGCAGGCGGTTGTACTTGGCGATGCGCTCGCTGCGGCTGGCCGACCCGGTTTTCAACTGGCCACCGTCCATGGCCACCGCGAAATCGGCCAGGAAGGTGTCCTCGGTCTCGCCGGAGCGGTGAGAGAGGAAGTAGCGCCAACCGGCATAGCGGCACATCCGCACCGCATCGATCGATTCGGTGACCGTGCCGATCTGGTTGAGCTTGATCAACACCGAGTTGGCGGTTTTCTCCTCGATGCCCCGGGCGATGTAGCGCGTGTTGGTGACGAAGATGTCGTCCCCGACCACATCGATCCTGTCCCCGACTCTGGCGGTCAGGTCCTGAAACCCTGTCCAGTCATTTTCGGCCAGCGGATCCTCCCAGGTGACGATGGGGTATTTGGCAACCCACTGCTCGACCAGCGCGGTGACCTCGGCGCTGGTCATTTTGCCGCCTTTCGACCATTTCAGATCGTATTGGCTGGTCAGATCGGTCGAAAAGGAGCTGGCCGCGCTGTCGAGGGAGAAGGCGATGTCCTTGCCGGGGGTGTAGCCGGCCTGTTCGATCGCCTCCATCAGCACCTCCATCACCGCCTCGTTGCTCTCGAGGTTCGGCGCGAAACCGCCCTCGTCTCCGACGCTGGTCGCCATACCCCTCGATTTGAGAATTTTTTTCAATACATGGAAGGTCTCGGCGACATACCGGAGCCCCTCTCGAAAGGTCGGGGCACCCACCGGCGTGGCCATGAACTCCTGAAAGTCGACACTGTTGTCGGCATGGGCCCCGCCATTGATGATGTTCATGGCCGGCACCGGGATCCGGCGTACACCGGCGCCGCCAAGATATTTATACAGCGGCAGGCCACAGGAGGTCGCCGCGGCCCGGGCCACCGCCATCGAGACCCCGAGAATACCATTGGCGCCCAGCTTCGATTTATTTTCCGTACCGTCCAGCGCCACCATGGTCATGTCGATTCCGGCCTGGTCGTCGGCACGTCGACCGAGCAACTCCGGGCCGATGATGTCGTTGACGTTGGCCACCGCCTTCAGCACCCCCTTGCCTTGATATCGTCCCTTGTCACCATCCCGCATTTCGACGGCCTCGTTTTCACCGGTCGAGGCGCCCGATGGAACCGAGGCGCTGGCGGTAACGCCGTCATCGAGACCAACGAATACCCGGACGGTGGGATTTCCTCTTGAATCGAGTATTTCCATAGCCTGGACAGTTGCTATTTTTCCAACCATGTTTGCTCCTCCTTAAAGAGATGAAAGGGTGGACGGGACGGAACAGCGCAACGGTTCGCTGTAGCTCGTCGTCGAATCGTTTATCCGAAAATCGTCAGCACGGAAAATTCCTTTACCGGGGCGACGATTTTCATGGTTCGTTGTGGCTGAGGCGCTATGGTCCAGCCATGCTGGTTAGAACGAAGACCGTGGTGGTGCTACTGAAGGCGAAGCCGCCAACCGGGTGGCTGGTTCGGCCACACCCGGTGAAAAGACCGGCTCCACCTCCCATACTGTATCACCGTTTTTGGCGGTGACAAGTCGAAATATTGCATAAATCCGAGAGGATCGTGCCGACAGAGCCTGTCCGGATGGAGGCACCGCCGCAAGATCTTGAATATGCTGTACGATCCGACAGAAAAGACCTCAATGCCAGCTGATCGGGCGACAAGATGGCCCCTTACCCAGGCTTTCGCGGTTACGGAACCGGCCGACCGGAGCTGACCAGCCGTTGATGCAGCTGTTGAAAAAAGGAGCGAAGGCTCCGGTGGCAGGCGGCGGGACTGTACTCCCGGGCTGCCTTGTTTTTCGCCTGACTGGAAAGCTCGGTTTTGAGCTGCTCGTTGCGGATAAGCTGATGAATGGCCCCCGCCAGCTCCGAGTCGGTCGGTTGGACCAGCATGGCGGTGGAATCGTCGAGGACCCGGGTGTGCATCTCGATTCTGGTGGCGATTATGGGGCGTCCCGAGTCGAGAAAGGTGGCCAGTTCGTACGGTAAAATGGCACCAGCGGTAGCCGGTAAAAGGATGATATCGGCCTGGTCGAGATAGGCCGGCAGGTCGGCGGCACTGCGGTTGCCGATGAATTTCACCGAGCCGGCTATACCCAGCTGTTTGGCCTTGCCGCGGTAGTGGGATATTTCGCTTCGGCTGCCGCCGATAACGATCAGGCGAAGCTTTCTTCGGTCGAGACAGGCCAGGGAAAAGGCCTCCAGCAGAAGATCCATGCCGCTGTCCTGGTCCAGTCTGTGGTCGGCATAGACCAGTGTCACCGTCCCGCGCGCTTTGCCGAGGTTGGTCTTTCTGTTCTTTCCGCCCCTGGCCCCATCGTCCTCATACAGGGAGACCGGAGCGAGGCGTTCGACGATGGTCGCGTCACTGAGCTGTTCCACCCGGGTTCTGAGCAGTTCGTCGGCGACGAGGACACCGCTTGCGGCCGTGATATCTTTCTTCTCTCGCCAGCGTCGCAGAGGAGAGGATGGCGCCAGCACCTCGGCGCCCCGTTGTTCGTTATGGTCGAAGTACAGGGAGTAGGGAACGGTATGCCGTTTGCTGAGCCGACGGGCCAGCCGGACACCTCCGGCGAAGCCGAGCAGCAGATCGAAATGCTCCAGCGCCAGCAGCCTGTCGGCCATTTTCGCCATCCGCCGTCCATAGAGGGAGCGCTTCCAGGAAAAACCGGGCAGCCGCAGCCGCGGCACCCGGAGAATCCGGCAGCCGCTGACATCTGCCGCCTCTCCCTGGGGATAGATCAGGCAGGTCGGCTGATGGCCTTCGGCTGCCAACGCCGCAAGAACGGTTTTCAGCGCGATGGATATTCGACTGTCCCGATAGAAGGGGTGCGGGGCGAGAAGGAGTATCTTCATAAGCTATGGTGTTGATGAAATACGTTCTTTTCCCCGTGAGCGGGGTGGCAAGAGGTCTGCAGTATATACATCGGGCCTTGCGGCGAGATGTGACGAAAACAGGCTCCAGGCTGCACCAGGGAAACCTCTTGGTTTACCGAGCCGGGGACGCTGCCGCCGACATTCAACTGTAGCATATTCGTCGGCGAATTTGCATAAATTATGGAGGGTGCCGCCGTGGTCGTGTTCAGCAGGGCTGGTTGACCGGCAGCCGGGAAAACGGATGGGGATGAGCGAACATGGAAGGTGCTATGGCTTGCCAGAAATTCGGGCTGGCGGCCGAGCCCTGATCAGTTCTTGCTTTTGACGGCGCTTTTCACCGTGTTGCGGCCATTGCGCTTGGCGGCATAGAGGGCTTTGTCGCAATCGCTGATAAGCGCTTTCTGGGAGATGTCCGCCCCGCTGGTCTCGGTGCTGGCTACCCCGATGCTGATGGTAAGGGGAATGACGGTGTTCTCGTGACGGATGTGGTTCTTCTCTATATCCCGACACAGCCGCTGGGCTATGGCCTTGGCGCCCTGCTCCCCGGTTTTGGGCAGGATGATGGCGAACTCCTCACCGCCGTAGCGGGCGACGATATCACAGTTTCTGACCAGGCTGGTCAGGGTGCGACTGACCTGCTGCAGTACATAGTCACCGGTTGGATGTCCGTATCTATCATTGATATTTTTGAAAAAATCAATATCTATCATCATCAGCGACAGCGGGTGGGCGTACCGTTTCGCCGATTCCAACTCGTTGAAGAGGACACCCTGGAAATATCTGTGATTGTACAGACCGGTGAGGCCGTCGTACAGGGCCAGATTCCTGAGATTGTCATTGGCCTTTTTCAGTTCGTCCACCAGCCTTTCGGCCCGGCGTCCGGCTCTGACCAATTCGCGGAGTTGCTGCCTGTAGTCGCGATTCTGGCGGGCCAGCTCATCACTGGTTTCCAGGGCGATGCGTGACAGTGACCTCTGGTCGTTGGCGGAAATGGTGAAGGCCTCGATCAGTGTTGCCGCCTTGCCGCCGGTGGTCTCGATCAGCTCCGCCGACTCGGCGCTGCTCAGGCCAAAATGTTCGCGCAGTACCCTCTGGACTTTGAGCAAGGTGTCCTTGCGCTCTCTGCCCTGATATATGGTCGCGATCTGGTCGGCGATATTGATGATTTCAACCGGACCGATCGCCCGCTGGAACGATGGGGCATGGTGAGTGAGGATCGGGGTGCAGATCGATTCGGGCAACTGCCATCTGCTGAGGATGTGGTATCCCACCTCTGCATGGCTGAAACCGAGGCGTTTACGCTCCTTGTCGTAGGCGGTACGGGTGGAGATCTGTCGGGCGGCGAAGATCTCGGCACAGGCCTCGCCTAAGGAGCGAACGAGGGCGAGAACCCCGAAATCCTGCAGCAGGGCCGCAACGAAAATGTCATCGGCGGGTCGGCCGATCTGCCGGGTCAGAGCCTCGGCCGCGACCGCGCTGGTTATGGCCTGGCGCCAGAAGAGGTCGATGTCGAAACTCTCCTGTCTATCCAGTTGGACGGAAGCGAAAATGAGCCAGGAGAGCGCCGTATTTTTCAGGAGCTGACAGTCGATGGCGCTCACTTCCCGGATGGGTGGTGCGGCCGTCTCAGCTGGGCTGGGGGCACTGCCATTGACGATGGTGAGAATTCTCTTGGTCAGGATCGGATCTGTGGCGATGATATCAGCCAGTTCCGTCTGCGAGCCGCCGCTGTTGATCGTCTGCAGGACTTTCACCGTGACGGCCGTAGGGGCGGGGAACGAGACCTTTTCTCTGAGAAATTCGTGCAGCGTCATGATGAAGCCCTCATGCGGGAATGCTATCGGTATCGATGCGAACGGCGCCGATGGCGGGCGGCCATGGCAACAGGCAAACCGACAGAGGTGAATATGCAGCCATCGGGGGGATAACCAACATGACGAGACCAGTCAGCGAGCGAATGACACTCCGGGCAAGCGAGTTGAGCGAGATTGCCCGCTCTTTGACCAGGACGATGACACCGCTACGCTGTTATGAAATTCTTCGGCTGGGCACCAGAGCTATCCGTGCCAACAAGTTTTTATAAGTGCGTATATATACCCGAAAAGATCTGTGGCGTCAATTTCTGATGAGGGACAGACGGTCTGGTTGGGCCGCGTCTGTGACGCCCTGCCGGCAAATCGGGGCTTGATGCATTGTTCTGCTGGGCAGCTCTCGGTTGCGGCCGGTCATCGGCCATCGGGTTCTTCGCAACTCGCTGGCCCGGCAGATCCTCTTGCCGAGCCGAAGCGTTTCGTAACAGCGTAGCGGTGTCATCGTTGTGACTGGAGGTGTTTTTATATGAAACTCATCGATACGACGATCTTTGTTACCACGCCGAGGAGTTTCATGTTTCGTCGTGGCTGAGGCTATCTGGTCCAGCCATGCTGGTCAGTGAGAGCCATCTGGCGCCAACGTCGAGCATCCGGTTGGCAAATCCCCACTCATTGTCAAACCAGCAGATGAGCTTGACCAGCCTGGGGCCGCTGACCCTGGTCTGGGTCGCGTCGACAATGGCGGAATGGGGGTCGGTGGTGAAGTCGACGGAGGCGTTCGGTTCCCGGGTGTAGCCTATCAGCCCCTTGAAAGGGCCGGTCGAGGCCTGACGGACGAGCTGGTTGATCTCTTCTGCCGAGGTGGTGGTCTTGACGTTGACGGAGAGATCCATCAGGGAGACGTTGATGGTGGGCACTCGCAGGTGCAGGCACTGGAATCGCCGCTCCATATGGGGCAGGATGCGGCCGATGCCGCGACTCAGCCCGGTGTCGACCGGAATGATCGACTGGAGCGCGCTGCGGGTCAGCCGCAGGTTGGTGTTGTGGCAACAGTCGATGACCGGTTGATCGTTCATCGCCGAGTGGACGGTGGTGATGACCCCGTAGTCGATGCCCAGGGTCTGATCGAGCAGGTGCAGTATCGGCACGATGCAGTTGGTGGTGCAGGAGGCGTTGGATACGATACGGTGTTCAGGGCGAAGCAGGTGGTCGTTGACCCCGAATACCACGGTGGCGTCCATGTCCGGATTGGCGGGGTGGGAGAGCAGAATCCGTCTCGCCCCGCTTGCCAGGTGCACCTCGGCGGTGGCGCGGTCATCGAAGGAGCCGGAACATTCGAAGACCATATCGATGTCGAGTTCGCGCCAAGGCAGGTTGTGCGGATCTCTTTCCTGCAGCACCCCGATCCGGTCCGCGTCGATCAGCAGATCCTGCCGGTCAAGGTCTACCGGCAGCGGAAAGCGGCCGTGGGTGGTGTCGTAACGGGTCAGATAGCTCAGGGTGTCGATATCGGTGAGTTCATTGATGGCGACGACCTGGAAGAGGTGACGGTGCGGGCCGGTGTAGATGGCCCGCAGCACGCTCTGGCCGATACGGCCATAGCCGTTTATGGCGATTCGATAACTCATGATCACTAGGCAAATGAAAAAGATTGTCTTTGGCGCCAGGTGGCCCCAGCCCCCGCACATTGCCTAGGTAATACGAAAAACTATCCGAATAAACAATGTATTTTTTCTTTTTTATCGCCTTGTATCACCTTTCCTTCCTGTGGCTGTGGTAACCGGGTCAATCGGCCTTGGGGAAACCGATGAGATCTGGCCGAAACCCTGGAAACGACAGGTGGCGTGGCCGGTTCAGCCTTCAGCCCAATTGAGCCAGGGCCTTGTCGTAATCCGGTTCCTGAGCGATTTCCGGTACCTGTTCGGTGTATTGCACCGTGCCGTCGGCGCCGATGATGACAATGGCCCGAGAGAGCAGCCCGGTCAGGGGGCCCGAAGTAATGGTTACCCCATAATCCTTGCCGAATTCCGGACTGCGGAACACCGAGCAGGAGACCACCTTTTCAATGCCTTCCGCGCCGCAGAACCGGGCATGGGCAAAGGGCAGATCGGCAGAGACGCAGACGACCACGGTGTTTGCCTTGCTGCCCGCCATCTCGTTGAATTTGCGGACAGAGGTGGCGCATACCGGGGTGTCGATGCTGGGGAAGATATTGAGTACCACAGTTTTGCCGCGTACCGCTTCCAGAGTGCAGGAAGACAGATCGGTTTTGGTCAGGGTGAATGCCGGGGCCTCGCTGCCGATGGCAGGCAGTTCGCCAATGGTCGATATGGAGTTGCCTTTGAGGGTGATCGATGCCATGATAGTTCTCCTATGCTGTTGGTTTATATGTGTTTATATAAAACCCGCCAGCACGGAAAACTCCGCTGCCGCGCCGGAGAGTTTCATATTTCGTTGTGGCTGAGGCGTTATGTTGTGGCTGAGGCTTTATGGCCCAGCCATGCTGGTTCGTGCCCAACCAGAAACGACCTTTTTTCTAGCTCTTTATCCGAAAATCGCCGACAAAGAGTCGTTGGCACTTCCTCGGGATTTTCATGGTTTGTTGTGGCTGCGGTACCTGGTCCAGCCATGCTGGTTTATATGAAACTCATCAGCACGAAGAGATCTGTCACCGCGCCGAGGAGTTTCATGCTTCGTTGTGGCTGAGGCTACCTGGTCCAGCCATGCTGGTTCGTTGCCTTTGAGATCTTATCCTCGGAATATTAGATATTTGCTTTGGTAAAGTTTGATGCTCTCGTAAAAAGTCGAATGTTCCGCCGAGATGGACTCAGGAAAATTGTCGAGCGCCTCGATTCAGAGGAAAATCGTGTTTTTGGCTAGACACTGGTCATGGTCAATTCGTGGTGCGTTTGGGTTGTCTGCGAGCTTTCGAGTACGGAGCATACGTTGTGGTCGAGCCGGGCACTGTCAACCCCCGAGGGCGAAAAGGCCGCGGGGGAGGCGGTCTTGCGCCCCTATTCCTGTAACCTTGCGACAATGCGCACGTCGATGGTGATGAGGTCGAAAACCGAATGCATCCCCAGGTGCTGGTAATAGCTGCCCGAGCCGTAGGTTATCCCCCACAGGGTCCGGTCCAGATCGAAATGGCTTGAGAGATGCAGGTGACCGTCCTGCCATCTGGTGACGATCGCCTGGAACTTGAGATCGTTCTGGATTCCACGTAACTCCAGGGTGCCGTCGATCTCGCAGTTGGCCCGGGTGACGTCGGCCTCTCGGGTGAATCTGCCGCCGCGGATGCTGAAGCGGGCGGCGGGAAAGCCGTCGGCGAGAAAAAAGTCGTCAGATTTGAGATGTGACACCAGCACCTGCTGTAACTCGCTGCCGGCCAGATTGAGATTGGCGATCGATTCCATGTCCATCAGGAAGCTGCCTTGAATACTGTTGCCTTCCACGTGGAGATGGCCGCCGGAGATATCCACGGTGCCGTAATGAGAGGTGTTGGAGTTACGGCCGGTCCAGCCGAGCAGACTCTCGTCGACGATGATGGCGTATTCGCCGTCGGCGATCCGGTGCTCCTCGGCGCCGGTCATCTCCGGGTCAGCTCCTTGCAGGGCGTAACCGCACTGCTTCCATCGCTCCAGCCCACCGTCGAGAATGGCGATATTGGCATAGCCGGCCATGGTCAGCTTCTGGGCGGCAGTGCGGGAATCCAGGGAATTGCTGTTGGCTCCGTAGAGCACCAGTGGGGTGTTGCTGTCAGCGCACAGAAGGTGAACCTGTTCGAGGAAGCGGATCTCGAAGACACAGGCGTTGAGGGCCCCGGGGATATGAACTTTGGCAAAGCGCTCGGCGGGCAGGGTGTCGATGATGACGGGCTGGTCGTCGCCATCGCTCGTGATTCTGGCCTGCAGCTCTTCAGGGGTCAAGCTGGTATAGGAGTGAGCATATCTCATGGTGGCTCCTGTGAGGAGGAAAGGGGGAATCAATGGATTTTCCGGCGGTGGCCGTTGCTGTTACTATTGTAGGTATTGATGCAGGAAAAGGACAGGGTAATGCGATGACTGCGGCGAAAAATCGGCGGGGAAACCGTCCGGGGCATCGACTTCCGGTTGGAGGAGGGGTGGCGGTAACTGGTTGACATTGCGTTGGCTTGGTGCGGCTTCCTCCTTGCACTTCGTCGGCCGGTGATGTATACAACACACTGAATATACTGGTGAAGCTTAAAAGATGGGGTGGGTCTCCTGCCTGTTCGCCGCTGCCCCGGGGTCATCAAGGCCTGGGCGATACCCCCTTTCGAGCACGGTTAAGCTACCGAATTTATTTTCATACTCCGTACGTCGCCAAGAGGATGCCATGGGATTTGTACCAGTCGTCGGGAAATCGATCAAAAAACAGCTCGAAGAGCGTGAGGAAGCCTACCTGTCCCCCCATGCCGCCTTCAGCACCAGATCCCGGGGAAGGGTGAGAACGGAAGCCGAGGATATTCAGGATCTCCGGCTGCCTTTTCAGAAAGACCGTGACAGGATAACCCACTCCAAGACCTTTCGTCGGTTAAAGCACAAGACCCAGGTCTTCCTCGCCCCCACCGGAGACCATTACCGGACCCGGCTCACCCATGTGCTGGAGGTCTCTCAGATCGCCAGGACCATTGCCGCCGCACTCTGTCTCAACGAGCCGCTCACCGAGGCGATCGCTCTTGGCCACGATCTCGGTCATACCCCCTTTGGCCACGCCGGTGAGTCGACCTTGAACGAGTTGCACCCCGGAGGATTCCGCCACTATGTGCACAGCCTGCGGGTGGTCGATACCCTGGAAAACGATGGCCGCGGCCTCAACCTCACCTTCGAGGTGCGTAACGGCATCATTCGCCACTCCAAGGGCAATGCCGAGATCCTGCCCAGCCGTAAAGGCGGGCTGGCAGTGACCATGGAGGGGCAGGTGGTGCGTCTGGCCGATATCATCGCCTATGTCAACCATGATCTCGACGACGCCCTGCGGGCGGGAATCCTCAAAAGCGACGATTTGCCGGACAGGATCACCAGAGTGGTCGGCACCAGAAATTCCCAGCGTATCGGCACCATGGTCCGCGACCTCATTGTCGAGACCCTGGAGGCGGATGACGGCACCCTCCATATCAGTGAGATGATGCTGGCGGCCATTGATGATCTGCGCCGGTTTCTCCACGACAATGTCTACCGCTATTACCTGGTGCACAACGAGTTCGAGAAGGCCCAGCGAATCATCCGCGAGCTGTATGGCTATTTTCTGGAAAACGGTGTGGTCCGCCGCTGCGGTCGGGAGTGGGTGGAGGGTCCGCGCCCCACCTCCTGGAGCGACGACAGGCAGGCGCATCGTCAGGTCTGTGATTTCATCGCCGGCATGACCGATCGGTACGCCCTGGGAGTGTACGAACATCTCTTTCTGCCGCAACCATGGAGTGTGCGCTGAGTCGTGCCGCCCGGTCGACACGAACCTCGAGGCAGCCGGGGCGGTTTACAGCGACAACGTCGTAATTTTGAGTTTTTACCAGCTCATCATGAAAAGAGTTGAAGGAAAGCGGTTTCATAGGTAGTTTCTCAAGGGTTTGGCCCCATTTCCCGTTTGCCGAGCAGAACGTCTCTGTGGATTCCAGCGGTGTCGCCGGCAGGCAGCGGTGGGCAAGGCTGGCGCTTGTCAGAGATCTGGGGCATCCGTTGTTGCCGCCTGCCAGCTGGAGGGGGCGATGGCGCACCGCAACTGGCCCTGGCGCAACTGGCCTGGCCCCAAATCATCAACATCATCAGCACCGATCATGGCACAAAAAGAAGACAAGAATCTGTTGAGCAAGGGATATGAGTTTGCCGAAGTCGAGGACAAATGGCTTGAGAAATGGCAGGAGCAAAACTGCTTCTCGGCATCGATAATCGAGGGTAAACCGTCGTTTTCCGTGGTTATCCCGCCGCCGAACGTGACCGGGGTATTGCATGTCGGCCACGCCTTGAACAACACCCTCCAGGACATCATGGTGCGGTACCACCGGATGTGCGGTGACAACACCCTGTGGATTCCCGGCACCGACCATGCCGGAATCGCCACCCAGAACGTGGTCGAGCGGCAACTGGCCAGCGAGGGCAAGAGCCGCCACGACCTTGGCCGGGAAGCCTTTATCGAAAAGGTCTGGGAGTGGCGCCGGGAGAAGGGGGGCACGATCACCGATCAGCTGCGCCGGCTGGGGGCCTCCTGCGACTGGCAGCGGGAACGCTTCACCATGGACGAGGGGCTCTCCGCGGCGGTGCGCGAGGTCTTTGTCCGGCTCTATAAGGAGGGCTTGATCTACAAGGGCGATTATATCGTCAACTGGTGCCCGCGCTGCCACACCGCTCTCGCCGACGACGAGGTCGAGCACGAGGAGACCAGGGGGAAGCTGTACCATATCCGTTACCCCTACGCCGATGGTTCCGGCTCGCTGGTGGTGGCCACCACCAGGCCGGAGACCATGCTGGGAGATACCGCGGTGGCCGTTCATCCCGATGACGAACGCTATACCCATCTGGCCGATGTCGGCATCCGTCTGCCGCTCACCGACCGGGTGGTGCCGGTGGTGTTCGATCACCATGTCCAGAAGGATTTCGGCACCGGCGCTCTCAAGGTCACGCCTTCTCATGATCGCGACGATTACGAGATCGGTCTCCGCCACGATCTGCCCCTGTGCAAGGTGATGGACGATACGGGGGTCATGAACGAAAACGCCGGTCCCTATGCCGGGCTTGACCGGTATGCTGCCCGCAAGAGGGTGGTCGAAGACCTGAAAGCACAGGGGTATCTGGTGGAAATAGAGGAGTATGATCACGCCCTCGGCCTCTGCTATCGCTGCAAGACGGTGATCGAACCGACCACCTCGCTGCAGTGGTTCGTTGCGGTGCGGCCCCTGGCCGACAAGGCGGTGGCCGCCGTGCAAGAGGGGCGGATCACCATCTACCCGAAGAGCTGGTACAACACCTTTTACGCCTGGATGGACAATATCCGCGACTGGTGCATCTCCCGGCAGATCTGGTGGGGGCATCGGATCCCGGCCTGGACCTGTGAGGAGTGCGGGGAGTTGATCGTCGAATCCAGCGATCCGACCAGTTGCCCGAAATGCTCCTCCACCCGGCTGGTGCAGGAAGAGGACGTGCTCGACACCTGGTTTTCCTCGGCGCTCTGGCCCTTTTCCACCATGGGCTGGCCGGAGGCGACCAGGGAACTGCAGACCTTTTATCCGACCTCGGTGCTGGTGACCAGCTTTGACATCCTGTTCTTCTGGGTGGCCCGGATGATGATGATGGGGCTCCATTTTATGGACGAGGTGCCGTTCAAGGACGTCTATCTGCACGCCCTGGTGCGCGACAAGTACGGCAAGAAGATGTCCAAATCGACCGGCAACGTTATCGACCCACTGGAGGTGATGGCCAGGTACGGAACCGACGCGATGCGTTTCACCCTCACCGCCTTTGCCGCCCAGGGCCGTGAGATCAAGCTCGACGAGGACCGCATCGAGGGCTACCGCCACTTCATCAACAAGATCTGGAATGCGGCCCGTTTTGCTCTGATGCATGTCGATGGCTGTGATGTGTCGATTGCAAAGGTAGCGGATGCGCCCGGTTCGCTGCCGCTGGTCCACCAGTGGATTCTGAGCAGAACTGCGGTGGCCATCGATGCGGTGCGCAGGGGGCTGGACGAATACCGTTTCAACGATGTCGCCACCGTCAACTACCAGTTCATCTGGAGCGAGTTCTGCGACTGGTACCTGGAATGGATCAAGGCCGATCTGTTTGGCGATGACCTGACGGTCAGGGATCAGGCCCGGGGGGTGCTGCTGGCCGTGATGGAGACGATCCTGCAGCTCATTCATCCCATTACTCCGTTTGTGACCGAGGAGATCTGGAGTGCCCTGCCCGGCGAGCGGGCGCCGCTGGCCGGCGGCCCCTTTGCCGAGCGCCGTGCCGAGTGGTTGAACCCGGAGGCCGAGGACAAGATGGAGTTGCTGATGGGGGTTATCACCGGTATCCGCAATATCCGCAGCGAGGCCGACGTCCACCCGTCGAAGACCATCCAGGCCTTTGTCGACTGTCCGGACCCGACCCAGCGCGAGCTGCTGAGCGGTTTTGGCAGGGCCATCTCCGAGATGACCAGGCTGGAGTCGTTCACCGTGCAGGAGAAGGGTGACAAACCCGATGATGCCGGCACCTATATCTTCAGGGACCTGGAGATCTACGTGCCGCTGATGGGTCTTGTCGATGTCGCGGCCGAGCTGGCAAAACTTGGACGCGAGCGGAAAAAGGTCGAGGAGAAACTGCAGCAGCTCAACGGCAAGCTGAAAAACGAGAAATTTCTCGCCAACGCCCCCGAACCGGTGGTGGCCAAGGTGCGTGGTGACAAAGAGGAATACGCTGCCAGGCTGGCGACGATAGCCGAGGCGCAGGCCCGGCTCGTCACGCTGGGTTGAGCACGGGGGGAAGCGATGGACAGGAACCTGTTGCGCAGGCAGTTGCGGGCTTTTCTGGCCGAAGATATCGGTCGTGGTGATCTGACCAGCGAGTCGATATTTGTTGCCGGTGAACGGGGCCGCGCCCGGCTGGTGGCCCGCGAGTCGTGTGTGGCTGCCGGGGTGGGCTGTGTCGCCGCCGAGGTGTTTCGGTTGCAAAACGACGAGATAGCGGTGAGCGATGCGGTGGCGGAGGGTAGTCGCCTGCAGCCGGGCGATCTGGTGATGACGGTAAGCGGGCCGGTGGTCGATATGCTGAAGGCGGAGCGGGTGGCGCTCAATCTGGTGCAGCGGCTCTCCGGCATCGCCAGCCAGACCGACCGGTTCGTTGCGGCGGTTGCCGGCACCAGGGCTCGGATCACCGATACCCGCAAGACCATGCCCGGATTGAGGATGCTGGAAAAATACGCGGTTCGGGTCGGCGGTGGGGCCAACCACCGTTTCAACCTCGCCGACGGGGTGCTGATCAAGGACAATCATATCGCGGCCTGCGGCTCCATTACCGCGGCGGTTGAGCGGGTCCGGCAGACGGTGCCGCACACTATCCGGATCGAGGTGGAGACCGATACCCTGGCGCAGGTCACGGAATGTCTGGCCTGCGGGGTCGATATCATCATGCTCGACAATATGTCCTGCGAGACCATGCGGGAGGCGGTCGACCGGATCGGCGGCCGGGCCCTGGTCGAGGCCTCCGGCGGGGTCAATCTGGCGACGGTGGGCTCGATTGCCGCCTGCGGAGTGGATATCATTTCCGTCGGGGCGCTGACCCATTCCGCCCCATCTTGTGATATCGGCATGGACTGGCAGGCATAACCGCTGGCCGGTGATGCCTGCCGCGATCAACCAAAAGGCAGGGGCTGGTCCGGGGTGACGACAACCGGGCCAGGTGATCTGTTCGTCAGGGAGGGTGCAGAGAGGGCAAGACCACTATTTTATTGGTGACATCGCTTGATTATTGCTGAGAAGGTGTGCGATAGTGATAGACAGTTGGCAAGAAGGTAACTGGTATTTGTCTTATCACTCTCCTGGCAAGAGAACAGTAAAGGAAGAGATCTCATGCGTTGTCCAAAATGTGGGTTTATTTCGTTTGATCACCTTACAACCTGCCTGAAGTGCAATAAAAACATCGAAAGTGTTGCGAAAGATCTCAACGGCTCTGCCTATAATGTCGTGCCACCGTCGTTTTTGCAGTTCAATACGGAGCCGGAAGTCGAAGAAGGCGAGGTGGATGAGGTCTTCTCCGCGGATGACGAACCGCTGGCCGATGATGAACTCCAGGATCCGGATCTCGAGGTGCTGGTGACCGCCGAGACGGACGAAGACGACGAAGATACAGACGAAGACGATGCGGATTTCGTGCTGGAGGCGCCTGGCGAGGACGATGACTCGGCCGTCACGGAGGAAGAGGAACAGGAGATCGAGTTCCATTTTGAAGATCTGAGCGAGGACGCGACCAGTAGCCAGGACGATGAGGAGATGGTGGAGGATAGAGAGACCAAGCCGGCGGAACGACAGGCGAATGGTCTCAGTGTTCCTGACGAATTGAACGACATGTCCGATCTCACCTCGCCCGAGCGGCTGGCCGGTGGGGAAGACGATGATTCCATCGCGATGGATGAGTTGAAGTTTGATTTCGATTTCGACAGTGACGAGGAGGAGACGGTCGCGACCGTCGGCGCTGATACCGGTGAAGAGGTGGGACTTGCCGACCTCGAACTGCAGGGACTGGATTTCAATTTCGATGATCTCATGGCCGCGTCGTCGCCCGTCGAGAAGAAGACGGACGTCGATGATGATATGGATTTCGAACTGGATCTCGGCGATTTAAAACTTGAGGATAACTAAAAAAGGACAGGTCGAGACAAGATGACGGTAAAATTGTTGACAGGCATGCAAAATCCGGGTAAATAGGGCACTCCAAAGCACGGCTACAAGGTGCCGGGATAGCTCAGTCGGTAGAGCAACGGACTGAAAATCCGTGTGTCCCTGGTTCGATTCCTGGTCCCGGCACCATTTATTTCAAGGGTTTACAGCTTATAGCTGTAAACCCTTTTCTGTTTTTTGTTGAGTTGGCCAACGATGGCGTTGGCTGAAGTGGGATCCATCATTCTTTCTGTATTTTCTGGTGTATCAGAGACCGAGGAGCCAGACTCAGGGGGGAGGCCCCTCAGTCTGGTCTTCAGCACTATAAACAATCGCACTTGCGACACGAGCATGGGTACAAGAACGATACATAGCTTTTTGATCAGTAGGTCAGATCTTGACCAATTTGACTTTTGTGTCGTAAAAACTGGCACTTCCGCCAATAGGGTCGCTCATGCAGACATTCTTTAAGACCGGGTCAACCATGCAGGCCGCATTCGTACACAAACCTGCCAGACGTCTCTGGTCTCCAGGGGTCACCTGCCCATCGATATCGACATCGGTGGCGCCATATGCCCAGTGGCCGTAACTCCAACAGACGGAAACAACCCCCGGCCGTATTCCTTCAATGGTCTTGAGACGACCTTCCATCGGTACCGGTTTATTATTCGTCACCGGCCAGACACCATCCGGGTTGGTCGGTGACGCGACCCGGACCAGATCGCCGTTTTTGAAACCGAGCCTGGCGGCTGTTTCCGTGTTGATCATAATGTGATTTTCAGGGAGAATCGAGGAGAGCCAATAGTTCCCAGGCAGGGTTCTCGATTGCCCGCCAAGAATATCCTTGTAGGTACTGAGGTCCAGTTCATAGCCGTTCGAACTTATCGGGTTGCCAGCCGCATCCATTACCGGTTCGTAAATCCCCAGTCCACTGAAGCGTTTTCCGGTCATGGAATGACGCGCAATCCCGATATTCTCAACGTACATATTGAAACGCTGTTTGGTCTGATGTTCGACAAAACCGTCATGACCAATCTGCTTGGCTTCGTCAAAATCTTCGAATCGACCGCCGCGATTCAGAAAATAAACAACCTTCTTCCAACTGTCATTCCCCGTCGCTTTCTGCCAGCGATCAGCAGAAAAAACGGTTGATTCCAGGTGCTTGCGAGCGTTCAGGAACAGCAGCATCTCTTCCTTGGAGGCCTCGGGGAGATCATCATCTTTCTTGTCGCCCCAAGCCAGGTTTGCTGCCAGTTTCAGGAAGAAATCCTCCGGGCGGGTGAAGTCCAGGCCGGGGCCGAACGCATCCTTACCACAGCCGGGCAAGCGCAGCTTCTCACCGATGGCCAGCATGACCGTCTCCATGGAACAATGCATCTTCTCGCCATAAACTTCCACGACTTCCGTTAGCGGAGTTACCGTAGGCTGCCGAAATTTGGACGCTTTGGTCGGGGCATCCGGTGTGGTATGTGGGGTGCCAAAGCGTTCCCAGATGGCCGTATCCGGAAAAAGATAGTCCGCATACATGGACGACTCACCAATCACAATATCATCGGCGATGATCAACGGCAGTTTCCTGGTGTCGGCAAGGATTTTCAGCGCGGTATGGCCTGCTGGCGCAGCGAATCCGGGTGTCCCTTTGTGCAGCCACAGTGCCTTGATCCCATAGGGATATTGGTCATCAGCCGAGGCGATGATCTCCTGATAAACACTGCTGGTAAAGGGGAACCAGGGACGTTTGGCCGGATAACCTTCAAACAGGGTCGATTTCTCGTAGCTGGAGCCTTCTCGGGTAATTTTGTGACCGAACGGACTCAATTTGCCCGGATGCAGTTTCTTCAGGTCAAATGGAAAATGCAGCTTGTCGCCAAGTTCGTGCCAGTGGCCGCCGCCGGCGTGCAGCCCCCCTTTGTGGTCGATGTTACCAATCAACATGTTCAAAGTGATAATGGCTTGGCCATTATAATAGCCGTTGGTGTGTTGAACCGGGCCGCGATACAGATCGATTGCCGCACGTTTACCGTGCGCGGTAAACTCCTTGGCCAGTTCGGCAACCTCTCTGACAGGAATTCCTGCCAGTTCCGACCAACCTTCGAGGGTTTGTGAAAATGCCAATTCTTTCAGCAAGGTGAAACTGCTCTTTACCTTGTGGCCACTGACTTCGCCATCAAATTCGAGATCACCGTGGATGACCTGCTTATCATCAACCTTGGTCGGTACTCCGTTGGCAGCGACCACAAATGCATCTTCGTCGCCAAGGCCTGCCTCGGATGCGCGCAGGTAGGCTTCCGGCCCTTCCGCATCGATTTTTACCAGGAAACTTGCCGTCGTCCAGGACACCTCATTCGAATCATGTGCGGCAGTTTCCGTAGCATTGATCAAAAACTGCTTGTCATGGCGTTCATTCTCAATAATCCAACGGGTCATTCCGAGAGCAAGAGCCGCGTCACCACCCGGTTTGACCGGGACCCATTTCCAGGCTTTGGCTGCTGTTTTGTTGAGCATAGGGTCGACAACGGAAATTTTCAGGCGTCCATCGGCAATACCATCCGTAATCTTACCGGTCATGATTGGCGGTCCGAAGTTAGCCTCGAAGGGGCTGGTGCCGAAATAAATATTGAACTCGGAATTCAGCGTATCCGGCTTCATATGAGTTTTCCCGCCGCCCCATTTGCCATTGTCATACTTGTTGGTTATTCCCCAGAATGCGATATGATGGGACTGTTCGCAAATGGTGGTGTGCTCGTAAAAGTTGACCGAACCAAAGCTGTCACCCATGAACCGCTTACCCAATTCTTTGCGTCCATGCTCGATCCGGCCGGCCTGGAAAACAAACTGGTTGTTTTTCATGCCCAGGTCCGGGTGGTTCGGATCAATCAGGGTGTCGAGATGTGCGGCATGTTTGGTTTTGAATTCCTGCACGGACATCTTGCCTCCGGCCACCGACTTCCAGTCTTTGGCCATGGTGGCCGAGACAGCGGAATCCCGTTGGGCATAAATGTCTTTCAATCCCTCGACCTGACGATCTTCGCCAATGGCGGAGAACAGTTTCCCTCCCTCAACGATCTCCCTGATGGCCTGATCAAATGGAATCACCTTCCATTTATTCGCCCCACGGGGGCCGTTGCGCTTTAATACCTTGACGATGCGGTACGGGTCATAAAGACTCTGGATCCCGGATTGACCCTTGGGGCAGATCTTGCCATCGACCTTGGCCGCGTCAAGCGGCGATGTTTTGTGAGGTAAGTGGGGCAGCATATTTTGCGGGGTATAGGGGTTGCCATCGATCTTGACCAGTAAGCCGTCCTGGATCTTACACTTTAGCGGGCAAGCCGTATGGCATTGCAGGCAGACCGAGTAAATAATGGATTCCGCGTTGCCCAGGGGATAGGTATTGGTGTCAGCGATTGCTGCCAGAACCGTGTTGCACCAACCCAGTCTGTCTCCCAGGAAAGCGCCGCCGCCTGCAATGACCGCTCCTTTCATGATCGAGCGTCTGGATATCTTTTTATCGAACATTTTTTTCATTCGTTTCTCCTCTTCAGATTCTCTATGGCAATCACGATTGCGTCAGTTTTCTTGGGCTTGTCTCTGCGATTGTACCGTCCAGATAAATACCAGCAATCCAGCAGCCACAAATCCGATCGTCACCCCGATTTCCAGCATGGAAGGCACATAGTGGGTTGTCAGGCCGGGACCGCTGAATGCGGACGGAAGCTCAGCAAACTGCGCCAAGGCGAAGGCGCTGGTCACAAATTCATATTTCGCAGCAAACAAACCGACGAGTGTTGATACTGCTGCAAGCTTGACAACGGCGGCGGAGGGCTTTTTTGGTGAAAGCAGCAAAAAAGGTACGAGAACAGCCAGAACAATGAACACCCAGAACATGGGAGAAGCCAGAGCACCACTTGCCGATGCACTCATTGTCGGGGTTGAGGAATACCACTCCACGGTAAACTTACCGAGTTCCATAATGTCGACGACCACCAGGTGCGCCACCAGCATCGTGCGCACATACTCTCGTTCACCTTCTCCCAGAAGGGCCAGTACGCAGTAACCGAGTGCAACAGCAGTGGCAAGAAACAATGGGATCGTCATTGCCGAGTTCCAGACCGGATGGGCAATGACTGTGCCAAAGTGGAGGGCTTCAAAAATCGTGAAAAGCCCAGCAAGAAGAAGAGAAAGCTTGCCGAGTAGGCGGGTGCTGGACCCGGCTTTATCTTTCTTCCGCAGCAGAAATGAAACGATCAGAAACAGGACGTAGCTCCAGACGGCCCATGGCAGGAAGGCCTGAAAATCTGGGGTTAAAAGAACCATGATCCCTCGAAACGGGTGTCCCAGATCCATTCCTATAATCGGCAGCGCCGTAATCAGGCTGATAATTGCCAGCCATAGTGCAGGTCTTGCAGAAGCTTTGTAACCTTCACGACCGAAAGCGTAATACATGTTCGCCACCAGGGCGGACCCAGCGGACAAGGTAATCAGGAATCCATAGGCGGCGACCCAGAGGCCCCATGGTACATAACTTCCATATCCAATAGAACTGTCGCCCCAGATAACTATTTTACCGATGGCCAGAGCTGCTCCTCCCAAGGCCAATAATGCTAAAACTATCTTCATCGCTACCCCCTTTATCAGGTCAAATAATAGACTTTAGGATGAGTTCCCAGTTCACTCTTCAAGATCTCGACATTCCTTCCCCTGAGAACACGGTTTACCAACGCATCGGGGTCTTTCAGGTCTCCAAAGTAGGTCGCGCGGCCAAGACAGGAAGTGACGCACAACGGCAGCAGGCCTTCTTCTATGCGATTTGTACAGAAATGACATTTATGGGCATTCCCCATCGGAGATGCTCCTTTTTCTTTACGGTTCCAGCTTTTGTTGTATTCGTATGTTTCAGTTGTTTCATACCCTTCAAGCCTGGGCGTGTTTTCTGTATAGTATTTCCCGAGGTCGGTTGTTCGCGCGCCATACGGGCAGTTGACGATGCAGGAACGGCAGCCGATGCATTTGTCGTAATCAATAACAACAATTCCATCCTCGCGTTTGTACGTAGCATTTACCGGACAAGGTTTGATGCAGGGAGGATTGTCGCACTGCATACATGGGCGGGGAGTAAATTCACGGGTCACGTTCGGAAACTTGCCGATTTCCTCTTCCATGACAGGACGGTAGACAACTCCTGGTGGGAGCTTGTATTCCGCAATACATGCGACTGTACAGGCGAAACAGCCAGAGCATTTTTTTTTGTCAATGACCATGCCCCATTTCCGCGCACTCCGTGGTCGCTTCAATGCTTTGGCCAAGTCATCCAGCATTGTGACAACCGGATCTTCCATTTTTGGACGCATCTCGTCCTCCTTTAAGTGATGGTAAGGTGATAAGAAAAGTTTCAGAGTTGACAAAAAAACGTACCTGTTCACCAGCACCCCATTTTTGTCTGATCAGACCGTTTCACTGAGTCAACCCGAGTGAAACGCGCCGCTTAAACGAATATGGAGCACTGGGGAACGGTTACCTCTCGTAAAAAGTCGCATGTTTCACCAGGATGGACTCAGGAAAAACGTTGACATGCGAGGGGTGGTTTCAGAAACGGCAATTTGGGAGTACGTGGGGTACAGCGAATTGCCGTTTCTGACCGAGTCCGACGTATATCAGTGTTTTTTTCGCGCCAATCATAACCTTGATGCTCTCGTAAAAAGTCATTGACTACCCGGAGATGGGCTCAGAAAAAACTTCGATATACGAGGCGTAGTGTCGCAAATGGCAGTTCGGTAGTACATATGGTACAGTGAAATGCCGTTTGCGACCTACAACGAAGTAGATCGGAGTTTTTACGAGTCCATCAACCTTGGCTTACAGCAAAAAGGCCGGTGAGTATCACGATATCGTAACACGGTTACAGTGACTTGATGCAGTCCCCCAACTTGAGAGCTGGATCGGATTTCGTCGTCAAAGGTCTCGGCATCCCCGGGTATTGCGTGTTTTGGCCTGCCATCGATATACTATCCTCCATCACCAATGAACATGGCGTGATACGGACAAGTCGTTACTGCCGCCAGGTTTCCAGTATTTTTCGCATAATCGATCCAGGCAACGCCATCCTTGCTCTTGGTAATTGAGCCGTCCTGTAAGGCTGCAGCGCAGGGGGGACTGTTCGTACTGCATGCAGTGGGTTGGCATAAAATAATGTTGTATATGCGGATATGCTCCGTCTTTGGCCCCTGCCGTGTTCCACACAGCCACCAAGGAAGAGCATTTTCCATGCCAGGGGTTTTGAGCGGGAAAACGTTTCGTTTAGGTAACGAATTCTGTTGGGTCTATGATATTAATATTATGATAACAGCTGGATATATCGAATTGGTTGTCAAGAAGGTTGCTAGAGTGAATTGCGGTGGTAGGAAATGATGATATATGCAGGGAATATCAGACTGATAGCTGTTGGCTACCGCAAAAAACAGTGTTACGTTGTCGTAACATTAAGGAGGGGGGAGCAGAGAAAGCGCCTTTTCAAGGCTTCAAATAAAGCTCGCCAGCGCGGGAAACACCGTTACTGCGCCGAAGAGTTTCATATTTCGTTGTGGCAGAGGCAACCTGGTTCAGCCATGCCGGTTAGATATCCAAACTATAATTGTTGATCTTTTCCCAGAGCGTTTTTCGACTTATCCCGAGGATTTCTGCAGCTTTTGACCTGTTTCCCTGGGTGACGCGCAATATTTTGACTATATGGTTTTTTTCGGCCTCGGCACTGACCTGTTGCAGTGAGAGAAGCGAGATTTTCTCCTTACTTGCCTTTAGAATGTGTGGTGGCAGGTCAGAACGTTTTATGGTTTTATCACTTGCCAGAGCGATGCATCTTTCCACTATGTTGAGCAGTTCCCGCACATTGCCTGGGAAATGATATTTGAGAAGCTCTTTGATGGTATCCTCGCCAAAACTGACATCGGTTCCGAATTGATCGTTGAACCTGCGCGAAAACATATCGATGAGTAGAGGAATATCTTCGACCCGTTTTCGCAGTGGCGGCAAAACGACGGGGATTACATTGAGCCGGTAGTAGAGATCCTCTCTGAATGTTCCGTTTTCTATGTTTCTCTCCAGGTCTTTATTGGTTGCCGCAATGATCCGCACATCAACGGATACGGTCGAGGTACCACCGAGTCGCTCAAAAGTTTTTTCTTCAAGAAAGCGTAATAACTTGGTTTGGGTAAGGGGGGGCAGATCACCTATCTCGTCAAGAAAAATGGTTCCGCCATCGGCAAGATCAAAGCGCCCAGGTTTTTTGGCTTCGGCACCGGTGAAGGCACCTTTCTCGTAGCCAAAAAGTTCACTTTCAATGAGGTCTGCTGGCAAGGCTGCACAATTTACTCTGACAATGGTTTCCTTCTTTCTGGTGCTCTGATAGTGAATGGTCGAGGCAATCAATTCTTTACCGGTTCCGGACTCGCCCAGAATCAGCACTGTGGAATCGGTCCTGCTGACTTTGTCAAGGATGGCGAAGACCGATTGCATGGCCTTGCTTTCGCCGATAATTCTCACAGAACCGAACTGGGTGTTTATTTCCTTTCTCAAACGGATATTTTCTTCGGTAATCGTATGAACCTCTAAGGCCTTACTCACGGTGACGAAGATATCGTCGAGGTTAAATGGTTTTGTAATATAGTTAAATGCGCCAATCCGCATCGATTCAACGGCATCTTTGATATTTCCGTAGCCGGTCATGACAATTACCGGGGTAGAAGGAGAACTCTGCATGCTCTGCCGTAAAAGATCCATACCGTTGATGCCTGGTAAACGAATATCGGTGATGATCAATGAGAAGTCGCTTTGTTGAAGAGCCGATAAGGCCTTCTCCGCATCATTTACAGCAAGAACGGTATAGCCCTCTTCTTTCAGGGCGTCGGTAAGAGAGATACGGAGTATCTTTTCATCTTCGACTATCAGTATGCTTTTTTTCATGCCATCTCCGGAAAAGTGATCGTTACAGTTGTGCCGGTTCCTTCTGCACTCTCCAGTTCTATGTTGCCCTTGTATTTTTTGACCAGCTCGTAGGTCATCCACATGCCTAGACCTGTTCCTTCACCGGCCTTCTTGGTTGAATAGAAAAGATCAAAAACCTTATCGATTTTGTCACTGGGAATACCTGTTCCAGTATCCTCAATCCGTAGCAGAATGCCAGAATCCTGCATTCCCGCGGTGACGATAAGCTTGCCTCCATTTTCCATCGCTTGAATGGCATTGAGCATGGTGTTGAGCAATATCTCCTCAAGATCGTGTGGCGCGACAGGGATGTTGAGCTCTTTTTCGATGACCTCTTCATACAGAATACCTTGCTTGCGCATACGATAATCAAGAAACTTTACCACACTGGAGAGAACGGATAACACATCGGCTCGTTTCTCCTCACCGTCTCGCTTGCCCGCTTTCCACAACAGCTGTCCGACTGTCTCTTCGATGCTGCTCAGTCCTTCGTCGATGAGGTCGAGGTAATTCTTTCTAAATTCAGGATATTCTCCCCTTCTTTGCAGCATGCGCACACAGTTAAACAGGCCTCCCAGGGGATTGTTGATCCTATGTGCGATACTGGAGGAGAGAACTCCAATGGTGGCCAGTTTTTCTGATTGCAACAACTTCTCATGGGCCACTTTCATCTCTTCATTGGTTTCACGAATGCGGCGAACCATTTCATTGTAACTTTCAGCAAGTTGTGACAGCTCATCCTTACCTTTGACTGGAATGGTTTTCTCAACCATGCCGACCTCAACCTCGGACATGGCCTGGCTGAGGTCGATGATCGGTCGAATAAATCTCTGGCTGAGAAAATAGATGAGAACAAACAAGAAGGCCAGAGTGAGACAGGTGAATGCCATGATCTGGAATAGAATAGCTCGGGATTCTCGTCGAACATTTTCCAGGGAAAGTGAAAAAAGCAGAACGCCCCAGCGTTTTCCTTCAATGGATAGCGGGGTGGCAAACTTCAAGGCACCTGAACGGGATGTCGCACTTCTGATTTTCTTGACAAGAATGCTCTGCCCATCCAACTCTTCACCCTCAAATGGGTCTTTATAGATTTTACCGAATTCACCGAAATCGCTATGGGACATAACCTGGAAATTGTTGTCGAGGACGGCGACGTATTCCATCTCCAATTCCTGTCGCTGCGACAATTCACGGACATAATTATCTATCAGGCCACCTTCTTCAACGAGACCCAGTTTCTCATAGATCAGTTCATTGACTATCAGGACGCTGACTGTCTGGGCAAGTATTCTACCTTTTTGTTCCGTCGCTTTGTACAGAGCTGATTGCGTAATGGAAGCCACAAAAAAACTGACAATCACAGCGAGTACGACAACCGAGATGAACGCTATGAGAATAAATTTTTTTTGCAGAGAGTAGGTAAACACCTGGAGCATTTCAGTACGTTCTGTTGGGATGACAACCTCTTCCACTGGTTATCGGAACTTCGTTGATCATGAGTCGTATTCGAGCATAATCATCGTCGGAAGTTGTGATGAAGCCTCCTTGAAGATCCAGGTCGAGTTTTCTCAGGGTATCCCTGCCTGGCTGGGTTTCGTTCATTGAAAGAAGGACATTTCGTACTCTATTTCTGAGAGTATCCGTGGTTTCTGGAGAAACAACCACTGGCCCAGGGTGACTTTACCTACTCCCCAATCAGATAGAAATTCAGTTGGTTATCATTGATACTGGACAACCTCTCTCAAGCACGATATAATGGCGCCAGATTGTATCTATTACGAGAGGGACATGTTGAACTTATCACAGGTAGTCGTCCGGCCGGTCTTTTCATCAGAAGAATCAGCTTTTCAGGAATTGATGCAGCAACATCACTACCTTGGATCTCTGCCGAAGATCGGCAACACCATCTGGTATGTGGCCA
>JBKEBZ010000055.1:0-50971 GCA_047973425.1 Desulfopila sp.
CGCATAGCCAACTCTAGCGCTGAGCCCTGCTTAGGCGAAGCTGTGCACTCGATGAATGGTTATACAGGCCGTGGTAGTGCTCTCTTTTTTTTGTGCATACCGCTGAACGGTTATCGGGCTTTTTGGCCTATGCATATATTTGATTTTTGCAATGCGGTCTTTACGATAATTTTGCCAGAATATATCCTGGTGCAGCCCCGTGGCCCTTCTTTGACTAATAAAAATTGACATTCTTCCGGCTGGGTTGTAGTAATTACGGCCATGTTTTCCCAGGGGGAGTTATCAGGGCGTAACCGTGTTGCAATTTTTTTTGCTGCCAGGAAAAACGTAACCGTTCACCAGCACCCCATTTTCGCCCGATCAGGCCTCATCGCATAGCCAACTCGAGCTATGAGACCTGCTTGAACGAATCTGGCGCACTGGATGAATGGTTACAGGCCGTGGTAGTGCTGTCTTTTTATGTATACCGCTGAACGGTTACGGAAAAACGGCTGGAGTCCCGTCAGCATTGAAGGTGACCAGAGGGCGAATCTCGCTGTTTCTGGATGGGTGCTCGTTCGTGTCCATCCGGTACGCGTTCTATTCGGTACGATGAGGAAGTTTGGCTGGGAAGTGATGTAATGAGCCGGAGAAAGAAGAGGTAACGATGAGAGAAATAATCATTGATGGCAAGGTGATCAACGATGCCAGCGAGTGCTATGTGATAGCCGAAGTTGGCCACAATCACCAGGGACGGCTGGAAACGGCCAAAGAGATGTTTCGCACGGCCAAGGAGTGTGGCGCCGACGCGGTCAAGCTGCAGAAACGGGAGAATCGCCGGCTGTACAGCCAGGCGATGTACGACAAGCCCTATGATCACCAGAACAGTTTTGGCCTGACCTACGGGGAGCATCGCGAGTTCCTGGAGTTCGATCTGGACCAGTACCGGGAATTGCAGGACTATGCCCGCGAGATCGGCATAACGATGTTTGCGACCGCCTTTGATTTCGAGAGTGTCGACTTTCTCGCCCAACTGGATATGCCGGCGTTCAAGGTCGCCTCAGGCGACCTGAAGAACATCCCGCTCTTGACCTATATGGCCAAACTGCAGAAACCGATGATCGTCAGTACCGGCGGTGGCACCATGGAGGATGTCAACCGGGCCTACGATGCAGTGATGCCGATCAATTCCCAGCTGTGCTTTCTCCAGTGCACGGCGGGGTATCCGGCGGCCTTCGACGAGCTCAACCTGCGGGTGATAACGAGCTTTCGCGAGCGGTTCCCCAACACGGTTATCGGCCTGTCTTCTCATGACAATGGCATCGCCATGGCGGTGGCGGCCTATATGCTGGGGGCGCGGGTGGTCGAGAAGCACTTTACCCTCAACCATACCTGGAAGGGGACCGATCACGCCTTTTCGCTCGAACCGATCGGTTTACGCAAGCTGACCCGTGATCTGGGCCGGCTGAAGATGGCGATGGGCGATGGAATCAAGCGCGTCTATCCCAGTGAGGTGGCGCCGATCACCAAGATGGGCAAAAAGCTGGTCGCGGCCCGGAACCTGCCGGCCGGCCACGCACTCCGCCGCGAGGATATTGCCGTGAAGTCGCCGGGAGGCGGATTGGCTCCCTATGAAATGGACAAGGTGCTGGGTCGGGTAACCCGTAGCGCCCTGGCCGCCGATGACGATATCACCTTCGAGGTCTTGAACGGAGCCGAGCAATGGGACAGAGTCGCCTCGTAACGGATCTTTTCGAATTGACCGAGCAGGTGGCGGTGGTCACCGGGGCTCAGGGAAAGCTGGGCTCGCTGTGGATGGAGATCCTGCTGGAGGCCGGAGCCTCTGTGCTCGCCCTGGACCGGCCAGAGGCCCAGCTGGGCCGTGAATACGAACAGTTGCGAAGCCGTTTCGGCGAGCATCGCCTGCAACTGGCCTTGGCCGATGTACGCGACCGCACCGCCCTGGAGAACGTCTGCCGGCAGTGCCTGGACAACCTGGGTGTCCCGTCGATTCTGGTCAATAACGCCGGCATAGACAGTCCACCCGTCAGTTCCGGTGGCGGCCATCTCCTGGAAGATATCCCGGTTGAAGAGAATCGTGAAATTCTCGAGGTCAACACCCTGGGGCTCTTTATGGTGACCCAGGTCTTCGGCCGGCAGATGGCGAAGGCCGGCAGGGGGTCGATTATCAACATCGGCTCCCTTTACGCCGGGGTCTCGCCCGATATGCGTTTTTACGATCATATCGACTGCGAGCCGCCCTTTCTCAAGCAGCCGATGTACGGGGCCTCAAAGGCCGCGGTCATCAACCTGACCAGATATCTCGCCACTGTCTGGGCCCCGCATGGAGTACGGGTCAACGCCCTTTCTCCCGGCGGCGTGCTGGGTGGGCAGGACGAGCAGTTCAAGAAAAAATTCTGTCATCGTGTGCCGATGAATCGCATGGCCGAGGCCAAGGATCTCTATGGCCCGTTGCTGTTCCTGGCCTCCCAGGCCTCGGCCTACGTGACGGGCACGGAGCTGATCGTCGACGGCGGTTTCACGGCCTGGTAGCGTACTGTTTTTATCTGAAACTGGCCAGCGTGAAAAGCTCTGTTACCGCGCCGACACGTTTCATGTTTGATTGTGGCTGAGGAAATATGGTCCAGCCATGCTGGTGAGTAGACAATAACGAGGTTGCCATGTATCCGCGATACGTCGCAGACACCATTTTCAACTGGATTGACGGGAAGCAGTGCGAGGCGCAGGGCCAGCAGACCTTTGTCAAGACCGCCCCTGCAGATGGCCGGAAACTGGGTCTTGTCACCCGTTCGGGGGCCGAGGATATCGACCGGGCGGTGCGCAGTGGTGCCCGGGCCCAGATAGACTGGGCCCAGGAGACACCGGTTAAGCGGGGCGAGGTGCTTTACGCCATCGCCCAGGCGATGCACACCCACCGGCATGAGATTGCCGAGATCGTCGCCATGGAAACCGGGATGGCGGTCAAGGCGGCTCTCGGTGAGACCGGTGGCGCCATCGCCCAGGCCGAGTTCATGGCCGGGGAGGGCCGAAGGCTCTACGGCCGGACCATGACCAGCGCCGTTACCAACAAATATGCGATGACGGTACGTCAGCCACTCGGGGTGGCCGGCCTGATCATCGCCGCCAATACCCCCATCGCCAACGTGGCCTGGAAGGTCTTTCCGGCCCTGATCTGCGGCAATAGCGCAGTGTTGAAGGCCGCAGAAGACACCCCCGCCACCGCCTGGTATTTCGCCAAGCTGGCCCATGAAGCCGGCCTGCCGCCCGGGGTGCTCAACGTCATTCAGGGATACGGCAAGGAGGCCGGAGAGCCACTGGTCGCTCATCCGGAGGTCGCGGTGGTGAGTTTCACCGGTTCCACCGCGGTGGGCCGTGAGATCGCGGCCATCGGCGGCCGGCGCCTGGCCAAGGTGTCGCTCGAGTTGGGCGGCAAAAACGGTCTGGTGGTCTGCGACGACGCCGATCTGGACAACGCGGTGAAATGGGTGCTGCTCTCGGCGTTCAGCAATGCCGGGCAGCGCTGCGCCGCCGGCAGCCGTATCATCATTTTCGAGCGCATCTATGAACGCTTTACCAGGATGCTGGTCGAAGAGACCAACAAGCTGAGACTGGGCCCCAAAGACGAGGACGATTTCGGCCCGGTCATCAACGGCCGGCAGCTTGCCAATATGCTGGCATGCATCGACCGAGCCCGGGGCAAGGGTGCCCGAATCCTCTGTGGTGGAGAGCGATTGACTGATCCCGGACATGCGGACGGGTTGTACATGGCCCCCACCTTGATCGAAAACGTGGCCGCCGATGACGAGATCTCCACCACCGAGCTCTTTGGCCCCATCGCCTGCCTCTACAGGGTCGCCGACTTTGCCGAGGCCCTGCGGCTGACCAATGACTCGCCCTATGGGCTGACCGCCTGTATCCATACCCGCAGCATTGACCGGGCCATGGAATTTTCCTACAAGGTGCAGACCGGGGTGGCGGTGATCAATGCCGGAACCTATGGCAGCGAGCCCCATATGCCCTTTGGCGGTATGAAGCAGTCCGGCAACGGTTCGCGGGAACCTGGCACCGAAGCCCTGGATGTCTACTCCGATCTCAAAGACATCTATCTCAACATCGATCCGCAGATGCTGTAGACGAAAGGAGAGTCGGTTCATGGCAGCAACCCATCCCCGAATCGTGGCTTTTATTCCCGCGCGTTCCGGCTCAAAGCGTGTACCGGACAAGAACATCCGGCCGCTGGCCGGTCACCCGTTGATCGCCTACTCCATCGCCGCAGCCGCCAGCAGCGGAATCTTTTCCGCGGTGATCGTCTCGACCGATTCCGAGCGTTATGCCGCGATCGCCAGGCATTATGGCGCCGAGGTGCCGTTTTTGCGGCCGTCGCAGATTGCCGGCGACCTCTCGCCCGATATCGAATGGGTGGCCTACACCCTGAAGCGGTTGCGGGACGAGGGGCGGGACTATGACTGCTTTGCCCTTCTCAGGCCCACCAGTCCTTTCCGTCTGCCCCAGACCATCGAGCGGGCCTGGCAGGCCTTTTCGGCCGCAGTCGGGGTCGACTCGCTCAGGGCAGTGGAAAAATGCAGTCAGCACCCCGGTAAAATGTGGGTGGTGCGCGGCGAGCGGATGAGCCCGCTTCTGCCCATGGGGCCGGCGGAGCAGCCCTGGCACAGCAGTCAATATCCTTCTCTGCCGGAGGTTTATGTGCAGAATGCCAGCCTGGAGATGGCCTGGTCACGGGTTGTTTTCGACTCTCACACCATCGCCGGCAATGTGCTGATGCCCTTTTTTACCAAGGACTATGAAGGATTCGATGTCAACAGTACCTATGATTGGGGCCTGGCGGAACACCTGGTGGCGGAACGCCAGGCGCAGTTGCCCGTCGTGGCCCACAAACCCTATGAAAAGTAACCGATAAGAGAAGAAGGAATGGCTGAGTTGTTAGAGATACGGATAATACCCCAGGCGGAGTTTGCGCGCGTTCGGCAGGCGCCGATCGATCGATGTGATAAACTGATGTTATTGGCGGACATGTGCCGGGCCAATACCCTGGCCACGGTGAAACGGGCCGGATCCGGCCATTTGGGTTCCAGCCTGAGTTCACTCGATATCGTGGTGGCCCTGTATTACGCGGAAATGAACACGGTCGAGTTGGGGGTCGATCATCCCGATCGTGACATCTATTTTTCCTCCAAAGGTCATGATGTGCCCGGCCAGTACGCCGTGCTGGCCTCGCTCGGCATTCTGCCCCAGGAACGGTTCCTCAAGTTGCGGCGAATCGACGGCACCCATGGTCACCCGGATGTCAGCATCGCCGGTATCGAGGCCAATTCAGGATCTCTGGGCATGGGTATTTCCAAGGCTAAAGGCATGGCCTGGGCCAAGCAAAAACAGGGCGCCGGCGGCCGGGTATTCGTGATGACCGGTGATGGTGAACTCCAGGAAGGGCAGATCTGGGAGTCGCTCCAGACGACCGCGTACCAGGGCGTCAACAACATCACGGTGATTGTCGATCTCAACAAGATCCAGACCGACAAACTCACCGAGCAGATCATCGCTCTCAGCCACCTCGAGGAGAAGTTCGCCGCCTTCGGCTGGCATGTCGAGCGCTGCGACGGCCATGATTTTGCCGAATTGGAACGGACCTGGAAAAAACTGGCCGCGGTGACCGACAAACCCAAGGTGATGATCGCCGATACCATCAAAGGCAAGGGGATCTCCTTCATGGAGGGGCCTGCTTCGATACAGGCCGGAGACGGTCTCTACCAGTGGCATTCCGGGGCGCCCCAGGACGATACCTTTGTCGCAGGCTACAGGGAAATCTGTGATCGCATCGACGGCAGATTGGCGGAGTTCGGCCTTGCTGCCTTGACCACCGAACTGCTCGAAAGTCGGGAAAGCGGCCGGGTCAGATTGAAAGACACCGCCGAAAAGGTGGTTACCGCCTACGGTGAGGCTTTGGTCGAGCTTGGCGAAAAACATCGGGAACTGGTGGTTCTCGATGCGGACCTGTCGGCTGATTGCGGCCTGCGTCCGTTCGAGCATCGTTTCCCGGAGAGATTTATCGAAAACGGTATCGCCGAGCAGGACATGGTCTCGATGGCGGGCGGCCTGGCACTGCATGGTTTGCTGCCGGTGGTCAACTCTTTCGGCGTGTTTCTCGCCTCCCGTGCCAATGAGCAGATCTATAACAACGCCACCGAGAAGACCAGGATTATCTATGCCTGTCACTATGCCGGGCTGATTCCGGCGGGACCTGGAAAATCTCACCAGAGCCTTCGTGACATCTCGCTTTTTGCCGCCTTGCCCAACTGTGTCATTGTCGAGCCCTGCAACGGTGTAGAGGTCCATCAGCTGCTGCGCTGGTGTGTCGAGACCGCCACTGAAAACTGCATGATACGACTGATTATTTCCCCTTCACCCAGGGCCATCGTCCTGCCGGCCGACTATCGCCTGCAAATCGGTCGGGGCGCCGAGTTGTGTGCCGGTGCCGATGCGGTGCTGTTCGCCTACGGGCCGGTGATGCTTGCCGAGGCCCTGACGGCAAGTGAGATCCTTGCGGCAGAGCATGGCGTTGGCGTAAAGGTTGTCGATATGCCCTGGCTGAATCGGACCGATATCGCCTGGTTCGAACAGACGGTCGGTGACTGTGCAACCTACTTTGTGCTGGATAACCATGCCCCGGCCGGGGGACTTGGCGACCATCTCTTGAACAGTGCGATGTCATCTGAGAGGTTGCGGGCAAAGCGGTTGGTCAAGTTCGCGGTGGAAGATTTCCCGGCCTGCGGCACACCCCAGGAGACGCTTGCCTACCACCAGTTGGACGGGGCCAGCCTGGCTCGGCGGATACTGCAGCACATGGGGAAGATCCCGGCAGACGTATGATGTTGCGCCTGGCCTGAACCCGGTCGCAACCAAGGAGAATAACCCATGCAGAAACCGAGGAGCCGGATGGCCGTCGTTTGCCCGCGCGCCGGGAGGTCGATCAGCCGATGAACAACAAGGGCGTGTCGCTGCTGATACCGGTCGAAAATCAGGTGCGTGAGCTGGACCCGAAACTTTTGCTGGCCTGTGTGGCGGCCCGGCGTGGCTTTCCGTCGATCATCGGTCCCCGTCGGGAAATGGATTTCGCCATCGCTTCGTTTCCCCCAAGCATCTATCTGTCCAAGAGTCTGACCAGTCGCAGCAACCCGATGTTTGGCATCATGCGTATGCTGGGGCATGAAATCGTGGCCTGGGACGAGGAGGCGCTGGTCCATCCGCCGAAAGAGACCTATTTCACCCGGCGGCTGTCGCCGCTGTCGATCAAATATGTCTCGCATCTACTGGCCTGGGGGCAGGAGAACGCCGATCTGTGGCGCGAGTATCCGGAGTTGCCCCCTGATCTGCCGATCCATATCACCGGTAATCCCCGAGGCGACATGCTGCGTCCAGACCTCCGTTCGTTTTACGAGCCGGAGGTCGAAGCGCTGCGGCGGACCTATGGCGACTTTCTGCTGATCAATACCAATTTCAATCATGTCAACGGGTTTTACCCCGTGCTGAACCTGTTCGTTTCGGCAGGCCGCGATGGAGAAAAACCGCGCTTCGGTCGGGCCGCCAAAGGGATGAGCTACGAGTACGCAGAAGGTCTGCGGGTCCATAAACAGGCCAATTTCGAGCAGATGAAAAAGCTCATCCCCCAACTCGAACAGGCCTTTCCCGACCACACCATCGTGGTCCGACCGCACCCTACCGAAAATCAGCAGGTGTATCATGATATCGCCGCCAGAGCGACCCGGGTTACGGTCACCAACGAGGGCAATGTGATTCCCTGGCTGCTGGCCAGCAGAGTGCTCATTCATAACTGTTGCACCACCGGGGTCGAGGCCTATGCCCTGGGTGTGCCGGCGATCACCTATAGGGCTTATGTGGACGACAGGTACGATATGGGCTTTTACCGCCTACCCAACCTGCTCAGCCACCAGACCTTCGATTTTCAGGAACTGCAGGCGGTACTCGGCAGAATACTGGGTGGCGAAGAGGAAGGAGCCGATGATCGAGAACGGAGCGCGTTGCTCGACGAGTATCTGTCGGCTCGCACCGGTCCCCTGGCCTGTGAACGGATGGTCGATGTCATCGAAGAGGCGATGGCGGGGCGAACAGCGTTGCCAAAACCCTCTCTGGGCAGCCGGCTGGGGGGGAGCTACGGGGCCAGAGCGCGTCGGCTGGTGAAATGGTTTATGGCATTGAAAAAGGGATCTCACAATCGGCCGGAGTTCCAGCGCCACCGTTACCCGGGGATTTCCTTGGAAGAATTACGACAATGTCTGGAGCGATTTGAACAGGTGTTGGAGCCTGGCGCGAAACTTGAGGTAGAGCAGATAGCCGAGAAATTTTACCGGATCAGAACGTGACAGCAGGATATCGATTTTATCGACGACTCCGCAGTGCGGAAAGCGCTCTTGCCAGCACGGCTGGATCAGGTAGCCTCAGCCGCAGCGAACCATGCAACTCCCGCCCTTGGGCCCCAGGCCCCAGGTGGTGATTGACGAATACATTCAAGGTGAAGAAAAGACATGAAGATTTTCATATTGGGTTTAGGTAAGTCGGGAACCACGGCGATGGTCTATAAGGTTGCCGGAGGGCTTCCCGGTTGCCGGGCTTTTTCGGGTGGCCAGCCCGGTAAACATCTCGGCGACTTCGAAAATGCGGTCTATAAGCACACCTACGAAGAGCGGAAGGGCAAAGGCTTTGATCTCTATACCGAACATCTGCAAAACGAGCAGTATGACCGCAAGATCTGGATGGCGCGCGACCCGCGCGACGCAGCCGTCAGCCGCATGCTCTACCGGTGGCACAGAGGAGTCAGAGGACATAAAGAGCAGTACCGGACCCACCTTGCGCTGGTGCAGAAGAAAGAACGCGATCCCGCATCGGTTCCTTTTCATGAAATCTGTCGTCATTCAGGCCACGGCGACTGGCCCAGATCGACGGAAGCGGTTCTGGAGGCGGAGTGTGCCCGCTACGGCAGGATGACCGATTTTGTCGCGAGTCTCGGGTCGGATTGGCATCTTTTCACCTTCGAGCAGATGGTCAAGGGTGATTTTGCCGCGCTCAACGCATTCCTCGGATTCGAGATTAAGAGCGAGGCAGAAGTCGCCGTGTCGACCGGCAAGGCCAAGGTTGTACGGAAAAAAGCCTCTGGAGATTGGCGCCACTGGTTTACAGAAGAGGATATCGAGCTCTTCAAACCCGTGTATACCCCCTATCTCGAACGGATCGGTTACGACGCCAACGACTGGGAGTTGAGTCCCAGGCCGGTTATCGAACCTGAATATGCCTCCGAGTATATGCAGAATCTGGTACGGAGAGTACCGATGGATGAACTTATCCGTTTTCGCAACAAACTGTTCGACTTGTTTCGATAACCCAGTACCGGTGAAACGGTCTGATCGGACGAAAATGGGGTGCTGATGAACGGTTACGTTCTCTGCATCTTTGTCAGGAGGTACCATCCGTGAAAAAAAATGGCGTATCGCTGCTGATTCCAGTCGAGAATCAGGTGCGAGAGCTGGACCCCAAGCTCCTGCTGGCCTGTGTGGCGGCGCGGCGAGGATTCCCCTCTATTATCGGTCCTCGCCGGGAGATGCATTTAAAGATTGCCACCTTTCCCCGCGGCGTCTATCTCTCCAAGAGTCTGACCAGCAGCAGTTTTAAAATTTTTCGCATCATGCAGATGTTAGGGCATGAAATCGTCGCCTGGGATGAAGAGGCGCTGGTCCATCCGCCGCCTGCGACCTATTTTACCCGCCGTCTCTCGCCTCTTGCCATCAAATATGTGTCGCATCTGTTTGCCTGGGGGCAGGAGAACGCCGAGCTGTGGCGGCTCTATCCCGATATGCCGGCCGAGTTGCCGATCCATATCACCGGCAACCCGCGAGGCGATCTGTTACGACCAGGGTTGCGCTCCTTCTATGGCCAGGAGGTCGAAGGGCTGCGCCGCGCCCATGGCGATTTTATTCTGATCAATACCAATTACAATCATGTCAACGGGTTCTATCCTATCTTGAATCTGTTCGTCTCAGAGACCCCGGCCGGGGAAGATCCCCGTTTCGGTCGGGCCGCCAAAGGCATGAGCTACGAGTACGCGGAGGGGCTGCGGGCCCATAAACAGGCGAATTTCGAGCAGATGAAAAAGCTCATCCCCCAACTCGAACAGGCCTTTCCCGACCACACCATCGTGGTCCGACCGCACCCCACCGAAAATCAGCAGGTGTATCATGATATCGCTGCCAGAGCGACGCGGGTTACGGTCACCAACGAGGGCAACGTCATTCCCTGGCTGCTGGCCAGCCGGGTTCTCATTCATAACTGTTGCACTACCGGGGTCGAGGCCTATGCCTTAGGTGTGCCGGCGATCACCTATCGGGCCTATGTGGATGAAGAGTATGATCTGGGTTTTTACCGACTGCCCAACCTGCTCAGCCACCAGGCCTTCGATTTCACCGAGTTGCAGGCGCTGGTCGGTAAAATACTGGCGGGTGAGGAGGACGGGGCCGGTGATCAGGAACGGGACCGGCTGCTCGATGGCTATCTGTCGGCTCGTACTGGCCCATTGGCCTGTGAGCGGATGGTCGATGTCCTCGAACAGGCGCTGGCAGGACGTACCGAGTTACCGGAACCACCTTGGGCCAAACGAATGAATGGGCTCTACAAGACGAGAATACGCCGGATCAAAAAATGGTTTCGCGCCTCGCAGAAGGGATCTCACAACCGGCCGGAGTTCCAGCGCCACCGCTATCCGGGAATTTCCCTGGAAGAATTGCAGCAGCGGCTTCAGCGCTTCACCGAGGGGCTCGAGCCCGGTGCGGAGCTTTCGGCCGAGCAGCTAGCGGCAAATTTTTACCGGATCAGTGCCCGTTAGTGTCCATCCAGAAGCGGCTTTTTTACCCATGACCAGCATGGCTGGACCAGATAGCCTCAGCCACAGCGAAACCTGAAACTCCTCGGCTCGGTAACAGTGCTTTTCGTGCTGACGAGTTTCATATAAACCAGCATGGCTGGACCAGATAGCCTCAGCCACAACGAAACCTGAAACTCCTCGGCTCGGTAACAGTGCTTTCCGTGCTGACGAGTTTCATATAAACCAGCATGGCTGGACCAGGTACCCTCAGCCACAACGAAACCTGAAACTCCTCGGCTCGGTAACAGTGCTTTCCGTGTTGATGAGTTGTATATAAACCAGCATGGCTGGACCAGGTCCCCCTGCCGCAGCGTGGCGGTAGGGGAGCGGCTGATCGCGGTGCGGAGCAGGAATCGTCCGCTTCTTCAGATACTCTTGGGTTGGCTGGGTGAGGTCCTTGCTGCCCGGGGATTACGGTGCTCACAGGGCACCTTGGTCTGACAGAGGCCGCAGCTGTTCACCGGAAAGCCCAACTGTTGTCGCTCCACATAGGGCGAGGTAACGCTACGGATGTAGGTTTTGCATTTTTCCTTGTCGTGGCCGCTCTCACTGATCGCGCCCACCGGGCAACGGCGGATGCAGGCCAGGCATTTGCCGCCTGCGCTGTGCAGGCACCATTCATCATGGCTGGTGTAGTCGCGGTGGCTGGCTGGATAGCGGGCCCGGACCACCACCGAGCCCACCCGTACCGCCTTGCCGGCCGGGGTGATCAGACCGTCGGAGAGCCCGAAAGTGCCCAGGCCACAGACATGGGCCGCATGCCGCTCCGACCAGGAGGAGGCAAAGCCGTATCGGGTGGAAATCTCCCTGGCCCATTGAGGGAGCAGGGTCGGGGCGCATGCCTGCATACCTGCAGCCCTCAGGCGCTCGACCACCGCTCTTCGCAACCCCTCGTTGACCTGTTCGCCGTAGTGACGTGCCTTGCTCCAGGCCGGAGATGGCAGCTCGCGCTCCTGGCGGTGGGCCAGGCGGGTCTGTTCGGTCTGGGGCAGTACCCAGGCGATGACAGAGAGTTCCTGGGGCTGGGCCGGTTGCTTGGGAAAGGCCTGGGCGAAGGCCGTAGCTGGTGTCCAGTAGAACTCTGGGCCGATATCGTTTTGCAGGAAGGTGAACAGGGGATCTTCGCCGCCGGCGATGCCAACCAGCGGTGAGTCAAAGGCCGGCAGTTCAGAATCCGGCGCCAGGCGGTTGTGGGCGCGATCTTCCATCCACGAAACGATAAAGGATGTGATATCGACCATAAACGATTTCTCCGGGTTGAGTTGATAAGAATGCGAGCGGGCCGGCTGACCGGGCCACATCTTTGCCATGGCTGGGACGACCGCTGTCGTTGGTCTGAGGGCTGAACGGGCTTCTGGTCCTCGCGGCTTTCCTGACCACCTTGGTCAGAGCTGCGCCACCGCCTGCACCTCCACGGTCACGTCATAGAGGGTGCTGCCGGAGCCTCCGTCGGTGAGCCGCTGTGAAGTCAGGGCATTGACGCCATCGCCGCGAGCGAACTCGCGCCAGCAGACCCCTTCGGTCACCACGGTGCCGACCGGGGTCCGTTCGGTGAGCTTGAGGGTGAACCGGACCTGACCGAGATGGTTTTTGGCCAGCACCGCCTGACCGTCCCGCAGTTGGCGTGCCCTGGCGTCTTCGGGATGCATCATCAGCTGCATGCATGGCTGTCTGGCCCGCAGCCTCTCCTGCTCGAAAAAGGTGGAATTCAAGGTGTAACGTCCCGGGGCCGACTGCAGCAGAAGGGGATAACCGTCCGCTGCACTGTGGGTTGACAGCAGCCGGGGCAGGGGCTCGGTCAGCTGATCGTTTGCGATCTCGATTTTGCCGGACCGGGTCCGCCAGTTCTTCTTGGCCTCGCCTGGCAGACTCAGCAGCACCGGTTCTCCGGCCAGCAGACGACGATTGGCCTGGTCATCCCGCCAGGGACTCTCTTCGGCCAGCAGTGCCGCAATCATCGCCGTTGCCGATTGCTCGAAAAAAGGCTCATTCCACCCCATCTTCCGGGCGAGCAGCTGAAACACCTGCCAGTTGGATTTTGCTTCACCCACCGGCGGGATAACGGCCCGGCCAACCTGGGCCGTGTAGCTGCCATAGGACCGATAGAGGTCGTCGTGCTCGAGCGAGGTGGTGGCTGGCAGGACAAGGTCGGCGTAGCGGGCGGTATCGGTGAGGAATCGCTCATGTACCACGGTAAAGAGATCCTCGCGGCGCAACCCCTTGATCACCGCCCGCTGGTCCGGGGCGATGGTTGCCGGGTTGGAGTGGTAGACATAGAGCGATTTGATCGGCGGGTCCGCAAGACGATTCAAGGCGTTACCCAGCTGGTTCATGTTGATGAGCCGGGTCGGTCGGCTGGAAAAATCGTGACGAATCACTTTTTCGATCGGAAAGGCGGCTCCGGTGGATGTTCCAAGGAAGATGCCGCCGCCGGGATGCTGCCAGGCCCCGACCAGAGCGGGCAGGCAACAGATGGTGCGCACGGTCATGGCCCCGTTGCCGTAGCGGGTCAGGCCGCTGCCCAGACGGATAAACGGGGCCCTGGCCGCCCCATACTCCCTGGCCATTTTTTCGATCGCTTCAGGCGACAGCCCACAGCGAGAAGCCACCTGCCGAGGAGAATACCGCTCCATTACAGCCCGGCTGAACTCGTTGATTCCCACCACGTTTTCCTGCACGAATCCGGTGTCGATGTGCCCATCGCGCACCAGCACATGCATCATTGCCAGGGCCAGTCCTCCGTCCATCCCCGGTTTGACCAGAAAGACTTCGTCGGCGGCCTCGGCGGTCGGGGTCTGATGGGTGTCGATCACCCAGAGTTTCGCCCCGTTGCGCCGGGCGAGAAGGGCGTCGCGCATGGTGTGGATACTGGTTGCAGCCGCATCGATTCCCCAGAGGATGACCAGGTCGCTTGAGCCCATTTTGTCAAGGTGCATCCCCGGGGTGTTGCCCATGAGCATCTGCCAGCCCGCGTCCTTGGCCGGGCTGCAGATGGTCCGATCGAGCCGGGAGGCACCGAGGCGGTGAAAGAAGGGGTGGCCGCTGTTGCGCTGAATAAGGCCCATGGTGCCGGCGTAGGAATAGGGCAGAATGCACTCGCCGCCGTATGCGGCGATCAGCTCCTGCCAGTGGGTGCAAACCCGCTCGATCGCTTCGTCCCAGGAGATGGGGGTAAACGCTCCCTCCCCCTTGACGCCATCACGCAGGAGCGGGGTCGTCAGGCGATGTGGTGAATGGACGGTGTCTTGGTAGCGGGCCATTTTGGCACAGATCAGACCACGAGTGACCGGGTGGTTCGGATCTCCGCTCACTCGTGACACCCGACCGTGCTCAACGGTCACTAGCAGGCCGCAGGTATCGGGACAATCGTAGGGACAGACGGATCGGTGGCTGGTCATGATAAGAGGTTACTCCATACTGGTTCTACCGAATCGGCAGAAAAAAGCACATCAGCACTATGCAGGACAGCGCAAAGTACATTATGATTTTTCGGCATATTGCGCAAGCCCGAGCTTTGTCCGGCAGGGGTCGATCAACTCGATTCCAGCCCTTGTCAAACGACAGTCCCAAAGGGTCGGCTAACGGGGGCAGGTTGGATGTTTTCGCCGATGAATGCATGAGAAACCCGGGCTACGCGCTGAAAGGTGAAGACGGTGATCAGCCCTGGTTTGAAGTGATTGGCACCAGGCGTTGCCCGGATAAGGTCAGTCAGGCTGGTCGAGAACAGAAAAAAGACATATTGCAAGAAGAGCAGGGAGGGCGGCGGATGGATCACGCAAAACGAGGCATTGCCGAGGACAAAAGGAAGCGTGGTAGCGAGGTCGAACCGGAGGTATGCCGTTTTTTTGCAAGTGACAGTTCACGGGAAATCCCTTTTGCCTGGATCGTCCATGAGCTCGAGGATCTGCGGCCCGGGCGGGTAGTTGAGGTGTGCGATCCCGAGGGGAAGAAAACCTTTTACAACATCGAGAAGCTAGATGATGGCCCGGTGCCACGGGTGTACCTGGTCCGGGCCCGCAACAACACCTGGCGGCTTGTGCTCCTGCTGGCACTCCTCACGGTGAGCTGGTATGTGATCAGATATATTATCGATCTGTTTTGATATGGCGTAAGGTGCGAAGGTTGTGCGGGTGAACGAAAGTGGCTCTGTTCACCCGCAAAAGACCAAAGAAGATGGCGTCGTCTGCAATGATCTCTGGTGAACACAGTGCACATTGGCCGTTTCTGGATGGACACTAACCAGCCTGGCTGGACCATAAAGCCTCAGCCACAACAAACCATGAAAATCCCGAGGAAGAGCCAACGACTCCTTGTCGGCGATTTTCGGATAAACGCTGGATATAGACTACGTGAGTCTGCAGCTACTCGTAGAGCCCATGCTTGCCGTCGACTCCACCGAGCCCGGATTTTCGCCAGCCGGCGTGAAGACCCTGCATCGCCTCGAAGTTTTCTCGATTGACAGAGGTCTTACCGAATTTGAGCCGATTGATCGCTTCGAAGACCGACCGCGCCGTCGCACGGTACTCGGTGCCCCTCTCTGGCCTCTGGACCATCGCCGCGATTTTACGCTGCTGGTCGCGGCTGTCGAAGAAACAGACCGGTGGGTAGGCGGATGTCTGCGTCCCGGGCATTGCGCGGAGGAAGGTGAAGCGATCCGCTGGCCGGTAACACCAGTTTATGCCACTGTCGAGCGATGATTTTCCTGTCGTACTGTTGCATAACGGCGTGATTACCTGGTTTCCCAGATGGCGAAGCCAGCCATGACGGTTCAGGTTCGGACCACAGCCAGGGCTGTCGTGGTGGCCATCGATGGCTGCTTTGTCTGGAATATATCGGCGTCGGTAGCTATTGGCTACACCGTAGGTGATGACCGGTTGTCAAGTGTGGACCGGCTCCAGGGAAAAAGAAAAAAAGAGCGGGTTTTCTCCGGGTTGTTGGCCTGGCATGCTCGGATGCACCGATCCGGTCAGCCTGGTGGTGTCTCGTTTATCGGGTTGCCAGAATCTTTCTTGTGGTCGAGTCGATTCGTTGAGAAAAATGTAAGAGATTTTCGCTACACTCAGGTCATAACTACACCACAGGAGGCAGCTATGTTATCGTATAGGCAGAAGGAAGATCTTCGGGTTGAGTGGCGAAACTGTCAAACCGATGAAAAGCAGATGCTCATGGCTGAATTTATCAGAGAGAGCGGTGATGATCTTGGCTGGGACGCTTGGCTCACCTTTTTACAGGAGCGTTTCGGGTTGCCCTGCTATGAAGATCACATCGGTCAAACCTGACGCCTCGACCGTCGTGGCCTGACCCGTTATATGAAACTTGTCAGCACGAAAAGCTCTGTTGCCGCGCCGAGGGGTTTCATAACAGCGGAGCGGTGTCATCGTTGTGGTTGAGGCTTCCTGGTCCAGCCATGCTGGTTAGACTGTTCTTTCGCTCCGCCATTCCGCAGTACAGTATATCCCTACCGCACCACTCTCTCGACATCTTCAGTCGTCCTTTATCTCGTGTTGCCGTTTGACCGATAGCCGGTCTGGCGCTGCTGGTCGGTGCAGCCACTGTTGTGCCGACGCTGCTGCCTGGCAGACCGTTGCCGGGAAAGATCCTTTGGCCGATCGGGATATGAGTTGACAAAATGCCAGCACTCAGTAAGATCTGGGCGAATATCGGCCGGGCTGTGGTGGCCGCATCCGTCAGTGGGGGCCCGGGAGGTGGGTCCCGCTGGCTGGCAAGGTGAAGAGCGCGGAAAAGAGGGGAGAATTCGAGATGAAGATGTCGTTGACAGCAACAGTTGGACCATTGCTCGCCGGGGTGATGGCGATAGCGCTGACCGTGGGCAGTCCGGCAATGGCGGCCAATGTCAAGTTCGGCCATGTGGCGCCGCCGTTCCATGGCCAGGCCAAGGGTGTTGATGCCTTCGCGGCATACGTGAAAGAGCAGACCGCTGGACGTATCGATATCGCCACCTTTCCATCCGGACAGCTGGGTGGTGAACTCTCATTGGCCGAGCAGATTCAGGCCGGCACCTTGCAGCTGGCCACCGTAAGCACCGCGGTTCTGCAGAATTTCGTGCCCCAGTCTTCTGTTTTCGACATGCCGTTTCTTTTCCCGGATCGGCCAACGGCCTATGCCACCATCGATGACGAGGAACTGCAGGAGACGTTTTTTTCCTACTTTCCGGGCAAAGGCTTTATCGCCATCGGCTGGACTGAAAATGAGATGAGGGATTTTACCAACAGTAAACATCCTGTGCATACCCCTGGCGATATCAAAGGGTTGAAGGTCAGGGTCATGAATTCTCCGGTCTACATCGATACTTTCAAACAGCTGGGTGCTTCACCGGTTGCCATTCCGTTTCCGGAAATTTACAACGCCTTGCAGACCGGCGTCATCGATGCCCAGGAAAATCCGCTGATAACCAGTATTCTGGTGAAATTCACCGAGGTCAACAGGTATGTCACCAAGACGCAGCACACCGTGACGGAGTGCGTGATCGTGGTTTCTCCCGACTACTGGCAGACCTTGAGCGATGCCGACAAACAGATTTTCCGTCAGGCGGCCCGGGTGGCGATCGATACCAACCGTCGGATCAACGCCGAGTTGGAGAAGAAGTTGCCGGAATCAGGACTCTCCATTGCCGCGTACGCGCAAGAGAACGGTATTGAGATCGTCGAGTTGACCGTGGAGCAACGGGCCAGTTTTCGTCAGGCCATGCAGCCGGTATGGCAGAAATACAGGGCTAAAATCGGCGACGATCTCTTTGATCTGGTTTTGGCCAAGATAGAAGAGCACCGGCAGTGACCCCGCACTACTGCAGCGACGGAGCGGGCTGTGGTGCTGGGGACCTGATCTTGCTGGCCGCTGTGATGTCCGCCCGAACTGACCTTTGGCAAACACTGTGCAGAGTAGGTGCATCTCGGTGCATCGCTCTTTCTTGCAAAATGTCTTGTCCATACTGAACTGAAACGCAAACCAATACATACACTGTTCATGAGAAATCTGGGCTAGGGGCGCCAAGAGAAGGGGTTGAAAAGAGGGATGCGGGCAGGAGATCTGCTGGAGAGGCTTGAGAGGGGCGTACTGGTCTGGACCATTCTGGGCCTGGCCGTTGTCGGTTGTATCCAGGTTTTCACACGATACGTCTTGAACTATTCCTTTACCTGGTACGATGAGCTGGGGCGCTATCTCGTGGTCTTTGTTACATTTCTTGGCGCGGCTATCGGGGTGAAGCGTACGGGTCATTTTACTATGGATCTGGTGGTCAAAAAACTTCCCTGTCCATACCAGCAGTTCCTGCGCCTGACCAATGCCGCCATTTCTGCCGTCTTCTTTCTCTTGGTCATCTGGTTTTCCTGGAAAACGGTGAGGCGGCTACATGGTTTCGGTACCACCTCGCCGACCCTGGGGATTCCGTTGTATATCGCCTACCTGCCGATTCCGTTCTTTTCGCTGGTCATGCTCCTGCGTTATTGCCGGATAGGTATCGATGCGCTGCGTGAAATACCGCTCGCCCGGCGGCGGGGAGAGAGACGCTGATGCTGCTGGCGATCTGTGTCTGCTTTTTTGTGCTGCTGTTTGCCGGGGTGCCGATAGCCGTCATCCTGGGGATAACCACGGCCATTTCTCTGCTGCTGTTTACCAGCACGCCGCTGCAGATTATCGCCCAACAGATTTTTACCGCTCTCGACAAGTTCGTTTTGCTGGCCATTTCCTTCTTCATTCTGGCCGGCTCGATCATGACCCGCGGCGGCATCGCCCGTCGGCTGATCGATTTCGTCAACGCCCTGGTTGGTTGGTTCCCCGGTGGCCTGGGCATGGCCGGGGTGCTGGCCTGTATCTTCTTTGCCGCTCTGTCGGGTTCTTCGCCGGCAACGGTGGTGGCGATCGGCTCGATCATGATTCCGGCTCTGATGGAGGCGCGGTATGGTGAACGATTTTCCCTTGGCCTGATCACCGTTTCCGGGTCGCTGGGAATCGTCATTCCTCCCTCGATTCCGATGATCCTCTACTGCCTGGTGATGAACGTTTCGGTCGCCGAGATCTTCATGGCCGGCGTGGTGCCGGGATTGCTGACCGGCGCGGCGCTCATGCTCTACACCTACCTGATGGCCAGTCGGGCCGGCTGGCGGGCCACGAGCAAGGGGTCCGTAGCTGCTGTCATCGTCGCGGGGCGGCGGGGATTCTGGGCGCTGCTGCTGCCATGCATCGTCCTGGGCGGGATATATTCAGGGGTGTTCACTCCAACCGAGGCGGCGGCGGTAAGTGTCGTCTATGCGCTGGTGGTAGAGCTCTTTGTCTACCGGGAATTCGGCTTTGGTGATATCGTTCCCACCTGTCAGGATGCCGCTGTGCTGTCCGCCTGCCTGCTATTCATTCTCGCCTGTGCCATGACCTTTCTCTGGCTGTTGACCGCCGAGCAGATCCCTCAGCAACTGGCGGAGATCATCATTGCCTACATTGACAGTCCCTGGATGTTTCTGCTCTGCATCAACCTGCTCTTTCTGGTGCTTGGCTGCTTCCTCGACGATGTCAGCGCCATGCTGATTCTGGCCCCGCTCTTTTATGATACCCTGCACCGCTACAATATCGATCTGGTCCACTTCGGGGTGGTGATGGTCTTAAATATCCAACTGGGCATGCTCACCCCGCCATTCGGCCTCAACCTGTTTGTCGCCGCTGGCATAACCAACAAGCCGCTGGTGACGGTGGCCCGGGGAGTTATGCCATTTCTGGCGATCATGGTGTCGTGTCTCTTGCTGGTCACCTATGTGCCATGGATTTCTCTGGCGCTTCCCAAACTGCTGTTGCACTGAGTGGCATACGTGCCGCTTTTCGGCTTGACGGACGCCAGCGCTCAGCGATAGAAGGCCTCGCCCAACGCGAAAGCACTGGCCAGGCTTTGGGCGTCGTCGGCAACCGCGCCATAGCTGGCTACGCCTTTGACGCTTAAGCTGGCTCTCACCGTAACACCGAGGAAAGAGAGGATTTTTCCCAGATCGTCACAGACCTTTTCCGCCAGGTTTTCGCTGGGGTTGCCGCAGCAGGCGATAAGCGCCGCTCGCTTGCCGGCTATCCGGGAGGTGTAATCAGGTCGCAGGAACGCCCCCCAGTGATCCATGAAGATTTTCAGGTAGCTCGATGGGCCGAGCCACCAGACCGGAGTGGCGATTACCAGACCGTCGGCCTGCCGTATCATCTCCAGTTTTTCGGTGACTTCAGGAAACTGCAGACATCTGCCGGCGTTTTGGCACTGGCCGCAGGCGCAGCAGACAAACGACTGCAGTTCGACCAGGTTTATCTTGTCGATCCTGTCGTCTGGCCCAGCTGTCGTCCTGATGCCTTCGATGACCTGGTTGACCAGAATGTCGGTGTTGCTCTGCAGGCGCGGGCTGGCCATCAGTACAACGGTTCGTTTCATGGAGATCTCCTGGAAGCTTGAAGAGAGTTGAGGGGATATGAGACTCTATCAACACGGAAAGCTCTGTTACCGCGCCGAGGGATTTCATTGGCCGTTGTGGCCGGGGTTGCCTGGTCCAGCCATGCTGGTAGCCTCTCCTTTTGTACAAGGTCTTGGCGGATTCGTCAAAAGATTGACGCCGGTGCGGCAGCGTCTGCGGTAATCCGGGCGTTGACCCGGCGAAGAAGGATTTGCGGCTTTTCATTCCTTTCCCTTTTTTATATCATGGCATTGCCGGATGACTGCCCTTTGCTGGCGGTCGTCGATTCAGCGATGTCGCCAAAGGTGGCGGTATCGGCAAATACAACTGTTTTTGAGGTGATACATGAGCAGCGGTTCCCGATGTGATCTGCGTTCGGGTGGTTGAGCTTCCGGTTCCTCTTCCGGCGGTTCGCCGGAGTCCCCGAGTCAGGGTGGTCAGCCTGGAGAAAATCAGCTTGAACGGAGTTTTTCCGCCGAAGAGTTGCGCGCTATTCGCCAGGCCATTTGGCAAAAATACCGACGAGTTTCGCAATCGGCGACGGGCATGTTCCGCTACGCGGTGGGAGAGGAGGGGGCCCGACGGCTGGGCTATGACCCGGTATTGCTCGAAAGTGCGCCCGCGACGGTGACAGAGAGCTTTTGCGGGGTGGGCAATCCGTTTGCCATTGCCAGCGTCGGCCGGGGTGAACGTCTTCTCGATATTGGCTGCGGCGGCGGTTTCGATCTGGTTGTGGCCCAGGGGCTGGTCGGCTTGTCCGGTGAGGTCCATGGCCTGGACCTCACCGGCGAGATGGTTGCAGTGGCCCGTAGCAACTGCCAGATGATGGGGAGCGGGGAGATCACCATCAACCAGGCCGAGGTCCCACCGATACCGTATGCGGACAACAGCTTTACCGTGGTGATCTCCAATGGGGTGATCAATCTTTCGCCGAAAAAACCGGCGTTGTTTCAGGAGATAATGCGGGTGCTGCAACCCGGCGGCAGGCTGCAGTTCGCCGATATCGTCTTGACCGGGGATCTGCCGCCAAGACCTGATGACCCCAGTGAGTCCTGGGCGCAATGAATAGGTGGGGCGATCCCCGTGGGGGATCAACTCAGGCTCATCGCCGAGGCCGGTTTTTCTGAGGTGCGCTACCTTGGACTCACCGGGGTGCGTACCTCGGACGTTACCGCTGGCGCACTTTTTTTCGCTCGGAAAAACCGCTGACGAAGTCGATTACGAGCCGGTAAAGACCGCGTGGACTTTAAGGGACGAGGTGGTGACATGGGATCAATGAAGACGATGGGGCTAGCAGATGGACATGAACTATTCTAAATTGAGAATTTCCCTCTCCTGCCTCTGTATCACCATTCTCCTCGGCACCATCGGCTATGTGGTGATCGAGGGGATGACGCCTTTCGATGCGCTCTATATGGTGTTGATCACCATCAGCACGGTTGGTTTCGGTGAAATAAAACCGTTGTCAGAACCCGGCAGGGCCATGACCCTGGTCATCATCATCTGCGGCATCAGTCTTTTGACCTATACCTTGGGCCAGATAGCGACGGTCTTTCTGGAAGGGGAGTTGCGGAAAATTCTCGGGAGAAGAAAATTGGAAAAGCAGATCGCATCGTTGACAGGTCACTATATTATCTGTGGGTATGGCCGCATCGGCCAGATCATCGTCAAGGAGTTGAAAGACGCCAGTATGCCGCTGGTGGTGATCGAACAGGACCAGACCGGGATTGACCAACTGGAAGCCGAGGGTGTCCTCTATCTGATGATGGATGCGACCTCTGACGATACGCTGGAGGCCGCTGGCCTGGCCCGTGCCCGAGGTCTGGTGACCGCCGTCAGTTCCGATGCCGACAATGTCTTTATTTCGCTTTCCGCCAAGGGGATGCGACCCGATATCTTTATCCTGGCCCGGGCCTCCGATGCCAAAAATGAACGGAAACTTTTGCGGGCCGGGGCCTCACGGGTCGTCTGCCCGTACGACATCGGGGGGAGAAGGATGGCGGAAATTCTCAACAAACCAACGGTAGTGGACTTTCTCGATCAGACCATGATGCGCAGTGAACTTGGCCTGCAGATGGAGGAGGCAAGGATTCCCAAGGATTCGACCATTACCGGCAAGACGGTGATGAGCAGCAATCTGCGGCATCAGTTTGGAGTCATCATCGTGGCGATTAAACGGCAAACGGGCGAGATGGTATTCAATCCCGGCCCGACTGAGGTGTTCAACACCGGGGACGTTATCGTGGTGATCGGTAAACGGGCCGAGCTGGCCCGCATGGTGGAATCCCTCGGCTGACAAAAAAAAAGCGGAAAACCGGGGCTGCCGGTTTTCCGCCGCTGCGAAGATGGTTCAGGGCTTTCGCCGCTGCCCTGTTTTATCCGACCTTGATTTCCACAAGCCGTGGTTTCGCCTGCTCTGATTTGGGCAGGTGAAGCTGCAGCACTCCATCCTTGAGAGTGGCGTTGACTTCGCTCACCGCGATGGTCTGCGGTACCGAAAAGCTCCGGCGGTACTCGACGTCAGTCAATTCCCGCAGAGTGACGGAACCGGTTTCGCCGGTCAACCGGCGTGTGCCGGTTATTTCCAGTTTGCCGTTATCGATGTTGACGGTGATCTCCTCCTTGGTGACGCCTGGCATATCGGCAAAGAGTAGAATTTCACTATCATTTTCATAAATATCGACCAAGGGGGTCACCAGGGCCAGCTCACGGGGACGCTCCTTGAGCTGTTCGCCTCCAACCATGATTTCAGATGCGTTATTCATACTGTATCCTCCTGTATAGAGAGAGTGAAAGACGGGTCGCCTATCTCTTATCTTATGAAGCCGCCGTTATCGGATGCTGATCTGTCGCGGTTTGGCCGCCTCTATCTTGGGCATATCCAGGGTCAGGATGCCGTCTCGCAGTACCGCTTCGGCCCGTTCGCTGTCGACCTCCACCGGCAGGGTCAGGCTGCGGGTAAACGTTACGGCCGGTCGTTCGCTCCGATGCACTCTGTGGCCTTCAGGCGGTTCGACCCTGCGGCCGCCGCTCAGTTCGAGATAGTTGCCCTGAATCCGGATTCGCAGATCTTCGCGGGAGACACCAGGTACTTCGGCGATAACCCTCAAGGCCTCGCCGCTGTCGTACAGGTTGATTCGCGGACCACTGTAGGCCTTTACCGTGTAGTCGTCATATGACCTGTCGAAATCGTTCAGCACATTGTTCATCCGGCGACGGAGCATGCTCATGGCCCCAAACATCCGATCGATGTCACTTGTTCTCGTCCACATATCCATTCCTCCTCAAATCGTGTTTACCGCCTTTTTTTCTGGCGTCGCTGCAGTGGACCGCGGCTATTGGCAACGATCCCTTTCTGTACCTATCTTTTCGTATATCTGTTTTTTTTACTTCCTTGTCGCTACCTGTGAAAATAAATATCCGACAGTTACTTGTCAACATATCACCGATAAAAAAAATTACTATATGGCATGTATTTGTAAAGTAACTTTCCCGTGAGAGACCTGAAGCCGCCTGAACCGATGAGAATCCGGTGCTCTGCGGATGGGGCCTGCGCTGCCCGCCGTGTTTGGTGTTGGATGGTTATTTGGCGAGCATCGGCCGGTAATTTGTGGTAGTGATGAGCGAAGGCGGCTGGGGGGATAAAAAGCTGTTCTCCATGTCGTGGCTATGAACCAGTGCCATTTTGCGAGCTGTAGAGAGATGACAGTACCGGAAAAACGACTATCGACGGACGGTCAGAAGGCCAGGTTCGGGCGAATTGGCCCGCGTTCTGGCACAATGCTCTGGTTTTCCATTATCGTGCGGGGAGCACATCAGTTCGGCGGTGCGCTCTTTCTCGTGTATTATTTCCTGGGTCAAGGCGATGCCCTGCCGGTGGGCTATCTGGCCCTGGCGGGTGCAAGCGGACTGCTGCTGGTATGGACGGAATGGTTGCGGCACCGTCAGCTGTATCGGGAGGTTGCAGGGGTCGTCACCGGGCTCAAATGCCTGGTGCTGGGAGCCGTCATACACGGCTGGTTACCCCAGGCCATTCCTGTCGCCTGCGTCTTCCTGCTGGCCTCCGTCGCCGCCCACGCACCAAGAGAGGTGCGACATCGACTGTTGTGGTAGCCGGATGGTTCTGCTGGCAACTTTCCTTTTGTAGAGATGATGTTATTAGATCTGTGACGTTGGAAGCGGTATTGTCGTCCAGGTGGTTGGACTGGCCGGTGTTGACCAGCCTGAAGAACGGCGTCACCTGGTTGACAGGGTGTTGACGACGGTATCTGCGGGATGAACAGGGCAGGAGAAAGGAGCATGGTATGACAGTGAGGCGGTATATCCGGGCCGGCTGGCTCGTTGATGGCAGCGGTGAACCGGTACAAAAAGACAGGCTGCTGACGGTAGAAGACGGGATCATCACCGCGATTGGGCCGTTCTCGCCAGTGGCTGGCGGGGAGAGCGAAGTCGTCGATCTCTCGTTTGCCACCCTGTTGCCGCCGCTGATCGATTGTCACCTGCATCTGGCGATGAGCGGCACCATCGAGCGCAGGGAGCGGGAGCGCCTGGTGGCGGCGGACTGTGAGGAGCTTTTGCCGGTCATCGACAAGAATGTGACGATGCTGGCCGCCCATGGGGTTTTGGCTGTCCGTGATGGCGGCGATCGACATAACTGTGTGCTGCGTTACCTCGATACTACGCCACCGGTTGGCCTGCCGGTACACATCGAGAGCCCGGGAAAGGCCTGGCACCGTCAGGGCCGCTACGGGGCAATTATCGGCCATAGCCCGACGACCGGAGAATCGCTGGCGGATGGCTGGGTGCGCAGTCCGGTCTCCTCGGGCTATATCAAGCTGGTCAATTCCGGACTCAACAGTCTCACCACCTATGGCAGAGAGACCCCGCCCCAGTTCACCGTCGATGAGATCAGGGCCCTGGTGGCGCTGTCGACCCGGCACGGCAGAAAGGTGATGGTCCATGCCAATGGCCGGCTGCCGGTGCAGATGGCGATCGAGGCCGGCTGTCATTCCATCGAGCATGGTTTTTTCATGGGCGAAGAGAATCTGGCCCTGATGGCCGAGCGAGGTTGCGTCTGGGTTCCGACGGTTTGCACCATGAAGGCGTATGCAGACCTGCTTGACTATGAGCGGGACTATAACCGAGCCGCCGTGGCCCGAAAGAACCAGGAGCATCAGCTCGGGCAATTGCGCCTGGCCAGACGGCTGGGGGTGAAGGTCGCCCTGGGCACCGATGCCGGCAGCCCCGGCGTGCTGCATGGGGAATCTGTCTTCGAGGAGATGAAACTCTTTGCCAAGGCCGGCTATCCGCTGGCGGAGATAGTCCACTGTGCAACGCTGGCCGGAGCACGGCTGATGGGTCTGCCGGACAGGGGGCTGCTGGCACCGGGACGCTCGGCCGATTTTCTGGTGGCGCGGGGAGCCCCGGCACAGTTGCCGCGCAAGCTCTCCTATCTCGAGGGGATTTACATCAGGGGAGAGCTGAGCGCACACTATAGAAAAAACCCGGTCAAGCCGTCGCCATCGGCGGGGTAACGGGCCGAGCCCTGCTTATTTGGCAGTGACCACCGGGCAGTGCGCCCGCAGGATCACATACTGGGCTGTTGAGCCGAACAGCAGTTTGCCCACCTTCGACCGGCTCTTGACCCCGATGACGATTTCATCCACATCGTGTTCCCTGGCAAAGCTGACAATATCCTCGCCGGCGGTGTTGTTGCGGATGAGCAGGTGGGTTGTGCAGGTCAGTCCCTGGTCGCTGAAAAACGATTCGGCCATCTCGAGGTTCTTTTCGGCCTTCTCCACCTTGTCGCGGGTGGTCCTGTCTCCCCCCATCAGGGAGGTGATCACGATGATCTCGCCGGTAAATGCCTGAGCGTGCCTGGCGGCGAGCTGCAGCAGATCCCGGCCGATATCACTACCGCGGTAACATACAAGTATTTTCATTCGTCTCTCCCTCCTGTATGCGTGTTGCGTTCTGTCGAATTGCTGCTCGTTCTATCACGACGAACGATTCTTTGTAAAGGATGATTCTGCCCAGCGGGTCGAGAGGGCCCGTTCCCCAGAATGGGTGCTGGCGGAGTTTGTCTTGCAATTCCAGGCCTGCTCGTTATCCTGTGCGGATAATCCACAGTCCGCAGACAGAAAAAAGGTTGAAAGAAATGAAGGTGTTCTCCAAAAGAAATTCTCTGCTGTGTCCCAACTGCCGGCGTCTGGTCAGTCGGAACGCGGTCAGTTGTCCGCATTGCGGTTTACGCCGGCCAGGGGCGGGCTGGAAAAACAACCCGGTCACCCGGCTTTTCGGCGATGACAACGGTATCATCAAGCTGATCATCTCTTTGAGCGGCTTCATGTATATCTTTTCTATCCTGATCGACCCGCGCTTTGCCGCACTCGGCGGCAGTCCCTTCCATTTTCTCGGACCCAGCAACAGCAGTCTGCTGATGCTGGGTTCAACCGGGCTCATCCCAGTCTTTCAGCTGCATGACTGGTGGACGCTGGTCTCCGCCGGCTACCTTCATGGCGGTTTGCTGCATATCGTTTTCAACATGATTGCCCTCTATCAGCTGGGTCCTCTGTTGATCAACGAGTTTGGCGGCTCCAGAGTGTTCATCATCTATACCCTCAGCAGCATCGGCGGTTTTTTGCTCTCCTCGGTGATGGGGGTGTATTTCACCATCGGCGCTTCGGCGGGCATCTGTGGCCTGATCGGTGCCGCGCTCTATTACGGTAAAAGCAGGGGCGGCACCTATGGCAATGCCGTCTACAGCCAGATAAGCGGCTGGGCCATTGGCATATTTCTTTTCGGCTTTTTCATCCCGGGTATCAACAACTGGGCCCATGGCGGCGGCATGGTGACCGGGGCCATCGTCGCCTTTTTGCTCGGATATCGGGAAAAGGTGGGGGACCGTTTCAGCCACACCGCTCTGGCCATGCTCTGTCTGTTGGTCACCGTCCTGGTCCTTTGCTGGTCGATAGCCAACGGTGTGCTGTTGCTGCTGAACCGACCCTCGTTGTAGAAGCTACGACTGTACCGGCCTTCGATGAGACTGGAACGGTCAAAACCAAGCGGATGGCGCCCCTGTGATCGTCATTGATTCGCTGTTTCCGGTGTTTTTTCTGGTGGTGCTCGGCGTCGTGCTGAAACGGTACGGATTCACCAGTGAATCTTTTCTGCGTCAGTCCGACCGGTTGATTTATTATATCTTCTTTCCGGTCATGCTGTTCTGGAAGATCGGTGGAGCGTCCTATGCCGCCGGGGACATGGATCTGCTCTACCATCTCGTCACCCTGCTGGTGCTCGGGGTGATGTTTGTCCTTTCAGCCCTGGTCATTCGTTTTTTCCAGGTCGGTGATTTTCAGGCCGGGACCTTTTCCCAGAGCTGTTACCGGTTCAATACCTATATCGGCATGGCGGTGGTCCTCACCAGCCAGGGGGCGAAGGGGGTGGCGGTTTTCGGCATTCTGATCGGTCTGGCGATCCCACTGATCAATGTCTTTGCGGTGTCGGCGTTGATCTGGTTTTCGGGCCAGCAGCTGAGTCGTCGCGGTCGAGGGAAAATGCTCATCCGGGCCCTGGCCGGCAACCCCCTCATTCTCGGCTGCCTGGCCGGCTTCGTCTATTCCCGTCTGATCGGGACATTTCCCCTGTTTGTGACCAATGCGCTCAGTCTGATGTCGATGGTGACCCTGCCGCTGGCGCTGATCTCGATCGGCGGGGCGCTCACCTTCGCCGGCATGAAAACCCATCTGTGGCAATCGGTGCTGGCGGCCACGCTCAAACTCTGCATCCTGCCGCTCATCGGCTACGGCGCCTACCAGTTGACCGGTGTCGGCGGGGTCGAGTTCAAGGTGGGGATGATCTTTTTCTCCCTGCCCACCTCGACCGCGATCTATGTCCTCTCTTCCCAGCTCAACAGCGATACCGAACTGGCCTCGTCGGCCATTGTCCTGTCGACGGTCCTCTCCTTTTTTTCCCTGTCGGTTGCCCTGCTTCTCTAACCAGCATGGCTGGCCCAGGTAGCCTCAGCCACAACGAACCATGAAACTCCTCGGCGCGGTGACAGAGCGTTTCGTGCTGATGAGTTTCATATAAACCAGCATGGCCGGACCAGGTACCGCAGCCACAACGGACCATGAAAATCCCGAGGAAGTGCCAACGACTCCTTGTCGGCGATTTTCGGATAAAGTGGTTTCGATCTGTTCTGCGGCACCACCTGTGCCGCTGGCTCGTTACGAGCTTCAGGACAACATCGAACAGCCCGCCTTGTGCCGGGCCCAGTCGGGGCGTCGCCGATAGAAAAGCCGCTCCTGTTCAGGCTGCTGGTCATAGGGATGCCGGATCAGCGCCAGCAGCTCGTGGATCCGGGAGTAGTCGCCAGCCTCCGCTTTTTCTATCGCCACCTGGGCCATATAGTTGCGCAGGACATATTTGGGATTGGTGCGCTGCATCAGACGCCTGCGGGCCGTGGCTGACTGCTCGTCCCGGGTCAGGCGCTGCCGGTAGCGGTCAAGCCAGCCGTTCATTCGGCTCCGGTAGTCCTGATCGAGCCGGCCGAAGTGGTAATAGGCCGGTTGCAGTACCTCGGGCAGCGGACCCATGGCCTCGTCCGACTCGGCCGGGGAGGGGTCGAGATGCGCCAGTTGGCGAAAAAAGATGGTCATGTCGCACTCGGTGGCAGCAAGAAGGCTCAGCAGGTCGTTGATCAGCGGCTCATCCCGCTCGTGGTGGTACTGTTTCAACCCCAGCTTGGCGGCCATGGTCGTCCGCCAGTCGGCGAGAAACTTCTGGCGGTAGCTGCTGTCGAGAATCTCCTGCAGCCGCTCCGCATCGCCGAGCAGCGGACGCAGTGCCTGGGCCAGCTGGGTCAGGTTCCAGAGGGCGATGTACGGCTGCTGCCCAAAGGCATAGCGGCGGCCGTGGGCGTCGGTGGTGTTCGGGGTCCAGCCCGGGTCGTAGTTGTCGATCCAGCCGTAAGGACCATAGTCGATGGTCAGGCCGAGGATCGACATGTTGTCGGTGTTCATGACCCCGTGGACGAAGCCGACCCGCAGCCAGTGGACCATCAGGCTGGCGGTACGGCTGCAGACCTCGGCAAACCACTCGGGATAGACGGCCGGGGAGCTGGGATCAAGATGGGGAAAATCGGTTCTGATGGTGTAATCAACCAGCTGTTTGAGGATTGTGAGCTCTCCTCTGGCGGCCAGAATCTCGAAGTTGCCAAAACGGATAAAGGAGGGTGAGACCCGGCAGACCACCGCGCCCGGCTCCTCGGCCGGATGACCGTCATAGAACATGTCCCGCAGGACATGTTCACCGGTGAGCACCAGGCTGAGCGCTCTGGTGGTGGGGATGCCGAGGTGGTGCATCGCCTCGCTGCAGAGAAATTCCCTGATGGACGAACGCAGGACGGCCAAGCCATCGGCCCGGCGGGAGTAGGGGGTCGGGCCGGCCCCTTTGAGCTGCAATATCCAGCGCTCACCGGAGGGGTTGACCACTTCGCCCAGGTTGATGGCCCGACCGTCACCGAGCTGGCCGGCCCAGCTGCCGAACTGGTGTCCGCCGTAGCACATGGCAAACGGGTCCATGCCCGGCAGGAGGCTGTTGCCGGCAAAAACCTCGGCAAAGAGGGGTTGGCTGCAGGCCGTCTCCATCAGGCCCAGGGTTGCGACCATTTCTGCTGAACAGGCGATAACCTGAGGCTTGGTCACCGCCGTGGGCTTGACCCGGGAGTAGCAGGCGCCCAGCACCTGTCTTCTGCTGGTGTCTGTCAGGGGGTCACCGGGGAGTTCGCGGACAAAGCTGTTGTCGAACTGCAACCCGGTAAGGCTCTGTCGGGTTGGAATACTGTGCGTCATATCTCTCAGATGGTTGATATTTTTCTTGATGGGAATTGTTCTCGAAATACGTTAACCATGGTCGGCCGTCAGACAAGGTTTGGCAGGCGGTCCGATGGGGTGGCGGTCGCTGCCGGCATGACTTGTCATCGATGGGGACGGCAACCGTCGCCATTGCTCCTGGTGGAAGGTTGGCGCCCGTCATCGCCGTCTGGAGAGCGAGTTGGGAATTTTTTCTAATTATCTTCTCATTCCAGGTGAATAATCCCGCGTATTGTCCTATGCTGGAGGGGAGATAGACTCTCAGGCCTGATTGAAGATCTCTTTCTCGGGCGGACAGCGGTGGGATGGGGTTGGGCCCTCCTCGGGCGAATCGGATTGATGCGCCAGGAAAATTGATGACGAAAAGGCGGTGTCTGTATGATTCATAAATATCCTCAAGATCTTGTCCGCAGCCTGCAGGAAAAGTGGCTGACCATGACCGCGCGGTCCGGTCCGGGGGGACAGAGGCTGAGGAGTCTGCCGGAAACCGCCGTACTCGAGGACCTCGTGTCCACCTGCTATCAGGCCAGCCATATGCAGGAGGAGCAGCGGGATATCCGCTTCCGCCTGATGTTGGCCGACCCGGAAGATTTCGATGGCCAGGAGGGAGTGCTGCAGGGGATGTTTACCCTGAAGATGACCGAGCCGATCCCCTATAACACCTATGAGTTGTTGAAGCTTGCCCCGGCGCTCAACTTCAACAACACCCTGATCGGGGTGCGCTACCGGGAAAACGAGGGGTTGCAGATCTGGGGAGTGATTCATTCCGGATCACGCTGGGTCCAGGTGATCCATGGCGGTTCGAAACAGGCGACCCCGCTGCCGGATGCTCTGGGAATCAACGTCGCCGGACCGGGGCGGCTTCTTGCCCTCTGCGGCCTGGAGATTATGGTTCAACTCGCCGGCGGCAGGATCATCTCCCCGTCGATGACTGTGTTCCAGGCCGACTGGATGAATGCTCGCTTCAACAAGATGCAGGAACAGCTCGCATCGCTGCATGCCCAGAACCCGCTGCAGGTAAAGAACGAATGGGCCAAGATCGACCCCTCGTTTGTCGGCCGGCTCTATCTCGAATTCTTCAAACATCTGCTCAGCACTGTGCGTCGCTCGGGTCACGGAGGCACGATCCTCTCCTTTCCTGCGGGGATGGAGAACATTATCTCCAGGGACAATCCGTATATTGCGGTCCGCTACAGATTTTCCGAGGGCGGGGCCAGCAGCCAGCTGAAGCTGTTGATCCTGGAGATCATGCAGGCACTCGCCACCATCTGCGGCAGGCTGTATGGTCCCGATTATGTCGCCGGCTGGGACGACTACGTGTCGCTGCAGGGGAAACGACTGGCCCAGCTTGACGAACAGGTCTTCAAATATGCCCGGTTCGTGGCCTGGCTCACCGGCGTGGACGGGGCTGTGGTCACCACCGAGGGCCCGGAATTGATCGGCTTCGGCGGCATTATCCAGGGCAACTACGAGATGGGCCAGCATATCGCCAAGGCCCTTGATCCGGAAGGGCGCAGCCGCCAGATCGAACGGATAGAGAGTGTCGGTACCCGGCACCGGTCCTGCTACTATCTCTGTAAAAAGCTGCAGAGCGTCCTGGCAATCGTCGTCTCCCAGGACGATAAGGTGCGGGCGGTGACCTGGGGCGGCGACACCGTTCTCTACTGGGACGTAATCCCCATCGATTTTGCGATGTGACCCCCTCTGCTGACAGGGCGCTGGCCAGATTTGCTCAAGTTCTGTTTCTGGCCGTGATGCTGAAGTCGATCCCCTGGGCCAGCGGTAGCCCGGAGCCGTAATTGCAGGTGACGGTCTGCCGCCGCATGTAGCCCTTCCAGGCGTCGGAGCCCGATTCCCGGCCGCCGCCTGTCTCTTTTTCTCCGCCGAATGCCCCGCCGATTTCCGCTCCGGAAGTACCGATATTGACATTGGCTATGCCACAGTCTGAACCCGCGGCGGAGAGGAAGAATTCGGCCTCGCGCAGATCGGTGGTGAAGATGGCCGATGACAGCCCCTGTCGGACCGCATTGTGCAAGGTGACAGCCTCTGTGACCTCGCCGCTGTAGCGGAACAGGTAGAGGATCGGCGCAAAGGTCTCCTGTTGGGCGATCGATGCGCTGGTATCGACCTCGGCCAGGGTCGGTTCCACATAACAGCCCGATGTATATTCCGGACCAAAGAGCACGGATCCGCCATGGAGGATCGTGCCATTCTGGCCGATGATGGCCTCTATCGCCTCACGGTATTTCTGCACGCTCTCCAGATCGATCAGGGGACCGACATGGTTTGTACTGTCGAGAGGATCACCGATCTGTAGACTGGCATAGGCCTGACGCAGTCGTTCTGTCACCTCACGGTAAATGCTGTCATGGATGAAGAGGCGTCGGGTGGTGGTGCAGCGCTGGCCGGTGGTGCCCACCGCCCCGAAGACCACCGCCGGGATGGCCAGATCCAGGTCGGCGCTGGGGGTGAGGATGATCCCGTTGTTGCCGCCCAATTCGAGAATGGTTCGGCCCAGTCGGCGGGCCACGATCTCCGCCGCGAGGCGACCGGAGGCGGCCGACCCGGTGAAGGAGATCAGCGGGATGCGGCTGTCGGCCAGCAGGGTATCGCCGAGTGCCAGGCGGCTGCCGATCAGCAGGTTGAAGATTCCTTCCGGCAGGTCGTTTTCCGCCACGACCCCGGCCAGAATCTTCTGCACGGCGATGGCTGTGGCCGGGGTCTTCGATGACGGTTTCCAGATCGACACATTGCCGCAGACCGCGGCCAGCATGCTGTTCCAGCCGAAAACCGCCAGGGGGAAATTGAAGGCGGTGATGATCCCGACCACCCCCAAGGGATGGTACTGTTCATACAGCCGGTGCTCGGGACGCTCCGAGACGGTGGTCATGCCGTAGAGCATCCGTGACTGGCCGACGGCGAAATCGCAGATATCGATCATCTCCTGCACCTCGCCCAGCCCTTCCTGCAGGGGTTTGCCGGTCTCGTAGCTGATCAGGCGGCCGAGTGGGTCCTTGGTCTCGCGCAGGCGTTGACCGATCTGGCGGACGATCTCACCCCGCCTCGGCGCCGGCACGGCTCGCCATAGCGGGAAGGCGTCGATGGCGGTCTGCAGGAGCTGCTCATATTCCCTGACGGTTGCCATCGCCATTTCCAGGTAGGTGGCGCCATCAACGGGGGAGAGGGCGGCAAGTTTCTCACCGCTTGCGCCAAGCCAGTTTCTGCCGGTGGAAACGGGGAAAAACGGTGCGGCCAGACCGAGCTGTTTGAGGAATTTCATAGTCACTCCGCTGGTAAGATGTACCGGTAATGTGGTATATTTAACTAGTATATCAGCTCGCATCACAGTCAAGAATCTGCTCTTTTATCCTGACCGTTTTTTTGCTCCATCTAAGTACGTGCCAGGAGCTGCCGTCCGCTGATGACGAAAAGAAAAAATCTGGCATGTCGCCGGTTATGGGGGCGAGATGAACGGCAGCCTTTTTTGCGAAATTTTTCATGCATTCACCTAAAATCTTAAAACATTACAACATCGCGACCCGCATTGGCAGTGTGGTGGGCATCATTCTGCTGCTGATGCTGCTGCTGGCGGCGGTGGAGATGCATGGCTTATCCGGCATGCGGCAAAGCCTCGACAATATCGTCAGCAGGCATAACCATCGGCTCCAGGTGGCCGATGATCTGCGTTTTCTGGCCCGCGACGCGGCGGTGGTGGTGCGCAACGTTCTGCTGGTTGTCAGCCAGCAGGAGAAGGATCGGGAGCTGAGCCGGTTGCAGCAGGTGTCGACCAGGTACACCATGCTGATGACAGATCTTCAGAACCAGTCCTCCCTGACCAGGGAAGAGCGGTCGATCATCGATCGGGCGGCCCGCGCCAGCCAGACGACCTTCGGCCTGTGGCGCACTCTGGTCGATGGTGCCCACGGTATCGGCCAGGATGGGCTGGCGCGTATCCTCTTGACCGAAATCCGTGATCAGCAGGGGACATTGCTGGCCGCTCTGGACGAGTTGGTGGAATTCGAGCAGCATCAGGTCAACGACAGCCTGGCCACCGCCTTGATCGATTACAGCCGGGTGCGATCGATCATGTTTCTTGGCAATGTGCTGGCGATTGGCGCCGGTCTCGTTTTTATCACCGTTATCACCTCGAGTATCGTCGGCCCTTTAGGGGAAATAGGGCGAAAGGTGAACAGGATCGCCAGTGGTGACCTGACAACCAGGGTCGATCTGGACCAGGATGACGAGATTGGTCAGCTGGCGGCCGATATCAACAACATGGTGGAGAAACTGCAGGCCAACGAGACCGAGCTCCATGAGTATCGCTACCACCTGGAGGAGTTGATCGAACTGCGCACCGGTGAGATCAACGAACAGCGGCAGCGCTTTGTCTCGGTGCTGATCCACGACCTGAAAGGCCCGTTGATCCCCATCGTCGGTTTCTCCCGGTTGCTCGTCCAGCGTCACGACCTGACCAACGAGAAGATCAGCCGCTATGCCGAAGAGATCCATGCCTCCACCATGCGGATTTCCGAGGTGATCGATCAGACCACCAGAAGTCTGAAGGAGAAGCGGATGGCCTTGAGCTTTGATCGTAAACCGTTCGATGTCCGGGAGCTGCTGCTGGCGGTGGCCCTCAATTGTCTGCCGGCCTTCAAGGCGGACAGCATCGAGCTGTCGATTAACGACAGGAGTGTGGAGCTGTTTGCCAACGGGGGAAAACCGCTGATGTTTTCCGGCGACACGACCAAGATCAGGTCGCTGCTGGAGAACCTGCTGGGCAATGCCGGCAAGTATGCCAGGTCCCGGGTCGAGGTGCAGCTTTTCGACTGTGACAAGCGGCTGCAGTTGACGGTAGACGATGATGGCTGCGGGGTGGCGGAGCCGTTTCGCAGGAAGATTTTTGAAGAATACTACCAGGCGCCCGGCAGCAGGGATGGCACCGGGGTGGGTCTGTACAGCGTCAAGCGGGTGGTGGATCACTATCAGGGCAAGGTGGCGGTCCATCGCTCACCGCTCGGCGGGGCCCGTTTCGAGGTGGTCCTGCCCCTTGGTTGAGCGGACCGGTGCGAGCCGGCCAATGGCGCCTTTACAGGTGCTGGACGTACTGGTCATATTTTTTGAGATAGATCTCCGAAAGCGTCAGAAAGGTGGTGACGATGAGGGGGCCATAGATGATGCCGAGTATGCCGTAGACGGAGAGTCCGCCTAAAATGGCGAGGAAAACCAGCAGAGTGTGCATCTGCACCTGTTTGCCCACCATCCGGGGTTTGACCAGATACTCCATGGAGAGCGACAACGTCAGGTAGGCGATGAACATGAACACTCCTCCGGCGATGTTACCGTTGATCCCGAGAATGATGGCGGTCGGGATCATCACCAGGCCGATCCCGAAGATCGGCAAAAAGGCCAGGACGGCCATCAGGCAGCCCCAGAGCAGGGGGGAGTTGAGTCCCATGATCGAGAACAGCAGGCCGCCCAGCACCCCCTGAATCAGGCCGCAAATCCCATTGCCCCGCAGAATCGCGTTGGCGATCCCCTCGAATTTCTGCAGCAGCAGCCTGTCTTCGTCGTCTGGCAACGGTGACAGACGAATGATGTAGGCGGTGAGTTTTGGCTGGTCGATCAGCAGGAAAAAGATGATCAGGATCATCATCAGAAACTGCACTGCGAACTGCATGAGATTGGCGGCCCAGAGGCTGGCCTGGTTGTACAGGTAGAGACCGCTGTTCTTGGCGACATAGGAAAAGAAGTTGGTGATCAGTGCCGGTTTGAAATCAAAGCCGAAACCCGCCAGATACTCCTGCAGGCGGCGGACCGGTTCGCTTGCCTGCAGGAAATCCTGAATCTTCATTCCCACCATGTTGTCCCGTCCCCAGTTGTAGAAGTTGAGCGCTTCCCCGGTCAGTGAGCCGATGAAGAGGGTCAGAGGGACGAAAACGATGGCGGTGACCAACAGGCAGGTCAGTGCCGAGGCCATGTTCTCGGAGAGCCATCTGCTAAGAAACAGGTAGACGGGGCGAAAGAGATTGGTCAGGAGAAACGACAGGACCATGATCGGCCAGAATGGCCAGAGCACCTTGCCAAGAAAAAAAATAGAGATGAAGAAAACCAGCAGGAAATATTTGATGCGCATCACGCCCGGCGTAGGCGCAGGGACTGGTGGGTTCGTCTGACTGAGTGGGTCGTGTTGCATAGCTGTATGCTGCGGCCAATAAATTCTGATGGAGGAGGGCTGCCGCCGCGTACACGCGGGGTTGGCGGATTGCCTGGCGGCGGGTTCAATTCTATCGCATTGGCCCGAGCCAACAATTCTTCTTGCAAGAGATGAGAAACCTGAGGTATCGTTAAAAATTGTCCTGATTGCTCTAGCACGGAGCTGCAGCCGCGACATTTCTGGAAGTATAATTCCTCCAAGTGATTAATAAAAGAAAAAACAGTGCAGGTGAGGAGATTGGTATAATGTGGGAAGATCTTGATGTCATAGTAGAAAAAGTTCCGGAAGAACGCTGTAAGGCCAAGCCTGGTCAGAAGAATCTCGGCTTTGGCAAGATTTTCACCGACCATATGTTTCTGATGAAATGGAACCGACAGGATGGCTGGTATGAGGCCCGGATCTGTCCTTACCAGAAATTCGAGTTCGATCCCGCAGCGGAGGTCTTTCATTATGGGCAGGCCATTTTCGAGGGGCTCAAGGCCTACAAGGACAGCAGCGGGCAGATTTCTCTCTTTCGGCCCGAGGATAATTTCGAGCGGATGAACACCTCGGCCGCCAGGCTGTGCATGCCGCGTCTGCCTATCGATAAGGTGGTCAAGTCACTGAAGGCCCTGGTCTACCTCGAGCGCGAGTGGGTGCCGACCACGGCAGGCGCGACCCTCTACATCCGCCCGGCGATGATCGGGGTCGAACCGTTTCTCGGGGTGCGGCCCTCCAACGAGTACTATTTTTTCATTATCATGAGCCCGGTGGGCGCCTATTATGCCGAAGGATTCAATCCGACCAAAATCTATGTCAGCGACGAGCATGTGCGGGCGGTGAAGGGCGGTGTCGGGCATGTGAAGACCGCCGGTAACTATGCCGCTTCGCTGCTCACCTCCGAGATGGCGATGAAGGCGGGGTATACCCAGGTGCTGTGGCTGGACGCCTGTGAGCACAAGTATGTGGAGGAGGTGGGAACCAGCAACATCTTCTTTTTGCTTGGCGACGAGTTGATCACTCCGCCGCTGGGAGGGTCCATCCTGGGTGGTATTACCCGTGATTCGGTATTGAAACTGGCCGCGTCCTGGGGGGTGAAGACCGTCGAGCGGCAGATCTCGATTGACGAGGTAATCCGGGCCAATGAGGCCGGCAGCCTCAAGGAGGTTTTTGGTACCGGCACCGCCGCGGTGATTTCTCCCGTCGGTGAACTGTATTACCGGAAAAAGGCATACAGCATCAACGGTGGCGCCACCGGCGAGCTGTCCCGTCGACTCTACGACGGCCTGCAGGATATCCAATTCGGTCGCATCGAGGACCCGTTCAACTGGATGACGAGAGTGGGTTGACCAGGGTGGTGTTTTAAGGTTAATTTGCATGATATCAATGTGTTATTTGCGTATAGGCGGAGCGTGATTTTTTTTCAGGTCTCCGCCTTGATTTTTGTTTTTCCAGGCTTAGTGTATCGGCCAGTTTCAGATAGCTACCCGAAAAGCGGGTGAAAATGAATGGGGTCCATAACTTATGGCACATGGGTCCCCTGGACATCTCATCTTATTTATGTAGGAGGAAGTTATGAAAATTCGTCCATTGAATGATCGCCTCTTGGTCAAACGATTGGAAGAAGAGCAGAAAACCGCCGGCGGCATTATCATTCCCGACAGCGCAAAAGAGAAGCCGGCCGAGGGACAGGTTGTCGCGGTTGGTCCCGGCAAGCTCAACGACAAGGGAGACCGCACTCCTCTGCAGGTAAAAGTCGGTGACCGCGTACTCTTCTCCAAATATGGTGGAACCGATGTGAAGCTCGATGGGGACGATTACCTCATCATGCGCGAAGACGACATTCTGGGTGTAGTGGAATAAAAAGAAAAGTCTGGAAAACCTGATAGAACAAGGAGAATGAAATAATGGCTGGAAAAGATCTCAAATACGGCGTAAAAGCCCGCGAGGCCATCCTCGAGGGTGTGAATACTCTTGCCAATGCGGTAAAGGTGACCCTCGGCCCGAAAGGCCGTAACGTCCTGATCGAGAAATCTTTTGGCGCCCCGACCATCACCAAGGATGGTGTTACCGTGGCCAAGGAGATCGAGATCAAGGACAAGATCCAGAACATGGGTGCCCAGATGGTCAAAGAGGTTGCCTCCAAGACCTCTGACGTGGCCGGCGACGGTACCACCACCGCGACCGTTCTGGCTCAGGCCATCTACACCGAAGGCGCCAAGCTGGTGGCCGCCGGTGGCAACCCCATGGAGATCAAGCGTGGCATCGACAAAGGTGTCGAGGTTGTCGTCGCCGAGCTTGCCAAGATCGCCACTCCGACCAAGGAACAGAAGGAGATTGCCCAGGTTGGTACCATCTCTGCCAACAGTGACGAGACCATCGGTAATATCATTGCCGAGGCCATGAACAAGGTCGGCAAGGAAGGCGTTATCACCGTCGAGGAAGCCAAGTCCATGGAGACCACTCTGGATGTGGTTGAAGGTATGCAGTTCGATCGTGGTTACCTCTCTCCCTATTTCGTTACCGACCCTGACCGCATGGAGGTGTCGATGGACGACCCCTACCTGCTGCTGGTGGAGAAAAAGGTCTCGAGCATGAAGGACCTGCTGCCGGTACTCGAGTCAGTGGCTAAAATGGGCAAAGGACTGCTCATCGTCGCGGAAGACGTCGATGGCGAAGCGCTGGCCACTCTCGTTGTCAACAAGCTGCGTGGCACCTTGAATGTGGCTGCGGTGAAGGCTCCGGGCTTTGGTGATCGCAGAAAGGCCATGCTTGAAGATATCGCCATCCTCACCGGCGGCCAGGTCATTACCGAAGATCTCGGCATCAAGCTCGAGAATGTCACCGTCAACGACCTCGGTTCCTGTAAGCGTGTGGCCATCGATAAAGACAATACCACCATCATCGACGGTGCTGGCGATGCCGCCAAGCTCGAGGCCCGAGTCAAGCAGATCCGCAACCAGATCGAAGATACCACCTCCGACTATGACCGTGAGAAACTCCAGGAGCGTCTGGCCAAACTGATCGGTGGTGTCGCCGTGATCAATGTCGGTGCGGCCACAGAGGTCGAGATGAAGGAGAAGAAGGCTCGTGTCGAAGACGCCTTGAACGCGACCCGCGCTGCAGTGGAAGAGGGGGTCGTTCCCGGCGGCGGGGTAGCCTACATTCGTTGCCTCAAGGTTCTGGCCGACCTCAACCTTGCCGGCGAGCAGAATCTCGGCAAAAATATCCTGCTGCGCGCGCTCGAAGAGCCGGTACGGCAGATTGCCTCCAACGCCGGCCGTGAAGGCTCCGTGATCGTTGAGCGGGTCAAGGAGTTGGAAGGCGCCAAAGGCTTTAACGCCGCCACCGAAGAGTATGAAGACCTCATCCAGGCCGGTGTTATCGATCCTGCCAAGGTCACCCGTACAGCACTGCAGAACGCCGCTTCGGTATCCGGCATGCTGTTGACCACCGAATGTGTCATTGCCGAGAAACCGGCGGATAAAGATGATGCACCGATGCCGCCGATGGGCGGTATGGGCGGCATGGGCGGCATGGGCGGCATGGGCGGCATGATGTAAGTCGTCCGTCAGCCGTAGCGCTGTCGTCCTCTGATCCTCTGTCGGGTAGAATCAGAACCGTCTTCCGGCAGAGGTGAAATAGAACAGTAAAAATATGTTGACAGGGCAAGTCCGATACAGTATAAGAACGAGCCTTTGTCGCATGGCGATGTAGCTCAGCTGGTGAGAGCATGCGGCTCATATCCGCAGTGTCCGGGGTTCAAGTCCCTGCATCGCCACCAAATAACGCTAGCCATTACGGCTGTTTATATATAGGCCCGCTACAGTTTACCGTAGCGGGCCTTTTCTTTTTGTGTGCCGTGTAAGCACTATGTAAGCAAATTTAAAGCGTAGTTACAGGGATGACGGCTTTTTCGCTGTAATGATGCTACAGGGGTTCCACCATGATCAGCAACAGGCGATTTGCGGTTTCATCCACTCTTGAGGATTGAGTTCGATGATGTGCGCTTCGCTGATCTGTTTGCGCTTGATCGGCAGGCTGGTGAGGAAGCTGATGACCCGCTCTTTTACGAAACTAGGGACACCCCCCCCATTTCTTCTTGCCTTCTCACGCCAATAACGCTACGGCCTGAGAAATCAGGCCTTTTTCTTTTTGCGTTGTCCTGCGGAATGCATCGTGATATGGTGAAAACCGAAGGCTTTAGGAGCCTTTTTCTCATGGTTACCCCCACTGGTGGAAAACTCTGGAATTTGAAAGCAGCCGCAACCGAAGAGTCGGAAACCTTTGAAGTGATCGCCAGGGAGTGGCATGCTAAATTTTCTTCCTCCTGGGTACCGAGCCACTCCGGTAAAATCATCAGAAGACTCGAACTTTACATTTTTCCCTGGCTGGGAACCCGCCCGATAAAAGAGCTTACCGCTTCCGAGCTGCTTTCCGCGCTTTGACGAATTGAAGCCAAAGGAATTCTGGAAACTGCCCACAGGACTCATCGGAACTGCGACCAGGCCTTTCTATGCTGTGGCAACCGGCAGAGCCGAGCGTGATCTGGCAAGCGAGCGACTTGCGTGGGGGCCATTCCGCCTGCTGACGCCAAGCGAGTGGCTACCATCACCGATCCCAGGGAGATCTCCGGACTCCTAGCCTTCATTGATTGATGGCGTCGTAAAAAGCCTGATCTCCTGCGTTGCAGCGGGATCAGCCAATGCCGGGCGTATCGCATGTACGTCTGTGCTTGGCCGACACCGCTGCGCCTTGTATATCAGGCTTTTGTACTGAGCCATCTTACGTGCAGGTGTTAGGTTTTTACGAGCCCATCAATACTTGAAGGGTATAAAACCGCACATCCTACCTCGATTTCAGGGTAACTGGAAAAGATGACGCAGCACAGAACCGAACTTTCCGCCATTTTGATGCCTGATTGCTCCATTCAGCTTGAGTGGACTTTGCCTTCTGCTGAGGGACTCAAACAGTCAGGCCAGGTGATGCAGGATGAAATCTTCGCCCGGTTTTCACAGGAACCTGATGGCTGGCTCTTTTTTCTGGGATTTTGTTCGAAAAATATCCCTTTGTCGCCATCGCTCACCTTCTGGCGCACATTCTCGAATCTTTTCACCAGGAAACTCAAACTCACGCCGGATCTTGAGGAACTGCGCGCCAGGGTGGTTATCCTGTTTGCTGATGAAGAACGTGAACGACTGCTCGAATCCGCTCCTCCGATGACTGGTGGAGAATACCTCACTGCCGAAACGCTGGCGAACTTGTGGGAAGGGCTGCACGCAACCTTTTACCGGAAAATTGATGCTCATGCGGGATTGGTCGCCGATTTTTTCAGAGAGTACGATCCTGATGTCCATCTTGCCGGCCGCATTTACTTCCACCTCGTCGAAAACAAGGATCATGAATCTCCGTTTGCTTTTCTCGCCACCTATTCCACCCGCCTGAATGAGGCGGGTGAATCCAGGCATCTGCCCTTGAAATACGCGATGGAGGAATACAAAGACAACAACGAAAAACTGCTCAGACTCTTGATCACCGTAGATGAAGCAGCCAAGAGGAGTGAATTGGTGGCAAACTTACGCGACAGTGGTGAGTTGTTTTCTCCTCTGGCCTGGTCCTCGAAGGATGCCTTTGTCTTTCTGCAGGAGATCCCGATCTACGAAGAGGCGGGCATCCTCTGCCGTATCCCCAACTGGTGGAAGAAAAAGACAGCTGCCGTCACTCTGCAGGTCAGCATCGGCGAAAAGCCTCCAACCACGGTCGGCATGGCTGCTCTGCTCGACTTCTCCCCCCGGCTGATGATCGGGGACACCGAAATCTCGGAAGATGAGGCCCGCCGGTTGCTGCGTGAATCAGAGGGGCTTGCCTTTCTGAAAAACAAATGGGTGGCAGTTGATCCGGAAAAACTGCGGCAAACTCTGGAGGCCTTTGCAAAAGCCTCGGAATTGTATGGTGATGAGGGAATTACTCTTCTTGATGCGCTGCGACTCTCAGCTTCTTCCCAGAAGTTACTGGGCGACGCGGCTGTCGGTATAGCCGGTGTTTCACACGGTGAGTGGCTGCGCACTGTGTTCGGGCAACTGCAGCGACCCGAGTCCATTGGCAGAGTCAAAACCAGCCGGGCCTTTGCGGCCAGGCTGCGGCATTATCAGCAGGATGGTCTCAACTGGCTTTTCTCTTTACACAGAATGAGACTCGGCGCCTGTCTTGCCGATGACATGGGCCTTGGCAAGACCGTACAGATTCTGGCTTTTCTCGACGCTCTCAAAGCCGGGACCGGAAAAGCACAAAAGACAGCAGCTTCGCTTCTGGTCATCCCCGCTTCTCTGCTTGCCAACTGGTCCGCGGAAATTGAAACCTTTGCCCCAAAGCTTTCCTTTTTTGTCGCCCACCCGGATTTCCATAAGCCGAAAACGGTCCCGGTACTTCCAAAAGAACAGCTTGACGGCCTGGATCTGGTCATCACAACCTATGCTTTGACCCAGAGGTATGAATGGCTTCATGATTATACCTGGAACTATGTCATCCTTGACGAGGCCCAGGCCATCAAAAATCCAGGCACCAAGCAGACTAAAGCCGTAAAGAACCTTGCCTCCACCAACAGGATAATTATGACCGGTACCCCGGTGGAAAACCGGTTGTCAGACCTCTGGAGCCTGTTTGACTTTATCAACCCCGGTCTGCTTGGCAACGCAAAAGAGTTTGGAGAATTCACGAAACGATTAGCCAGCCACCCCGATGGTTACTCCGGATTGCGCCGTGTGGTCAGTCCGTTTATTCTCCGGCGTCTCAAGACCGACAGGTCGATTATCTCCGATCTGCCAGACAAGGTGGAAATGAAAACCTGGGCAGCCATGAGCAAAAAGCAGGCCGTCCTCTACGGCCAGGTGGTTGCCACCATCCGGGAGTCCTTGGAACACTCGGAAGGCCTCCAGCGCAAAGGACTTATCCTGTCAGCGCTCATCAAGTTCAAACAGCTCTGCAACCACCCGTCGCAGTATCTGGGGCTGGACAGTTTCAATGAACAGGAAAGCGGTAAGTTCCAGAGGCTGCGGGAAATTTGCGAAACCATTAATGAAAAGCGAGAACGGGTACTGGTTTTTACCCAGTTCAAAGAGATGACCGGACCACTTTCTCGGTTTCTGGCCACCATTTTCAACCGTGGAGGTTTAATCTTGCATGGCAGCGTACCGGTCGGCAAACGAAAAGAGCTGGTCGAGAAATTTCAAGGTCGCGATTATGTGCCTTTCCTTGTATTATCACTCAAGGCAGGCGGTGTCGGCTTGAATCTTACCGCGGCCAGCCATGTCATCCACTTTGACCGCTGGTGGAACCCGGCGGTGGAGAATCAGGCCACCGACCGGGCCTTCCGTATCGGCCAGAAGAAAAATGTCATGGTCCATAAATTTCTGACCCAGGGAACCATTGAAGAAAAAATCGACCGGATGCTGGTCGAGAAGGCAAAACTTTCGGATGAGGTGGTTGCCGCTTCGGATGAAAGATGGCTCACAGAGATGAGTAACGAGGAGTTGTTCGAGCTGTTTACGTTGAATATATAAGGAAAGATTGGCATGAGCTCCTGGGGATATCCCAAATATGTCACGGCTGCCGAAAAAAAAGCCAGGGCGGAGAAAAAGCTGAAACAGCTCAAAAAGAAGATGCCGGGTATCGAACCAGTCATTCTCGAAGGCAGCGTACTGGCGCGCAACTGGTGGGGCAAGTCCTGGAACAGGAATCTTGAACGCTATGCCGATTACAGCAACCGCATCGGCCGGGGCAAGAGCTATGTGCGCCATGGCGCCGTTCTGGACCTCAAAATCGAAGGTGGCCGGGTGACCGCCCTGGTTCAGGGAACGAGAGCCAGACCCTATGAGGTGGTCATAAACATCGTGCCGGTGAAAAAGGCCAACTGGGACCAGATCAGAAAACAGTGCCAGGGCGAGCTGCGTTCGTTGACTGATCTTGTCGCCGGTAAATTTCCCAAGGAACTGGGCGAGATCTTTCTAACCGAAGGCAAGGGACTGTTCCCGACGCCGAAAGAGATCAGCTTTGCCTGTTCCTGCCCGGACTGGGCCTCAATGTGTAAGCATGTGGCGGCCGCCCTCTATGGTGTTGGTGCCCGGCTTGATGAGGACCCGCTGCTGTTTTTCACCCTGCGCCAGGCGGATACCGAGGAACTGGTGACACAGGCCGTCCAGGAAAAAACGGGCGACTTGCTGGCCAGGGCGAGCCAGAAAAGCTCCAGGGTACTGGGCGATGCCGACCTCTCTGGGCTCTTCGGCATTGATATGGATATCAAACCGGAATTTGCCTCCACCGCAAAGGTCGCAAAGGATGCCAAGTGCAAAAAAACGCGTCGTGGAAAAAAGGAGCTATCTGCTTCTGCGCCGCGGCAGGTGCCGACGGTAAAAACAGCCCGCTCTGCCACCGCCTTGATAGAGGAGATTGTCGGTCAGCACCCGAATGGCGTTACCGTGGCCATGCTGGAAGAAGCAACCGGCTTTCAGCGCAGTAAAATATACGCTATTACCAGCAGGCTCAGGCAAGAGGGCCGGATCAGCTCTGTGGCCCATGGCGTCTATGGGAGGCCGTGATACTTTCCGGCAAGTCCTCTTTTCTCCTTTCTCTGTGACTCACAGATGATAGCCTCCCCCCTATCTCTTATTGTTCTGTCCGCTCAAGATGCCGAATCAGCAGATCGATAAACGGAATTCCAGTGCCGAAGGGCTCTGGTGGAAACGATTTCTATACACCGTCACCGGGGCAGATAACGATTACGAACTGGGCCCCAACTGGTTTGCCTCGGTGATGGGCACCGGCATCATCGCCAACGCCGCCGCGACACTGCCGTTCTTTGCCGAGCGGCTGCAACCCCTTGCCTTGTTTGTCTGGGGTATGGCCTCCTGCATGCTGATCGGTCTGATTGTTGCCACTTGTCGGATATTGCTGAAAAAACAGAATTCCTGGAAGCGCCACTTCGAAGACCCGATGATGGCGCAGTTCTACGGTGCCCCGCCCATGGCCATGCTCACTGTCGGGGGCGGCACACTGCTTCTCGGGCAGTCGTTGCTGGGCGCAGACCTCGCCGTCACCATTGCCTGGCTACTCTGGTTCACCGGTACATTCGCCGGACTCGGCTCGGCTGTCATTATTCCCTACAGGCTGTTTACCCGCTTCCGGGTCAGGCCCGATTCCGCCTTTGGCGGCTGGCTGATGCCGGTTGTGCCGCCCATGGTATCCGCGACCATCGGCGCCATGCTCGTTCCCCATGCACCGTCAGGAGTTCTGCGCGAGACCATGTTCTATTGCTGTTTTGCCATGTTTGGTCTCAGCCTGATTGTCGCGATGATTGTCATCTCGATGATCTGGAGCCGTCTTGCCCATCATGGCACCTCCGGAACATCACGGGTGCCGACGCTCTGGATAGTTCTCGGTCCGCTGGGGCAATCCATCACTGCGGCAGGAATACTCAGCAATGTGGCTTCGCTGGCCGTCAGTGAGCGACTCGCCTACGGTTTCGAACTGTTTGTCATTCTGTTCGGCGTACCGGTTTTCGGCTTTGCCTTTCTCTGGACCTTGATGGCCATTCTGCTCACCCTGCGCGCCCGCCGCAGACAGATGCGATTTGCCCTCACCTACTGGGCATTCACCTTCCCGGTGGGTACCTGTGTGACCGGCACCAGCCAGCTGGCAGCCCATACCGGTCTACCCCTTTTTCAGTGGTTGAGTCTCTGCTATTTCGGTGGGCTGATCGTGGCATGGATAGTTGCCGCTTTCGGCACCACCAAGGGAACGATTACCGGGCACCTCTTTCAACTGCCAAAGGCGTCGGGCCCGATTGTCTCGACCAAAGAGACAGGGTTTACAGGTGATATTCTTGATGAGCAGACAGCGGCTGACTGAACCTCTTGTTCGCTGCTCACTCTGCACCCACAGGGAGGTAACGCCAGGGAAACGAGCGTTACGCCGGGGGCAGTCGCTATCTTTTGGCGATCATCTCTTTCCCCGGGAAAATATCCAGAGAGGAGGGAGCATACGCCGGATCGATGCGCTGATTTTTCTTGCCGCCCCCTTCTCGAGCATCCAGAAATTCCCGGCAAGAATGCATGCCATTCCTGCTGCCGACGACAATGTCCAGATATAGTTCTCGTAGACAGTGGATATCGCCAGGGCAACGATGGGAAACAGCAGGGTGGCATAGGCCGCCCGGGCCGCGCCGATGTTGCCGACAAGGGTAAGGTAACAGCCAAACGCAATGACCGAGCCGAACAGGGAGAGATAGATAAGCGAGCCGCCATAGGCCCAGGTCGCCTCGAAATCATACGGTTTACCCATGGCGAGAGTTACCGCTGCGAGCCCCAGCGCCCCGTATCCCATGCCGTAGGCGTTGGTCTGCACCACCGGCAGACCATTTTTCTGGTGACGTACCGAGATGATATTGCCAAGCGAGGCGAAAAATGTTGCCAGAAGGCAGCACAGTACCCCGGTCAATCCGCTGTTCTGCAGTGAAAAAGAGGTGATTTCAGGTCGAAAGACCAGGCCAATTCCCGCCAGCCCCAAGGCGCCGCCGACAACGACCCTGCCAGCTATCGGCGTGCGGAGAAACAGGGCGCCGTTCACCATGTTCATCACCAGAATGGTGGAAAACGCCACGGCGGCCAAACCGCTGGTCACGTGGAGTTCGGCGATATAAAAGAGCAGGTAGTTGAAGCCAAAGAGCAGGAGCCCCTGGAGCAGCATGAAAAAATGATCTTGTCGGCGAAAGCGCATCGGCAGCCTCCGCATCAGGCACCAGGCAAGAAGCAGCGCGGCGGCTACCGCAAACCTGTAGACGACCGACACCATCGGATCGACTGTCCCGAGTTGAAACTTGATGGCGATCCAGGTGGAACCCCAGATAAGCACGGTCATAAAATAAAAGGCAAAATTTCTCATCCAGATCTCCGATCCCAGATATTGAGCCCAGATTTCATGCGAAATCCGGATTACAGTTGTCACGCTTGGCTTTGGAGTTGAGCGGCGAGACTTCCCAGTCGTCTCACCGCCCACCTGTTCTCCTCACTCCAGAATGCGCCGTTAAGTCGTATACAATTGGCATATTTGCCACTGATCGAAAAAATCGTCCCGGGAGCGACGGTGATTTTCTCGCGGGCCGCCATGGCATACAGCCTCAAGCCGCTGGTGTTTCCCGGCAACTCGAGCCAGAGGGTAAAACCGCCTGACGGACGGGTAACCCGGGTTCCCGAAGGAAAATACTCGCCGATCGCTTCGGCAAGTCGTCCAAGCTTTTGGGCATAGGCCTTCCTGATCGTCCTGAGATGACGGGCATAGCCGCCGTTCTCGAGAAACTCGGCGATGGCCAGCTGTGTCGGGGTTGCCGTGGCGATATTCGTCACCAGCTTTGCCCGCATCACCTCATCCCGATATCTTCCCGGAGCGATCCAGCCAACCCGGTATCCGGGTGCAAGCGTCTTGGAAAACGAGGAGCAGAGCAGCACATTGCCTTTTCGGTCCCAGGCTTTTGCCACACTTGGCCGATCATCGTCATGGGCCAGATCTCCGTTAATATCGTCCTCGATGAGCGGAACCCCGGCCTCTGTCACAATCCGGACCATCTCCCGTTTACGCTGATCACTCATACTGTTGCCCAGCGGGTTGTTGAAATTCGAGATAACCAGGCAACAGGTGATCTTGTGACGGTGCAGCGCCTGACGCAGACCATCGAGTTGCAGTCCTTCCGTCGGAGAGTTCGGAATCTCGACGACCTTGAGCTCCAGCATTTTGAGCATCTCGATAAAATTGAAATAGACCGGCGAGCCGATGGCCACGGTATCGTTGGGGCGACAGATCACCTTGAGCGCGAGAAAAACCGCTTCGGCCGCACCGGAGGTGATCACAATTTCATCAGGATTGAGGGTGCACCCTGACCTGATCATCCATTTGGCGATCTGTCCGCGGAGCCTTCTGTTGCCAGGCGGCATGACATAACCGGTACTCTCCAATCTCCTTTTCCTGGTCTCCGAGGCGATAATTCTGCTGAGCTTGACTGCCGGAACCAGGGAGGGATCAGGGATTGCCGCGCCGAACTGGATTTTGCCGGGATCGAGGACAGCGAGCATGATACGGGCGACCAGTTCGCTCGAACTGATATCGAGCGGGCTGAGCTCGTAGTGATTGACCTCGGGTTCACGAGGAATGTTCAGCACGGGCGGACACACGAAATAGCCGGCCTGCGGACGGGCCTCGACGATGCCCTGATCCTCGAGATGGCTGTAGGCCATCTTCACTGTATTGACGCTGACTCTTTCCTGTCGGCTGAGTTGCCGGATCGATGGCACTCGATCGCCCGGACGGAAGGTGCCGTTCTCGATCAGCAAGGAAATTTTTCTGGTGAGTTCCCGGTACAGATAATTTTTTTCCATGGTGTCGTTACCCGTTCTATCAACTGTTCTTTATCGCATTACGGAGAGCGCGCACAGATACAATACCAAACATTAGTAGCAGACACAGTAGCAATTGAATCAAATGTCAATAGGTACAGTTTGTATCGAGCGTGTCAGTCCGGTAAACAAGGCAGGGATATCCCTGACTCTATCTGGGTGCCGAAGCCACCAATTGCGCCGAAGTCTTCAATGGCTGAAGTTGTCAGTCTTTGAATGGGAGAAGCGCAATGTACAGTGCAGGTAACCGACAACAGGTTGGTTTTTCGCCCCCACGCTGCATAGCTGACCTGCGGAACAGTGTGCGAAAATTGGCACAGTGCTACTGCGTAGTGTGCAGATGGTCGCTCAGTTCGGACGGCGCAGAACCCTACCGGCCAGTTCTCGCAATCCAGTGATCTGGCACAGCTCCCCCGCTGGCAGTATACAGGTGCTGCAAAAAGTCAAGCATATCTCAGAAAATTAACAACGTCTGGATGGGCGCGCTGGCCTGGAAGCAGATTGACTGCTACAGGTGGCTCAATATTTGAAAGGGGCTCCGGTCAGTACGTTTGTCTTTGGAGAAGAAGAGAGAAAGCAGATCGAATGGCATTTTACGCAAGGGGGGTATTGTGAAAGGAAAGTGGAGTGGTAAAAAACTGGCTGCAGCGTTGGCGATCACGGGAATGTTGGGGCCAGTCTTGGCTGTTGCAGCGGACGATGAAGTGGACAGCCTGCTCAGCATGGTGCAAAAGGGTACAGTAAGCGGATACTTCAGAACGCTCTATTATGATATGGTGTTTGACGGTGAAACACCTAATCGGGCGACTCTTGGCATGGGCGGAAACCTTGGTTATGAGAGCGCGTCTCTCTACGGGTTCAACTTTGGCGTCGGGTTCAAGACAGGTCAGGGCGCTGGTTTGAATGATAAGAACGATACCCCGTATGGCGGGATGCTGGCTCAGGATTCCCATGGCAATCTTGACAATTATTCGGCTCTGGATGAGTATTACGTTCATTATAAAGGATACGATACGAGCGTTACTCTTGGTGCCCACCTGATCACTACGCCCTTCCTGAAAGGTCATGATCTGCGCCTGACCCCCAAAAAGTATATCGGTGCATCGATCATTAACACCAGCATCGAAAAGCTGGAAATCCATGCCTACTACATCGATAAGTACATCAACTGGACCGATGAAAATTTTCAACCGATATCTTCGGCCTTTACAGGAAAAACCGGCGATGACAAGGGGGCCTTTATCGGCGCTCTGGTCTGGCGGGCGCCGGGTGATATAAAAATACAGTTCTGGGACTACTATTATCGTGATGTCATCAACGAGACCTATTTAAAAGGTGACTTTGCCTATGCACTCAGCGAAGATGTCAAGCTGTCTCTTGATCTCAGATATTTTACCATGCACGATACCGGCGATGGTCTTGACAGGGGAATCAGTACCTACACGACGGGTGCAATCGCGACCATGGAGGGATACGGCTTCACCCTCTCTGGATTTGCCGGAACAAACGGTGATGAACGACTGATTACCCCCTTTGGTTCAAATAAAATTATCATCATGCAGATCGCTACACTGGAGAGGGCGGACGAGGATGCTCTGGCTGTGCTGCTGAGCTATGATTTCGGCAGATTGGGGGTGCCTGGCTTGAGCGCCACTACCTTTTATAGCCATTTCAACACTCCGGACGGTGGCAAAAACAGCAGCCCGGACCTCGACGAAGTTAACGTAGCCCTGCGGTATAAACTTTCCGGCTGGGCAGAAGGCTGTTCATTGGCTCTTCGCTACGCCCAGGGCGAGTATGACCATGGTAATTATGGCGTCCGCGGAGATGATTACAAAGACTACAGGGTAGAATTTGAATTCAGATTTTAGTGGAATAAAAGAGCGACCCTTGGCCTGACCAGCATGGCTGGACCAGATAACTCAGCCACAACGAACCATGAAACTCCTCGGCGCGGTAACAGAGCTTTCCGTGCTGACGAGTTTCATATAAACCAGCATGGCTGGACCAGATAACTCAGCCACAACGAACCATGAAACTCCTCGGCGCGGTAACAGAGCTTTCCGTGCTGACGAGTTTCATATAAA
>JBKEBZ010000149.1:0-6020 GCA_047973425.1 Desulfopila sp.
AAAATACGATGAAAGACAACGATGAATTTTCCCGACTGCTGGAGAAAGCGGCGGCCTTTCATGGCCACCTCTGCGTCGGACAGGTTATCGGCGTCCGTCTGGCCATGCACGGCCTGCGGTTGCTCGGCATTACCGATCCGCTGGGCCAGGATCGCAAAAAACAGATAGTCTTTGTCGAAATCGACCGCTGCGCCGCTGATGCGATCATGACTGTCACCGGCTGCCGGGTTGGTCGACGGAGTATGAAAATCATCGATAACGGTAAGATGGCGGCGACCTTTTACCATTTGGAGACCGGCAAGGCTGTCCGCATCGCCGCACGACCAGATGCCAGGGAAAAGGTGAAGATCCCTGCTGGGGGCGATGAAAAAAAGGCACAAATGGAGACCTACGCGAAGATGGCCGATAGCGATCTCTTCACTGTTGACAAGGTGACCGTGTCGATTAATCCTGAGGATCTTCCGGGTTTACCGACAGGCAAGACCTCTTGTGCACGTTGTGGCGAGGTGGTTCTCGACCAGCGTGAGGTACGGCACGGCGGAGAGTCCCTCTGCCGTCCATGCGCGGCCGGTAGCAGCTACTACACAGTTCTGCCTCCAAACGAACACTCGACCAGAGCGCGTATCCCGATATGAATAACGCGAACCTATCGATCAATCCCATCAAGGACCTCGATTGGAACCTGGCTTGGCAAGAGGCCAGGAAGGCAAAAAAGATGGCCTCATCGAAGGGCAACGAATACTGGAACCGGCGAGCACCGTCCTTTGCCCGTCACACCAGAGAGACGAGATACTCAAACAACGTCATCCATCTGCTGGCACCGAAAGCGGAGTGGTCGATCCTCGATGTGGGTTGTGGAGCAGGCACCCTGGCCCTGCCGTTGGCCAACATGGTGCGGCAGGTGACCGCCATTGATTTCTCGGACGTGATGATCTCGATCCTCAAAGACAAGTGCCGCGAACAGCGACTCGACAATGTCACGGCCCGGGTTGTCGGCTGGGAAGACGACTGGACTGCGGCCGGTATTGCCGTGCACGACATCGCCATCGCCTCACGTTCCCTGGTAGTCGAGGATCTGCGCCAGGCCCTGCTTAAGCTGCACAATGCCGCCAGGCGACGGGTGGTCATATCCTCCCTGGTGGGCGACGGTCCCTTTGACCGGAAAATGATCGAGGCAATCGGCCGTCAGCTCGATCGTGGCCCGGATTACATCTACGTCTACAACCTCCTCAACCAGATGGGCCTTTTGGCGGACATCTCCTTCGTCGCCGACGGCGACACCAGAAAGATCTACAGCAGCCTGGAGGAGGTCGTCCAGGGATTGCACTGGATGATCGACAACATGACCGCCCATGAGGAGAACCTGCTGCGAAACTACCTCGCCAAACATCTGGTGAAAAACGGCGATGGCTGGTCGCTGGACTATCACCACCCCGTACGATGGGCGGTGATCTCATGGTGGAAATGATGTTCGCCTTCCTGTCTCGCCAGGATCCGCCTCTTCAAAGCAATAACCACGGCATTCGGGAAATCGAATATCTGCTGTAGCAGAACACTCTACAAAAAGGAAAACATATGAAAGGCAAACTCATCCCTTGGCTGATCGTCACAACTCTTTTTTTCGCCCTGCCCGGGCACGGACGAGAGATTACCGATATGAGCGGCAGAAAGGTGACTGTCCCGGAAAATATCACCAAGGTGTTCGGAATAACACCACCGGCCACCTATCTATTGTATGCGGTGGATCCCACCGTGATCTGCGGGTTGAATTTTTCTCTTTGGGAAAGTGAGAAAAAGTACACCATCCCCCAGTACAGGGAACTGCCAGTCATTGGCGGTCTGGTGGGCCAGAGCAGGAATCTCAATCGCGAAGTGCTGCTCCAGGTCAACCCCGATTTTCTGCTCTACTGGGTCTGGAACAATAGTGCCGCCAACGCCAAATTCGAGGCATCTGTGGCGGGTTTGAACTTTCCCATGGTCTCCGTACAGCTCAACAGCATCCAGGACTACCCCGACGCCCTGGAGTTCATGGGTGATGTCCTTGGAAAAAAAAAACGTGGTCAACTGCTTAGCCAGTATGCTCGCGAAACTCTGCACCAGGCAGAAGAGTTCACCCGGCGTCTCGGGAACGGCGAGAAAATCAGGGTCTATTATGCCGAGGGGCCGGATGGGCTGCAGACCGAACGAAGCAAATCCCTTCATGCCGAGCTCATCCCCTTAGCCGGTGGAGTGAACGTGCACCAGGGCGAGGAAGCCGATCGCTACGGTATGGAAAAAGTGTCTATGGAGCAGGTTCTTCTCTATGACCCCGAGGTAATACTCGTCAGAGAAAAGAGTTTTTTCACCAGAGTATACGATAATCCACGCTGGCAAAACGTCCGTGCCGTGCGCAACAGACAGGTCTATCTCATTCCCTATATCCCGTTCAACTGGTTCGATCGTCCCCCTTCCTATATGCGGCTTCTGGGCATCAAATGGCTCATGCACACCCTCCATCCCAAGCTCTATGCTGTCGATATGGTGGAGGAAACCAAAAGATTCTACCACCTCTTCCTCGGAGTCGAACTCAATGATCAAGAGGCCCGAGAGGTACTGTATCCATGAAACGTCGTATCCTGGTTCTCCTCACCGGCGTTCTGGCAACGATGCTGCTCGTATCGCTCTACCTTGGCCAATACCGACTACCTCTTGCCGACATTTTCAACTATGCCGGCTACAAACTCTTTGGTCTGCAGCACCTCCCGGCTGAAAAGATCACCGTCCTGGAGAATGTCCTGATCAATATCAGGCTGCCCCGGGCCCTGGCGGCAACGATGATCGGGGCCTCGCTCGCAGTGTCGGGAACCTCCTTTCAGGCCCTGTTCATCAATCCTCTGGTATCGCCGGGACTGCTCGGCGTTCTGGCCGGCGCCTCATTTGGCGCGGCCCTGGGCCTGGTGATTTCGGAGAGCTGGTTCATCGTCCAGATCTCGACCCTGCTGTTTGGTTTTGCGGCGGTGACTCTCGCCGCTACGATCGCCCGGATCTATCGGATCCGCTCGGTCATTATGCTGGTGCTGGGCGGCATGATCAGCGCCTCGCTGTTCACTGCCCTGCTCTCCATCGTTAAATATGCAGCCGACCCCACCAACCAGTTGCCGGCCATCGTCTACTGGCTCATGGGAAGTCTCGCCGCCGTCGATAACCAGACCGTCCTGGCCATGAGCGTGCCGATGGTTGTCGGCATCGTCATCATATGTCTCTATGGGCGGCAACTCAACGCGATCAGCATGGGTGACGAGGAAGCCAAGTCGCTGGGAATCAACATCGCCCGGGTTCGCCTGGTGGTGATCTTCTTTACAACCCTGATCAGCGCCCTGACAGTAATGGCCGGCGGCATGATCGGCTGGGTCGGCTTGATAATCCCCCATATCTGCCGGATGGTCGTGGGACCAAACAATGAGACGCTTCTGCCGGCAGCGGCCTTGACCGGTGCCATTTATCTGCTGGTGGTCGACAATGTTTCCCGTCTGCTTTTTTCATTCGAGATCCCGATCGGTTTTCTCACCGCGCTGATTGGCATACCGTTTTTTGTCATGGTTCTGGGCAATGCCCAGAAGGGGTGGCGATGATGGATCTGCTTACCGTGCAACAGGCCTGCTTTGCCTATAAGAAAAAAAGAATCCTGAACGAGGTGACCGTCAGCTTTGCTCATGGCGGTGTCATTTCCCTGCTTGGCCCAAACGGCAGCGGCAAAACAACCCTCCTGAAAATCATGCTCGGTCTGCTGCAGCCAGATAGTGGGACCATCCTCTTCGAAGGGCAGCCGCTGACGACCATACCACATCGTCAATTGGCTCGGCGCATCGCCTATGTGCCACAGGTACACAGAGAATCGTTTCCCTATACCGTGGAAGACGTGGTGTTGATGGGCAGAATGCCCTACCATTCTTTTTTCTCAACCTACTCCCAGGCAGATCGAGACATCGCCAGAGCGTCCATGAAAAAGCTTGAGATTCTTCATCTTCGGGCCCGACCATACACCGAAATCAGCGGCGGTGAACGACAGCTGGCCCTCATCGGGCGCTCACTGGCCCAAGGAGCCGAGCTCTTCATCATGGACGAACCGGTCAACGGTCTGGATTACGGCAATCAGATCCGTCTGCTGCAGCGCATCAAGGAGTTAGCCGAAGATGGGCTGACATTTATTATGACAACCCATTTCCCCGATCATGCCCTGATGACCGCCAATCGGGCTATTCTGTTGAAGGACGGGACAGTGGTGGCCGATGGCCCGACAGATGAAACTATCACCCCCCAAGTGCTCGGAGAGCTCTATCGCATCGATGTCGACATCGTCTCGATGAACGGTAACGGCAGAGTCTGCGTACCGATCTGGGCCAACCAGCACAGCTGAACCAGGTAAGCGAGCAACACGAGGCTCCGGCCAGCTTCAGCCACAAGGAACCATTAAAACCAGAACTTCGACAAGATAGCCTGCCATTCTAAGAACTTTCGGATAAAAAACTGTAATGTCTGTACTCATCGACAATGACAGTGACCAGCGGGTACCTGCCAGACATTCGGTGGAGCGGCATCGGCATGTCACCTCGACCGTTCTGTCCTTCCTGTTCCATATCATTCTGGCCCTGGTCGTTATTATCAACGCCCTTGGTCACAGGGACAACCGGAGTCAACGGCCCGATGTGGTTTATCTGGATCTCACCCTTAGCGTAACCACTGGTGCAGAATTGCCGGCAACGCCAGCCAGCACCCACCTCCAATCCTCGGCGACGACTCAGCCGGCACCGGATCCCCCTGCCGCGGAAGCCGTACAGGTTATCGAGAAAATTCCAGCGCTCATCAACGTGCCCGACCCCAAAATATCCAGCCGCAAGACCGTGGTCAAAAAAAACAACAGGGAGACGGGAGGCGTTGTCAGAAAGGCGGATCACTCGCGCAGACCTGCGTCAGCACCCGTTGTATCACCCACCAACATCCCGACAGCCCAGCAAGCCTCGGCGACTGTGGGGCACGAGTCGACCAACCAGCAACAGAGGACAACTGGCAAATCGGCTGGTGGCAAAAAGGCAGATGAAGCCAACCAGACTGCCAATAGCTACCTGCAAGAAAATTTTGATCACATTCGGCAGTTGATCATGGACAATCTCACCTTTCCTGCCGCAGCCAGAAAAATGGGGCTAAAAGGCAAGGTCATGGTCAAATTCACCATCGAGGAGGATGGCAGAGTGACAGACCTTGCCATCCTTTCCTCTTCAGGCCATAAGGCGCTGGATGCTAGTGTCCTGGCAACAATTCGTCGCACCGCGCCGTACCCAAGACCATCGAGACGGGCCCAGCTCATCCTGCCGATCGCCTTTACCCTCAAATAGGCATCGTTTCCCCGAAGTCCTCTTTTTCTTTTTGGAGATTGAACCGGGTCTGACGCAGAGCATTCCCTTCCGTGAACACGTCCCAATGGCATGCTCAAATGAGCGCTCAGAAATTCAAAGAGTACAGCTAGTTCCGATATTCGCTATGACGGTTGGCATCAACCGCCTCTCACCCCAGCCAATCGTTGAGTTTGTCTGTTTGTCTAAAAGTGCTTTCGACAACGTGAGCCTAGGCGATATCTTCATTCTTATTTAGAATACAATAACTCGTGTTCGACAGTTGTAGGTTCATTTTCATCGGGAAAATCAAAAAAGTGTAACAATTTCATAGAAAGTCGGCTTTGTGAGCTCAAAAAGCGTAGGCACACGACCAGCAACTCAGTCCTTGACACGCAATAATATACATGCTTTTTATATAGGCATGTATGTACGCACGATAAAACGCAAGAACAAAGACGGCTCCGAGGTTGAGTACGTTCAATTAGCCCACAACACTCGTCACCCCGAGAAGGGCTATGCCAGGGCCGAGGTCATCCACTCGTTCGGGCGGCGTGACCAACTCGACGTCGCCGCGCTCAAACGTCTGGTCAGCAGCCTGAGCCGCTTTCTCAGCCCAGAAGATGTTCAGGACATCGAAGCACAGTGCCA
>JBKEBZ010000101.1:0-46395 GCA_047973425.1 Desulfopila sp.
ATGGTTGGTTGGGCGGAGGCTCGTTGGTCCAGGCTTGCTGGTTTATTCCTGAAACCCGGCGGCCGGGAAACCGCTGTGACCGCGCCGAGGAGTTTCATGGTTCGTTGGGCTGAGGCTTTATGGTCCAGCCATGCGGGTTTATTACTGAACCCCGCCGGCCGGAAAACTCTGTGACCGTGCCGAGGAGTTTCATGGTTCGTTGTGGCTGAGGCTTTATGGTCCAGCCATGCTGGTTTATTACTGAAACCCGCCGGCCGGAAAACTCTGTGACCGTGCCGAGGAGTTTCATGGTTCGTTGTGGCTGAGGCTCCCTGGTCCAGCCATGCTGGTTAGAGGATCAATCGTTGTGGGTCGACTTTCTCCCGCAGAATCGTCAGTTCCTGCTCGTTGGGCGGCTCTGCCTCCTCCGCCCGGCTGGTGTCCACGGAAAACTCCATGTTGTCGAGGATCTGTCGAGTGGTCACCCCAGGATAGTACTTGGCGAGATACATCTCCTTGCTGTTGTCGTCAAAATACATCACCGCCAGATTGGTGATAACGGCGGTTGGCCCGCCTGGCAGCAATCCCGCCCGTTCCCGGGCACCGGGGCCGTCGAGGTATCCGGGGCTGGTCAGGTAATCCAGCTTGACTGGAAACTTGCGTTTCTCATGCTGCATGAAGATGAGGCAGCGGGGGACAAACGAGGCGACGTCACAGGCGCCGCCACTACCTGAAAAGCGAATCGTCGGCCTGTGGTAATCGCCAATACAGGTGGAGTTGAGGTTGCCGTACTTATCGATCTGGGCGGCGCCGAGAATACCGATGACATGCTGTCCGGTGCGGTCACGGTTCTGCATGGTGGCAAAGGCCTCGAGCAGGCCACCGTTGGAGGCCGCGCCATACATGACCCGGGGGTCGGCCACCGCCATGGGGATCTCGTCGAGTTGTGAGTCGATGGCTCCCGTTTCAAAGAATATGATCGATTCGGGGGCGTTTATCTGTTTGGCCGCCATTGCCGCAACCATCGAGATGCCTGTGCCGCAGAAAACGATATCGCCATTGCGGATCTCCCTTGCGGCCATAATGGTCATCATCTCTTTGAGTGTATATTCCATTGCCTGTTTCCTCTTCGAGGGGTTGCTATCGTCTGTCAAGTCCTGTGGCGTAGCCGGTTGTCCTGTCGGCAGCGATCATCTCCAGCTGTTCTCCGCCGACGAGATCGAGAAGCCCCTGGTGGCTGTCCACGCCATGGACGAACTTTTCCAGGTAGCGCTGGTAGAGCGTGTCATCCTTGGCAAAGCAGGCGAGCTGCTTGAGGCAGACAGGATCGTAGTCGTAATGGTTGTAGCAGGAGGTGGGATAGGCGCCGTGCGGCATGTGAACTACCGCGCTGACATGGATAAAAGGGATCTGATTGTATTCGGGTTTTTTCCTCAGCTCTTCGGTGCCGACGAGTTCTTCGCAGGTGACGATGACGTGCCTGGCCGCTTTCGCCTGATCGATGTCGGCGAAGTTGAGCCCTTCGATCCGGCATGTTCCGTACTCGTCGGCCTTCTGCACATGCAGAATGGTCACATCCGGATTGATCGCCGGTACCAGCACGACCTTGGAGGCGCCGGCCCAGCCGCCGAATGGATTGTCGATGATCTCATATTTCTTCTTCGGCAACCTGGGGTCCTTCTCTCGCAATGCGCGGGAAAACCCCCATCTGTTGAGGATGTCGGTGCCGAGTCCCGATCTGGTATTGAGAAAGGGCAGCCCCATCGCTCCGGCATGAAACCTCAATGACATCTGGTAGTTGGAGTAATCTTCGACGAGAATTTCTCCCCGCTGGACCGCCAGTTTGAAACGGATGCAGGTCGGTGCCGCCTTGCCGTTGCCACCATAGGCAATCTCCAGTCGCGCCACGCAGCCGCCGCCAATGAGTTCGTCAATTCCGGTGCCGTTTGAGTGGGCATAGCAGTGGAGATTTCTCCTCTTCTGGCGGATGATCTCGTAGACGGCCGCCATCGGGTTGCGGTTGACGGTAAAACCACCGATGGAAAGATGGCATCCGTCGGTGACGTAACGGCTGATGGCGTCCTTGAGCGAAGTGGCTTTTTTCTGGTTGATATGCATGCGATTGGCTCCTCTGTGAACATGACCGTCTTGGGTACGTCGAGAATAGATTTGCAGTATTGGTGCCAACGTCTCTGTTTTTTCTATCTATTGGAATCTGCAGATTTTATCTGTAGAAGATATGAGATGGTCTGAGCCAACGACTGTAGGGCCAGGCATACAGACCAACGCCGGTTCCGGCGTTTTCCGGTGGTAACGCGCCGGTTGGGTCCTGTTGCGGTAAAGTGTAGGGGAAAATGAACAGTGTAGGGCCAGGACGACACCTGGCCTGGGAGGGGAGGGCGGAGGAGGGCGAAAAAATCTATCCAGGCGACCTCGCCGGCCGCAGCGAACGGTTATCGTTTCTCGATCTTGCCGAGCTTGTCGTAGAGCGAGGTGCGATGGATGCCGAGAATTTCGGCGGCCGCACTCTTGTTGCCGCCGACCGAGTCGAGCACATTGGCTATGACCCGTTTTTCCACCTCTTCGAGGATCTGCCGGAGGTTGCCCTGCAACGGCAGGTTGTCGTTGTCCGTCACCCGGTATGCCGGGGTCCGGATCTGTTCGGGAAGATCTTTGGGTAAGATGGTATCGGTTTTGGCGATAATGCTGGCTTTTTCCATCACGTTGCGCAGCTCCCGGACATTGCCGGGCCACAGCCCATTTTTCAAGATCTCCATGGCCTCTTTGGAAATTTTCGACGGCCCCCAGGTAATCTCTGTTTTCAATTTGGCCAGCAGATGGTTGGCAATGAGTGGAATGTCGTCTTGTATTTCCCTCAGACTCGGCGCCTTGATACTGAAGACGTTGATACGAAAGAAGAGATCTATGCGGAATTTCTCGTTTTTTATCATCTCGCCGAGATCTCTGTTGGTGGCGGCGATCAGACGGAAATCCACCGGTATCGTGGTGGTGCCGCCCAGTCGATCGACTGTTTTTTCCTGGAGAACCCGCAGCAGCTTGGCCTGCATCGGCAGGGGCAGTTCGCCGATTTCGTCGAGTAGAATTGTGCCGCCATGGGCCATTTCGAACTTGCCGGGTTTGCCTTTTGCCCGGGCGCCGGTGAAGGCCCCCGGTTCGTAGCCAAAGAGTTCGCTCTCGAAGAGGTCGGGGGGGATAGAGGCACAGTTGACTTTGATAAACGGCTGATTCGCCCTTGGACTTGAGGTGTGAATGAAATAGGCGATGACCTCCTTGCCCGAACCGGACTCGCCATTGATGAGTATGGTCGAAGAGGTTTTCGCCGCCAGCAGGGCCTTGTCTTTCACCTCCTGGATCGGTTTGGATCTACCGATGATAAGGTCACCGCCTTTGAGCCTGTTGACCTGTTTCTGATAGTATTCGAGCTGGCCGTCGAGGAGTTCGACCTTGCGCTGGAGATCCCACAACCTCTTCACCTCATTGAGCATCCCCTTGCCTACGGCGCCAAGCAGAGTCCCCTGCCGGTCTTTGATCGGAATGCGGGAAATGAGCTGCTGGCGGCCGGCGATGTAGAGGGTGTCGCCGATTCTTGCTTTGCCGTCGCCTAAAACTTCATGCAGGTGGGTTGCATCGACCACCTCGGTGATGTGTTTGCCCACCGCCTCTTCGCTGTCTATGCCGAGAAGGCGGTCACTATAGCGACTGATGAAACAGATGATGCCGTCTTTGCCGATGATGATCGGGCATTCGTAGGGGTTGTCGATCAGAGCGTAGAGGAACTCTTCGCCGAGTTCCTTGAGTCGCAGCTGGTAGGGGTCGGCAGGCTGGTGGTCCATAGTGCGAACATTCCTGTTGATTGCAAAATAACCGTTCCCCGGCATTGGCATCCCATTGCCGTTGCAACGCTGGGGAACGGTTACAGTTCGGGGTTCACTCACCTTCGCTTGCGGCCTGGTGAACGCCTCCTGGTCTTTTGCGGGTGAACAGAGCCTTCTCCTGTGCGCCGGGAGAAAAATCGAACCTGACCCCGCCTGAACTGATGAGAAATCCGGGTTATCCTCCGGGCTTTCGATAGATTCTCTCCGGGCGGCCCACCGCTCTGTAGGACAGGTCGGCCTCGAGAGTGCCACTGGCGACGAGATATTCGAGATAGCGTCTCGAGGTGGTGCGGCTGACACCGATCCGCTTGCCGGCATTTTCCGCATTGATGCCATCCGGGCCCACCCTGTCGACTACGGCCGCAATCTTGTTGAGCGTTATACCATCTATGCCTTTGGGCAGCAATTCGGCGGTGGCGGCGGCCGGAGTGTCCTGGCGAAGAAAACCATCGACCTGGGCCTGGTCGATCATGGTCATCCTCCCCAGTTTTTCCCGGTGTCTCCGGTATTTTTCCAGAGTGCTGGCGAAGCGGGAGAAGACCAGGGGCTTGAGAATGTAATCGATGACTCCGCCCCGCAACCCCTCTTCGAAAAACTTCACCTCCTTGGCGGCGGTGATCAGGATAAAATCCGTTTTCTGTTGCGAACCCCTGCTGGCCCAGAGCAGATCCAGGCCGGTGCCGTCGGGAAAGAAGATATCGAGCAGGATCAGGTCCGGCGACAGGACCGGGATGACCTCCTGGGCCTCGCCGATGGTATGGGCGATACCCACCACACTGTACCCAGGTATTTTCTCGGTAAAAATACGCTGTATTTCCGCTATCTTGACATCATCCTCGACGATAAGGGTCTGGATCGTGCCGTTCTCCATGTTGTTTTCCTTTGGGGAGGATGACGGTGAAGGCCGCGCCTCCCAGCTCCGAGGGGCCGACATGGATCGTCCCACCCATTTTGGTAACCGTTTTTTCCACCAGGTAGAGGCCTACTCCATGGCCTTCCTTGTTTTTGGTCGTATACCCTCTGGTAAAGATCTGCCGATACTGTTCGGGGGCCAGGCCCGGGCCCGAATCGTCGATCTCGAAGATGAGATCGTGGCCGAGATCGGTCATCGACAGGCGCACCTCCCTGTTTTCTTCATTTTGCCGGACGACGGCATCGAAGCCATTGTCGAGGATATTGCCGACAATGGTCACCAGCTGCTCGACCTCGACGGTTGCCGGAATATCCCGCATGCTGCTGTCGGGATCGATGACCATCCTGATCTTTCGCTCCATCGCGGTGTTGTATTTGCCAAGCAGCATCCCGGCGAGGACGGGGTCCGGCGCGATGGTCATCAGTGAATGTATCAGGTCCTGATACCCCGAGGTTTCGCTGCCGATCAGCTCGATCGCCTCCTTGAAGGCCTCTATCTGGATAAGACCGGAGATGGTGTGCAGTTTGTTGGAATATTCATGGGTCTGGGCCCTCAGCATTTCCGAGTACTCCTGCACCTTCGAGAGTTTTTTCAGGACCAGGTTGAGTTCGCTCAGGTCACGAAAGCTCGAGACCACCCCGACCACCTTGTCGCCGATAACGATGGGGATGCGGTTGATGACGATCTCTTTATCGTTGTACTGCTGGATCCTGTCGAGTTGGCTGTCCCCACTGGTCAGGACATCGAGCATGCGGGTGGCGGGAAAGATCTCTTTGACCGGGCGGCCGATAATTTCCCTGCTGTTGTCGACGCCCAGGGTCTTGATGGCGGCATGGTTGATCGTGGTGACCAGGCCGTGCCGGTCGATGGCCATCACCCCCTCTCTGATCGCCTCGAGCGTTGCGGTTCTCTCCTTGAGCAGGGCCGCAATGTCTTCCGGCTCGAGACCAAAGAGCGCCGCGCGCAGATCATTGGTGATCTTGATGGTCAGGCCTGTTCCCAGAATGAGCGCCGCCAGCAGGACCAGTACAATGTTGAACTGGTTCCGCCTGATGGTCCTGTTGACATTTTCCATCAGGTAGCCCACCGAGACGACGCCGATGACCTCATGGTCATCGTTGAACACCGGGGTCTTGCCCCTGATCGAATAGCCCATGGTCCCTTTGGCCTTGGAGATTTCGGCGAGCCCCAGCGCAAGCGGCAGGTCGTTGTCCCCGCCGACCATCTGCTGACCGATCCGCTCTTCCACCGGATGGGTGTACCGCCGGCCCTGGCTGTCGCCGATAACCACAAACAGCGCGCCGGTCTGCAGACGGATGGTCTCGGCTATCGCCTGAAGGCGCAGGGAGTGCATGTCGCCTTTTTCCAGCTCCTGCCTGACCGCCGGAATAAGCGCCACCGCCTGGGAGACCCGCAAGGCCCGATGGCCGATCTGGTCTTCGAGAATCAGCGAGACCTGGTGCCAGGAGAAGAGGCCTTCGGCCAGGCCCACCAGGAGCAGCAGGGAACAAATAAGAAGAATCATTTTGCCCTGGAGTTTCATCCTCTTCCCTCGCAAATCACGCTGTTTACGCGACTGTCTGACCGGCACCGTGTCGCCCCCGCCGGGGCTGTCCATCCTGACCGGTACTCCCCCCTTGACCCGGTGGGGCGACGCTGTCCGCGGCCAGGTGACCGTTGATCAGCAGCCCATTTTCGTCTGATCAGCCCCCCTCACATAGCTTGCTCTAGCTCGGGGACTGCTTAAACGAACCTGGGGCACTGGAGAACGGTCACACATCCTGAATACATCCTCTTCCCAGGTGACTTCCGGTGAGGTTATGCGACCAGAATGCACACAATGGTCAATAATAAACAAAACAGAGTTAATTTGCGCAATATTTACATGGTGTACGCAATCGACCATGCTAGACCGGAATTTAGACCGGAATTCTCTGAAAAGAACCTTTTCTCTTCACTCTTTCTTTTTCGCAAAACTCCTCCAGGAGGTCTTGTTATGGTTGCCGCACCGAGAACAATCTGTCGCGAGGCCGAAGCCGGTTTGCACGACAAGGGCGATGTGGTCATTCTTCTTCGGCCGACTCCGCCTGGCAGTGGTGTCACGATCGCAGTCGACAGCAGGGTCATGACCCTTTTCGGCGAGCAGATCCGGGCATCCGTGGCCGAGGAAATCGCCCGCTGCGGCTTGACCGACCTGCAGGCGGAGGTCACTGACCAGGGGGCCCTGGACTATGTGATCCGGGCCCGAACCCAGGCCGCGATCGAGCGTGCCTGCTAACCAGCATGGCTGGACCAGGTACCGCAGCCACAACAAACCATGAAAATCCCGAGAAAGTGCCGACGACTCCTTGTCGGCGATTTTCGGATAAACAGAGGTGAGCCATGGAACGATTGAGACGTTCACGGATGTATCTGCCTGGCAATCGGCCGAGAATGATTCAGAAGGGGCCTGGGATCGGCGCCGATGCGCTCATTCTCGACCTCGAAGACGCGGTGTCTCCCGAACACAAGGACGCGGCCCGGCTGCTGGTCAGAAACGCCATTGCCACGGTCGATTTCGGCTTAAGCGAGGTCATGGTGCGGATCAACCCGGTGAATGGCGGCGGCCTGACCGATCTGGCGGTGGTGCTTGCCGCCGGGCCGGACGCGATCGTGGTCCCGAAGTGCGAGAGCGCAGCGGATGTCCAGGTGGTGGCGGAGGCCATAGAACAGGCCCGTCTACCGAAACCGATCAGCATTCTGCCGATGATCGAAACGGCCAAGGGCATCCTGCATGCCCATGAGGTGGCCTCCGCCTCGCCGCTGGTCGACGCGATCACCTTCGGTGGAGAGGATTTCACCCAGGATATCGGCGCCACCAGAACCAGCGGTGGCAGGGAGATCTTCTGGGGCCGGAGCATGTTGGTCATCGCCGCCAAGGCCGCGGGGGTTCAGGCGCTCGACACCGTCTTCGCCGATTTCACCGACAGTGAGGGATTGCGCCGGGACACCATCGAGATAAAGGAGATGGGCTTTGACGGTCGCGCCGCGATCCATCCCGCCCAGATCGAGATCATCCATGAGTGTTTTGCCCCCGGCGAAAAAGAGTTGCAGCATGCGGCGAACGTGATCCACGCCGCCGAGAGGGCCAGGGCGGCCGGCAGTGGGGTGGCCGTGGTCAAGGGGAAGATGATCGACAAACCAATCATCCGCCGGGCAGAGAAAATCATTGGCTATGCCGCACGACTTGGTGTGGTGGTGCCGGCGCCGACAATCTGAGGAGGGGACGTCATGGACGCAAGCGACTATGTGACCAATGGGGTGAATCGATCGGTTCCCCTCAAGGTGGACGGCAAGACCTATCACCCCTTTGTCGGGGCCTTCTCGCCGCGGATAGAGGAGGAAAAACGTCGGGTGGGGCCACGGCTGGGCACGATTCTGCATCCCGGCGAGACCTGTCTGGTGCCGACCATCGCCGAGGCCATCCGCCGGATCGGGCTCCGGGATGGAATGACCATCTCCTTTCATCACCATTTCCGGGAAGGGGACAGGGTGCTGAACATGGTGCTGGCGGAGATCGCCGCGCTGGGCATTGGTGATCTGACCTTGGCCCCGAGTTCGCTGTATTCAGTGCACGAACCGCTCATCGAGCATATCCGCAACGGGGTGGTCAGCCGGATCGAGGGCGGCAGTGCCCGGGGCAAGGTCGGCAGGGCGATTTCCTCTGGTCTGTTGGCCCATCCCATCGTCATTCGTTCCCACGGCGGAAGGGTGCGGGCCATCGAGCGTGGCGATCTGCATATCGACGCGGCCTTTATCGGTGCCCCTTGCGCCGACGCCATCGGCAACTGCAACGGGGTGAAGGGACCTTCCGCCTGCGGGCCGCTGGCCTATTCGCTGGCCGATGCCATCTACAGCGAGAAGACCGTCGCCATCACCGATTATATGGAGGACACCCCGGTGATCCCCATCTCCATCTCCCAGGAGTATGTCGGTACGGTGGTCAAGGTGGACGATATCGGCGATCCTTCCCTGATCGCCTCGAACACCCTGCAGATCACGAGGGATCCCGTCAACCTCAATATTGCCAGGAGCGCGGTCAAGGTGATCGAGCATAGCGAAGCCTTCCATGACGGCATCCGTTTCCAGACCGGCGCCGGCGGCATCTCGCTTGCCGTCACCAAATTCTTGGGTGAGCGGATGAAAAAGCGTGGTATCAGGGCGAGCTTCGGGATGGGGGGGACCACCGAGCACATGGTCAAGCTGCTCGAGGAGGGTGTCCTCGACAAGATTCTCACCATCCAGGCCTTTGACCAGTATGCGATCGAGTCGCTGATGAAGGACTACAACCATATCGAGGTCAGCGCCGGTTTCTACGCCAACCCCCACAACCGGGGTACCGCCGTCAATCTGCTTGACGTGGTCGTTCTGGGGGCCACGGAGATCGATGTCAACTTCAACGTCAATGTCAACACCCACTCCGACGGGGTGCTGCAGTACCCCACCGGTGGTCATTCCGATACCGCGGCCGGGGCGAAAATAACCATTATCACCGCCCCGCTGGTGCGGGGCCGGATTCCCGTGGTCGTCGATGAGGTGATCGTGGTCTCCACCCCTGGCGAGAGCATCGACGTGCTGGTCACCGATCATGGCATAGCCGTCAACCCCAGGCGGGGCGAGCTGATCGACCAGCTGACGGATGCGGGGATCGAACTGAAGGGTATCGAAGAGTTGCGCGATATCGCCTACTCGATAACAGGGGTTCCGCAAAAACCGCAATTCACCGACACCATCGTCGCCCTGATCGAGTACCGGGATGGGACCCTGATCGATATCCTGCGGCAGGTACAGCCGTCGACAAGCCGATAAGACCGCTGGCCTCGAGGGTGCCGAAAAGGGCGCTGTTGCGATAACTCCTGCATTATCCATCTCAACCTGGAGGAACAGATATGAACCGATCGATGAAAAGATTCGTTTTCGCCGTAGTGGCCTTCTCGCTTACGTTTCCGCCACTGGCGGCAATGGCCTATCCCCCCAGCACGGTGATGTTTGTCGCCCCCGCCGGGGCCGGCGGCGGCTGGGATCTGACGATCCGCACCGTGGCCAAGACCTTGAAAGACCTCAAGCTGGTCTCCTGCAACATGCCGGTCAGCAACCGGCCGGGCGGCGGCGGGGCGGTCAACCTCGCCTATATGCAGACCCAGAAGGGCAAGGGCAACCTGATCGCGGTCTACTCGCCGCCGTTGCTGCTCATCAATCTGACCGGTTCCTCGAAGTTTGGCTACCAGGATACTACCCCCCTGGCCCGCCTCATTACCGATTATGGCGCCTTTGTGGTCGGGGAAAACTCGCCGTATGCCACCATAAACGAGGTGATGGAGGCCTTAAAGAAGGACCCGAAGAGCGTCAAGATCGGCGGCACCTCCTCGGCCGGCTCGATGGACCATATCCAGTTTCTGATGGTGGCCCGGGCCGCCGGGGTGCAGCATATCCGGGACATCGACTACGTCAGTTTTCAGGATGGCGGGGCGGTGGCCCAGGTTCTGGGGGGCCATGTCGATCTCATCTCCACCGGTCTTGGTGATGTCGCCGCCCTGATTGACACCGGCAAACTCAAGGTCATCGCCCAGACCGCCGGGAGACGGGTGGGTGTCGGGAGCATGGCCGAGATCCCGACGGTCAAAGAACAGGGGATCGAGGTGACGTTCGAGAACTGGCGGGGACTGTTCGGCCCCAAGGATATGCCAAAGGAGGCGGTCGACTACTGGAGTGCGGCCCTGGCCAAGCTGGTTGCGACCCCGGAATGGGCCGAGGCCAGAACGCGCAACGGCTGGGACGACGCCTATCTGGATGCGGCGCAGTTCACGGAATTTCTGGCAAGGACCAATGCGGCCTACAAGGAGATACTCGACGAGGTGTTGCAGAGGAGATGACGGGAGGATCACTGTGTCGCCTGGCCACCGTGCAGCTGGCGGGGTGACAGCTGCCCGGATGAGAAGTCCGGGCTCATATCCACGCAGGAGAGCATTGCCATGAGTGAAAAACGTGCGAACTGGGACTCCTTTACCGGCCTTTTCAGTATTTTCTTTGGCCTCGTCTATGGCCTGGCGGCCTGGAACATGCCGAGAGCGGCCTTTGGCAATCCCCAGGATCCGCTCTATTTTCCCCTGGGCGTGGCCGGGCTGGCCGTTATCGTCGGGATCATCCTGACCATCCGGAGCAGTTTCTCCGCCTCCATCCAGGCGCTCCAGAGTGTGCTGGGCAAAGGACAGGCTCACAGCAGGTATCGCCGACACATCGCTCTGACCTGTCTGGCCGGTATCGGCTACGCCTTCTTTTTCGACCGGTTCGGTTACCTCATCAGCACCGCGCTCTTCATGTTCGCGATGCTGACCATCACCAGCGGCTGGCGGCGCTGGCTGCGCAACGCTCTGGTGGCGGCATTCTTTTCAGGAGGTATTTATTTTGTTTTTTCGACACTGTTGAGCGTGAGCCTGCCGCCACTCCCCTTTATGGAATAACCAGCATGGCTGGACCAGGTCGTCTCAACCACAACGATGACACCGCTACGCTGTTATGCTACTCCTCGGCGCGGCAACAGCGCTGCCCGTGCCGAGGAGTTCTGGATACTTAAGGAGATCTCATGGAAAGTATTTTCGTCAATCTTCTCCACGGCTTCGGGGTCGCGCTCGAGCCCTGGCACCTGTTGCTGGTCACCGCCGGCGGCGTTCTGGGAACAATTATCGGCATGCTGCCGGGTCTCGGTCCGGCCACCGGGGTCGCCGTGCTGCTGCCGATGACCTTCGCCATGGGGCCGACCGCGGCGCTCATTACCATGACGGGGGTGTATATCGGGGCAATGTTCGGTGGCTCGCGCAGTTCGATCCTCATCAACACCCCCGGCGATGGCGCCGCCCTTGCCGCGACCTTTGATGGCTATCCCATGGCCATGCAGGGACGGGCGGAGTCGGCTCTGGCCATCTCGGCGATAGCTTCGCTCATTGGCGGGACCATCGCGGCGATCCTGATGACCCTACTGGCCGAGCCGGTGGCGAATTTCGCCTTGAAGTTCGGGCCTGCCGAATATTTCATGCTGATGGTCGCCGCTCTTTCGATGACGGCCTCGATGTCAAGGAACAACATGCTCAAGGGGTTCTTGTCGATGGTGGTCGGCCTGGCCATCGCCACCATCGGCATCGATGCCCAGTCCGGTTCGGAGCGCTTCACCTTCGGGATTCTGGAACTGCAGACCGGGGTTGACTTTCTGGTGGTCATTATCGGCATCTACGCGATGGGGGAGGTGCTGAACTCCTTTAAGGCCCTGGATGCCGGGACCAGAAAATCCCAGACCAGATTCGGGAGGATCTGGATCTCGAAAGAGGACTGGAAACGTTCCAAGTGGCCGATTTTCCGGTCGGCTCCCGTCGGCTTTATCGTCGGAGCCCTGCCGGGGGCGGGAGGGACCATGGCCTCGCTTATGTGCTACAACAATGAGAAACAGCTGTCAAAACACGGTGATGAGTTCGGCAATGGAGCGATCGAGGGTCTGGCTGCGCCAGAATCGGCCAACAACGCCGCCGCGATCGGGGCGATGATTCCGATGCTCTCCCTCGGGGTGCCCGGTTCGGGGACCACGGCGGTGATGATGGGCGCCCTGCTGATGCTGGGCATTCAGCCCGGGCCGCTGCTGTTTGCCCAGTACCCCGATACTGCCTGGGGTTTGATTGCCGCGATGTTCGTCGCCAACTTCATTCTGGCCGTGGTCAATATTCCGCTGGCCGGCGTGCTGGTTCGGGTTCTGGCCATTCCCCCCAGGGTGCTCTATCCCATCGTTCTCGGCCTGGCCTTTGTCGGCTGCTATGCCATCAGTAATTCCGTGATCGATTTCTATATCCTGGTCATCCTCGGGGTAGCCGGGGTGCTCATGAAGGCGGCGAAGATCCCGACCGCGCCGATGATCCTGGCGGTGATCGTCGGGGGGACCATGGAGCAGTCGTTCCGCCAGGCCTTCCGCCTCTCCAATCAGGATTTTTCCATCTTCTTCAGCTCGATTATCAGCCTGGTTCTGCTGGTCATCACGCTCTTCTCCATCGCCCTGCCGATCATCGGCATGATCCGGCGGGCACGGGCGCCACGAACCCAACCTCTCAGCTGATGGGTGCGCCGGGGAGGCTGTCGGGGGGGCACCGACACGCTCTTCCCGGGCCCGGCAGCGACCATACACTACCTCCCGTTTTCTTATCGAGACCTGGTGCTCAGTTGCCGAAAGCAGCAAAAATATCACCGTTGTCTTTGCCGGAAAAGTGCTGTATCTTGACCGAGATAGCCCGCGCTGGCCAGACCATCCTGGTCATGGCGCGGTCCTTTTTTCGGCATCTTCTCGAGCTCTTTTGGTGGTTGATGATATGGGTTACCTACTTGTTGTGGCGAGTTATTTTCTTGGGGCGATACCCTTTGGCCTGCTTATCGGCAAGCTGGCCGGCAAGGATGTGCGGCAGGAGGGCAGCAGGAATATCGGCGCCACCAATGTCAGCCGGCTTCTCGGCAAGAAGCTGGGATTCGCGACCCTGATCTGCGACGGTCTCAAGGGGTTTGCGCCAATGTGGCTGGCGGCCCATCTGCAGGCCGGTCAGCCGAATGCCGAACTGGTTGTCGCCTGCTGTGGTATCGCGGCGATTGTCGGTCATATGTTCCCGATCTATCTTGGTTTTGTGGGCGGCAAGGGCGTTGCCACCGGGCTCGGGGTCTTTCTCTTTCTCTCGCCGGTTGCGGTACTGGCCAGCCTGATCGTTTTTGTCGGCGCGGTCTGGGCAAGCGGCTATGTCTCGGTCGGTTCGCTTCTGGCCTCGGCCCTGATGGTCGTCTGGCTCTGGCTGTTGGCCCAGCCGACTGTGACCCTGGTCACTGCGGCCATCGTCGCCATTCTGATCTGGCTCAAACACCATGAAAATATCGGCCGTCTGGTTCGGGGAGAGGAGAAGAGCTGGAAAAAGAAATCCTGATCCCTGGCGCGCCGAGAAATTTCATAACAGCGTAGCGGTGTCATTGCCGTGGCTGAGGCTCCCTGGTCCAGCCCTGCTGGTTTATCCGAAAATCGCCAGTGCGAAAAGCTCTGTTGCCGCACCGGGGAGCTTCATCGTTTGTTGTGGCTGAGGCTCCCTGGTCCAGCCCTGCTGGTTAGAGCCGTTCCTGGTGGAGGGAAAACGAGATCTGGGAACGGGTCACCGTCGAGCGACCGAAATAGACAAAGAACAGTAGCCAGGCCAGCTGCAGCCCGAGGATCACCCCCGGCTGCCAGAGCTGGCCGATTCCTTTTGTAACAACCGGATGAACGGTGATCGCCGCCTGGGGGACCAGGGTCACGCCGATGATGTAGAGGACCGCCACCACGCTCATCTTCTGATAGACGCTGATGGTACCGCAGCCGCGAAAATCTGCCCGCAGGAATTCCGAGACGAGCCGCCACAGCTGGGTGACGGTAATGCAGAGGACCAGGGCGATGGTGAAGTCGCCGTGCAGAAAGAGCCAGGTACCAAGCAGACAGGTCAGTGAAAAGAGGATCGAGGTGATGGCCTGCACCGGTACCAGGGGCTCGCCGCACAGCTGGCCTTCGTACTCCGCCTTCTTGGTAAACCCGGAAAAGACGGTGGCGGAGGTGGCAAAGAGTTGTTGTATCGGCCTCGAACACATCTTGAGCGGCTTGCCGTAGCAGCAGCCGTAGCTGAGGCAGGCCAGGCGGCCAAGGCCCTCGCCCAGGGTATAGGCGATGGCCATGGCCGCCATCACCGGGATGAGAGGCAGGTAGCAGGGGAAGAATCCGCCCAGGATCTCACTGGCGGCGATGATGGCGAGCGGCGCGGCGATCATGCCGACAAAACCGGCGCCGCCGATGGTGAAGGTATGTCGTTTGCGCTCCACCAGGATGGCGATGATCCGGGCCGCCGGCACACTGACGGCGAGCACCAGGGTGGTGGCCAGTATGGCCCCGGCCAGGGAGATCTCCATGGCCCCGAGGAGGATAAAGAGCAGGGCGAGGGAGAGCAGCTGGCTGGTGGCGATGAAGAAGCCGTAATAGGTGAGGTTGGTGCCCTGCCAGCTGTGCTCGTCCTGTTTTTTACCGGGGATGACCGCCAGCATCTGCCACCGCTCGCCCGGCAGGTTGCGGAACCCCCAGACCAGAAGCAGCGAGAGCAGCCCCCCCGCGGTGCTACAGAAAAGTAATTCGACCATGATGGTAATAACTCCAAGGTAGTGGTTTCAGACGAGCCGATAGCCGATGGCGGAGCGGACCTTGAGGTCGGTTTCCACCATCGCTCGCCCGGAGGTGTTGACGAACCTGCTGCTGACGTCGTTGCGCCGGCTGTTGTGAACCAGGTCGCGGCTAAAGGCGATCCGGTTCTTTTCAAAGACGAGAATATCGGTGGAACTGCCCGGGCGGTAGTAGCTCTTGGGGCAGCCTTTTTCGACCACCATCCTGGGCTCGATGGCGCAAGGGGACAGGTAGCGTTTGCTGCTGTAGGCCTGAACGATATCGCCGATCATCAGGGCCACTACCTCGATCATCGCCACCAGACCGATCCTGGAACCACCGGGTATGTCGGTGTCGATAATGGTGACCACCCGCTTGTTTTTGGCGTGCAGTGAGGCGAGGGCGACCAGGGCGGCGGGGTTGCAGCTATGGTACTGGCCGTCCACCTGGTAGATATCCTCTACCCTGCCGCTCACCGGCAGGTGGTTGTAATGGTATTTGTCGGGGGTTAAGCGAAAGACCGCGAAATCGCCGGCGGTAAACCGTTTTTGCCAGGGTGAGTGCCGACCAAACAGCTCGGCCGGGGTGAAGAGCTTTTCCTTGATAAAGAGTGAGGAATTCTCGGCAAACGAGCCGATCAGCACCCGGGCGTCGGCGGGAGACACCACGATTTTCGGATCGTCGTTCATCGGCCGGAGGTCCCAGTAGCGGATCTGCCGCTCGAACACCTGGCGTGGGGTCTGGTAATGACCGCATTCTTCCACGCATTCGCTCCAGTCGACGCCGAGTCGGGCGAAGAGCGCTCTGCCGCTGCCCCGTTTTCTATCGAGAAAGTCGAAATGATACAGGCTGAGCAGACTGGACATTCTACTCGAGGTCAGGGCCCGGAAGAGGGCCGGAGCGTTCTCCCGTATCGTGGAATAGATGAGGGCGATGGCGCGGTCGCCCACCAGCTTTTCGGTGACGATCTGTCGTGAGTTGCGGTCGATGTACTGGTGGGCAGACGATGTTTTCATCGTGGTTGATCTCCCTGTTTGCTGTCCTGGTGAATGACGGCTATGACAAGATGGATGATCTTGCGCAGGACCGTGGGCGGGACGGTTTCCTGGAGCAGGTCCGGTTCGAGTCGTCTGAGCGTGTTGTAGAGGGGGCTGGCCATTTGAGCCGAGGACAAGATTCCGCGGACAAGCTCGGGTGCGCGCCGTTCGAGGCGGAGGCAATCCTCTGTCAGGACCATGTAGCCTTCCGCCAGCTGTTCCTGGCGTAGCTCGGTGCGGTAGAGATGCTCGGTCGCCCTGTTGAAGGTCTCGGCCGAAATCCTGCCGGCGGGCCGATTGGTGCCGAGTTGCTCCCTGGTTCTGGCGACCAGCCGGCCCCAGGCGGCCTGGTCCGGGTCGGTCAGGCGGGTTCGGAGCTGTTGGATATCGCCGGCGAGTCCCTGCCGGTCGACGAGTTCGCCGGCCTCCTGACTGAGAAAATCGAGCAGGGCCAGTCGATAGTCGGCGACGGGGACGCGCAGATAGCCCTTGTAGCGCCGGCTGGCGCGGGTTGTGCGGACCCTGGCGACGATCCGACGCAGCAGGGTGTTGCCGGTGTCGTGGCGGATATAGACCGTCGGCAGACCGATGGCGGCGGCAAAGAAGAGCTGGCGCCGCTCACTTTCGACGGACGGCTCATCGGGGATGTCGCCATGGCCGATTGCCCCCTGCAGAGCCATCCTGTAGGCCAGGGCGGTGATCAGGTTCTGCAGGTTGACCGCCTCGGCCATATCACTCATGAAATTTGGAAAAAGCGAATAGTTGCGGCCTTCAAAGCCTGAATAGCCCTGCTGCTGGTAGGCACGCATTCGATAGGGCAAATAAATCGACATCCGGCTGTCGAAAATACCCATCTCGCTCAGCTCCGATTTCAGCCGTACCTGGTTGCCGGCAAGGCCGTTCAAGGCCGGGGCGCTGGCGGTGGAGAGCAGGGTGATGAAATAGTCGATCAGGCGAAAATCGGCAATGAGGTCACCATGGAGCTGCAGCACGGTGGCCAGAAGCCTGTCCAGGTTGCGTGGGCCAAAAGGGGTGAGCGAATGGCCGAAGAAGCGGTTGTCGGCCTTTTTCTTCCAGCGGCGCCAGAGCATCCGCAGATGGGTATAGTCCAGTTCATGGGGGAGAAAACCGAGGATCTTTTCGGGATGAAAGTCGGCAAAATCGATGCGATAGGGGGCGGCGCTGTAGGTGCCGACCATCAGCGGCAGGAAATGTTCGACGATCTTGGTGACCAGGTCGCCGAGATATTTTTCCACCCCGGGATGAAAACCCGAAGCCGGCTCGGCGGCCAGCTCGGTCAACATCCGGCTGCCGAGCGAGACGTGGGTGCCGTTGTTGGCCAGGCAGGTGTTGGAGGTGTTGGGCAGGACCACGAGATTGTTGGTGATGATCCCGGCATCCTTGAGTTTACCGATGGTGTTGAGCTGGCTGCGCGACAGTACCTGGTGACAGAGCGACATGTAGCGGTATTTTTCTTCGCCGCGAGCCCAGCCGGAAAGGCAGGGGCTGATGAACAGCTGGCGGTAGTAGCTGTCCGGCACCAGTTCGTTGAGCCTTTTTATCCGGAGCGGGGCCTGGGGGGCGTTGTAGATCAGGCAGCGCTGACCGCTCTCCGTGAGGCCGAACTGGCTGTTGGCGTACTGGCAGAGGAGCTGACAGAGCAGGAAGGTCCGGGCCGTCTCCCGGGCCGCGAGATGGCCGATCCGGCCGCTCTTTGCGGTGGGGATGGTCAGGGAGAGGATCTCCGGCGAGGTGTTGTCGCTTAAGAAGTGATCCAGCAGCCTGGTGCCGGTCTGTCGCAGTTCGGGGGCAAGATCGTAAGCGGGGTCGAGGGTGTCGGCGAGAGCCAGTTTGAGCAGATAACTGATGGGCAGGCGCAGCATCGGCCTGCCGGCATCCGTGATCTGGAAGCGGTGCAGGTCCTGGCGCACCGGGCTGTTGGGGTTGCTCTTGTCGGCGAGAAAATCACTGGCGAGCACCTCGGCGGCGAATGGGCCGAGGTACCTGGGTGCACAGCGCACCCAGCTGTTCTCCCAGATAACGGCGAGGTCACTGCCTAGGAAATCTCTCAGCTCTGCAAGGGATGATCTGGGCAGATCGCCGCGCTCGGCCCGTTTCTGGGTGTTGCGGTACAGCGTCGAGTCACGGATGGTCAAGGGTAGATCGACCTTTGCCGGTACCCCTTCCACCGCCACCTGCAGCTCATATTCCATACCGACGCTGCTGTCGTCATCGCAAAATGGAGAGCGACCGGCCTGGGCCAGTCGTCTGGCCAGACCCAGGCTTTCCGCCTGGAGCAGCTGCGGGTCGAGGTTGGGGAAGATCTCAGGGAAGATGGACATGGGCGCTGTCGGAGGTGATTGAGGGTGGCTGGGCAAGCATCCGGGTTTCAGACCAGGGGCTGCGACTGGATGGCCAGGTTGTTGAGAAACTGCCTGGCGCTGGCCTGCCATGAATAATTGAGGGCGGTATTGAGGCACGACTCCGGCGAGACCGCAAGGGCCCGGTCGATGGCGGTGGCCAGGTCGCTGTCCAGCCAGCCGTTGACACCGTTCTTGATGATATTGATCGGTCCGGTGACCGGATAGGCGGCGACCGGCACCCCGCAGGCCATGGCCTCGAGCATCACCACCCCGAAGGTATCGGTCCGGCTCGGAAAGACCATCACATCGGCCGAACTGATGGTGTGAGCCAGTTCGGCGCCGGTGCGGTAGCCGACAAAGAGGGTGTCGGGATAGGCTTTTTCCAACTGTTTGCGCGCCGGTCCGTCGCCGACCACCACCTTGGTCCCGGGGATGTTGAGAGAAAGGAAATCTTTGATATTCTTTTCTATCGCCACCCTGCCGACATAGATCATTACCGGCGATGATGCGGCGGTAAACATCCTGGTGGGGCGGGGCCGGAAGATGTCGGTATCCACCCCCCGGGTCCACAGGGCCAGCTGCCTGAAGCCTCGCCTGGCGAGTTCCTGGCCAAGCGCGGTGGTGGCCACCATGATTCTGGTGGCGGCCCGGTGAAAGGTGCGGACCACCGAGTAGGAGAGAGGCAGCGGCACCGGCAGCCGGGCTCGGATATACTCCGGGAACCTGGTGTGGTACGAGGTAGTGAAGGCGAAGTTGCGGCCAACGCAGATCCGGCGCGCCACCCAGCCGAGCGGACCCTCGGTGGCGATATGTACGGCATGGGGGGCGAAATCGCGGAGTTCCCTGGCCATATCGCCGGTGCCGGCCAGGGCCAGGCGGATTTCCGGGTAGGTCGGGCAGGGGATGGAACGAAACATCTGGGGATTGACGATCTTTACCCGAAAACCGGCATCGGTGAGTTCGCGGCTGGTGTGGCTGAGGGTGGTGACGACACCGTTAATTTGGGGATGCCAGGCATCGGTCACGATAGCGATTCTTTTCATATTCCGCCTTAAGGGCCTGTCAGCAAACAACTTGAACATCTTGCATCTCATCTTCACGCCATCTTTGATGGACTCGTAAAGACCTAAAACCTGCACGTAAGATGGCTAAGTACAAAAGCCTGATATACAAGGCGCAGTGGTGTTGGCCAAGCACAGGCGTACATGTGGTACGTCGAGCATTGACCGATCCCGCTGCAACGCAGGAGATCGGGCTTTTTACGACGCCATCATCTTTGGCAGCGGCTCAAGCGCAAAATCCTCGACGTAGCTCTGCTACGCCTGTGGTTCTGCGCTGGTCGTCACTGCCAAAGCTGACCCAGATCTGAGCGCAATTTTGACCAGGTTATTGGCGAACAGGCCCTCAGTACCGGCTCCTTAGCCGGATTCTGTTCGACCCATTGGATGATACCCAGGGTTCCGTTACTGTTTTCGGCTATGGCCGTACAACTCTCCACCCAGTCGCCGGAGTTGCTGTAGAGAAAATCACCCATGGCTTTGATCGAGGCGTGGTGGATGTGACCGCAGATCAGGCCGTCGACCCCCTTGGCGCGGATTTCCCGGATGAGAACGTCCTCGAAGTCACCCATGTAGTTGACCGCGGTTTTACACTGTCGCTTGATCCAGGCCGAGATCGAGAAGCAACCTTTACCTCGCAGGCGCCGGTAGCCGTTGTACCAGCGGTTGACAACCAGCAGGCTGTCGTAGAGTATCGAGCCGATGTTGGCCAGCCACTCACTGTTCTGGACCACGCAGTCGAATTTGTCCCCATGCAGCACCAGATAGCGGTTGCCGTCGACCGCGGTGTGGACGATCTCTTCGCGGATCCGCACCCCGCAGAACTCGGAATCGGTGTAATGACGGACGATGCCGTCATGGTTGCCGGGCAGATAATAGACCCTGGTGCCGCTCCTGGCCTTTTTGAGGATCAGGTTGATGATCCGGTCGTTGATTTCTGGCCAGAACCAGTCGTTGCGCAGCTTCCAGAGATCGAAGATATCACCGACCAGGTAGAGATAGTCCGATTCGGTTGTCTCCAGAAAATGGTAGAACTGCTCGCTTTTGAGATTCTTGCCGCCAAGGTGGGTATCGGAGACCCAGAGGCTTCTGAAATACAGTTGCTGCATGCACACCTCGTGACTGAACGTGCTGGTTGACGTGCCGGGGTATTCCACTGAGAACACATACCGTCGGCTCCGCCCTTCCTGTCATTGCCTTTGTTTCGACTGTAGCGGCATCGTGTTACCCGCCGGTCAGGTGACGGTTATAATTGCGTTTATCACCAAAAAAAATATCGGCGGTGGATGTTTCAGTTTTGTGCAAATGATATCAACTGCTTACTGTTCGGCTGACTGCCCCGCCTCTTTTTATCTTTTTCGTTTGCCGGGAATGGGGTATGATCGGACCAACGTGTTTTTCGAGATGGAAATAGAGTGATTACAGTGATGACTGCGAGCCATCTGCAGGATGTGTGGTTTTATCCGAAACTTCTCGGTACGAAAAGCTTCCTTGCCGAACCGACGATTTTCATGTTCCGTTGTGGCTGAGGCTATCTGGTTCAGCCATGCTGGTTATCAACCGTAGAGAATTCAACAGAGAGGTGATTTGACATGGCCAATCTTAAGGGAACCAAGACAGAGAAGAACATACTTACCGCATTCAGCGGCGAATCCCAGGCGCGTAACCGCTACACCTATTTTGCCTCCCAGGCCAAAAAGGATGGCTATGTGCAGATCCAGTCGATTTTCGAGGAGACCGCTGACCAGGAGAAGGAGCACGCCAAGAGACTGTTCAAGCTTCTCGAGGGTGGCGAGGTCGAGATCACCGCCGCCTTTCCGGCCGGAGTGATCGGTACCACCGCGGAAAACCTCGAGGAGGCGGCTGCCGGTGAAAATTACGAGCACACCACCATGTATCCGGAATTCGCCGCCATCGCCCGGGAAGAGGGTTTTGCCAATATCGCCGCAATCTTCATGGCTATTGCCGTGGCGGAAAAGCAGCATGAAAAGCGCTACAAGGACCTTCTGGCCAATATCGAGGCCGGCCGGGTTTTCAAGCGGGATACCAAGGTGACCTGGCGGTGTAGAAATTGCGGCTACCTGCATGAGGGTGAAGATGCGCCCGAGGTCTGTGCGGCCTGCGCCCATGCCAAGGCCTATTTCGAGCTGCTGGGCGAGAACTGGTAGGTCTCGGCGTTTCGACCGCAGTCCATTACACCTCCGCTGCCGCAAGATATCGACGGCCGGAGGTGTTTTTTTTCTTTTTCTGCCCTGGTGCAGGCCGTGGTGTCTGATGATGTGCCGCTGACGGGATATTGGCCAGCGTGGCATGGGGCGTGTTCCACCATCATGCATGGTGGGGAGCATGGCGGCGGCGGACCAGCGGGGACGGAGGCCGTCGATGACGGGAGAGATGGTGGGGTTGGCGGCTGGCTGGTTCGGGTGGTGCGTGCTGCACAGTCTTCTGATAAGCCCGCGGTTGAGCTCGTGGTTCTGTTCTCTTCTCGGGAAGCGCCGGTACGCTTTTCGCCTTCTCTATAATCTCTTTGCCGGGGTGACGCTTGCGCCGCTCATGGTCGCCACTGCCCTGATGCCTGGCGGGCAGGTCTTTGCCTGGCAGGGTGGCTGGCAGTTCCTGCGCCTTCTCCTGCTGGCGGTGGCCTTTCTGCTCTATCGTGGTGGTAGCCGGTACTACGATTTCGGGTTGATCTCCGGTATCCGGCAGTTCCGTGAACGGCGCCAGGTGACACGCATTGTCGATGGCCAGCAGTTCTGCCGGGTCGGGGTGCTGGCGGTGATCCGCCATCCCTGGTACCTGGCCTCGTTTCTCGTGCTCTGGTGTCTTCTCCCCGTTTACCATCTGGCCTCGGTTGTGGCCGCGGCGATCCTCTCGTTCTATCTGCTGGTCGGCACCCTGCTCGAAGAACGGAAGCTTCTGGCGGAGTTCGGCGCATCCTATCGCCGCTACCAGCGTGAGGTCTCGATGTTTATCCCTGTCAAATGGCTGCTGGCCCGACTGCGACGAAAAGATGGTTGATGGCGTCGTAAAAAGGTCGATCTCCTGCGTTGCAGCGGGATCGGCCACTGCTCGGCGTACCACATGTACGCCTGTGCTTGACCAACACCACTGCGCCTTGTATATCGACCTTTTGTACTGAGCCATCCTGTATGCACGCTTGAGGTTTTTACGAGTTCATCATGGTTGAAAGGTGCCGGTAACGGGCAAAAAAAAACGAGTGGTCCGGCATGACGCCGGACCACTCGTTTTTTTTGGTGCAGACTGGGTGGTTGCCAGGTCACCGCAGCATCAGCGGATCGGTAATCCCTAGGCCGTAAATGGCGAAGAGGCCCAGGGCGCCAACGGCCAGCACGTAATAGATCGTCGGGATGATGGTCATCCGCAGGGTGCGGCCTTCCTGGCCCAGCAGGCCGACCGTCGCCGAGGCGGCAACGACGTTATGGATGGCGATCATGTTGCCGGCGGCGGCCCCGATGGCCTGAAGGGCCACGAGGATGGCCCCGGAAATCGACAGTGCGTTGGCGACCTCGAACTGGAACTGGCTGAGCATCATGTTGGAGACGGTGTTCGAGCCGGCGATAAAGGCGCCGAGCGCGCCGACCGTCGGGGCGAAGATCGGATAGATCGAGCCGAAGGCATCGGCGACGAAGGTGGCCATCGCGACCGGCATCGAGGGCAACTCTGCGCCGTTGACGCCTGAGTTGATCAGGATACGAACCATCGGAATGGTAAAGATCAGCACAAAACCGGCGCCAAGCAGGGTCTTGCCGGCGTCGGTGGCGGCCAGGACGAACTGGCTCGGTTTCATCCTGTGCAGGAACATGGTGAGCAGACAGACAAAGATCAGGATACCGCCCGGCAGATAGAGCCACTGGATCGAGGCGCTCACCCCGGCCTGGCCGAGAATGTCGGAGGCGCCGGTGGCAACCCCTGCCAGCAACCCTTTGAACGAGGGAAAGACCCGGCTGGCGACGAGAATGCCGGCCACCAGCAGGTAGGGAATCCAGGCCATGGTCAGGGAGATTTTTCTCTCATCGGCTCTTGGCGGCTTAGGGGTGATGGTGCCGAACCAGACCTTTGGCCACTCATCCTGGGGGGCGAAATCCCAGGTCTTCTTCGGCAGCAGAAAGCCGGCCCTGGCGGCGGGAACGACGATGGCCAGGCCAACCAGGGCGCCGACCAGGGAGGGGAACTCCGGGCCGAGAAAGATGCCGGTGAGGGCATAGGGGACGGTGAAGGCCAGGCCGGAGAAAATGGCGAAGGGCGCCATGGCCAGTCCCTCGGTCCAGCTCTTGTTCTTACCGAAGAATCGGGTCAGCATCACAACCATCAACAGCGGCATGAGGGTGCCGACGATGGCATGACCGATGGCCACTTCCGAGGTGATGAGCCGCAGAAAGATGTCCCAGCTGGAGCCGACATCGGTCAGCTGCTGGCTGATGGCGGTAAAGTCCAGGCCGTTTTTGACGCCGATCAGGATCGGGGTGCCGACCGCGCCAAAAGATACCGGGGTCGACTGGATCATCATGCCGATCATGACCGCGCCGAGCGCTGGAAAGCCGATGGCGACGAGCAGCGGGGCGGCGATGGCGGCCGGGGTGCCAAAGCCCGAGGCGCCCTCGATAAAGCAGCCGAACAGCCAGGCGATGATCAGGACCTGAACCCTTCGGTCGGGACTGATGTTGGTGAAGCCGGCCCGGATGGTGGTGATCGCTCCGGAGTTCTGCAGGGTGTTGAGCAGCATGATCGCCCCGAAAATAATATAGAGGACGGAGAGGGTGATGATCACCCCCTGCAGGGTCGAGGCGATGATACGATCAACGCTCATGTCCCAGAAGAAGAGCGCGATTGCCGCGGCGGCCAGATAGACCACGGGCATGGCCCGTCGCGCGGTCCAGTTCAGGCCGACCAGGAGGATGCCGGCGAGAATGATGGGGGTCGCCGCCAGGAGAGCTTGAATCGGTAGTGACATGGTTACCTCGTTTCTGAAAAATGTTGTTCTGACCCCAGGGAGCATTCCTCCGTGGAGAGTTTCAGACATCCGCCAGCAGGCGGCAGACAGGGATCTTTACCGCTCGCCCCTGCCTGGCTCCGCGGACATGGCCGATAATCGGGCTTCACCTTGGCTTGGCCGCGGCGCCGGAGGCCACCGCGGCTCTTACCCCGACGTTCTCATCTGGGGATTTCCCGGACTGTGCTGGCTCTTCGTCGGTCTCTTCGATCCGAACGGGGTGTGCCATCTTTCTGGCTGGACCAGCAGTTGTCTCTTGAGGGGGAATGGTACCATCACAGTCCAATATCGGTCGCCAATAGCGAATAACCAGCACGACTTGACGTATATTCACGATAGAACAGGGTGGTACAATATTCGATGGCCAAAGATTATGTCAAGAAATTTTCGGTGACTACAACATCAATAATGATGATCAAAAAGTGAAGTGCAATAGCTGAAAGAGAGAATTGCAAAACTGGTTGGCGTATATTCCCCTGGTCTGACAATGATACCAATATGGCGATGCCGCAGGGTGAGCACGGAGAACGTCCGGCGGCGTCGTTGCCGCAAGGGGTTGGGCCTTGCCGGCGACACAGCCTGGACATGTTGCCGCCTTTTCCCAGAGGGAGAAAACGCGGCAGCCGATGCGGGGATGGCCTACCCACCTGCCAGGTGAGGTGGCTGGGTCTGGGGCCTATCGGTGGCTGAGGGTGCGACGAACCGCGTCCTGCCAGCCTCTGTATTTGCGGTGCCGAATCTCTTCGGCCAGGCAGGGAGTGAAGCGACGATCCCGTTGCCAGATGGTGGCGAATTCGGCCGGGGCCGGGTAGAGAGAGGCGCGCAGTCCGGCCAGGTAGGCGGCGCCGACCGCGGTGGTCTCGAGCAGGCGGGGCCTGTCCACCGGCGCCTGGAGGATATCGGCCAGAAACTGCATGGTCCAGTTCGAGGCGACCATGCCGCCATCGACCCGAAGGATGGTGTTGGCCATGCCGGGCCAATCGCCGCGCATGGCTTCGAGCAGGTCCAGGGTCTGGTAGCACACCGATTCCAGGGCGGCGCGGGCCAGTTCCGCCGGGCCGGTGGCCCGGGTGATGCCGTAGATGGCGCCCCGGGCGTCGGGGTCCCAGTGCGGTGCGCCCAGCCCGGTAAAGGCCGGGACGAGATAGACATCCTGGTTGATGTCGGCCTGGCGGGCCAGTGGCCCCGATTCATTGGCCGCGCCGATCAGCCCCATGGTATCCCGCATCCACTGTACCGCCGCGCCGGCGACGAAGATCGAGCCTTCGAGGGCATAGGTGGTTGTCCCGTTAAGCCGGTAGCCGATGGTGGTCAGCAGCCTGTTGTGGGAGGCGACCGGGCTGTCGCCGGTATTGAGCACCACGAAGCAGCCGGTGCCGTAGGTGGATTTGATCATCCCGGGGGCAAAGCAGGCCTGACCGATCAGGGCCGCCTGCTGGTCGCCGGCGATACCGCGGACAGGAACGGAGGCGCCGAGGATCTCGGGCGTGGTGACGCCGAAATCGGCCGAAGAGTCGTTGACGGCAGGCAACAGGGAGGCCGGCACCCGGAACAGCTCCAGCAACTCGTCGTCCCAGCGGTTGTGATGGATATTATAGAGCATGGTCCGTGAGGCGTTGGTGGCGTCGGTGGCGTGGACCGCACCGCCGGTCAACCGGTAGAGCAGGAAGGTGTCGACGGTGCCGAAGGCCAGCCTGCCGGCCTGGGCCAGCTCCCGGGCGCCCTCGACGTTGTCGAGCAGCCAGGTGATTTTGGTCGCCGAGAAGTAGGCGTCGAGCAACAGACCGGTTTTTTCACTGATCATCGGATTGTGTCCGGCCGCATCGAGGCTGGCGCACAGTTCGGCGGTGCGACGGTCCTGCCAGACCAGGGCCCTGTGGATGGGGCGACCGGTCGCCCGATCCCAGATCAGGGTGGTCTCCCGTTGATTGGTGATACCGATTGCCCCGATCCGGTCGGGGCCGAGTCCGGCCCTGGTCAGGGCGGCCCTGCAGGTGGCGACGGTCGTGGTCCAGATTTCTTCCGGATCGTGTTCCACCCAGCCGGATTGGGGAAAATACTGACTGAATTCCTGGTGGGCGGCCGAGACGATCTCCAGTCGCTCATCGAAAACGATGGCCCGCGTGGAGGTCGTTCCCTGGTCTATTGCCAGTACATATGCACTCATGATCTCCTCCTCGGTGAGATGGTTTCTGGAGCGTGGGGGGCTTCGCGACGGGGTGGAGCAGCCTGGTTTCGGGCAGAGGCTGTCGCCTGCCGCGCATCGAGCCAGTCCTGCAGGGCCTCTCTTTCCTGTTCGGTAAAGAGCAGTCCCAGTCGGGTCCGGCGCCAGAGCATGTCTTCAGCGGTCTTCGCCCACTCGTGGCCGAGGAGATAGTTCGCCTCGAACTCGTAGAAGTCGGCACCGAAAAGTCGGCCTTTGTCACACCGTTCCTGGATGGTATGGGTCATGACCTGGGCCCTGGTGCCGTAGGTTCTGACCAGCCGCCTGGCATGGTCCACGGTGAGAAAGGGACAGGCCGCCATCAGCCTTTGCACCTCACCGGCGAAATCGTCGTGGGCGAAGTCGCCGCCGGGCAGGGGGGCCGTTGCGGTCCAGGTGGGCCCCATGCCGGGCAGATAGGGGCTGAGCCGGCCAAGAACCGATTCGGCCAGCTTGCGGTAGGTCGTTATCTTGCCGCCATAAATGGCGATGAGTGGCGCCGCTTTGCCATCATCTTCGAGCTTGAGCACGTAGTCGCGGGTCGCCGCCCTGGCCTCGCTCCTGCCGTCGTCAAAGAGCGGCCTGACTCCGGAGTAGGCGCTGACGATATCGGTGGTGGCGATCGGTTTGACAAAATATTCGCTGGCGGCCTGGCAGAGGTAGCTGGCCTCGTCGTCGCTGAGGGCGGCCGTTGCCGGATCGCCGCAAAAGTCGACGTCGGTGGTGCCGATGAGGGTGAAATCGTTTTCGTAGGGGATGGCGAAGATGATCCGGCCATCGCCGTTCTGGAAGATATAGGCCCGGTCGTGGCCAAAGAGCCGGTTGACGATGATGTGGCTGCCCTTGACCATCCGCACATGTTCTCTCGCGTCCCGGTGCTCCATGGTGGCCAGGGTCGCATCCATCCAGGGGCCGCTGGCGTTGACCAGGGTTTTTGCCGCAATGCTCCAGTGCGCACCGCTGGTGCTGTCGACGAGACTGACAGTCCATAGCCCGTTTTCCCGCACCGCGCCGCGACAGCTGGTCCGGGGATGGATCCGGGCGCCGTGTGCGGCCGCGTCCATGGCGTTGAGGATCACCAGGCGGCTGTCGAGGACCCAGCAGTCCGAATACTCGAACCCTTTGACGAACGCGGCTTTCAGCGCCTCCCCTGCCGGGTCGGTGGTCAGGTCGATACGGGTGGTGCCCGGCAGGAGTTCGCGGCCGCCGAGATGGTCGTAGAGGAACAGGCCGAGACGAATGAGCCAGGTGGGTCGCAGTCCCTGGTGATGGGGGAGGATGAAACGGAGCGGCCAGATAATGTGCGGGGCGGCCCGCAGCAGCACTTCCCGCTCGGCCAGGGCTTCCCGCACCAGGCGGAACTCGTAATATTCGAGGTATCTCAGGCCGCCGTGGATAAGTTTGGTGGAGGCGGAGGAGGTGCCGCTGGCCAGATCGCTCTGGTCACAGAGAAAGACCGACAAACCTCGGCCGGCCGCGTCCCTGGCGATACCGCAGCCGTTGATGCCGCCGCCGATTATCGCCATATCGTAGGGGAGTTCACTCATGGTGGGTTGTGCTGGTAGTATGCCTTGCCGGGCCTTGGACTGGTTGTCGACGGCCGGCGGTAAATGATTCCACTCTGCTGTATTCATACCAAAAAAAGGTGGAGTGAAGCTATTGAATTCTCTGCTGTTACCGTTTTCATCAACCTTCTGCCACCGTCTCTTTATGACAAAACGGCGGGATTTTGACAACTCCGCCGGGACCAGACGACCGTTTTGTTTCCGCCGGAAGGCGGCTGGGCAGGACGAGAGACCTGGTGGATCGGACAATCTTGTCACTTTGTAAAAGAGTATCGAGCCGGTATACTGACCCGTTCTCGTGTCATGTCACGTCTGATGGACTCGTAAAAACTTCGATCTTCTTCGCCCTCGGCCGCAAACGGCACTTCGCTGTACCCTGTGTACTGCCAGATTGTCGTTTGAGAAACCACGCCTGGTATAGCAAAGTTTTTCCTGAGTTCATCTCGGCGGAACATGCGACTTTTTACGAGAGTATCGAAACTGAGAAGGATAAGAAAACAATGAGATATGAAATGTCAGCGTGGAGTTCCGGTCAACTGGAGGTCGCCCGATGAGTAGACTGCAGGCCAACCTGGTGCTTACCCTGGCGGCGATGATCTGGGGCAGCGCCTTTGTCGCCCAGCAGACCGGTACCGGCAATCTCGGCACCATCTGCTTTACCGGGGCCAGGTTTCTGGTCGGCGGGCTGGTGGTGCTGCCGTTTGCCATTGGCCAGTTCCGCCGGGTCAACAGCCATGAGCGCCGGTTTACCCGCGGGGACTGCCTGCTGCTGGTCATTACCGGGACGGTGCTGTTTATCGCGGCGGGGCTGCAGCAATACGGCATATTGCATACGACCGTAACCAACGCCGGCTTTCTCACCGCCCTCTATGTGCCGATGGTGCCGTTGATCGGTCTGGTACTGCTGCGGCGCAGGGTGCATTGGGTGGTCTGGCCGGCCTCTATCGGCTGTTTTGTCGGGACCTATATCATGAGCGGTGCCCATCAGCTCGAGTTGCGGGTCGGCGACGCCTGGGTGATCGCCAGCACCCTGTTCTGGGCCACCCATGTCCTGCTGGTCGGTCATGTGGCCACCAGGACCCGTGCGCCCCTGGTGGTTGCCGCCTGGCAGTTCCTGGTCTGCGGAGTGCTGGGCCTGTTCCTGGGGACCCTGGTCGAGCGACCGCTGTTGGCGGACTTTCACAGCGCGCTGTTTGGCATCTGGTATGTGGGCATCTTTTCGGTGGGCATGGCCTTTACCCTGCAGGTGGTCGGTCAACGCTACACCCAGGCCGCCGATGCGGCGATCATTCTCAGCTCCGAGACGGTGTTCGCCGCCCTGGCCGGTTACCTCATTCTTGGCGAACGCCTCACTTCGTTGCAACTCTTGGGTGCCACTCTCATCCTGGTCGGGATCATGATGGTCGAGCTGGTGCCGCTTACCCGGCTTGGCAGGCCCAGGCCATTGAGCTGAGTGCAGGTCGAGGATGTGCCCGCACCGTCAGGAAAAAACTTGCCTTTTTTGAAGTTTTTCTTTATCAGAAGACCATTCCCGGCCGAGGCGAATCGTCGCCAAAGGTACCACCAAGTGGTAAAACACCAGTTCTTTCACCAGGATGGATGAGGTGTACGTTGACGATTCCGGCTGGCTCGCCGCTCATCCACCGGACAGTGTCCATTCACCCCGCTCACCAAAAGGAGAAGCCGATGGCCGTTCATATCGCCGATCATCCCCTGATCAAACACAAACTGGGACTCATGCGTCAGCATGATATCTCCACCAAGGATTTCAGAGACCTGTCCTCCGAGGTTGCCAGGCTGTTGACCTACGAGGCCTCAAAAGACATGAAGACCCAGAAAAAAACGATTCAGGGCTGGGCTGGTCCGGTGGAGGTGGAAGAGATCAAGGGCAAGAAGATCACCATCGTGCCGATCCTCAGGGCCGGGCTGGGAATGATGAACGGGGTGATCGATATGATTCCCTCCGCCAAGGTCAGCGTGGTCGGCTACTACCGAAACGAAGAGACCCTGATGCCGGTGGAGTATTACGTCAAGACCGCCTCGAACATGGAAGAGCGCACCGCCCTCATTCTCGATCCAATGCTGGCCACCGGCGGTACGTTGCTGGCGACCATAGAGACCTTGAAAAAGGCGGGCTGTAAACACATCAAGGGGTTGTTTCTGGTGGCCGCGCCCGAAGGGCTGGCCAAGATCACCGCCGCCCATCCCGATGTCGACATCTATGTCGCGGCAGTCGATGAAAAGCTTAACGATGTCGGATATATCTTACCCGGATTAGGGGATGCTGGAGACAAGATCTTCGGTACCAAATAACCAGCATGGCTGGACCAGGAAGCCTCAGCCACAACGAAATATGAAACTCCCCGGCGCGGTAACAGCGTTTTCCGTACTGACGAGTTTCATATAAACCAGCATGGCTGGACCAGGAAGCCTCAGCCACAACGAACCATGAAACTCCCCGGTGCGGCAACAGAGTTTTTCGCACTGGCGATTTTCGGATAAACGGGCCTTGGCCCATCTGGAAGTTGACGTGTCATTACCGATGCTGTGCTGTTTTTTTTGTTCTCTGTGTCAGTTCCCGCCTTCTCCGTATGCGCAGGCGTCTTCGTGGCCGGCTCGATCGGCTCTCTGACAGCGGTGGCAAACCGGGCTGAGGTATACGGCAAGAAGATTATTTATTAAATAACGGGATATTATGATGCATGACAACACGACCACGGAGTACTGTTTCAGGGTAAAGGACGGCCTGCTCGGGGCCCAGATGCTCTTTGTGGCCTTTGGCGCCCTGGTGCTGGTGCCGATTCTGACGGGTCTTGATTCCAACGTAGCCCTGTTCACCGCCGGTATCGGTACCCTCATCTTTCAGGTGATAACCCGGGGCAAGGTGCCGGTATTTCTCGCCTCCTCCTTTGCCTTTATCGCCCCGATCATCTACGGAGTGCAGACCTGGGGGGTTGCCGCGACGATGTCTGGTCTGGCCGTGGCGGGGCTCTTGTATGTGGTGCTCAGTTTTTGCATCCGTTTTTTTGGCTCCGGCATCCTCAACCTGTTTCTGCCACCCATCGTCACCGGCCCGGTGATCATGGTGATCGGCCTGGTGCTGGCGCCGGTCGCCGTCAACATGGCCATGGGGCGGACCGGCGACGGAGGCGCCTGGCTGGTGCCGGAAAAAACGGCGATGATCATCGCCGGAGTCTCGCTCGCGACCACGACCCTGATCTCTTTGCTGGGCCGGGGCTGGTTGCGACTGATTCCGATCCTCTGTGGCATCGTGGCCGGTTACACCGTCTCCTTGCTGCTCGACGCCAGTGGCTTCAGCGCCTCGACCCAGGCGCAATTCAGCGCTGGTGACCTCCAGGGGCTGGCCGACTGGACCACTCCGGCCCTGATTTCCTTACAACCTGTGGCGAAGACGGCCTGGCTGGCGATGCCGGCCTTTACCTTGCCACAGTGGCGGTGGGAGGCGGTACTGTTCATCGTGCCGGTGGCCATCGCCCCGGCGATCGAGCATGTGGGCGACATCCTGGCCGTCGGCTCCATCACCGGCAAGGACTACTTGAAAGAGCCGGGAATAGAGAATACCATGTTAGGAGATGGCATCGCGACCTCGGTGGCCTCGCTGCTCGGTGGTCCCCCCAATACCACCTATTCCGAGGTCAGTGGGGCGGTGGCCCTGACCAAGGTCTATAACCCGGCCATCATGACCTGGGCGGCGATCTGCGCGATTTTGCTGTCGTTTGTTGGCAAGGTGGGGACCCTGCTCGCCACTATTCCCACCCCGGTGATGGGCGGGATCATGATCCTGCTGTTTGGCATGATCACCGTTGTCGGCATCAATACCCTGGTGCGATCGGGAAAGGATCTGACCACCCCCCGCAATCTCATTATCGTTGCGGTCATTCTGGTGTGTGGTATTGGCGGCATGAAGTTCACTGCCGGCAGTTTCGCCATTGAAAAGATCGGCCTGGCCGGTATCCTTGGCCTGTTGCTCAACCTTGTTCTGCCGAGAGAAAAAGCGTAATGGCTGGTTTTTTTTCTTACCATGATCGATGGTGTGCGGACATGCTGTCGATAACTGGCGTATTTTCTTGCGGTCCTGGCCGTCTCCCTGCTGGCCGTTGTCGTCATACCGCCTGTCATCATCACGCACTATGACACTGTGGAACCAGAGCTTGCCGTTTTGCTTCAATGATGGTTTATATGAAACTCATCAGCATGGAAAGCTCTGTTGCCGCGCCGAGGAGTTTCATAACAGCGTAGCGGTGTCATCGTTGTGGCTGGGGCTACCTGGTCCAGCCATGCTGGTTAATCTACTTTATCGATCAGGATGAACGGGCCGGCGGCTGGCATTCGCGGGCAAAGAGAAAATGCGCCACCGGTGCGCGGGAGGGCCGGAGGTGAAAACCAACACGAGGTGTAAGCGGTGACTCCGGGCCACGCTGGTTTGGCCATTGGCCCCCGATGGCCTTTTCCCTGTCTGTTTGCGGAAGTCACCAGAGTGTGAATTTCAGAGGAGGGAGACAACATGACAAAAAGGACACAGCTGTTTGCCGCATTTTGCGGGGTATCGCTTTTGACCATGACTGCCCTTGGTGCCCAGGCCAAGACCCTGGTCTACTGTTCCGAAGGCAGTCCGGAGGGGTTCAATCCCGCCTTCTACACCGCTGGGACCACCTTCGATGCAACCTCGAAAAATATCTTCAACAAGCTGGTGGAGTTCGAACGGGGCGAGACGACGCTTATCCCAGGTCTGGCAGAGAGCTGGGATATCTCGGCAGATGGCCTCACCTACACCTTTCATCTGCGCAAAGGGGTGAAGTTCCATACCACCAAGGGCTTTACGCCCAGCCGTGATTTCAATGCCGACGATGTGCTGTTCTCCTTTAACCGTCAGCTTGACACAGACCATCCCTATCACAAGGTCTCCGGTGGCAGCTACGAATATTTCAACGGCATGGGCATGCCGGAACTGATTGAAAAGATCGAAAAGGTTGACGACTACACCGTCAAATTCATCCTGAAAAAACCGGAGGCGCCGATGCTGGCCAACCTGGGCATGGATTTCGCCTCGATCATGTCGGCTGAATATGCCGATATGCTGATGGCTGCCGGTACCCCGGAGCGTATCGATCAGGAGCCGGTCGGCACCGGGCCCTTCCAGCTGGTTGCCTATCAAAAGGACGCGGTGATCCGCTACAAGGCCAACCCCGACTACTGGGCCGGCAAGGCCGCGATCGACGATCTGGTCTTTGCCATCACCCCGGATGCCTCGGTCCGCTATCAGAAACTGAAAGCGGGCGAGTGTCAGGTGATGCCCTATCCCAATCCGGCGGACCTGGCGGCCATGGCCGACGACCCCGAGATCAACCTGATGGAGAAGGAGGGGCTCAATGTCGGCTACTTCGCCTACAATACCCAGATGGCGCCATTTGACAATCCCAAGGTCCGCAAGGCGCTGAACATGGCGATCAACAAGCAGGCGATCATCGACGCGGTGTTCCAGGGGGCGGGGAAGGTCGCCAAGAACCCGATTCCGCCGACCATCTGGTCCTATAACGACGCGGTCAAAGATGATCCCTACGATCCGGCGGCAGCGAAAAAGATGCTGGCCGAGGCCGGGGTCAAAGACCTGCAGATGAAGATCTGGGCGATGCCGGTTCAGCGCCCCTACAACCCCAATGCCCGGCGGATGGCGGAACTGATCCAGGCCGATTTCGCCAAGGTTGGCGTGCGGGCCGAGGTTGTCTCCTACGAGTGGGGCGAGTACCTCAAACGCTCCAGTGCAACGGACCGAGATGGTGCGGTGCTGCTGGGCTGGACAGGCGATAACGGTGACCCGGACAACTTTCTGGCGACCCTGCTGGGCTGTGACGGGGTCGGCGGTTCCAATCGAGCCCATTGGTGCTATCAGCCCTTTGAGGAGTTGATCCAGAAGGCCAAAGTCGTCTCGGACAGGGCCGAGCGCACCGCACTCTATGAAAAGGCGCAGGTTGTCTTCAAGGAGCAGGCTCCCTGGGCGACCATCGCCCATTCCGTGGTCTATGAACCGGTCCGCAAGGAGGTGATCGACTATAAAATCGATCCCCTGGGTGGCCATATCTTCTATGGGGTAGACCTCAAATAGCTTGACGTCGCAAAGCGGTCAACACCCCCGACCCGGCTGGCTGACACCGCGCATCCGGGTCGCTGGGCCGAATCTGCCACACCACCCATAGGCCTGTCCATGATACGATTTCTCCTCAGGAAGTTGGCGGTACTGGTGCCCACCTTTTTCGGGGTGACGCTGGTGGCCTTTATCTTTATTCGGCTCCTGCCCGGCGACCCGGTGCTGCTGATGGCGGGCGAGCGGGGCATGAGCGAGGCCCGGCACGCCCAGCTGATGATGGAGTTCGGTTTCGATCGCCCGATCCTGGCGCAATATCTCAGCTACGTCAAAGACATCGCCCATGGCGATCTGGGTCGCTCGATTATTACCAAAAAGCCGGTAACCACCGAATTCTTTACGCTCTTTCCGGCAACGATCGAGCTGTCACTCTGTGCGATTATCATCGCTGTTGCCATCGGCCTGCCGGCGGGGATGATCGCCGCCACCCGACGGGGCTCTGTCTTCGACCATTCGGTGATGGCCACCGCCCTCACCGGTTACTCGATGCCGATCTTCTGGTGGGGCTTGCTGCTGATCATCTTCTTTTCCGGCATCCTCGGCTGGACCCCGGTGTCTGGCCGTATCTCCCTCATCTACTATTTCGAGCCGGTCACCGGCTTCATGTTGATCGACAGCCTGCTCTCCGGGCAAAAGGGCGCCTTTCTCTCTGCCCTGTCGCATCTGGTCCTGCCTTCCCTGGTTCTTGGCACCATCCCCCTGGCGGTCATCGCTCGGCAGACCCGATCGGCGATGCTCGAGGTGCTTGGCGAGGACTATGTCCGCACCGCCAGGGCCAAGGGGCTGGGGCCCGGCCGGGTTATCGGCCTGCATGCCCTGCGCAATGCGATGATCCCGGTGATCACCGTAATCGGCCTGCAGGTGGGGGTGCTCTTTGCCGGAGCCATCCTGACCGAGACGATTTTTTCCTGGCCGGGGATCGGCAAGTGGATGGTCGACTCGATTTTTCGCCGTGATTATCCCTCGGTACAGGGTGGACTGCTGCTCATCGCCGCGGTGGTGATGCTGGTCAATCTGGTTGTCGATCTGCTCTATGGCCTGATCAATCCTCAAATTCGACACACGGGGTGAGCTATGTCAGAAGCCTCTTCGCTCCAGGCAGCCGTTGACAGCCGACCCAGCGGTCGCATGGCATTGCTGGCTGAATTCTGGGCCTATTTCAGCGAGAATCGCGGGGCGGTGGCCGGCCTCATCTTTTTTGTCTGTATCGTCTTTGTCGCCATCTTCGCCGATCTGCTTGCCCCCCACGGCCCCAACGCCCAGTTTCGCGACGCCTTTCTCCAACCGCCTTTCTGGCAGGATGGCGGCAGCACCAGGTTTCTGCTGGGCACCGATGCAGTCGGTCGCGACCTGCTCTCCCGGCTGATTCATGGCGCCAGGTACTCGCTGTTTATCGGCTGCATCGTGGTGTCGGTATCGCTTTTGGTCGGCATCATGCTCGGGCTCTGTGCCGGTTTTTTCGGGGGCTGGGTGGATGTGGCGATCATGCGGGTCATGGATATCGTCCTGGCCTTTCCCAGCCTGCTGCTGGCCCTGGTGCTGGTGGCGCTGTTGGGACCAAGCCTCACCAATGCGATGGTGGCCATCGCCATCGTCCAGCAGCCCCATTATGTCCGGTTGACCCGGGCGGCGGTGATTGGCGAGATGGGCAAGGACTATGTCACCGCGGCCCGGGTGGTTGGCGTGCGACGGTTACGGCTGATGTTCGTTACGGTCCTGCCCAACTGCATGGCGCCACTGATCGTCCAGGCGGCTCTCAGTTTTTCTACCGCCATTCTCGATGCCGCGGCCCTGGGGTTTCTCGGTATGGGGGCCCAGCCGCCGACACCGGAGTGGGGCACCATGCTGGCCGAGGCCCGGGAGTTCATCCTCAGGGCCTGGTGGGTGGTGACCTTTCCGGGCCTTTCGATCCTCTTTACGGTGCTGGCGATCAACCTGATGGGCGATGGTCTGCGCGACGCCCTCGACCCGAAACTCAAACGCTCGTAAACGCGATGCCACTCCTCGAAATACGAAATCTCTGTGTGTCGTTTCTCACCACGGCGGGCCAGTTCAAGGCGGTGGATGGGGTGACGCTCAACGTCGACCCTGGCGATATCGTCTCGATCGTTGGCGAATCAGGTTCAGGCAAATCGGTGGCGATGCTGGCCCTGATGGGACTTCTGCCCTGGACCGCGACCATCACCGCCGATAGCCTGCGCTTTGACGGCAAGGATATGTTGACCCTCGGCAACAGGGGTCGGCGTCGTATCGTCGGCTCGCAGCTGACCATGATCTTCCAGGAGCCGATGACCAGCCTCAATCCCTGTTTCACCGTGGGTTTCCAGTTGACCGAGTCGCTGAAGGTCCACCAGGGTCTGGGGCGGCGCGAGCGTAGGCAGAAGGCGATTGAACTGCTGGAGATGGTTGGGATTCCTGAGCCGAAAAGGCGACTTTCCGCCTTTCCCCATCAGCTGTCTGGCGGGATGAGCCAGCGGGTGATGATCGCCATGGCCATCAGCTGCAATCCCCGACTGTTGATCGCCGACGAGCCGACCACCGCCCTCGATGTGACCATCCAGGCCCAGATTCTCGATCTGCTGCTGACGTTGCAGCAGGAGCAGGATATGGCGCTGATTCTCATTACCCACGATATGGGGGTGGTGGCCGAGACGGCCAGGCGGGTCGTGGTCCAATATGCCGGGCAGCAGGTGGAGAAGCAGTCAGTGAAGGGGCTTTTCACCGACCCGCACCACCCCTACACCGCGGCACTCCTGGCCTCGTTGCCGGAGCGGAGCCAGAGCAGGACCTTGCCGTCGATACCCGGGGTGGTGCCGGGGCAGTTCGACCGGCCGGTCGGCTGTCTCTTTGCCCCGCGTTGCGCCTGGGCCACCGCGCTGTGTATGACCACACCACCGGGGATCGCCGCTCAGGAGATGGGGCGGGCCCTGTGCCACTATCCCTTGCGCAACGGGAAGCCGATTAATTACCCTGCAGCCGGGGAGGTGGAGGCATGAGCGCGACGATCGTCCTTGAAGGACAAAACCTGACCCGTCATTACCAGGTGAGCCGCGGCGCCTTTGCAAAGCCGGCGGTGGTCAAGGCGCTGGATGGGGCCACTTTCACACTCGAACGGGGCAAGACCCTGGCAGTGGTGGGTGAGTCGGGCTGCGGCAAGTCGACCATGGCCCGCCTGGTGACCCTGATCGAGCGGCCCACCTCCGGTTCACTCAGGATCGGTGGGGTCGACGTATCGGCACTCAACGACGCCAGGCGCAGGCAGTATCACCGGGAGGTGCAAATCGTCTTCCAGGACCCCTACGGCTCACTCAATCCGCGGCAGAAAATCGGCCACGCCCTGGAGGAACCGCTGCTGGTCAACACCAGCACGAGCAGGGGCGAGCGGCAGAAGGCGGCTCGCGAGATGCTGGCCCTGGTTGGCCTCAGGCCCGAGCATTACGAACGCTACCCGCACATGTTTTCCGGTGGCCAGCGCCAGCGTATCGCCGTGGCCCGGGCCCTGATGCTCGAGCCGCGGATCCTGGTGCTCGACGAACCGGTGTCGGCCCTCGATGTCTCCATTCAGGCCCAGATTCTCAACCTCCTGGTCGAGTTGCAGGAGCGTCTCGGTCTGGCCTATCTCTTTATCAGCCACGATCTGTCGGTGGTGCATCATATTGCCGATGAGGTAATGGTCATGTATCTCGGGGTCCCGGTCGAATCGGGCCGACGCGAGGCGATTTTTACCGAGCCGAAACATCCCTACACCCAGGCCCTGCTCTCGGCTACCCCGGTGGCCGATCCCCTGCGGGAAAAGCGTCGTATCGTCTTAAAAGGTGAGCTGCCCTCGCCGCTGAACCCGCCCGCAGGCTGCTCCTTTCACCCGCGTTGCCCCATCGCCGTTGCGATCTGCAAAAGCCAGAAACCCGAGATCCGGCCGGTTGGCCCAAGCGTTGTGGCCTGTCACCTGGCCCGGGAGTAGACGTGGCCCGTGGTCTGGGGCAGGCAGGGGGGAGAGAACCTGGAAAAGCGTGAGTTTTCTGTTGACAGAAGGCGCGAGAGTGAGCATTCTGGAGCAGAGTTTCGGTTATGAAACCTCCCCGGAAGCCGGTGTCTTGGCCAGGCCTCCTGGCCCGAGCCTCTCGCTGGTCGGCAAAAACTTCGAGCCTGACGCCGCCTGAACCGATGAGAAATCCGGGTTTATCCGAAAATCGCCAGTGCGAAAAGCTCTGTTGCCGCGTCGAGAAGTTTCATAACAGCGTAGCGGTGTCATCGTTGTGGCTGAGGCTTCCTGGTCCAGTTATGCTGGTGAGAAAAGAGTCGAGCCCTGTCAATTCGCCTGATCGGAGGGCTTATCCTGTATCGATGCCTTGGGGTGGTTGCAGGGAAAAAGAAGAAAGAGCACGGCCCGACCGCTTGCAGGAGGTGGTGGGGCTCCACATGTTAACGTTGTCAAAATCTATGCCAAAAAAAGTCTATACGGTATCGGCGCTGCTCAAGGCCAGTGAGATTCTCGATTTTCTGCTGCAGGAGGGTGAGGCGTCCTTTACGGAGATTCACACAACCCTCGGACATCCGAAAAGCAGCACCTACAAAACCATCAGCAGTCTGGAGTCTCTGGGCTTTGTCCGGGAGGTCGGGGAGAGTGGCCGCTATGCCCTGGGGCTGAAGTTGATCGAGTTAGGGGCCAGAGCCGCCTCCCATCTTGATCTGACCACCGAAGGTCGCCCCCTGGTCCGGGCGCTTTCCCAACAGATCCAGCGAACGGTGCATCTGGGGATTCTCGACGAGGCCCAGGTGATCTATCTGCTAAGAGAAAATGTTCACGGCTCCATTTCGATCGACACCTGGGCTGGCAAACGGGTCGGGGTGCATTCGACCGCCATGGGTAAGGTGCTGCTGGCCTGGAAATCAGAGTCTGAAGTCGACGAGATTCTGAAAAAAGTCGATTTCGTCAAGCTCACTCCCAATACCCGGGTCGATCCCCAGGAGGTCAAGGCCAGCCTGGACGAGGTGCGCGAGCGGGGCTGGGCGACCGATGACGAAGAGACCTGGAAGATGGTTCGCTGTGTGTCGGCTCCTGTCCGGGACAAGACCGGCGAGGTGGTCGCGGCGCTCAGTGTCGCCACCTTGACCGATCTCGACAGTTATGAGCAGATGCTCGGCATCACCAGCCAGGTGGTCGATACCGCCAATGAACTGAGTCGAAGACTGGGCGGTTCGGTCCGCTGAGATTTTTCTCGCCTTTGCCGGTTCGCCTCGGACAGGCCGGCCGTCGGGCTGGTGTGCCTGGTCCGTGGAGATGGCCAGAACCATATCGGCATATCCCCTGTCAACGGTGTCCGCTGGGTGGTGCGGGTCAGAGAGCTTGCCGCCGCAGGCTTTTCTCTTACTGACGACCTGCACCACTTTTTTTTTGATTCGAACTCCTTGGAGGAACATACATGACATTTCCCATCGATTTACGGGGCTACAGCTCCTTGAAACTGGATCTCGAGCAGACCGCCCTGAGCGCCGAGCAGCGGGCGACGCTTGGGGAAAATATCCGCATTGTCCGTGACAGCCTGGTCTTTTTCACCGCCCTGGCCAATGTCAAGGGGCTTGGCGGCCATACCGGCGGGGCCTACGATATCGTGCCGGAACTGCTCATCGTCGACGGCTTCATGAAGGGGTCCGACCGGGTGTATCCGGTCTATTTCGACGAGGCGGGTCACCGGGTGGCCATCCAGTATATGATGGCGGTTTTAAACGGGCATCGTCCGGCGGACTCGCTGCTGCATTACCGGGAGTTCGACCAAGGCTATTATGGCCATCCAGAGCGCGAGGACAAGGACGGTATCTTCTTCTCCTCCGGCCGGCTCGGCCATATGTGGAGCTATGTGAACGGGGTGGCCGAGGCGGAGCGTGAGCGGATTGTGGTGATGTTTGGCAGCGATGGCTCGCAGATGGAAGGGGATGATGCCGAAGCGGCCCGTTACGCGGTGCTGCGCGGGCTTCATGTCAAGGTGCTGCTCGATGACAACGACGTCACTATCGCCGGCCACCCGAGCCAGTACATGAAGGGCTATGACCTGAAGAAGACCCTGGCCGGACATGGCCTCGCCGTCAGCGATGGTGACGGCGAGGATCTTGACGATCTCTTTGCCCGCATCCGCCAGGCCCTGGTTGCTCCGGGACCGGTGGCGGTGGTCAACCGGCGGAAGATGGCGGTCGGCGTGCCGGGAATCGAGGGGCTGCCCAAGGGTCATGATGTCATCCCGGTCGATCTGGCCATCGATTATCTTACGGCGCGCAACCGCAGCGAGGCGGTGGCGGTGCTTGAGAATTTCACCGTGGAAAAGCGTGCGGTCAGCCTGTTGGGCTCCACCGCCGAGAAGGGCAAGTGCCGCGACGATTTCGGCAAGATCGTCTCTGAGATTCTCGATTCCAGCACAAACCCCAGGGACAGGGTGCTGGTGGTCGACTCCGATCTCGAAGGTTCCTGCGGACTCCATCATATCCGTAAGAACCACCCCGAGGTCTATGTGAGTGGCGGCATCATGGAACGCAATAACTACTCGGTGGCCGCGGGCTTTGGTTCCGAGCCGGGTCGCCAGGGAATCTTCGGCACCTTTTCCGCCTTTTTAGAGATGGTGGTCTCGGAAATAACCATGGCCAGGCTCAACAAGGCCAATGTCCTGGCCCACTTTTCGCATGCCGGGGTGGATGAGATGGCTGACAACACCTGTCATTTCGGGATCAACAACTTCTTTGCCGACAACGCCCTGGCCGAGGGTGATACGACCCGGCTCTATTTCCCGGCCGATACCCTGCAGATGCGGGCGATATTGACCACGGTCTTTAACGACCCGGGCCTGCGTTTTGTCTTCAGCACCCGTTCCGCCACCCCCTGGATTCTCGATGACGACGGCAACAGGATGTTCGGCGACGGCTACAGCTTCGTCCCCGGCCGGGATGAGGTGATCCGGCAGGGAACGGCCGGCTATATCGTCAGCTATGGCGAGATGCTCTGCCGCTGTCTGGATGTGGTCCTGCAGCTGAAAAAAGAGGGTATCGACGTGGGCCTGATCAACAAGCCCACCTTGAATGTGGTCGACGAAGAGATGCTGGCCACAATCGGCGCATCCCCCCTGGTGCTGACGGTGGAGACCCAGAACAGCAAGACCGGTCTCGGCTCGCGCTTTGGCAGCTGGCTGCTCGAACGTGGTTTCACCCCGAAGTTTGCGGCGATGGGAACCAGTAAACTGGGGCGAGGTGGTCTGACCGAACAGATTCCCTATCAGGGATTGGCCGCCGAGGATATCAAGGCCAGGGTCCGTGCCCTGATCGGCTGAGAGCTCTCGTGCCGTGTCCAGCAAACCAGGGACTGTCCCCAGTCTGATCGGGGGCTGTCCCTGGTTTACGAAACTCGTCAGCACGGAGAGATCTGTTACCGAGCCGGGGAGTTTCATCGTCCGTTGTGGCTGAGGCATTCCGGAGTCTCGCTGCGCTCGCTTACCTGGTCCAGCTCTGCTGGTTTATATGAAACTCATCAGCACGGAGATTTTTGTTACCGTGCCGAAGAGTTTGATGTTTCGTTGTGGCTGAGGCTCCCTGGTCCAGCCATGCTGGTTTGCAGGAAGGAAATATCGATGATCGCTGGCGAAACGCTGCTGCTCTTTTTCACCTCGTCGCTGCTTCTGGCCCTGGCCCCGGGGCCGGATAATCTCTTTGTCCTGGCGCAGTCGGCCCAGCATGGTCGGCGGGCCGGGCTGATCGTCACCTTGGGGCTGTGTACCGGCATCCTGGTGCATACCACCGCGGTGAGCCTGGGCGTGGCGGCCATCTTCCAGACCTCGATGCTGGCCTTTACCCTGCTGAAATGCGTGGGCGGCGCCTATCTGCTCTATCTGGCCTATCTCTCCTTTCGAGCCGGGTCCGTCGCGGGCGGGGTCGATCAGGTCCAGGCGTTGCGGACCGGCAGACTGTATCGGCGCGGGGTGATCATGAACGTCACCAACCCCAAGGTCTCGATTTTTTTCATGGCCTTTCTGCCGCAGTTCGTCGACCCGACCAGGGGGGCGATTATCCCGCAGATGCTGGTGCTGGGCGGGACCTTTATCGTCGCCACCATCCTGGTGTTTGGCGCGGTCAGTCTGTTGGCCGGCACCTTCGGCCAGTGGCTGGCCCGCTCTCGGCGGGCGGCTACGATCCTCAACCGGACCGCCGGGGTGATCTTCGCCCTGCTGGCCATCAAACTGGTGACCACCAGCCGTTGATGCCTGGCCACCGGATGTATCTCCGGCGACTGGAATGCCGTCGCTGCGCTGGCGGACGGTATCGCTTTTCCCAAAGGCATTCTTGGAGAGCAGACAGACCTGCCCACAGTGTGCAGGAACACTGGGGCTGAAAACGGATATGGCCTTGCCTGGCTTCAGTTCAGGGTTGTCAGGGCGCTGCTGGCGGGGCCTGGGTCGGGACGATCAGATCCCTCATGTTCGCGCACTCACTGTTCTGAGGGTAATCGGCTGATGATTGGACGAGAATCTTGGTCCAGGTCCGGGCGAGAATAGCGGTGAGCCGTGACTGTTCGAGGGGAGGTTGGAGAAACCGGTCGAGCAGTTCGAGCGCCAGTTCGTAACAGTGCATGGCGGCAAGTGATTCCGCCAGGTTGTTGGCTGCCGCCGCCCGGGTGGGTTCGAGACGGAGCAGCTGGCTGTAAAAACTGGCTGCTTGGGCATAGTCGGCCTGAAAGAACATGGTGTTGGCCAGGCCAAAGAGTGCGGTATCGTTGTCCGGATAGCGGGCCAGCACGGCCCGATAGCAGTCTTCGGCAAGTTCGACGTTACCGATGGTCTCGATGCGAGCCACCGTCGACAGGTAGGCCTCGATATCGTCATCGGCGGGAAGCTCCCCGCCCTTCAATGCCACCATGGCCCAGCTGCCGGCCTTCTGCCAGGAGGCCAGAAAATCTTCTTGTGTCGAGATAAGACGCTCGGTGGTGCCGGAACGGAGAATGAGACTGCCGTCTGTCAACAGACCGACGACAACCGCATAATGGTAAACGGGCCAGCTCTGCCAGCCGAGGTTCTGCAATACCAGTACCGGCCGGTTCGCCTTCAGTTCAGCGGTGATGGCGTCGAGTTCGGGATGCAGCTGGTAGGCGATCCGGTCATGGCTTCTGATCGAGGCGACGATTTCCAACTGCAGGGTACCGTGTCGCTTGGGAATATAGAGGGCAGGGGAGAGGAGATCCGGCAGGGTCGGTACGTCTGAACCCACCAGCAGTGTCGCCAGGGCCGCAGGACCGCACTGGTACTTTTCCTGGGGGAAAAAGGGGACGGTGGTCAGCTCGACTTCAACAGCCGAGCCATCGACGGGTGCTGCCTGCCGCAGGGGGCCGCAGCCGGAGAGCAGCCAGAGGAGACCCAGCAGAACGAGAAACAGGGGCCGCATTCAGATTTTGGTGAAGACGTTGGTGACGCCGACCAGTTCGAGAATCAGCAGAACGAGAAATACCACCCCGATAATGGCCAGGACGTTGCCACCGGCCGGCAACTGGTCCATCTTGTGCTGGAGCTGCCGCAGTTCCTCGGCTGAAAGTTCGGCTAACCGTTTTTCCGCATCGGCGGGGTCGACCCCGAGACGAACCAGCTCAGCCCGGACGTCTTCACGGGCGATGGCTGACTGCAGGGTCTGACGGGTCTGGTCGGCGCTGGTGGACTCCAGCAGGGTTTCGGTGGAGACGATATCGGCGCGAGCCGCCGGAATCAGTGCTGAGATGAGGAAAAACTGGAGCAGCAGGACAGCGGTGAAACATCTTCCCATACCAACGGTCATGTATCCTTCTCCTTTCTGGTGTGCCAAAAGGGCACGAGCATTGTGTCGTCGTGAAGGTGATGGGCCGAGCCGGGCTTGGTCCGGTTCGACCCGCCGTACCCGGCAAGGGCTAGCGGCAGGGTGACGGCCATGTCACCATCATCGTTGTAGATGTACACTCCGTCAAGCTGAGGGGCAACATTTATTTGTTCTTCCCGGCATATGTGCCCGGTGGCGACATGTGCAGGCCCGCTTTTGGACCAGGAGGTGATCGGTGGCATTGCCGGGAAAGGTGTGGGGAGAAAACGCTATCGCGCAATACCGGGGTCGAGCCTGCCGGCATGGCGACATGGGAAAAAGAAGGTCATATCGCTCCCAGCAGCATCTTCGCCCCGACCACATAGAGCAGCATCGCAAATATCCTTTTCAACCTGTTGACCGGCAGGCTGTGTGCCAGCCGCGCTCCGAGAGGGGCCGTGCAGAAGCTGGCGGTTGCCACTCCCAGCAGTCCTGTCAGGTAGATATAGCCAACGCAGCCGACCGGTAGATTCTGCGCTCCGAACCCATTGACGATATAACCGGCCGTTCCGGCCAGGGCGATAGGCAGGCCGATGGCCGCCGAGGTGCCGATGGCCTGATGGAGCGAAACGTTGTGGTACATCATGAATGGCACAGAAAGTGTGCCGCCGCCGATGCCGACCAGACTGGAGAAGATTCCGATGATGGTGCCGGCTCCGGACATGCCGACCCTGCCCGGCAGCTCCCGGGTGGCCTTGGGCTTGATGTTCAACAGCATCTGGGTGCCGACAACGAGCAGGAACAGCGAGAAAAACACCTTGAGGAAATCGGTGGAGAGCTGGGCGGCGACCCAGCTGCCGCCGAAGGTACCGATCAGGATACCCGGGGTGATCGCGGCAACGATTGACCAGATCACCGCGCCGCGCCGGTGGTGGGCCCGCAGGCTGGAGAGGGCGGTGAAGACGATGCTGGCCAGAGAGGTGCCCAGGGCGAGGTGGAGAATGTGCTCGTTGGCAATGCCCTGCAGGGTGAAGGCGAAGGTGAGCATGGGGACAATGACGATACCGCCGCCGACCCCGAGAAGCCCGGCCAGTACACCGGCGATGGCGCCGACCAGAAGATAGATGAGAAACGCTGTCATGGTCAACCTCGATCGGCACAATGTGCTGGTTTGTCGGGCATCTGGTTTCTGGATAGACCCTCTGTAAGAGGCTTAAGCGACCGGCAGCGCCATGCCCCTGGCGACCTCTTTTCTCTTGTCTTCACCCATCAGGATGGCGACCAGTTCCAGGGAAAAATCCAGGGCGGTGCCGGCGCCGCGGCTGGTGACGCAGTTCTGATCGAAGACCACGGTCTTCTCTTTGGCGTGTTCGCTGTCGAGATTGTCGAAAAACATCGGATGACAGGTGGCGTTTTTGCCCTCGAGAAGTCCATGATGCTGGAGTACCACCGCCGGGGAGGCGCAGATGGCCCCGTACAGCCTGTTGGCGCCATTCTGCTTTTGCAGGATTTTAGCCAATGTCGCAGAGTCACGCAGATTTTCCGCGCCTGGAATGCCGCCGGGAACCGCGATGAGGTCGTACTCCTCGGCAACACAGTCATCAATCAATTTATCGGCTTCGATCTTGACGTTGTGCGATGAGGTGATAACCCGGTCGTTGACCGAGGCGATATCGACCGTCGCCCCGGCCCGGCGAAAGACATCGACGATGGTCAGGGCTTCGATCATTTCTATGCCATTGGCTACAGGTACCATAATTTTCATAGCGTTCCTCGCTGGTTAAGTGAATTTTTTTTGATGGCGTCGTAAAAAGTCCGATCTCCTGCGTTGCAGCGGGATCAGCCACTACTTGACGTACCACATGTACGCCTCCGCTTGACCGACACCACTGCACCTTGTATATCGGACTTTTGTACTTAGCCATCTTACGTGCATGTTTCAGGTTTTTACGAGTCCATCTTTTTTGATGGACTCGTAAAAACCCAGATCTACTTCGTTGTAGGTCACAAACGACAATCCGCTGTACCATATGTACTACCAAATTGCCGTTTGAAACGCTACGCCTCGTATATCAGGGTTTTTCCTGAGCCCATCTCGGTGGAACATTCGACTTTTTACGAGAACATCTTTTTTGCCAAAATCAAAATATGTGCCGTAATGCAACAGGAGTGGATCGAGATATG
>JBKEBZ010000111.1:0-21456 GCA_047973425.1 Desulfopila sp.
ATGCTGGTTTCAATCAAAATCGTCGGTGCGGAAAGCTCTGTAGCCGCGCCGGGACGCTTCATGCTTTGTTGTGACTGAGGCTCTATGGTCCAGCCATGCTGGTGTCTATGAAAATCGTCGGTGCGGAAAGCTCTGTTACCGCGCCGAGAAGCTTCATGCTTTGTTGTGACTGAGGCTCTATGGTCCAGCCATGCTGGTCAGAAGATATGGAAGCTCTTGATCAGAGAGCCGACGATGAGGTTCCAGCCGTCGACCAGAACGAACAGCAGCAGCTTGAACGGCATGGAGATGATCACCGGCGGCAGCATCATCATTCCCATCGACATCAGAATCGAGGCGACGATCATGTCGATCACCAGAAAGGGGATATAGATCATGAAACCCATCTGGAAGGCCAGCTTCAACTCCGAGAGCATGAAAGCCGGGATGAGGGTCATGGTCGGGATATCGTCCTCGTTGGCGGGCTGAGCGTCCATGGTCAGATCGGTCATCAGGCGCAGCTCGTCTTCTCTGACCTGGCTGAACATGAACTCTCTGAGCGGTATCACCGCCAGCTTCAGGGCCTCTTCCTGGTTGATCCGCTCGGCCATATAGGGTTGGATCGCCGTGTCGTTGATTTTGGTCAGTGTCGGTGACATCAGGAAAAAAGAGAGAAAGAGCGAGAGCCCGAGAATGATCTGGGTCGGCGGCATGTTCTGAGTGCCCATGGCCTGCCGCAGAAAGCCGAGGACGATGACGATCCGGGTAAAACAGGTGGTCATCAAGATGATGCTGGGGGCGACCGACAGAATGGTGATGACCAGGAGGATCTGCAGCGCGGTCGAGACCTGCTCCGGACTCTGGGCCTGGTCGATGCCAAGCCGCACGGTCGGCAGGGTGATCGCTTGAGCCAGTTCCGGTAGCAGTAACAAGGCGAGGCTGACGATGAAAGGCAGCACGGCACAACGGCTGGAAAGCATGCCGGAGCTGTTCATGGCTGTCGTTCCGTTTGTGAGGTATTGAGCATTTCCTTGAAAGAGGCGGGGCGCTCGCGGTCGAGATCGACCAGCAGATTGACGCTCTCGTTGGCGACCCCGATCAGGAACTGTCTGCCCCGGACTTCGATCAGGCAGATGGCCTTTCTCGGCATGAGCGGCTGGATTTCCAGAACCCGGATCGCCTTGGTCGAGCGGGGATTGATGATGGAAAAGCGCTTTTTCAAAAGCGCGTAAAGAACCAGCATTACGGCGAGAACAATGAACAGCGCCGCCATGACCTGAAGAGAGGCGCCGGCGCTCTCCACCGCGGGGACCGCCGCCTGGGCGGTCCCCGCGGGTACGCTTGCCAAGGCGATGGCGCCGCTGAATACAGAGAGAGAGAGGAACGGTTTACGGTTCATCGGTCATCCCAGCTTTTCTATGCGGTCGGCGGTGGAGAGCACCTCGGTGAGGCGAATGCCGAATTTTTCCCCGACCATCACCGCCTCGCCCCGGGCGATAAGACGTGAGTTGACGTAGAGGTCGAGGGGTTCGCCGGCCATCTTGTCCAGTTCGATCACGTAGCCCTCGCCCATCCGCAGCAGATCGCGGAGGAGGATGCGGCTTCTGCCGATCTCCACCGAGACCTGGAGTGGGACGTCATAGAGGAAATCGAGCCCTCTGCCGGACCGGTTCCGACCGAGATAGTCGGAGCGAGCGCCGCCTCGTATCTCGTCGTTGTCGAGAAGTTCCTTGAGTTCTTCTGGCGCCGGCCGTGTGCTGTTGTTCTCTGAGTCCATATTATCTTCCTTCCGGGACGACGCCCGTTATGCTGATGGCTTTACGACCATTGCTGGTTCCGGCGATGGCGGTGAATTTTACCCGGTCTTCCACGAGTATCTTCAGCGGGGCATTGGGGTCGTAACCCAGCTGGATGATATCGCCCTCTCGCATCTGCAGCACCTTTTCTATGGTCAAGGTGACTGTCCCCGACTGGGCGATGAGGTCGACTGCGGTCTGTTGCAGGGCATCCTTGAGCGACTCTTTCCAGCTATCGCGGGTGCTGATGTCGACCATCAGCAGCCCGGCCATCTTTTCATGCAGCGGTGAGAGGCTTGCCGCCGGGAAGACGATATCAATCTCGCCGGAGAGGTCGTCGACCTTGAGATGGAAGGTACCGACCAGCACCTCCGATTCGGAGTCGGTGATCGAGACCAGACGGGTATTGTTTTCCATCTTCAGCAGGTTCGACTTGAGGTCGGTGACCGGTTTGAAGGCCTTGTCGATATCGATGCAGGCATCTCCCATGACGGTTTTTAAAATCGAGAGCTCGATGGTGGTGAGCGGTCGGTCCAGATGCAGAGGATCGAGCTTGCTCGAGGCGCCCAGCATCACCTCGATCATCGAGTAGGAGAGCTTGCGATCGAAGACCAGCAGCGAGTTGTGGAGCAGCGGTGTCATCTGCAGCATGGCGATCGCCCCGGGGCTCTTGTGCCGTGCCAGATACTCGCGATATTGGCAGGTCTCGATGCTCGTCCGGGTGATCGTAAACGTCCTTTGTAGCTGATTTGTAAGTGATATTGAATAATTGCGGCAGAAGTTATCGAGAATGATATCGAAGTTGGGAAGCCGTTCCTGATTCTCTTTGCGCTGGCCGAGATTGAAGAGATCGATCGATTTGCAGTCAAGGAAGCGCTCCTGGCCCTTGTCGTCATCGAGGTCGAGTGACACCTTGCCGGCCTTGATGGCGCCAAGCAGGTCGCTGATCTGCTGTTTGCTGAGAATGGGCTCCACGGTATTCCTTACAGGTTGACTTTACCAGGTTACTGCACCACAAAGTCAGTGAAATATATGGCTTTTACCTTTCCTGTCTGCAAAATGGAGTTGATCTTGCTCGTCAGCTCGGCCTTCAGCTGCTTCTTGCCCTGCAGATCGAGGAGTTCCTCGTAGGTCTTGTTACCGACCAGGAGCAGGATGGAGTCACGAATCTGGGGCATGCGCTGATTCAGTTCTTCCTTGGCCTGTTCGTTGGTGAGTTCGATCGTAAGCGATGCCTTGACATAGTGGTTGGCGTCGTCACTGATGATATTGACCACGAACTCGTTGATATCGACCATCGGGCCGATGGTCGCCGCCGGATTCAGCTCTGGGACCGGCACCTCCTGTCCGGGATCTTTCTTGGTCTCCTCTTCATCCTTTTTCATCTTCAGGAGATAGAAGGCTGCGCCGCCACCGAGAGCGAGCAGCAGGACCAGGGCCGCGGCGATAATGATGATGAGCTTCTTTTTGCCACCGCCTTCATTTTCTTCTTTTTTCGGTGCTTTTTTTTCTGCCATGATATTCCTTATTCCTGTGTCAAAAGGAGGTCAGTGGTAATCAATCGGTCCTACAGCGGGAGTTGGGGGGCGCGGGCTGGTTTCTTGGTCTCTTCGGGCAGTTTGTCGAGCCGCAGCACGAAGTCGACGCGGTTGTTCTTGGCCCGACTGGCCGCGTCACGATTGGGAACGAGCGGATGATCGGGGCCGTAGCCGACAGCGGACATCCGTTCGGTGGCGAGCAGATCGTCCTGTCTGAAGAAGCGCATGACCGCCACGGCGCGGGCCACCGAGAGATTCCAATTGTCGATCGGGTTCTCGCCCACTCTGATGTCGTCGGTGTGGCCCTCGATGAGCGCCTTCATCGGCAGAGGCCGGATGACATCGGCGATGCTGCGCAACAGCGGGTAGGCGGTAAGCGGGATCTCGGCCTGTCCCTCCTTGAACAGCAGGGAATCGTTGACCCGCAGGATAATGGTATCACTGTCTTTTTCTATCACGTTGACATCTTCGTTGAGGTTTCTCAGCTCGAGCTGGGCCTTCAGTCGTTCATAAATCTTGGTGGTCATCTCCTGCTGGATCGGGGTAAAGTCGGTGCGGGGCGGTGAGGGCAGGATGGGAAGGGCGAATTCGAGCTGGGCCGGCTCATTGTGCATGCCGAAGGCGTCTTTGAGTGAATTGGAGGCCTGGGTGAAGCGGACCGGGTCCATGCTGGCCATGGACATCAGCAGGACAAAAAATGTCAGCAAGAGGGTCACCATGTCGGAATAGGTGACCATCCACATCGGTGCGCCGGCCGGGCAGTTCTGTTTTTTTTCTTTTTTTTGTTCCGGTGGGAGTTGCTGTTCTTCCGCCATGGCCAGTCTCCAGATCTATGCGAAACTCCTCAGAGCGATACACTCCGTCGCCAGGGGTGAAGTTTCATGGTTTGTTGCGGTTGTTTCCCCGGTCCAGTCGGGCTGGTTACTTGAACATCGACTCACGCATCTTCGGGGCGATGAACGAATGCAGCTTCTGTTCCATAATCCGGGGATTTTCACCGGAGAGGATCGATTGCATCCCCTCGATGATCAGGGTCTTCTGCAAGACCTCCGCCTGGGAACGCAGTTTGAGTTTACCGGACATCGGGGTGCAGACCACGTTGGCGATGACCGCGCCGTAGAAGGTGGTCAACAGGGCCACGGCCATGGCCGGGCCGATCGCCGACGGGTCGTTCATGTTCTGGAGCATCTGCACCAGGCCGATCAGGGTGCCGATCATCCCCATGGCCGGTGAATAGGCGGCAATCGAGGTAAAGATCTCCGCCCCCTTTTCATGTCGTAATTCGATATACTCGATCTCCGTCTCCAGCATCGATCGGAGGGTCTCGGGTTCCTGACCGTCTACCGCCATCTGCATGGCCTTGACCAGAAAGGTGTCATCGACGCTTTCCATCGCCCCCTGCAGCGAGAGAATCCCTTCTTTTCTGGCCTTGTTGGCAAAATCCATCAGCTGGGCGATCATGGCGTTGGTGGAGGATTCCTTGTGCAATAACGTCTTCTTGGCCACGTTGATCGCCTCGAACACCTCGCCAAACGGGTAGTGGACCAGGGCCACGCCGATGGTGCCGCCGATGACGATCATGGCCGAAGGAGCGTCGATAAAAATGGTCAGCGGCCCACCCTGGATGATGGCCATGACCATGAGCCCGAAAGCCGCGCACATGCCGATAATTGTTGAAAGGTCCAAAAATCGCTCCTTTGAAAAATACCGTGTTCCTCATCTCTTACCAACGATCGTCGCTGTTGGCGGTGAGAGGACGGTAAGACACGCCGCTCCTTTCGGGCTACTGCCGTCCGACCGTCAGAGACCTTCGTCGCTACCACGACGAAGCAAGAAACATTCCAGAAGGATGGGACAGATCCATGTTCTGGCGGGTCGACCGCCGTCGATTGCGGATTGTCAGGCCGGGTTGGCCGGTTCATTGGTGGTTCAGAAGCGCAGGGGAGGGAGGAAGGCACGGATATGGTCAGAACTGGTCCGGGCCGAATCCACTGGGATCCGGCCCGGCGAAAGAGGGCGTGTCAAAATGATGACACATCATCGTTTCAGGTTGATCAGCTCATTTAACAGGTCGTCGACGGTGGTGATGATCTTCGAGTTGGCTTGAAATCCGCGCTGAAAATTGATCATGCTGACAAATTCCGCACCCATGTCGACATTGGACCGCTCCAGGGTGTTGGTATAGATCTTACCGAGTTCTGGCCCGGGCAAACCGACCCGGGGAACGCCCGAGGTGGCTGTCGCCGTAAAGAGGTTGGAGCCGACGGCTTCGAGCCCGTTGGGGTTCCTGAAGGCTGCCAGGGAGAGGTTGGCGATGGCGACCGTCTTGCCGTTCGAGTACGAGGCGGTGACCGCGCCGCTGTCGTCGATGTCGACCCCGGTGAGTTCACCGGCAGCGAACCCGTTCTGCTCCTGGGAAATCACGCCAGAGTCCGAGTAGAACTGGGTGGTGTCGAAGGTGACGGTGATATCCTGGGGGGCGCTGCCGTTGCCCCAGTCGAGTTCGCTGGCGCCTATGCTCATGGTCACCGGCAGGGTGGCGGGGATGGTCGGGTCGCTGGGGTCGGCGAGCACGCCGTTGCTGGTGAAGGCCAGTTCGAGTGGGGTGGCGGGTCCGGTGACGGTGCTGCCGTCTTCGAGGGTGGCGCTCCAGTTGACGTCCCAGGTGTTGGTGCTGGTCTTGGTATAGTAGGTGGTGATGAGTTTGGGGTTGCCAAGGGTGTCGTAGACCTGGGAGGAACTCGAGAAATCATAGGTCGAGGTGTCGGTGTAATCGAAGATGGGCACGGTTGCCGGTACTTCGATCGCTGCATCGAGGTTGGTGGTAAAGGTCATCTCGGTGGTCGGTTCGCCGGCGATGAGTCCGAGGTTCTGCACCTGGATATCGGTCGGGGCGCCGGGCACCAGGTTGCCGTCGCTGTTAAAGGGCTGACCGATGACCCGGTACCCCTCGGGACTGACGAGAAAGCCCTGTTCGTTAAAGTTGAAGGCCCCGGCCCGGGTGTAGAACATCCGGTCATCGGTTGCCGGGGAGAGGATAAAGAAGCCATCGCCTTCGATGGCCACATCGAGAGAGGATTCGGTGGTTTCGAAGGTCCCCTGACTGAAAATGCCGTCAACCCGGGACATGCCGACACCGCGGCCGACCTGCGAGCTGCCGCCCGAGCCCATTACCGAGGCCGATAGCAGGTCCGAGAACACCGTGCGAGAGCCCTTGAAGCCCAGGGTGTTGGTGTTCGCCAGGTTGTTGCCGATGACACTTAAGGCCTGACCATTGGTGTTGAGGCCGCTGACCCCGCTATACAGTGCGCTTGATATACCCATTGTCGCTCCTTTGTCTCCAGGATATCTTCATGCTGAGATCTGGGATAGATGGTGCTGTGCTGCCAGCCGGAGGTGATGGCGTCTTTGATGTCGACGGCGCCGGTTCTGATCTTCTCGCTCCGTTGCTGGACGGTTTCATCTTGTATTCTATCGGTTGTCCGGCCCGTTTGTTTAAGGGACCAGGCGTTTTTTTGCACTGTCTCCCTGGTCTTTTAACTCCTGCGAGACTTCGCATCGGAACGGTTCACCAGGCGATATGCGTTTTGCCAAATCCGGGCTGTAGCGATGATTCGGCGGGGTTTGCGTCCCGCCGCCAGCAGGGGCGGGAACCGAGGAGGGACGCCTCGGGTTGTGCATTGCCCGCCATCTGGCTCATCCCGCCTCGAAGACCCCGAGAATGCTGTCGAAGTCGATTTCTCCTGAACGGGTGAGAAGCTTACCGCCATTGTCGCTGTCCAGGTCGGCGCCAGTCACCAGTTCGCGGACGACTGGTTGTCCGCGAACTGGCATGCCGCTGGCGTCTCTGGCATCGACAATGAGGGTATAGGTCCCGGGCTGGGCCGTGGAGCCGTCGAGACTGAGACCATTCCAGTCGATATAGTGATTGCCCGCCGACAGGTCGTTGGCCGAGATGTTGGCTACCGTCGTCCCGTCTTTACGCAGGGTAAGAGTGACCGAGGCGGCCTGGCCATCCAACTGGTAACCAAGCTTTGCGGAGCCGCCGTCGTAGGTGAGAGTGTCGGCGGCAAAGGCCACCTCTTTGCCGATGGTGCCGATGGCCGTGAGTTTTTCACTGCCCTGGTAAGACGACACCAGGCTCTCGAGGTTCCCGTTCATATTGAACATCTGCTCGAGTTGGCTGAATTGGGCGAGTTGGGTGGTGAACTGGGTCGGATCGTCGGGGTTCAATGGATCCTGGTTCTTCATCTGGGCCACCAGGAGCGAGAGAAAATCCTCTTTGCCCATTGATGCCTTGTCCTGTTTCTGGGTCGTCGAGGAACTGTTGGTAACCGATGACTGACCAAAGATATCGCTGATGCTGCTCATAGAAACCTCTATGCCATAATGTTGACACCTGCTACGTCGTTGCGGTCTGGCGGCGGCGAATGGCGCAGAGAGGACGCAAAGGAGATGTCAGATATTTGACTGCTGGTGGCGATGTGCTGATGCGAATTGAGCGGCAGTTCCTCGGGAAAAAAGGGCTGGTCGATGGCCTCGTTCCGGGTCGATACGACAAATTCCTCGATGGCTACCCCTTTCTCCGCCAGAATCGACTTGAGTTTGTTCATGTTTTTTTCAAGTATTTCCTGAACCTGTCCGCTTTGTACCACGACATGGGCCCTGATGGAGCCCTCCTTCATCACCAGGTTGATATCGAGTTTCCCCAGTTCCGCCGGCTGGAGTTTGATGTTGAGGCGGGTGGTCCGCTCCTGGCTTTGCAGGTGAAAGCGATCGGCTATCTGCTGGAGCACCGCCTCATCCTGGTAGGGCGAAGAGGGGTGGTGGACGGTCATCGTGCTCTGCAAAGTGCTGGAGGCGGCTGGTGAAGCGGGCTGCCCGGTCAGGGTCGCGCTGAACCCCAGGTCTGCCGGCAGCTGCTCGCCGGTGACCGGGATAAACGCCTGCTGCGCCATGCTGCCGTGCCAACCCTGGGGTTTGTCTCCCAGGCCCACTTCGGGAGTTTTCAGGTCGGTCAGCTGTTGCAGGACGTTCATCAGCCGGCCGTCGCCGGGGGTGGTCTGTTGAGCGGCCAGAGGTGGGCCGTTGTCCCTGGTTGTGGTGACGATGGTCTTACCGGCCATGGCGGCCAGCTGTGACAGGGCCGATGGCTGTTCCCCCTTGGCTCTGCTGAACTGGAAGCTGTCCACGCTAACCGAGATGACGGCCCCGTCCGGCAGGGCGGAAACCCTGCCGTCCGTATCCGACAGCAGACCGGGATGAAGTCCCTGCCAGCTGAAATAGGCGGAAAGGCTGGTACTGTTTTCTCCGATTATTCCGGCAGTGCCTCCGCTGTGACCCGCTGCGCTCTGGGTGGTTCCCATCTGGGGCGTAACCGGAGAGACCGGTGGCGACGTGGCCTGCGATTCTGGCAGGCCCATGGGGGAGAAAGGGCCGGCTGCCGCCAGACCCTGGCCGGTTGCCGGCTGCTCTGGTGAGTGCTGGATGGTCTCTGGACTGAGATGGTCTGGCTGGGTCTGGGAAGGCTGTGACTCCGGCCGGTCCTGGGGCCCGCTGGCTGCGGTCGCTGCCTGGAAGATACTGGCAAAACCCGGCGCTCCCGTCACGGCGCCAGCGGTGGGCTGGGTCTGGCCGGAGGTCTTGAGGTCAGGCGGAATGGCGGCAAGGGTGATCATGGGGTCGCTACTCCAGCGGCAGAGTCGAGAAGGTTGTACTGATATCCCTGGCTTTTTGCTGGGAGATCTGATCGAGTACCTTGGCTGCCGCCTTGACCTTCATATTGGCAAGGATATCGGCCGCCAGTTGGTGTTGCAGGCCGGAGAGCGCCTGAGCGGCCCTGTCCGGACTCATCTTGTCGTAGATCTTGGCCAATTCCCTGGTCCTCTTCATCTCTTCCTCGGATTTGGCCGCCAGCAGCTTTTCGATCTGCTGACGCAAGGCGGTGAGTTCCGCCAGCTTGGCATCGATCTCGGCTAACTTCTTATCGACATCCTCTTCGATGCTCTTTAGTTCGTTTTTCCTCAGCTCGATCCGCTGCCGCTCCTCCTCGATCGCACTGCGCTCGCTCTTGATGGAGTCGATGAGGCGTCGCTCCTCCACTGATTCGAACTGGTTCGCCGCGGCCGGTGGTTCCTGGCCATGGAGGAGATGGCTGGGAAAGAGGCCAAGGAGGATGAGGAAAAGAAGTGGCTTGAACAGGGGGGTGAGAGTGTTGCGGGAGAGGGAGTCGTCCTGGTTTTTTAAGCGGTGGCTATCCATATCTTCGTGTCATTTATCGTGATAGAGTATGGCAATTTCATCGAGAGTCGCCGCTTCCTTTTTCTGCAGAAAGTTCTGCCATTCGGCGGTTTGCCGCTCTTTGAGCTTGTCCATGGTCCGTCGTTCCTTGCTTCGGGTGAGCAGCTCCCGGCGGGTTCTGGCCAGATGTTCGGACTTTTTCTGCAGTTCTCCTGCAAGCATGTCGATCTGGTTTTTGAGGTATTGCAGGTGCTCTTCGTGGTCGATGAGCTCAAGGATATTCACGCCGGCCAGCTGCTGGCGGTCGATGGTCGCTGCCAGGGACCGGTACATCGCCCGTTGCTCGGCAAGCTGCAGTTCGACCTGCTCCCTGGCCTGCTGTGCCGCGACCAGATGGCCCTGGGCCTTCTCTTCGAGTTGACGCCGATAATCGAGAACGCTGTCGAGGGTAAAGGGTTTCATCGAGATTTTTCCTGTGGGGTTTTATCCGGGAATCGTTAGCACCGGAGGCTGGGTACCGTGTTGAGGATTTTCAAGGGTCGTTATGGCTGAGGCTATCTGGTGCCCATCCAGAAACGGCTCTTTTGCCCTAACTCTTCGTTGTGTTCGAAATTTTATCCTCGGAATATCAATTATATGCCTGTGGTAAAATTTTTCTCACGCCTCGATTTAGGCCAAAATATCTCGTTTCTGGACGGACACTATCTGGTCCAGCCATGCTGGTTAGTGATCGTTTTCCCGTCTGTTTTTGGGTTGGTTTGTCTCATCCTTACGTTCACTGAGGATGGTGCCGAGTTGCTCGACAGTTGCCTTGAACGGAGTCGAAGTATCGAATCGCTGCTGTAAAAAACCGTTGATTGCATCGATCTTGCCGAGGGCGAAATCGATCTTGCTGCTCGATCCCCTGGTATAAGCGCCGATATTGATGAGATCTTCGGCCTCGCCATAGGTCGCCAGCACGCTGCGGGCCTTTCCCGCCAGTTCAAGATGGCGGGGCGAGACGATATTGCGCATCACCCGGCTGGCCGAGTTGAGGATGTCGATGGCCGGGTAATGGTTTCTGGCAGCTATCGCCCGGGACAAGACGATATGACCGTCAAGGATCGATCGAACCGAATCGGCGACCGGTTCGGTCAAATCATCACCATCGACCAATACCGTATAGATGCCGGTTATCGAGCCCTGCTCGCGAAAGCGTCCAGCCCGCTCCAACAGTCGGGGCAGGGTGGCGAACACCGATGGGGTGTAGCCCTTGGTGGTCGGCGGTTCACCGATCGCCAGGCCGATTTCGCGCATGGCCATGGCGAACCGGGTGACCGAGTCCATCATCAGCAGCACGTTTTTGCCCTGCCGGCAGAAATATTCGGCGATGGTGGTGGCGACAAAGGCCCCGCGCATCCTGAGCAGCGGCGACTGATCGGATGTCACCACCACCAGCACCGAGCGGGCCATGCCCTCTTCGCCGAGGTCGTGTTCAATGAATTCACGTACTTCTCTGCCCCGCTCGCCGATCAGGGCGATGACATTGACGTCGGCCCTGGCATAGCGGGCCATCATGCCGAGCAGAACGCTTTTCCCCACCCCGGAGCCGGCCATGATACCCAGCCGCTGGCCCATGCCGCAGGTGGCGAGGCCGTTGATGGCACGAACGCCCAGATCGAGGACGTCGCTGATATTCTGACGCTGCATCGGTTGCGGCGGGGCGCCGTAGAGAGGCAGTTCCTCGCTGAGCAGGGGCGCGGGGAGATTGTCGGTTGGGCGTTCCATGCCGTCGATAACCCGACCCAGCAGGCTGGGGCCGACCTTGATGGTCGCGCTGTTCCGGACGACGCGGATCTTGCTGCCCGGGCCCAGGCCCCGCAAGTCCCCAAGCGGCATGAGCAGGGTCTGCTGATCCTTGAATCCCACCACTTCGGCGAAGATCGACTCACCGCCGTTGCGGGGGAGAATCTCGCACAGTGAGCCGATGGAGGTGGAAGGGCAAAACCCTTCGACCACCAGGCCGATGACCCGGGTAATCCTGCCCCAGACCGTGATGGTGTCGATGCTGGCGATGGTGGCGGCGGTTGTCATTGACTGGCTCTCCAGGAGCGTAGCGACGCCGGACGGTGCGTTCACTGCTGGCCGAGACGTTCCCGGATGACCTCCAACTGCCCGGAGATCGTGGCGTCAACGGTACAGTTTTCTGCTTCTATCCGGCATCCTCCCTGCTCGACGCTGTTATCCGGCTTGATAACGATACGGTTCAAGTCATCGATTTCGTTTTGTATTCCATCTATCCTCGAGTTAATCACCGCTAAGTCGTCGGGATGGACGTGGATGGTTATCTCTTCTGATTTCATGGTCTTGCGGATAGCCTCTTCCACCGTGGCGACGATGGTCACACTCTGGTCGGCCACCGAATGGCGGATAATCCTTTCGGCGATGGCCAGCACCAGCTCCTGTATTTCCGCGCTGCTGTTGGCGATAATGGTCTCATGCAGGCTATCGAGTTGCCGGCAGGCGGCCAGAAAGGTCGCGGTGACATTGGCGAAATCCTGTTCGGCCTGCGCTCGGCCGGTGGTGAGACCGTTATCGTACGCCTCTTTCAGCCGCTGAGCCATCTCCTCTGTGCTGATGGTCCCAGCGGCTTCGTCTGGACCATCATTTCGCTGGTCGCCGGACCGCTCGTCCGTTTGCTCGATGGCCATTCCCGCCTGTGGCGGAAGGGGGGAGGTGTTCCGGGAGCGGGTTTTCTGCCGATTGACCTGATCCGGAACCTCATCTGTCTCCTGCTGACTGCGGCCCGCTGCCGTGTCATCCCCCGTCGGGGGCAAGACCACCGGTTGCTGGCGGAATTCCCTGGCGGGGCGCTCGGCGGCGATGATGGTGGCATTGAAGCCGGGTGATGGCTTGAGCTTGACGCTCACCACATCTTCTGGCTGGAAGGTTTCGCCGCTGCTGTAGAATTTAGACAAACTCATCCTTGCCCCCAGAGCCGAGAACCAGCTTGCCATCTTCTTCGAGTTTCATGGCAATCTTGACAATGGACTGCTGCATCATCTCCACTTCTGACAGCCGAACCGGCCCCATGGCCTCGAGGTCGTCGCGGATCATTTCGGCGGCGCGGGCCGACATGTTGGCGAAGATCTTCTCCCGCATCTCCTCGGAGGCCGTCTTCAACGCCATGGTGAGGGAATCGTTGTTCACCTCGCGGAGGATGAGCTGCAGCGAACGGCCGTCGAGGGCGGTCAGGTTTTCGAAGGTGAACATCTTCCTGCGGATCTCTTCGGCCATGTCGGGGTCGGTTTCGTCCATGGCCTCGAGTATTTCGGCATCGATGTTGTCTTTTAAGTGGCCGAGCAGATCCACTACCTTGTCCAGCCCGCCGACCTGGCGCTGTTCACCCCCGGCCACCACGCCGATTTCGCGGTTGAGAGCGTCGTCGATACGGGAGATGACCTCGGGTGAGACCTTTTCGATCTTGGCGATCCGGTAGACGACATCGGAGCGAAGATCTTCCGGGAGATGCGACAATATCTCACTGGCATGCTCGATATGCTGGGTGGCCAGCACCAGGGCCACGGTCTGGGGGTGCTCCTTTTCGAGCAGACCGGCCACCATCCGGGGATGCATCAGGGCAATGGTCTCGAGCGATCGGGTCTCGGTGCCGGAGATAAACTGTTCCAGCAGGTGTTTACCGCGGGCGTCGGTGGAGATCGATTCGAGGGTTTTCTTGGCGAAATCGCTTCCTTTGACAAAAAGACCGGCATAATCGCGCTGGGCCCGGGTATAGCTTTCCAGCACCTTTTCCTTGAGGTCGTTGGGGATGTGGTTGATCGAGGCCATTGTCCGGGTCAGCTGGCGGATTTCATCGTCGGAGAGTTCGGCACAGATCCGGGCCGAGGCCTCTTCGCCAAGGCAGATCAGCAGAATGGCAGCCTTGTTGAGGCCGGTGAGGGTTTCGATGGCCATGACCTATCCTTCCTGTATCCAGTTTTTCACGATATAGGAGGCGGGAACCTGATTCTGCATCACCTCTCGTCGGATGCGGACGATATCGTCTTCGACGGTCGGCACTGGTTCGGTCCCCGTTTCATCGTCGATCGCAATCAGTCGTTCCTGTTCCCGTTCAAGTTCTTCAACGGTTTTATAGTGTTCGGTGACCTCACCCTTCATGGTCCTGATCATCGGCCGAACCAGAAGGAAATAGAGGAGAAGGCCGCCCAGCACCACCAGGCCGATCTTGACAAACGGCAGGTACTGGTAAATCGAGTCGGCGCTCAGGCCGCCCTGGATCTCATCGGCCTGGGGCGGTTCGATAAACGGCATGGAGATCACGTTGATCTGGTCGCCACGATTGGTCACCAGGCCCAGTGCCGCGGAGATCATGTTCTTGATCGAGTTCAATTCGTCCGCGGTACGGGGGACGATGGTGGTCTTGCCCTCTGCATCCCTCTCTTCCTTGTCGGCCACCAGCACCGATACCGACAGCTGGTTGACCGTTCCCACCGGGTTGACGATTTTCGAGACCGTCTTGCTGATTTCGTAGTTGGTGGTACGGGTGGTGGCGCTGGTCGGCGTTCCGCTGCCACCCGCTACCTGGGCCCCCTGCAGGTTCGACTCGACTCCGGGAATGCCGCCACTGGTGGCCGGGCCGCTGTTCTCCTGACTGACCTGTTCGCTGCGGATCACCGGTTCTTCGGGGTCAAAGAGTTCCTCGGTCTTTTCGACCTTGGCGAAATCGATGGTGGCGCTGACCCGCACCATGGCCCTGTCGAGCCCCATGGTCTTGTCGAGGAGGGTCTGGGCCCGCATCTCCAGCCGGTGTTCCACCTCCTGTTGAAAGGCCAGCATGTCGGTCGAGAGCAGCTTGTGCTTGTCGGCCGGCTCGTCTGCTTCGAGCACCATGCCCCTGGAATCGATGACCTTGACATTGTCTGGTTCAAGACCAGGGATCGAGCCCGCTACCATGTTGCGGATACCCTTGACCTGCGCTCCGTTCAAGGTCCTGCCCGGCACCAGGGTGAGGATCACCGAGGCGGTGGTCTGCTTCTGCTGGTCCTTGAACAGTCGTTTCTCGGGAATCGCCAGGTGGACCCGGGTCGATTCCACTGGCTCAAGCGATGAGATAGTCCTGGCCAGCTCACCCTGGAGGGCCCGGGTGTAGTTGACCTTTTGCACATAGTCGGTGATGGCGAAACTCTGGTTGTCGAAGACCTCGAAGCCGACGCCGCCACCACTGGGCAGGCCGTTGGCGGCCAGTTCGAGTCGGGTCTCGTAGAGTTGATCGGCGGGAACCCAGATGTTTTTACCGCCATTTTTGATATTATAGGGAATGCGATGTGATTTCAACCAATTGACTACTGATCCGGCATCTGTTTCCGAGAGGTTGGCGTAGAGCAACTGGTAATCGGCGACCCTGGCCTGGATGATCAGGCCGGCAAAGAGCGCGATACAGATGAGCAGCACAGCCACGGTGGCGAGCTTTCTGGACAGCGGCCATTCCCTGACCAGTTGTACCAGGTTTTTTCTGGCCGGCGCCGGCGTCACCTCTGTTGCAGCGGATTGTTGAAGGTCAGCTTCCATACGTTTCTTCCTGTTGTGCTCTTCTGTGGGGAGCCTGGATCAGTTGACCGCAGCAGTTGACCGCAGCTGGCAACCTTTTGTCGCTGCCAGCACGGCTCGACCATAGAGCCTCGGCGCCAACGATGCTACCGCTACGCTGTCATTATATGCAAGAACAGCGCCAACCATGGTAAAGGCCGAGAGGTGAGCTACAGCTGCAGGCGCATGATCTCCTCGTAGGCCGAGAGTGCCTTGTTACGCATCTGCACCAGCATTCTCAGGGATATATCGGCCTCTTCCACCGCAATTATCGCCTGATGCAGGTGTTTTTCATCGCCGGTCTGCAGGTTGGCTGCGGCGGCGTCGCCCTCCTGCTGCTGTCGTTTGACCTCGCCGATCATCGAGTCGATCAGTTCGCCAAACCCCTCACTGGCCTTGGCGACGCTGCCGGTATCGGCCGGCCTGATGGGAAGCGGGCTTCCTCCCGCAATGGTGATATCTGCGCTCATCCTCTGTTATCCTCCAATCTCCAGGGCTTTCAGTGCCATGCGCTTGGCAGATTTGATGGTGGTGACGTTGGCCTGGTAGGCGCGGGTGGCCGACATCATGTCAACCATCTCTTTGAGCACGCTGACATTGGGCAGCGCAACGTAACCGTCTTCGTTGGCATCGGGATGAGAGGGGTTGTAGACCAGTTGCGGCGGCTCCTGATCCTCGACGATTTTTGTCACCTCGACGCCCTGGGCGCCATTGCGCAGATGGTCTTCGAGCTGACTCTTAAAGGAGACGGGCCTGGTCTCGAAGTAGACCGATTTTTTCTTGTAGGGACCGCCTTCCGGAGTGGAGGTGGTCTCGACGTTGGCGAGGTTCGAACTGATGGTGTTCAGCCTGATACGGTTGGCGGTAAGGGCTGAACCGCTGATTGCAAAGGTGGTGAAGATATCCATGGGACTCCTGATTGATGCCAAGATGAGAGGGGCGAATTATTGGCCGTTGGAGACGACGTATTTTATCATCCCGAGTTTTTTTCGTAACAGCTGGGCTGCGGTCTCATACATGATCTCGTTTTCCGAGAGTTTTAACATCTCCTGGTCGACACTGACCCCGTTTCTGTCACCGATTCCGGTTGCATCGGGGGTTCTGGTGACAAAGGTCTCTGCCGAACCGCCGCCGCCAGTATCGATATGACCTGAACGAGGAGCAGCGAGCGGCAGGGCCTCGCTGGTACCGGTGGCGGCCTGTAACGCCTTGTCAAAATGGAAGGTAGCCGGGGCATAGCCAGGGGTTTCGGCATTGGCGATATTGGCGGCGATGACCTGCTGGTTCTGGGCCCGCAGGTCGAGAACCTTGGCCAGCAGCCGGATGTTGGGGTCATGGGAGGGGCGGGGGATCATCGTTTATCTCCATGGATGCTGTTTTCATGTACCGCGATGGTTGAGCCGTCATGGTCGTTTTGTCGGCTCAGCCGTCGACGAGCTGCTCGATGCTGGTGGTCAGCCGGGCGTATTCCAGTTCCTTCTGGGCAAAGGTCTTCCATAACCCGTCACCTCCTTTTTCGACAATGTCTCCAAAGAGCTTAAGGGCCTTTTGTTCATCTCCCTGGCTGCGGGCAATCTGGGCCAGGCGATACAGGGCCTGCTGGCCATAGCTGTCGTTATCGATGAAGGTGGTAAAGAGTGTTTCCGCTCCGGCGAGATCGCCAAGCTGAAAGCGGCTCTCCGCCAGGCGGAGCTGTGATTCGAGAGAGAGCTCACCCCCTTCGGCGATCAATCGATCCAGGGTCTTGCGGGTTGCACCGTATTCCGCATCATGAAAGGAGATCTCCGCGGCCACCGGCAGCAGCTCTTTTTGATCGGGTAACGGTGTGGGCAAGAGCTTTCGGGCCTCGGCGAAACGGCCCAGGCTGACCAGGGCTTTGAGGTGATAGACCAGAATCGGCAGCCTGTCCTCGCCCTGGGGATAGTTGTAATTGTACTGGGAGCTGAAATCCTCGACCTGGTTGTAGTCCCCCTGATTGAAGGTGGCCTGGATCAGGGGCAGAAAGTAGGTCTGCCGCGTTTCCGGGTCGGCCATCTCCAGCAGATAGATGTAGGTTTTCTGCGCCTCCTGGTAGAGGCCCAGTTGCAGGTAGGCGGTGGCGATATCGGCCATCAAACCAAGGTCGAGCCAGTTGTTCTGGAAGATGTCGCGATTCTTTTTGGCGAGGACCAGGGCCTCGAGGTAGTCGCCATCTTTGATCAGCTTCTTGATTTCACGAGGAAGAAGGTCGATCAGCAGAGCCTGGGCGGTGTCGCGGATCGCGGTTGTCCTGAAGTTGCGCAGAAAGACCATCAGCAGGTCGATGCTCTTGTCGTTCTCACCGGCAAGCGAGGTGAGCAGCACTTCCTTGAAATAGGCCTCGGCGGCTGGTGAGCGGTGCACGGCATGGTCGGCGATGCGCCGGTACTGCTCCGCAGCCTGTTTCCGCCAGTTGCGGTTTTTTTCCACCTTCAGATCCACCTGCTTGATGGCGGCTCGCGATGCGGCCTCGGTGCCGGGAAAGGCGTCTTCGATTCTGGCAAAGCCCGCGATCAGGCCGCGGTCCTCGCTGGCGTGCAGTTTGGCCATCTGGGCCTTATAGGAGATGAGGCCCAGCGGTACCGGATCGCTGATCTGCGGTGCCAGCTCATCGAAGCAGGTCGCTGCCTGGTCGAATTTCTTCTGTCGATAGATCGAGTTGCAATAGCCGTTGAGGGAGTAGGGATGGCTTTTCAGTAATGCGCTGTCTCTGAGCAGGGTGTAGGAGACATAGGCCTTGATCAGTTCGGCGGTGCCGCTGTAGTAGTCTCCCTGGCGTAGTTCCCGCAGTTTCTGGGTCGTGCCGGGAAAGGCGATATCGTCACGGTTGAGCAGCAGACGAACCTGATTGAACTGTTTGGTGGCCAGAGCTGTCTCGACCCGGGACAACAGCAGATAGGGCGCCAGCGGGTATCCTGGGCTAATCGACTTTTCGAGCCCCTGAAAGTCGTAATCGGCCAGATACGGGTCCCGGAACCGGGCCTCGAGCAGGACCAGCAGGTATCTGGCGAGGATCCCGACATGTTCGCTCGGGTACTGCTGGCCCAGAAGATAGAGCTGGCGGTAGGCGCCATCGAAGTTTGCGCTGCGTAACAGCGCTTCACCACTGGTCAGCGCCAGGAACTGGCGCTTCTGCATCTCGGTAGTGGATTCGAGTAATTGCTGAAGCTGGGGCACCATCTTGTTCCATTCCCCCCGCTTTCCCTCCTCGATGATTTCCGCAGGCAGAATCGCGGCGTTTTGCTCAAGGCCAGGCGGGATCAGGGTAATGATCGGAAAGGGCGGGTCGGTAAAGTCGACGGCGACGTTGATCTGTACCGGAGATTCATAGGTCCTGATGAAGCTGAGCCAGTCGTAGGCATAGGGGGAGGAGCGCAGAGGGTTGCTGTAATCCACGGTCTCCTCCTCGACCACCGTCAACCCCTTGAGTCGCTCGGACAGGTTGTGGTAGGAGCGACTCACGGAGTTGCCGAGCAGGATATCGAGCACCAGCTTGCCGTCGCTGGATATCGTGAGATTGAACTTTTGCGGCTGGTAGCGGAAAAACAGGGAGATCACGGTCGTGCTCTCGGTCTGGCTCGGCGCCACCCGGATGATACGGTCATCGGCGGCGAACAGTTGCATGTCGGAGGCGGGTTCCGTGCCTTCCAGCAGGATGTCGAGACGCTTGCTGCTGAGCTTGGAGGAGTATTTCGGCAGACTGTCAAAGGTGAAAAAGAGCTGGGTGCTGTCTCTGCTGTCCACCTTGGCGATCTTCTCCAGAACCGCAGCCTGGCCGCTGCCGGCCAACAGGAACAACGCAAGCAATGTGAGATGGATGACTGGTCGTAGCATGGGATTGTCCATTGAGCGGAGTTGGGAAACAAAGATGCAACATGTGTGCCTTGTCTGTGCTTCTATGCAACGTATCAGTACGGAAAGTGCTGTTACCGTGCCGAGGGGTTGCATGTTTCGTTGTGGCTGAGGCTACCTGGTCCAGGCATGCTGGTTTCTATGCAACGTATCAGCACGGAAAGTGCTGTTACCGTGCCGAGGGATTGCATGTTTCGTTGTGGCTGAGGCTATCTGGTCCAGCCATGCTGGTTAGTTGAGATAATATGCTGGATCACACCGGTTATTGGCGGTGGTCCGGTCAGCTGGTGTCAAAAAGATGACACCGGTGCCGTGTTCCAGGTCTGTGGAGAGGGGCGCCTGGAAGGCGATGGCGTGCAATCGTTCTATTTGAACTGGCCCGGTGAAAACGATATAGTCTATTGCATAAAAGGAGAAACACCGGTGGCGGCCTACTCCGCTGTCGGTCAAGAGAAGACGTCGTTGCGCCGATGGCCTCTGCCGATAGGATTTGCCAGATGGTGCCAAAGAGGAGAAAAGGATGGGGAGAAATATCTTGCTGGTCGATGATTCGACCACCATGCGTAAGCTGATTGGTCGCGCCCTGCGCCAGGCCGGGATCGATTTCAGCCATATCTTCGAGGCCGGTGACGGAATCGAAGCTCTTGAAATTTTAAAAAATGAAAAGATTGATTTCGTCCTCAGCGATATCAACATGCCGAACATGGATGGCATTGCCTTTTTGCGCGAGAAGGCGAAAATCGAGGATATCTGTACGATTCCGGTGGTGATGATATCGACGGAAACCGGCATGGACATTATCGGTGAGGCCAAATCTCTCGGTGCTGTCGGCGCGATAAAAAAACCGTTTTCGCCCGAAAAGATCAATGCGGTACTGGGGGCATTGCTGTGATCCCGACACACCTGAATTGTCCCGAGGTCGAAGCCCGGATCATCGATTCGGTGCAGGAGATCTTCTCGACCATGGTCAAGCTGACCGTCGTCGTCAGCCCGTCGACTGGCGATGAAGAATACAGTCTGGACGACTCTATTTCCGGTATCATCGGTTTCACCGGTCTCTATAAGGGAGTGCTGGCGATTCACCTGCCCAGCCCGGTGGCCATGACCATTACCGGCAATCTGCTGGGGGTCGATGTGGCGGAGATCAACGAGGAGGTCGAGGACGCGGTCGGCGAACTGGCCAATATCCTTGGTGGTAGCGTCAAAGAGCTCTTTGCGGCCAATGGCAGGGATATCGAGCTGTCGCTGCCGTCGACGATCTCCGGTGCGCACTATGATGTGCTGCCGGCAAAAGAGGCCCGGCGTCACAGGATCCATTTCACCACTGCGGCGGGGCCTTTTAGCGTCGAGTTGCAGCATGAGGAGTCGACGGCAATCGATATCGCCGTACCCGCAGGGGCCGGTGAGAGGAAAACGGCGGTGGCAAACGAAAAGAGAGCAGACCTATGACCGGAGTAAACGACAATCTGGATGTGGGCCAGGAGATTATCGCCGCCACCCGTGAGATCTTTTCGGTTCTGCTGGCGCTGAAATTGGCCGACGTGGAGGTCTCTACCGATGGACATGGCGCTATCCAGGCCAACGTGACCTCGATGGTTGGCCTGGCCGGTTCGATACGGGGGATGCTGGCCGTACACTGCCCCGCTGTGGTAGCCATGAAGATTACCGGGGCCTTCCTGGGCGCCAAGGTGACGGAGCTCGATGAGGATGTGAAGGATGCCATCGGCGAGATTGCCAACATGGTCGCCGGCAATCTCAAAGTCGCCTATGCCGGGAGAGGTGTTCAGGTCGAGCTGGCCCTTCCGGTCTCTGTGGTCGGCCAGAAATTTCGTCTCTCTGGCCTTGCCGGAGCCGTGCGGCATTTGGTGACCTTCCAGCTGGACCAGGAGGCTTTCTGGGTCGAACTGATGTATGTCAACAAGTGACCAGCATGGCTGGACCAGAGAGCCTCAGCCACGATGCACCATGCAACTCCCCGGTGCGGCAACAGAGCTTTTCGTACTGGCGATTTTCGGATAAAAAGATAAAGATTTCCTTTCACTGGGTCGATACGATCTCATCGGCTGCCTGACCCTCGGAGAACCGAATCGCTTCTGGTCGAGTCGGTGTCATCACGGTTCCGGAACTGCAGTTCTGCCTGGATGGCACGAGATAGTGTCTATCCAGGGATGAGATAGTGTTCATCCAGAAACGAGATATTTTGGCCTAAATCGAGGCGTGAGAGAAATTTTACCACAGGCATATAAGCGATTTTCCGAGTCTAAAATTTCGATAACAACGATGAGGTAGGTAAAAAGAGCCGTTTCTGTATGGGCAAGAGATTACGCTTAGAGGCAGTGCCTCGACCACCAAGAGATAACGCGACATTCCTTGCATGGAAGAGCAAAAACGACATCTGGAGAAAATCCTCCAAGCGACCCAGCGACAGATAGCCGAGGAGGTCACGG
>JBKEBZ010000056.1:0-50915 GCA_047973425.1 Desulfopila sp.
ACCTGCCCCTGCCCCGACAGTCCTGGCACCCCCTGCCCGGAAGATTGTTCAACAATCGCGGCTTTTACTACCCCCTGCCCGAGTGGCACCCAGTCCACCTCTGGATGGTCGCAGCCCTTCTCGTCGCCATCGTCAGCTGCTCTCTTGTCAGACGCTGGGCACGGGCGCGGCAGAACCAGACTGGCCGGATCTTTCCCGTCGGACCAGTCCTCGCCGGGATCATCATCGGCCTGCCGTTTATCACCTGGCTGGTCGGAGGCGCGCCGACGGCGATGAACGTCCCCCATCTGGCCGGCTTCAATTTTCGGGGTGGGCTCAGTTTCAGCCCTGAATTCTGCGCCCTGCTGCTGGGGCTGGTGCTCTACACCTCCGCTTTTGTCGCGGAGATCGTCCGTTCCGGAATCCAGGCCATCTCCAAGGGGCAGACAGAGGCCGCGATGAGTCTTGGCCTAAAACCCGGTCGAATTCTCTCCCTGGTCATCCTTCCCCAGGCCTTGAGGATCATCATACCGCCGCTCACCAGCCAGATGCTCAACCTGATCAAGAACAGTTCCCTGGCCGTGGCCATCGGCTATCCCGACTTCGTCTCGGTAGCCAACACCACCATCAACCAGACCGGCCAGGCCATCGAAGGCGTGGTGATGATCATGGTGGTCTATCTCTTCTTCAGTCTTTTGACCTCGATATTCATGAACTGGTACAACACAAAAAAAGCCCTGGTGGAGCGATAACCATGAATCAGCAACCACCTCCGAGAGTGTACCAAGCGCGCCCCCCCGCCGCCAGCACCGGCCTCCTTGGCTGGGTTCGCCAGAACCTGTTCAACAGTCCGCTGAACTCGATCCTGACCATCGTCATCGTCGCGCTCATCGTCAAACTGATGCCGCCAATCGTCAAATGGGGCCTTATCGACAGCGTCTGGTTCAGCGACAGCGAGGTCTGCAAGGCCAGCAGCGGCGCCTGCTGGTCGGTTGTGAGCCAGAATCTTCGGTTCATCCTGTTCGGTTTCTACCCCTACGACCAGCAGTGGCGGCCGGTCATCTCGGTGCTCATCCTCTGTGGCCTGTTCTGGCTCAGTTATTACCGGCGATTCTGGGGGAAAAAGCTGCTGTACAGCTGGCTGGTCGGGGTGGTGGTGATGGGTGTGCTGTTAAAAGGCGGTCTTTTCGGGCTGGTTGCGGTCGAAACGACCAAATGGAGCGGAATCACCCTCACCCTGCTGCTGTCGCTTTTCGGCCTGACCGCCGCCTACCCCCTCGGGGTACTGCTGGCGCTGGGTCGGCGCTCGGCCCTGCCGGCGGTCAAGGCCCTCTCAGTGATCTATATCGAACTGATCCGCGGTGTCCCCCTGATCAGCCTGCTCTTCATGTCGTCGGTGATGTTTCCGCTCTTTCTGCCTGAGGGGATTACCATCGACAAGATCCTCCGGGCCCAGGCGGCGATTATTCTCTTTACCGCCGCTTATATCGCCGAGGTGGTCCGCGGCGGTCTGCAGGCCATTCCCCGCGGTCAATACGAGGCGGCCGAGGCACTGGGCCTGGAATATGGCCTGAAGATGCGGCTCATCATTCTGCCCCAGGCCTTGAAGGTGGTGATACCACCCACGGTCTCGATTCTCATCTCCGCCTTCAAGGACACCTCGCTGGTGATTATTATCGGCCTGTTCGACCTGATGAAGACGACCAAAACCACCCTCGCCAACCCCGAGTGGATGGCGTTCAGCACCGAGGCCTATATCTTTATCGCCATCCTCTATTTCCTTGGCTGTTTTTCGATGTCGAACTTCAGCCGCAATCTTGAAAAAACTCTGGATACCTGAAAATAAACTGCAATATTTCAGCTTGTTATCCGGAAAACCATATTGCCATCAAGAGCGTCCCATGACAGACCAGTCAACAGAGATCACCACTGATCACCACGATAAACCCATTATCCAGATCATCGACATGCACAAGTGGTATGGGGAGTTTCACGTCCTCTCCGATATCAACCTCACCGTAACGCGCGGTGAACGGATCGTTATCTGTGGACCTTCCGGTTCGGGCAAGTCGACCCTCATTCGCTGCATCAATCGTCTCGAACAGCACCAGCGGGGCAGGATCATCGTCGACGACATCGAGTTGAGCAATGATATTAAAAATATCGAGAAGATACGCGCTGAAGTCGGCATGGTGTTCCAGCACTTCAACCTCTTTCCGCACCTGACCATCCTCGAAAATCTGACTCTTGGCCCCATCTGGGTCCGCAAGATTCCCAAGGCCGAGGCCGAAGAGACGGCGATGTACTATCTCGGCAAGGTACAGATCGCCGAGCAGGCCCGAAAATATCCCGGCCAGCTCTCCGGCGGCCAGCAGCAGCGGGTGGCCATCGCCCGCAGTCTCTGCATGAAGCCCCGGGTGATGCTCTTTGACGAACCCACCAGCGCCCTTGATCCGGAAATGGTCAAAGAGGTTCTCGACGTGATGATCGATCTGGCCCGGGAGGGAATGACCATGCTGGTGGTCTCCCATGAGATGGGCTTTGCCCGCAGCGTGGCCCATCGAGTCCTGTTCATGGATTCGGGCCAGATCGTCGAGCAGAACACCCCCGAGGAGTTCTTCGACAACCCCCAGAACGACCGGACCCAGAAGTTTTTGAGCCAGATCCTCCACTGAATCTCTGTGGTCAAGGGAGGAACGCCTCCTCTCACCACGGTTCTTTTCCACCGGTACCCCTACCCCCTCTGCCAGCCGTCGTCACTCTCCGGCGATGTAAGTAAAAAAGATCATGATTTTCTTGCAAAAATCACCTCCTGCGACTAGCTTGTGCGATGCACGATAACAGCAGAGCTGTCCTGCCCCGGTTCGTCACAACCAGGCGAGGTCTTGGCAGCGGCATCAGCATCTTCTACCACCAGGCGAAGACGGTATTTTTCACAAAGGAGAACGCAATGGTCGAGATAATGCATAGCAATATCCTCGAATTACACCAACTCCGCGAACATGCGCTGGCCGGCGGCGGGGCCAGGCGCACCGACACCCAGCACCAGCGCGGCAAGCTGACCGCCAGAGAACGTATTCTGCTCCTTCTCGACGAAGGCTCTTTCGAAGAGATCGATATTTTAAAGGTGGGCAGGAAAGAAGCCGATGGCACCGAGAGCCATCCCGGTGACGGGGTCATCACCGGTCACGGCAAGATCAATGGCCGGGAAGTCTTCGTGTTCAGCCAGGACTTCACGGTGGTGGGCGGCTCACTGGGCGAGGGGCATTCCCAGAAGATCTGCAAGGTGATGGACCTGGCCCAGCAGGTCGGCTCGCCCATTATCGGCTTAAATGATTCGGGTGGAGCCCGGATTCAGGAGGGCGTCGACTCCCTGGCGGCCTATGGCGAGATCTTCCATCGCAACGTGCACGCCAGTGGTATCGTTCCCCAGATCTCCTGCATCATGGGACCCTGCGCTGGCGGTGCGGTCTACAGCCCGGCGATGACCGATTTCATTTTCATGGTCGACCAGACCTCGCATATGTTCGTGACCGGACCGAATGTGGTCAAGACCGTCATCCACAAGGATATCAGCGCCGAAGAGCTCGGTGGGGCCGACGCCCATGCCAGCAGAAGCGGGGTTGCCCAGTTCGTCTATCCCAACGACATCCTCTGCCTGCGGGCGGTCCGCCAGCTGATCAACTATCTGCCCTCCAACAACGGGCAGAAGGCGCCGATCCTCGACCTCAACGACCCGCCGGATAGGACCGATCCGACTCTCGATTATCTGGTGCCGGCCAATCCGAACCAGAGCTACGACATGAACGTGCTGATCTATTCGATTCTCGACGGGGCCGAGTTTCTCGAGGTGCAGCCCAACTATGCCAGCAACATCATCTGCGGCCTCGGCCGGCTCGGCGGTCAGACCATTGGCCTGGTGGCCAATCAACCGGCGGTGCTGGCCGGGGCGCTCGACAGCAACGCCTCGTTCAAGGCAGCCCGCTTCGTCCGTTTCTGTGACGCCTTCAACATTCCCCTGGTCTGCCTGGTGGACGTCCCCGGCTTCATGCCCGGCCCGGAACAGGAACACGGGGGTATCATCCGCCATGGCGCCAAGCTGCTCTACGCCTTTTCCGAGGCCACGGTACCCCGGATAACCGTCATCGTCAGAAAGGCCTACGGCGGCGCCTATGTGGTGATGAACTCCAAACATATCCACTGCGACATCAACTACGCCTGGCCCACCGCCGAGATCGCGGTGATGGGGGCCCGTGGCGCCAGTGAAATCATCCATCGCCAGGAGATCGCCAAGGCCGCCAACCCCGAGGAGACCCTGGGCGAGAAGATGGAACAGTACCGCCAACGGTTCATGAACCCCTTCGTCGCCGCCAAGCGCGGCTACATAGACGATGTCATTTTTCCCCGGACCACCAGGCACCGGCTGATCCGGACCCTGCAGTTTCTCGAGAGCAAAAAGCCTGGCCGGCCCGACAGAAAGCATGGCAACATTCCGCTGTGAGGTGATATATGTTTACAAAGATTCTAATAGCTAACCGCGGTGAAATAGCCGTCCGCATCATCCGCAGCTGCCGGGCCATGAACATCAAGACCGTGGCGGTCTATTCCGACCCCGATTTTCGTTCCCAGCATGTGGTCCATGCCGACGAGGCGGTTCAGGTCGGATCGGCCCGGCCGGCCGATTCGTATCTGGTGATGGACCGCATCATCGAAGCGGCGACCAGCACCGGCTGTCAGGCCATTCATCCCGGCTATGGCTTTTTATCGGAAAACCCTGTTTTTGCCGAGAAAGTAGCGGACGCCGGCCTCGTCTTCATCGGCCCGCCGCCCCAGGTGATAGCGGCCATGGGCGATAAAATCGCCGCCAAAAAACTCGCCATAAAGGCCGGAGTACCCACCGTGCCTGGCTACGAAGGCCAGGTCGACTGCCTCGATGATGCGCTCTTGGCGGCAAGAACTGTCGGGTATCCGGTGCTCCTCAAGCCGGCTGCCGGCGGTGGCGGCAAGGGAATGCGGGTGGTCGAGCGGGAAGAGGAGATGGCCTCGGCCTTCACCCTCTGTCAACAGGAGACGGGCAAATCCTTCGGTGATGACCGGCTGTTCGTCGAACGCTTTATCACCACCCCCAGGCACATCGAAATCCAGTTGATCGCCGACCAGCATGGCAACGTGGTCCATCTGGGCGAGCGGGAATGCTCCATTCAGCGCCGCTATCAGAAGATCGTCGAAGAATCGCCCTCCTGCGCCTTAACTCCTGAGATGCGCGAGAGGATGGGTGCGCTCGCCTGCGAGCTGGCCCGGATCACCGGGTATGTCAATGCCGGTACCGTCGAGTTCATCCTCGATGAGGACGGTTCGTGCTATTTTCTCGAGATGAATACCAGGCTGCAGGTGGAGCATCCGGTCACCGAGCTGGTGAACGGGATCGACCTGGTCGAGATGCAGTTACGGATCGCGGCCGGAGAAGAGCTGCCCTTTACCCAGGCCGATGTCGCCTTACATGGCTGGGCTATCGAGGTCCGGATCTGCGCCGAAGACACCAGGCGCGGCTTCGTGCCTTCGGTCGGGCTCATCACCCGCTATGCCGAGCCGCGCGGCCAGCATATCCGGGTCGATTCCGGGGTCAGCGCCGGCAGCACCATCAGCGTCTACTACGACCCGATGCTGGCCAAGGTCATCTGCTGGGGTGCCGATCGTGAAGAGGCCCGAAACCGTATGGTCCAGGCCTTGAATGGCTATCATATCGAAGGGATATCGACCAATGTCGATTTTGCCAACCAGATTCTGACCCATCCGGTCTTTATCAGCGGCGATATCTCCACCAACTTCATTCCCAGCCATCTGCCCGCCGAGGACGAGGGGCCGTCACCGACGGTGGCTACCATGCACTGCATGGCGCTGGCCACAACCCTTATCTATCATCTGCGCGAGACCTTGATCCGCCAGTCGCTCATCCCCCTCAAATCGACGGTGGGCGTCTCGGTACCCGAACCGGCCAGCTTTGTCTACATGGCCAAGGTCAAGGACGAAGTCTTTCCCATCCAGCTGGCCCAGAGCAACGACAAGGAGCGATGGGAGATCGGGGTCGGTGACACCGTCTATACCGTAGTCACTCCACCGCTGGAATTTTACCGCCGGCGTCTCAAACTGACGATCGATGGCCAGAGCAGCTATTTCCGGCTCAAATACAACGGCAACTTCATAGAAGCGGCCCATAACGGCGTCTGTCGACAGTTCGAAATCTATAACCCCCGGGAGTGGGAGTTGGCACGATTCATGCCGCCGGCTGTGGTCAAGAAAAGTGAAAATCTTCTCGATTGCCCCATGCCCGGCCTGGTGGTGGATGTACGGGTACAGGCTGGCGAACGGGTCTATCGTGGCCAGGAGCTGATCATTCTCGAATCGATGAAAATGGAAAGCGCCGTCGCGGCCCCGGCTGACGGGGTGATCGATACGGTACATGTCAAGGCCGGCGACGCCGTCGAGACCGGTTCGGTACTCATCCGTTTTCAAAAAGAACAATGACAAAAACGCACTAACCAGCATGGCTGGATCAGGTACCGCAGCCACAACGAAGCATGAAACTCCCCGGTACGGCAACAGAGCTTTTCGCACTGGCAATTTTCGGATAAACCAGCATGGCTGGACCAGAAAGCCATGCTGGTCAGATGAACAACCCTGGCAGAATCAGCAGGCATAGCATTGTGACCACCAGCCAGACAAGCCAGAGAAAGGCCATCAGGCCCCAGACCTGCTTGAGTTCCATTTTCACCAGAGCGAGAGCCGGAATGATATACAGCGGTTGAAGCAGGTTAGTGGCTTCGTCACCAAACATGAATGCGGTAGCGATGGTCGGGATATGGGCATGCAGTGCCTGGGCCGCTTCGACCAGAACCGGCCCCTGCACAATCCACTGCCCTCCCTGGGAAGGCACGAACAGATTGACGATCGAAGCCGCGATATAGGAAAATACATAGATCGTCGACCCGGAGGCCACGCCGATCAGGCCATTGGCCATGACCATGGTCAGACCGGAGGCAGCCATAATCCCCATGATCCCGCCGTAAAAGGGAAACTGGATCATAACCTGGGTAGCGTTGGCCATGTTGTCGTTCATGGCATGGACGAAGGAAATCGGGGTATCGTAAAAGAACATCGCCCATACCAGGAAAATGAAAATGACCAGATTCAGGGACAGACCACCCCCATTGGCAAAGTGATATGCCAGATAGACCACCCCGCCCAGAACCAGGATCCACATGAGAATCCGGCTGTTGTTCATCCTGTCCGCGAGGGTTGCCTCGCCCACCACATCCTCGCCACCGCTGCTTAAGGTCTGCACCTCGCCAGTGAACTCGATGACCTCGCTCTCAGGTGGTCGCAGAAAAACACTGACCAGAATGGTCACTCCCAACAGGGCAGTAAAGGTCAGCAGACCAACAGGATTGAAAGCCGTTGCGGAAACCGGGATCACCCCGATTTTTTCCACCAGAAAGTGGTCAGGCGATGCCAGCAGCGCCACAACCGAAATCGACGGACAGATCGGTTGAATCATGATCATGCAGGAGTAGCCGACGGTTATCATGAACGGAAAATGGCAGCCTCTGATATTCTTTGACAGATACATCGAGAAAATCGGCGCGAGGATCGTCGCGAAAGCCCAGTTGATATAACCGGCGATACAGGTGACGACAATCAGGGTCACGTAAGCGCCACTCGGCGTTTTCGGCAACCGGGCAATCTTCGACAGCACCCGTTCGACTGCAGGCGCCTTGGCCACGGCGCTACAGACCACGACCATGATCGTCATCTGAAAGGCAAACGAAATCATCGTCCACAGACCGTCATACCAGTAGGTCACCAGTTGAATCGGCCCGGTGTCGGTCATGGTCAGGGCCATCACCGCAACTATCAGGGTCAGGATGACGCAGAACACAAACGAGGAGGGAATGACCTTGTCGGCGGCGAATTGAAACCTTCTGGTGAAATTCCAAAGCATCTCCAGCACCTCCTGTGATTGTTGTATTGGTTGTGATTGAGACGTAACCGGTCACCAGATCGTGACGAGAGAAAAGAAGATCTCCGGCCAGTATCCCAAGACAGCTCTGCAGCTCTTCGCTTCACCGGCACCCATCATCCCCAGCCTGCCGACCATCTCTCTGCGGCTCCTGGAGACGGTAAAAGCCGCAGGCATGCATTTCTCTGGCCAGCGGCCCGCCAACCGTATCGATTCTGCCGGAGCCAAGAGCGAATCTACACCGTTTCATCCTTCTTTCTGATGCGCCCCATCGAGCAGAAGATGCCCGCACAGCTGATGATGGCAAAGGCAATCATTCCCCAATGCATACTGTCGAGGAAGGCCTGTTGGGTCTGGGTGTTGATAGTGGTATGGCCCATAAAATGTTCGATGAGATAGGTCGATATCCCCATGGAGATCAGCATGCCAAGGGATCTGGCGATGCCGGTCAGGCTGGAGGCCATGCCGTAAAGTTCTCTGGGCACGGAATTCATTATCAAGGTGGTATTGGGTGTTGAAAACAGGGCGAAGCCAACGCCCATAACCAGGAATATCGAGATGATAAGCGACATTGAACTGGCGGAGTCGATCTGACCTGCCATGAAAAGAGAGAGCGCACAGAGCGCCATGCCGGCCGTGGCCAGCTTACCGGGATAAATTCGATCGGCGAGCTTGCCGGCCCCGGGTGACAACAGACATTGCACCAGGGTTTGCACCATCAGCAACAGGCCGGCATGCGCCGGAGAAAACCCTTTGATGCTCTGCAGATAGAGGCTAAAGAAAAAGACGATCCCAAAACTTGCGGCATAGTTCAGCAATGAGGCCACCACACTGAGGCTGAAAGGACCATTTTGCAAAAAGAACCTGACGGGGAAGACCGGAGAAGCAGCCTTTTTTTCAAACCAGACAAAACAGCCGGCTCCGATACAGCTGACCAACAGCAGGACCAAAGACCAGCCACCTATCCACTCCCTGCCGGTAACCGTCACCGTAAAGCAGGCCAGGGTAAAGGCAAAGAACAGACTGCCCACGATATCGAGTTTGCGGCTTCTGTCCCCCCACCACTCGTGTCCTCGCAAGGAATAATGGCTCAAGACCAGGCCGAGAAGGGAGGCGATGGAGGAAATCCAGAAAATCGACTGCCAACTCAGGTACCTCACCAGCAACCCGCCCAGGGCCGGGCCGGCGGATAACCCGGCATAGACCGCGGCGATAACCACCCCCATCGCCCGGCCACGCCGGCTTGGGGGAACGATGGACGAGAGAATGGCAAAGGACGCGGTAGTGATCAGGGCCGTTCCCATGCCCTGAAAAAACCTCAAAGCGAGAAAAATTTCGATACCCGGACTAAAAGGCATGGCCGCGGTCATGAGCAGAAAAAGCAGGATTCCCTTGAAAAAGATGTTCTTACGGCCATAGAGATCGGAAAGTTGTCCCGACGGGAGAAGAAGACAGCCCAGCCCCAGCAGATACATCATCCCCGTCAGGCTGAGTTGAAAGGTGGTGGCGTGATAATATTCACCGATAGCCGGCAGGGCAATGTTGACACCGGCGGCCATAAACGGGGTGATAAATTGAACGATACAGATGACGATGAGGGCAATTTTCCGATTGACCTGCTGATTCTCTTCCATTTCAATGTATTCCAAAATAATTTATCCGACAGGCCCTGGAGCGGAAAGCTCTCTTACCGGGCCGACGATTTGCAAAAAATAGCCATCGCGCAGGCGAATCTTCCCGCCGGCGATCCGTACCAGATTCATTGCGTCACAGGCACTTCTCAGGCCAATTGCAGGAAGCTGGTCATCAACCAGACGGATAGCAAAAGTAATCGGTAATCTCTACCCGGACGGGCAGGCAGACAGCAGAAACCACCACACGGCACCTGTCGTGTCACCGTGCGGGCCGTAGTAAGATCGCGCGTGCTTCTTCAAGGGCAGCACAGGGTCATCGAGGGCGCAGACACCACTCTCAAACCGGACAAGACGCAGAGCCTGGACAAAAAAAGTCAAGTAAGATACCACAGATAGAATTTAATACGACAGAAGGTGCCTATCACCTGGTGACAAGGAGTTTCAACCAAGAAGCCGCAGGGGCCGCCAGCATCGTCTTTATGTCTCATCACCAACAACCGTTGATTCTGTTCAAAGTATTTGATATTGTCGCATCCGGCAAGAGAGAAAATTCCCTTCACCATCATGATCAGGCCTCCGACCGTATCGGCCTCGCACCACCGTAACCGAGGCCACGAACGACACCGCCACCCGTCTCGAGGCATACCGCCGTTCTGTTCTGGCACCTGTCGTTTTTATCCGAAAATCGCCGACAAGGAGTCGTTGGCACTTCCTCGGGATTTTCATGGTTTGTTGTGGCTGCGGTACCTGGTCCAGCCATGCTGGTTTATCCGAAACTCGTCAGTACGGAAAACGCTGTTACCGCGCCGAAAAGGCTCATGATGCATTGGCGCCGAGGCGCTATGGTCCAGCCGTGCTGGGTAGTGGGAAAAATTTCCCCACTCTGTCGGACAACCTGGGTAGTAAAGGACCACCCCTCCTCACACCCATCCGGAATATAGTCAAAAATACAACGTAACATTCTTTTGATAACCAATAACCCGGCAAATGGTATGCAATTTGCTTTTGTTTATGCGTCACTCGACGAAAGACGTGTCAGCACATGTTGATGGACGCGTAAAAACTCCGATCTCTGCCTTGCAGCGGGATCAGCCACTGCACGACGTATTATCAATGTTCATTTGAAAAAATGGTTACAGGTCGCGGCGTATTACCCTTCGCTTGCGACCAGGTGAACGCTTACCCAAAAATGGAGAAACAGATGAAGAAGTCTACCACTCTACCACTGCAGAAATGGATGCGAATCGCCCACCGCGATATCGGTTTTTTTGTGATCGGCCTGACGGTCATCTACTGCATCAGCGGCATTATGCTGACCTTCAGAGATACCGGCTTTCTGAAAAGTGAAACCACAATTGAGAGGAATATCGGACCAGGATTACAGGACTATCAGCTTGGCAGGGGGCCCTCCGTCTCAAGAACCTCGAGATAGTGGGTCAGGATGAGAAGGAGATTCGTTTTACCGCCGGTACCTACGACAAACAGACCGGGGTTGCGATCTACACCAGTGAAGAGATCCCGGCATTATTGCAGATGTTCAACGCCCTGCATGTCACTCCCAGCCGGAGCCTGCAAAGTATATTCACTATTATCTACGCAGGGTTACTGATGTTTCTCGCGGTATCGTCGTTTTGGATGTACAAGCCGGGAACCAGACTTTTCAAAAGAGGCCTGCTGCTTGCCTCTTCCGGCTTCGGGGCCTCGATTCTGCTCATCATCACCCTCTAACCGGATATCTCAGCAACACTCACAAGAAAGAGCAAGGCGCCTATACCCAGTGTTCTGGAAAAGTCAGCTCAGACGGCGTCATCTTCTTTGGTATTTTGCGGGTGAACAGAGCCCCTCTCGTTCATCGGCCAAAACACCTCTCCTCCTGTCACCGACCGTTTATCCGAAAATCGCCACAAGGAGTCGTTGGCACTTCCTCGGGATTTTCATGGTTTGTTGTGGCTGCGGTACCTGGTCCAGCCATGCTGGTTTATATGAAACTCATCAGCACGGAAAACGCTGTTACCGCGCCGAGGAGTTTCATGTTTCGTTGTGGCTGAAACTACCTGGTCCAGCCATGCTGGTTAGAGAGTCGGTGACAGGAGACGTTGAGACAATACGATCAGGCCACGATCTTATCTGCCCGCACGGCAGTAAGATATTCCATACAGAACTCGTCATTGCCGGCAAGCATGTCGGCGGTTTGCATCAGGGCCATGATATCCTTGTCCAGCGGATCCATGATAGCCGAATCATACCCATGGGCGATCATCATTGCCAGAAAGCAGCGGTTGATGATCCGCCGCTGGGGCAGACCGTAGGAAACGTTGGACAGCCCCCCGGTGGTGTGCACCCCTTTGAGTTCACGCATGATGGTGGCAATCGCCGTCATCGCCATCTGGCCGTTGGTGATATCGACGCTCATCGGCTGGATCAGCGGATCGATGAAGATATCGTCGCGCTTAAAGCCGATCTTCTCCAGTTTTTCCACCAGCGTGGTGGCGCGACCTACGATGTCGTCCGCGCTCTTTGGCATCCCGTTATCGTCCATACAGAGGGCGATGATCCGGCACTCCTTGCCCTCGAGATAGCGCATCATCGGTTCAAAACGCTCTTTTTCCAGACTGATGGAGTTGATCAACGGCTTTTTACCCACCAGGCTGTACGCCATCTCCAGAATAGCGGGATCGGGGCTATCGAGACAGAGCGGCAGATCGGTGGCCTTCTGCACCACCTCGAGCAGCCAGCGCATATCCTCTTCTTCATGACCGATTCTGGCCCCGGCGTTAACGTCGATATAGGTCGCTCCCGCCTCGGTCTGCAGCCGAACGTCGTTCATGATATAGTCCGCATCTTTATTGGCGACCGCTGCCTGCACCTTTTTCAGGGTGGTATTGATTCTCTCTCCGATTACAGTGAACATGTTTTTTCCTCTCAAATAATTTGTCGTTATTGTTGAAAAACTCACCTCTACATCTCATTGACCGTTTTCGCGGTCGAATCGTCAGCTCGGGCCGACAGCGAGCACCAGGAGCCTGGGCATTTCGTCGCCTGCAAACTTTTGCCGCCGACACCATACCTTGGCTTTCTCCTGTGGTCCATAACTCTGTCGTTTCACCCTTTGCCGATCAAACTCTCTCTTACGTTTGCGGGTCGTACATAAAACATTCTCCTTTTCATGAATCGACAGTGTTGATGACCTCGTAAAAAGTCCGATCTCCTGCGTTACTGCGGGATCGACCACTGCTCGACGTATTATATGTACGCCTGCGCTTGACCGACACCACTATCCCTTGTATATCGAACGTTTATACTTCGCCATCTTCACTGGAAATTTTAGGTTTTTTACGAGAGTATCATTGCTATAGAAATAAAAGGTATATATCGCTATCGAAGTCTTACGCTTACCTGAAGCGGAGAAGACGTCGATCAGTGAGATCTATGATCCACAACGAGGGGAAACTCAAGCAGCACGCGCACCATGAACTGGCCAAGGTAGACAAGCGCCCAGGAATACATCACGAAAGCGCGGAAAACGAACGGCGGCAGACAACGACTGTCACGTCCCGGTGATAAACCAGCACAGCTGGACCATCAAGCCTCAGCAACGATGACACCGCTACGCTGTTATGAAACTTTATCCTCGGAGGTAAGCGCAGACTCCGATATCAGCCTGTGATAAAATTTCTCTCACGCCTCGATTTTATATGAAACTCGTCAGCACGGAAAGCTCTGTTACCGCGCCGAGGAGTTTCATGTTTCGTTGTGGCTGAGGCTACTGGGTCCAGCCATGCTGGTTAGTCAAAAACATCTCGTTTTTGGGCGAACACTACATAAAAAATATTCCAATCACTGCATGAAAGACCGCACGGAGAGTTCCCCCCCCTGCACCATGACCGTTGTGATCGAGGCACTCAAAATAAACGGCTCGGAAATGGTTGTCAAGAAAACCATACTAAATTTGGCAGGCAAGCACCCTCCTACCGAGCAAAAGAGACCGGTACCCTCACTTTTTGCAGTGGGCAAGAAAACCGGCTGAACCAGTTTGTGTCCTTGCAGAGAAACCTCCGGGCCAGGCTTCGATACCCCGCTCCGGCTCACTTACATTACAGCCCAGGCTGAGCCGGCAAAAATCCAGCCTGGCCACTCCCCCCAACCCGCCAGATTTATATGAAACTCGTCAGTGCGGAAAGCTCTGTTACCGCGCCGAGGAGTTTCATGTTTGGTTGTGGCTGAGGCTACCTGGCCCAGCCATGCTGGCGAACATCAAGGTCAGGGGCGAACGTCTGTTGCAACACCGGCAAAAAGCAGATCTGGCAAGCCATCGAGGCTGGCCTGGACCGTTCGGGCCAGAAAGAGCGTCTGCCCCCCGGCGATCCTGGCCATCTTGTCGCTTACGACAAAGTCGACCGCCTCGGCACTGGAGCCATGCGCTCGTGCCTTACGCCGCAGCGTGTCACGCAGATAGTCCACCGCCCAGACCTCGGCAAGATCGGGACTGGTAAAGACTTTTCCACCATGGATACCTTCCACCAGAAATCTGCCATGATCATCAGGGCGAATCTGCAGTTGCCGTCGCAAACGGATCCGGCTGGTGATCGCGCCAATGGCATTGGCCACCTCGGCGTTTTCCGGAATGATGCTCGCCGCGCCAAGCCGGGCGGCGGCCTGGGGCAGAAAATGTCCGATAGGCGCACCGATACCGATGATCGGCTGCTCGATCTGGACCTTGAGGGCCAACGGGCCTTTTTCGGTCGCCAGCAGCTTGTCGACCAGATGCCCGCTGAGCGGACAATCTGCCAGATGTTCAATATCGATCTCGTCGGCCAGCTGCTTACAGAACAGCTCCCGCGCCAGACGCCTCTCAACCTCTTCGAGCAGAAAATCGCTCAGTGTTTCCCAGTCTTTGCCGATTAACCGGCCGAGCATGTCGAGCCACCGGCGTGCCGGACCCGCCGGCCACAAAGTGAGGCGGCCCCGCACATGGAGGATATCGGTCGGGGTCAGACCGCAGCGCTGGAGAAGGCCAGAATTTTCCAGACGCGCCAGCCGCAGAAACTGATGGCTGACCGCACCGACCTCCGAGGCGAGTTCGTCCAGGATGTATGGCCGCAGCGCGAGTCGTCGTATTATCTTCGCCTCCTCCTCGTCAAGCGAAAACCCTGGCCTGGCCCCCGTGGCCATGACCACCTGCTGAGCAAAGACCAGCCGGGGCCGTCTGGCCACCCGCTCGCCCAGCTCCGTCAGCACCTGCTCGAATCCCTCCCCGGCCATGGCCCCGGCTACCACCAGCGGCAGCACCCTGCGTGGGCCAATCTGCAGCTGGCCCTGTTCTGAGACGATCAGGCTGTCACCACCCAGCCCGCTGGTCCGCATCTTCAGGGCCCGGACATGGGTCTGGTGCCGCCCTACCCGGGCTCCCTCTTCACAGACAGCCACCATGCCGTTCACAATTTCCGCGGTGTCGGTGGTCGTGCCGCCCATATCGACGACGACGCCATCGGCTGCGCCCGTCAGGTAACGGGCGCCGGCCACGCTGGCCGCCGGACCGGAAAGAATGGTCTCTATCGGCCTCTCTCTGGCAATGGCCACCGACATCAAGGTCCCATCGCCTTTGACCACCATAGTCGGGGCCAGGACCTCATGCTGGGCAAGGGTCTCTGCAAGATCCGCGAAAAATTGCAGCATCCGCGGGACGATCCTGGCGTTCAACACCGCCGTCTGGGCCCGTACCGCCAGATTCAACTGGTCGGACAGCTCATGCCCGCAACAGACGATGCAGCCAGTTTCCTCGGCTATCAATCGTTTTACCGCCAACTCATGCTGCGGGTTGATGGCGCCGGCAAAACCGGAGACCGCAAAACCGCGAACTCCATCGATTTCAACCATCCGCCGACAAACGTCCCGGACCTGCTGGGGCTCTATTGGCTCAACCTCCACCCCATCCATGTTCAGCCGGCCCTGGATAAAAGCGACCGGCCGATGCGAGAAGAGTTCCCTCACCGGTCGGCAACCGGTCATCACGATCAGGCCAGTGGGCTGGCCTTCATCTTCAACGATGGCGTTGGTGGCAAGCGTGGTGGAAACGGCCACCAGCTCGACCCGGGAGAGCGACTCGGCCGGCAGGCCGGCCAGGGCCATATCGATGCCGAGGCTGAAGCGCCATCTGGTCGTCAACGCCTTGTTCTTGGCAACAAGCGAACCGGTAAGAAAGTCGTGGATCACCACATCGGTCGAGGTTCCACCGGCGTCGATGCCCAGACCGTAGCGGATAGTGCCATCACCGTTTTTCGTCATTTGACCAAAGCTTAAAGATTTCAGTTGCTCTGCCAGCTGGGAAAGATCACGAACCCAGCAGGAATTATCCGAAACGCTCTCGTTTCTTTATCCGAAACTCGCCGACAAGGAGTCGTTGGCACTTCCTCGGGATTTTCATGGTTTGTTGTGGCTGCGCTACCTGGTCCAGCCATGCTGGTTAGATGGACACTGCCGGATTTCACCTGAACACAGTGGGTACGTGTTTACCCTTTGGCAAGGGCCAGACCCCTCACCTTAAAGAGCACGTCATGAAATGTCCACCGTGTTCACCAGAGACCGGCCATGGTGGACCAGTCTCGCCGCCTGCCTCCTCAGCCGCACATGGCCTTGGCCATTTTCGAGGCCGAGCCCGCATCCGGCGCGTAGCCATCGGCACCGATTTCCTCGGCAAAGGCCTGATTGACCGGTGCGCCACCGACAAGAATCTTGACACTGTCACGCAGGCCGTTCTCCTTGATGGCATCGATGGTTTTGCGCATCATCGGCATGGTGGTGGTCAGCAGGGCGGATAGACCGACGACTTTTGGTTTGTTCTCCTTGATGGCCCCGATCAGTTTATCGGCATCGACGTCTACCCCGAGATCGACCACCTTGAAACCGGCGCTCTCGAGCATCATCACCACCAGGTTCTTGCCGATATCATGGAGGTCACCTTTTACCGTACCGATAACCACCGTACCTGCCGAAATCGAATCGTCTTCACCGAGCAGCGGTTTGAGGATCTCCACCGCCCCGGCCATGGCCTGGGCCGACATCAGCACCTCGGGGATGAACATATCGCCGGACTCCATCTTTTCCCCGACGATGTCCATGCCGGTAATCAACCCGTTCTGGAGGATGTCATTGGCGGCGTGGCCACTGTCGAGCGCTTCCTGTACCAAACGTTTGACGTTCTCGCCATCGCCGGTGATCAGGGTTTCGGTTATCGTTTTCAGATCGGACATGATGTGTTCTCCTTATTTTTTTAAGTACAATTTATCGGCAGGACAGTCCCTTTGCCCATCGTCCGGAGTCACGCTCCGCTCGCTTGCCGGGCCCAGCCATGCCGATTGGATGAAGTGTGTCGTTTTTTACCCGTAATACAGCCATGTCAGGTCGCGACAGCGGCCCGTTCCTTGACCAGAGCGCGTATAAGCGCCGCCAACAACCCGTAGATGACCAGCACAAACGGCAGAGCCCCCACAATCGACGCCGTCTGCAGCGCTTTCAGCCCCCCGGAGGAGAGGAGCACCAGAGCCAGCGCCCCGAGCACCATGCCCCAGAAGACGATGAGGGGTTTCGGCGCCGAGCCCCCGCGGGCATGGATTTCATGGTGAAGTTACCGAGGACAAAGGTGGCGGAATCGGCGGAGGTGATAAAAAACGAGGCGATCAGCAGATTCGCCACCAGGGCGGTTATCATAAACATCGGCATATGCTGCAAGGTGGCGAACAGGGTGGCTTCGACACTGGCGTTGATGATTGCCATCATGTCGACATCGCCAAAGAGCTGCATATGTAAAGAGGTGCCACTCAACGCCGCGGAAAACATGAAAGAGAAGATTGCCGGCAGAATCATCACCACCAGGACGAACTCACGGATCGTCCGTCCACGCGAAATATTGGCGATAAAGGCGCCGACAAAGGGTGCCCAGGCAATCCACCAGGCCCAGTAAAAGATCGTCCAGGCCTTGGTCCAACTCGCGTTGCCGAACAGGGTAAAGGTGGTGGACAGTGGAATCAGGTTCGTGACATAGTCCTTGCAGGCCGTAAAAAAGACCTGGAGCAGATAGGGTTGGGGGCCAAAGAGAAGAAAAAAGGCGAGCAGCAGCAGCATACACACCACATTGCCAAGCGAGAGTAGACGAATACCGCGTGACACGCCACTGAGCGCGCTCAGGATAAACAGCAGGGTGACAACGATTATCACCGCGGCGGTGACGGAAAAGCTGTCTGGCAGACCGTAGGTGATCGACAGTCCGCTGGCAATCTGCATCGCCCCAAGACCCAGCGAGGTGACCACCCCGAGAACAGTGGCCCAGACTGCCAGGATATCGACGATCTTGGCAATAACCGAGCCGACAGGGGTCATGGTGAGCCTGCCGGAGCTGTCTTCTCTGGCCAGAAGGGGCAACAGACTACTGGAGACCCCGCCCTGATAGCCTTGACGAAACTGAAAATAGGCCATAGGCAGCCCCACCGCCACATAGATGGCCCAGGCATGAATACCCCAATGATGAAAAAAAATGGCAAGCGCCAGCCTGGCTGCGCCAGGGGTGTTTGGCTCTCCGATGGGCGGTGCCATAAAATGGTAGAGCGGTTCGGCGACGGACCAGAAGACCAGGCCTATGCCCATACCGGCGGAAAAGAGCATGGCAAACCAGCTCAGCCGGCTGTATTCCGGCTGTTCGTCATCTCCCCCGAGCCTGATCGAGCCACAAGGCAAAAGGGCCAGCACCACCACGACCACGATGAAGATGTTGACACTGGCCAGGTAGAACCAGCCCCAGTTCGAGGTAACCCAGTCGAGCGCGAAATCACTGGCTTTACTGAACAGGTCAGGGAACGCTCCGCCAATCACGATAAACGGCAGGAGCAGAACCGCAGCACCCAGAAATATTACCCAGTCAAGCGTTGTACCCAAACCGTCCGGGTTCGTTTGCACCTTTACCCCTATCCTTTCAGCTTCCATCCCCCCCCCTTGTTGTGTGTGCAGAACTCGCCAGCACCAGAAGCGCTGTTACCGAGACCCCGGGCTTCCTGACAGCGGAGCGGTGTCATCGTTGTGACCGAGATTGTCTGGTTCGGCCCTGCTGGTTTATATGAAACTCGTCAGTGCAAAATGCTCTGTTACCGCGCCGAGGAGTTTCATCTTTGGTTGTGGCTGAGGCTACCTGGTCCAGCCATGCTGGTTAGCCGTTCTTCCGTTTCTTTACATACGCCGCCAGTTCCTTCTCGGTGGTCGGATCGATATCCGGTTTTTCATATTTGGCCAGTCTCTGGCTGAGCTTTTCTCCGGCGACATCCTGGATCTTCTTCTTCCCACCAGCCTCCCAGCTGTCATAATTCTTCCGGCTCATCAGATCGGTGATGTAAAACTCGGTACGACAGAGCTTGAAGGTCTTGGGCTGGGTGAGATACTGCCCGCCAGGGCCGACCGTACAGATCATCTCCACGTCGATGGCCGCATCACTGACCTCGATGGGGGCAAGCATCTTCCTGACCATGCCACAGACCTCCTCATCGATGAGAAACTTCTCGAAACTCATGGCGATATACGAACCGAGGATACCGCAGGCATGGAGAATGACGTTGACCCCGTTGCGGGCGGCGTTGTACAGCGCCAGCGCCGATTCGACCCCAGCCTGGGCATCGGGGTAGAGGGCATCGGTGAGGCCGCCGCCGGAGCGGCAGGGCAGCTTGTAAAATCTGGCCATCTGGGCGGTATAGTTGATGACCTTCGAGAGCTCCGGGGCACCGATGGAGAGCGCGCCGGATTTCATGTCCATCGCCGAGGAGGTGGAACCGTAGACCACCGGCGCCCCTTCCCGCACCAGCTGCGACAGGGCGATGCCGGTGAGGATCTCGGCATTCTGCAGGGCCAGCACGCCGGCCAGGGTCACCGGCCCGGAGGCGCCGGCCATAATCAGCGAGGCGACGATACAGGCCTGGCCGTGGCTGGCCAGCTGAATCAGCGAGGCAGCCATCTCTTCGGAAAACTGCAGTGGCGACAGGGAGTTGATAAGGGACAACGACACCGGATTTTCCTTGAGCCTGTCCTTGCCACCCCAGAGAATTGCGGCCATCTCGATTCCGTCCAACGCCCCCTGCCGGGAGGCAGGGCTGCCCATAAAAGGTTTGTCGCAGAGCAGCATATTGGAGAGCATCATATCCATATGCACCGTATCTGGCGGCATATCGGCTGGTTCCACCATCATCCAGCCATTCATGTCGATATACTTGGAGGTCTGGATAAGCTTGACAAAGGCATCATAATCCTCCATGGTCGCTTCCCGCTGATTGCCGTTGATATCGATGATGTACGGCGCGCCATATCCGGGGAAAAAAGCGAAGTCGTCCTCGCCTATCGCCACCGACTTTGCCGGGTTACGGGCCTTGAGAACGAAATGGGAGGGGGCGGTGGCGAGCGCTTTTCGTATCTGCTCCTCGGTGGGAAAAACGGTCTTGCCCTCGACCCTGTAGCCATGCTTTTTGAAAATGCCGAGTGCCTCTTCCTCGTTGATCACGATGCCGGCGGTCTGCAACAGCTCCATGGATGCATCGTGAAGCCTGGTCATCTGCGCTATAGAAAGCTCCTGCATTCGATCGTACATAAAACTCCTCCTTGTGATTGGCGGGCCGGCCTTGATCGACCGACCCGACAGGAATTGGATATTACGTTCTGGTCCCGTCGAGTACTTCGTTTAAGCCCTTGAAAATACCTGCCAGGGCCAGCAACAGCAGAAACATCATCGGAAAGGCCGTGACGATAGAGGCGGTCTGGATCGGCTTGAGCTGTCCGGTCCCCGCCAGCACCGCGGCAACGGCGCCAAGGGCTATGCCCCAGAAGGCGCGAAGGTTACGGCCGGGATTTTCATGACCTGAAACGAACATCGCCAGAGATATGGCCGCGGAATTGGCACTGGTCAAAAAGAAGGTGGCAATCAGAAAGACCAGACAGAGGGCCAGCAGACCACTCATCGGCAGATGCTGGGCGATGGCGAAAATGGCGCTCTCCACCCCATGTTCCTTGAGGGTGCTCGTGACATCGAAGCTGATACCGGCGCCTCCGACCACACCGTACCAGAGAAAATCACCCAGAGTCGGCAGGATAAGCGTTGCGGCCACAATCTCACGCAACTTTCGGCCCCGGGAGATCCGGACAATGAACACCGCCACAAACGGCGCCCAGCTCATCCACCAGGCCCAGTAAAAGACCGTCCAGCTACCAATCCAGCCGCTTTCAGACATCCCCGGCGCGGTGTAGAGGCTCATGGGCAGAAAGTAGAGAAGGTAGCTGCCGATCGAGTTGGTGGTGAGATTGATGAGGAAAATGGTTGGTCCGAAGACCAGCACGAAGAACCAGACCCCGATAAAGATATACATGTTGAGGTCACCGAAAAACTTCACCCCCTTTTCCAGGCCGATATAGACGGTGGCGGTGAAAATGACGGTGAGCACGGCGATGATCAGGTACATCGAGCCGGCACCCAGGCTCAGACCATATTGAAATTTGAGACCGGCTGAAAGCTGCAGGGCCACCAGGCCGGTGGTGGTGGCCAGACCGCCCAGGGTCGCGAAAACCGCGAAAATATCGAGGATCTTTCCCCAGATGCCATGGATTCGCTCACCGAGGATATAGTAGAAGCCTGTGGAAAAGGTCAACGGCAGCCCCCTGGTAAAGCTGGCATGACCGATGGCGATGGTCAGCATCGCGTAGATAGCCCAGGCCGACAGTCCCCAATGGAAGAAGGAATAGGTCATGGCGTTGGCTGCCGCCTGGGGGGTATTGGGCTGGCCCCCGAAAAAGGGCGGCACGGTCATATAGTGATAGGCCGGTTCGGCCGGACCCCAGAAGACGATACCGGCGGCAATGGCCGACCCGAACAGCATGCCGAACCAGGAAAAATTGCTGAACTCCGGTTTATCGTCAGGCATGCCCATCTTCAGATTGCCGTAGCGGCCGGTCATCAGCACAAAGCAGCCGATGACCAGCAGAAAGGCCGTGAGCAGGTACATCCACCCCCAGTAGGTGGTTGTCCAGGAAAATACCGCATTGATGACCGTGTTCATGTTCTCCGGGAAGATGATCGACCAGAGAATGAACAGAACCGTGACAGAGGCCGATACCCAGAAAATCAGCGGATCAAACGGCCGGTCGACACCCTTGTGTACTGCGACTGACATACTGTTCTCCTTCAACTGTGATTGTTGTAATGAACTGTGCGGCGTGACGGCAAAGCGTTCTGTACCAACGCGCAATCAGCAAAGAGCATGCCACGAGCGTCAAGTCGGGTGTATATCCACTAAGTGGAGGAATGAGCGACTTTACGGAACAGACCGGGGTCATCATTTAGCTGAAAGCGGTGTGAAATTTCTTTGCAGTGAAAAACTTTTTTACGGGGAAGACAGTGGGTCGGTGAAAAAAATTTTCATACCACATATGGCCCAAACACCGGGTGAGCGGTTCAGGAACTGGGCGGAGGTTGCAGGGGGAAGGCAAAGAGAGAAACCAGAGAGGGGCGTACCGCGGGTGGGACGGGAATCGGGGGTGCCAGGGCCTCAATCACAACACACCATGAACCTCCTTCTACCGGTAAGAGATACTTCCAGGACGAGGAATTTCCTGGAAAAAGAAGAATATCACAGTATCAGGTTCGCTGGGACTCCGGAAAATAGTTGTCACGCTTCAAGCCATGTTTTTTCATCTTGTAGTGGAAAAGTTGTCGGGAAATCCCCAGCAGCTTCGCCGAACGGCTGATATTGCCGCAGGTCTCCTGTAACACGCTTTCCAGTACGGTCTTCTCTCGCTCCTCCTGGCTTTCCAGGAGATTGGCCGGCGGTTGCGCCAGTTCAGCCTGGTCGTCACCGGACTTTTGTCCCGACGACGGTGCCACGCCCGATGGATAACGTTGCCGCTTCTCCTCCTCCTGGCCCATATACTCGAAGGCCGGAGTAAAATACTTCAGCGACAGGTTCTCATCGTAACCAACGATATTCAATGCCCCTTCGAGCAGATGTTCCAGTTCGCGGACATTGCCCGGCCAGTGGTAACCGTAGAAGAGGCTCATCACCTCTTCCGCCACGCAATGGACATTGGTGCCGAGCGTGTTGTTGAGTTGTAAGAGAAAATGATTGACCAGTTCCGGCAGATCATCGAGCCGATCACGCAAGGGGGGAATCTTGACCATGACCACCCCGATCCGGTAGAAGAGATCGGTGCGCAGCTCGAGGTTATCAATCGCCTCACGTGGCAATTTATTGATAGAACTGATAACTTTTACTTCCAAGGTAACTTCTTCGTTTGAGCCTACCCGCCGCAGTTTCCTCTCCTGCAGGACCCTGAGTAATTTGGCCTGCAACGGGACCGGCATCGACAGCAGCTCGTCGAGGAACAGGGTCGAGCCGTCGGCCTGTTCGAGCAGCCCGGGTTTGTCCATGGCCCCGGTAAAGGCGCCCCTGGTGGTACCAAAAAGGATACCTTCCAGCAGCGTTTCCGGGATCGCCGCACAGTTCAGGGCCACGAACATCTTGTTTTTGCGACTGCTCTGGTTGTGGATGGATTGGGCAAACAGCTCTTTACCGGTGCCGGTCTCACCAATCAGCATCACCGGCGAGGTGGAATCGGCGGCGGCCATTGCAGTGGCGATCGACTTACGCAGTTCCCGGTTCGTGCCGAGAATATCTGCAAAATCGTAGTGAGTGCCGTTGGCCGCCCTCGGCCTATAGTCCGGATGAGAACAAATAGGTTTGATATCTTTTAATATGTTGTAATCCTGGACAAAACATATCACCCCAACAAACCTTGTCTCCTGACGGATGGGAAAGGTCGAGGTGATGGTATTGACCACCTTGCCAAAGTTGGTCTTATAGAAAAAGGTGCGGTTGCGAACCGGCCTGCCGTGCTTGATACACAAGAGGATCATGCTGGTGTCGCTGTCGAGAGCGTAGATGTCGGTAACCTTCTTACCGATTACAAAAGATGGGTCCAGACCATCGATGAGTCCCTGGGTCTGGCTGTAATAATGAATGACACCATGAATATCGGCAATGATAACCCCCTCGTCAATGGTATCGAAGATCTGGAAAAAATCGATGCAATTGAGATCAAATGAGGAAGAGACCATGGCCACCTGTCATAAGAACCCGTTGAATACGACGAATTTGTACCTGTCAGCCATCTCGGCTGATACACTGTCACAACGTGTCGATCACGTCTTTCTTGCGGGAGACTAAACCATTCTTTCATTTCTGTAAACACTCCCGCGGTATCGGCATACCGATGAGAGATGACGTGGCCAATCAGTGCGTGTCCTCCCTCTCGATCACGGGGCCACGGACAACGGCAAAAAGACCGAGAAGGTGCTGCCATCACCCACCCCGCTCCTGACGGAAACAACACCATGCTGAGCCTGAGCCAACCCCAGCACCACCGGTAGCCCCAGGCCCCGACCGGCACTTTTACTGGAATAGAAGGGGTCGAAAATCTTCTCCACCTCCTGCTCGGAGAGGCCGCAACCGGTGTCCCGCACCGACAAAAAGCCATAGGAGGCGTGTTCTGGAGACCAGTCCCCGGGAAATCGGTGCATCGCTGGAATCTCCCCACCATCGACAACGCCTGCCCACACCTCGATACTCCCATCTTTCTCCCTGATCGCTTCGCTGGCATTGGTGATCAGCCTGGTCAGAATCTGGAAAACCTGCTCGGAGCTGGTATCGATGATTGGCCCGGAAGCAGGGAGATCGAGATGCAGAGTTATCCAGCCGGGAAGGGAGGCAACCAGTCGACCAAGATGCTCGCGGCAGAGGGAGGCCAAATCCAACGGTTCCAGCCGCTCCTCGGCATAACCAAGATAGGTATGCATGAGCCTGCTGATCTCGGAGGCCTTTTCCGTCGCAGTGAGCGCGGCGCAGATATTGTAATGCGACGGACTGTTGGCCGGCAACACCTCCTGGGCCAGTTGCAGATACAGCTGGATGACATGCAATTTGTTGTTGAAGTGATGGGCAATGGCTCCAGCCATCCGCTCCAGGCTCTCCTCTTTACCGATCTGACGGAGTCTGCGCTCAAACCGCTCCCTGTTCTGCCTGGCAAGCATGATCTTGGTGATATCCCGGTAGCTGCCACGCCGGCCAAGCCATTGACCATCGGTATCGTAGATGGCGGTGCAGGACTGGCTCAACCAGCGGGTTTCGCCGGAGGCCGTCACGATCCGGAACTCGAGCCCGGTGTTATCTCCGATCCGGTCCTCAAGAGTCATCCGGAGATAGTTTTCCAGCGTGGCCCGGTCGTCGGGGTGCGTTATTTCCGCAATAAACCTGGGATTTTCGAGAAAGGATTGGCTGGGGTACCCGGTGACCCGCTCACAGGCAGGGCTGACATAACCGAAGCTACCATCAGGGCGTTGCCAGGTCTCCATGGCATAGGTGAAGTGAGCGAACGCCCTGAACCGGCCTTCACTCTCCACCAACGCCTCCTCTGCCTGCCGCCTGGCCAAAGCCAGGGAGAGAACGGCGGCGATACGCTCGAAATGGGCGACGTGTCGCCGGTTGAACCAGCTGGGTCTGCGATCGTTGAACTGCAGCAGCCCCAGGGTCTCGCTGTTGGCCCGAAGCGGCACCAGGACCATCGAGTGATGTCCCATCTCGCAACACCCTTTGCGAAACGTGCCCTGCCGGTTCTCCTGACGTAAACCGTCGAGCAAGCCGGGAAGATCGTTACACCATAAGCTGCCCTTTTCGGTGAAGTGCGGCTTGATCGGATCGTACCGGCCCTGCAGTATATTGCCGCACATACACTCCAGATGGACGTTGCCGCCGGGCTCCCGCACGATCCTGCCCGTTTCATCGCAGGAACACAGGGCGCTCTCCCGGAGGATATGCTCCGACGGAAAGCCACAGCTCTCTCTATACGGGTAGTCGTCCCCGCAGCGCAGCCGAATCCCGACAGCCTCGCACCCGGCCCATTGCTGCAGACTTCTGCTGAGCTGAGACAGGACCGCATCCAGATCCGGCGCACTGTTGAGCTGAACCATCAACTCGGCCATCAGTTCTCGTTCCTGTTCAAGGGTCGTTTGTCCCCCATCGAGATCAAATAGCAGATGAAACAGTTTACTGCCACCATCGGAGGCGGCGGCCATACAGCGCAACCTGACCCAGCAAAAGGTTCCACGCCCCTGCCGGAAACGTAAATGGGAATCCACCACCTCGCCGGTACGCAAACAGATATCGATAATCTGCTGATATCGTTCACGGTGATCGAGGTCGAGAAACTGCAGAATGGAACATTGCATCAGATCCTCGCCGGGCGCCGCCAACAGACGGACAGCCGCCGGATTGGCTCTGCAGATGCCCCCGGCCGCGGTTACCGTAAGACAGCCAATCGGCAGATGCGTGTAGAAATCGCCATCGATCTTTATCTGCTCAGGTGCTCCGGAAAACATTGCCCCCCCATCAAGAGAGTATACTCTCGTATATATGAACTAACCGTGCTCCATCAAAGGACTTTTGACATAGAAAATGAAACGCGATATCATCATATTCGAGTAGCGCTTTACAGGCGTTGACCAAGTAACATTTAGCCAAAACTCGCCAGCGGGGAGCAACTGGCGCTCATCAGGAATTTTGATGTTTCGTTGTGGCTAAGGCACCATGGTCCAGCCATACCGGCTGAGGAAAAAGAGGTATTCGGTATTTTCTCTGTTATTGCAACGACAACTATGCAATAGTATTTCTGTCAGTTACTGACTTTTTTCTCACAATCGCCCTGTGGCAGTAAAAATTTCAATTTCATCGACAAATTAGTATAAAACTCAATGGCTCAATCCGCAGGTGAAAAATATTCAGACGAAACTGTCGCGATCTTCATGTCTGACATGGCCCAGTATTCTCAGCAAACCGCGGCGATGTCCCCTGAGGAATTACGAGATTTCATCATTCGATATCACAGTAAACTGGTAGCAATAGTCGATATCCCGGAGAATCATCCCGTTGACTTCGAATCTTCCGCGGGTGATGGCTCGCTGGTCGTTTTCCGCAAGGGAGAAGGCGAAGACGACAAAATCATCTGTACCCGGGCTGTTCAGACTGCGCTGACTTTCGCCTATGCCATAGAAAACAGGAAAATTCAGCCTACCCGCATCGGTCTTTATCTTGGCAGAATCATCGAGGCCAATCTCTACGGCAAGGCGACGAAATTCAGTACCTGTTTCGCGGTTGCCAACAGGCTCGAGGAGCTGTGCGGATATTTCGGCACCACCTTCCTGATGGATCGGGAGGTGGCCAGAAACCAGCTGAAAGACCAGGAATACCTGGTCATTATCGGTAAGTTCAGCCTCTCCAGCGTCAAGCACCCGATGAACGCCTATTCCATTTACAAGCCAGGCCTGCATAACTGCCCGCTCGATGTGGACGAAAACCGTCTACACCGGTTCATTCAGATGAAAAACGAGGCGATGGACCTCTTCAGCGGCAATCTGCAAAAGGGTATCCTCCCCAACTTTCCGGCAGTGCGGGAACAGTTGCTCGAAACCCAGAAGTTCTTCGTGGACATGACCGGCCACAACGATCCGGCCACAGCCCGTATCCTCGAATATATCAGTGAAACCCCCTATCCAGCCTGCGATTTCAACAATCGCGGCATGATGCTGATGGAGAAGAAGCGCGATTCGCTGGGTGACAGAATCCTCTATCTGTCGGCGAAGTTGCTGAAAGCGATGAACTACGAGATGTACCACGCCCTGATCGTCGACACCTCCTGGGAACAGCTCTTCAAGCTGGAATGGCACAGCAAGGGCGCAACCATCATCCGGATAGACGATCCGCCAGACGGCATCTACTATCTCGACACCGGTGTCGCCAAGACCTATGGCAGAGACAATCAACTGCTCTCTGTGATCCATGAAGGTGATATTTTTGGGGAAATGGCCTACTTCGGTGGCGAGACCCGGCGAACGGCCACGGTGGTTGCCGACACCGATATCGTGGTCCGCAAGATCTCGACTGAAGACTTTGCCAGCCAGCCACTCATCGTTGAAATATTCAGACGAATCGCCAGGCAACGGCAACGGCTGTTCAACCTCCGCAGCGATCTGACCGCAACTCTGGCCGGCCTGCAAGACTCTTCAACCGCCAAGCAGTGATGAAACGTTACACGACATCCAGGATATTCTGGCTACTCACCGTGGTCGTTCTCTTTCTTACCGCTGCCTGCGCCGGTCTCGGATCGCTGGAAAAACCCCAGATAAGCCTCGCCGATATAGAGGTGATGGAGGTCAAGACCCTGGAGGCCGCATTCATGGTCCAACTGCGCATCGTCAATCCAAACGATATCCCACTCGATATCGCCGGACTCAGCTGCGAGGTCATCGTCGATGGCCGCACCTTCGCCTCGGGGGCGCACGGCGAGCGGCAGACCATTCCTGCCTATGGTTCGGCGCTCGTCCCCATGGAAATCTACGCCTCGATGCTCAATATGTTCTCCTCGCTGCTGGTCATGATCGACAACCAAAACAAACCGGGGACAGGCGGCAAGCCCATCGATTACCAGCTCAAGGGCAAGGTCAAGGTCATAAGCGGCGCCTTCAGCCGTGACCTGCCGTTCACCTCGAAAGGACAATTGCGGCTCTAACCAGCATGGCTGGACCATAGAGCCTCAGCCACAACGAAGCATGAAACTTCCTCGGCGCGGCAACAGAGCGTTCCGCACTGGCGAGTTTCATATAAACCAGCATGGCTGGACCAGGTAACCGCAGCCACAACAAACGATGAAACTCCCCGGTGCGGCAACAGAGCTTTTCGCACTGGCGATTTTCGGATAAACAATGGCGCAGTCCGGCTGCCCTACCGAGCCATGACGGATGCCGCTGTGATGGGGAACCGGTCAGCCGCCCTGATCTCTCTGCATGAATTTGGCCTTGGCCCGGGCCACCAGCTGGCCGTCGACCCTGGCCTCGGCCTTCAGTTCGTACAGCGTCGAGACGGCGCAGGTCAACCAGGCCCGGATGGTAACCTTGCTGGTGCAGGGAATGGCGTGGAGAAAGCGCACCCGAAGATCTCCGGTCACCGCCTTGATATCCTGAGCCAGGAGGCAATGGGCCATGGCGGAATCGAGCACCGCGGAGATGACACCGCCGTGCAGAATCCCTTCGTAGCCCTGCAGATGGGGCCCGCCGATAAAGGTGGCCTCCACGGCGCCGCCCGCCTGTGACACGAATTGCAAACCCAGCGAAAACGGGTTGTTGCTGCCGCAGATGACGCAGTTGTCATGGTTGCCGAGGAGATCTTTTGCTGACGACGTCGTCACCTCTTTGCCCCCTGAAACTGTTCGCGATCGCTCATCACCGCTCTCGGGGATATGGCCAGGCCATGATCCCTCCTTCCATCACCTTGACGTTGCTGTATCCCTGTCCCTCGAGGATACAGGCCAGCTCATAACCACGCAGCGAGACCTTGCAGAAACAGACGATCTCGGCGGCCTTGTCCTGGGGCAACTCGGCCAGCACGCTGCGAATCTTGCCTGGCGGAATATAGTGTTCCCCCACCCCGAGACGCAAGACCTCGAATTCGTCCGGGCCCCGGCCATCGATGAAAAATGGCGGATCACCGGCCTCTATCCGGTCGTGCATCTCTTCGGCGGTGACCGTTTTGAGCCGCCCTTTGAGCTTGTTCTCCATGATCTGGGCCGAGGCGATGAAATGATCGATCGCCAGTGAGTAGGGCGGTGCATAGGGCAGATCGGCGCAGACCAGCTCGCTCAAGGTCAGCTTGCCACGAACCGCCATCGCCGCAGTCGCCAGCTGGCGGGAGACATCGCCGGGTCCCACGCACTGGTAACCAAGGATACGACCGGTACTCTTTTCCACCAGAATTTTACTGATGAGCAGTTTGGCCCCCATGAATCCCGGTTTGTCCGGACTGGCGTTGACTACGCTCTCGATATCGGTCATCCCAAGTTTTTGGGCGGCACGCTCGGCAAGACCGGTGGCTCCGGCAGCGAAATCGAAGACCTTGCAGATAACCGTCTGCTGGGTGCCGGGAAAAGACGCGGTATTCCCTTCGATCACATTTTCACCCACCACCCTGCCCTGTAGATTGGCCAGATCGCCCATCGGCGCATAGGTCTTCCGGCCGGTCAACAGGTGGGTACACTCCACGCAGTCACCGGCGGCATAGATATCCGGATCGGAGGTCTGCATATGCACATTGACCTGCAGCCCGCCCAGGGCGCCGACCTCAAGACCGGCGTTGCGAGCGATCTCCACATTTGGCCGGACACCGGTAGCCACCACCGCCAGCTGGCAGTCTATAACCTCGTCGTTGGCCAGCTGTACCGCTGTCAGTTTGCCGTTTTCTCCCAAAAACTTCTGCAGTCCCACGCCGGTCCGGATCTCGACCCCCTTGCTCCGCATATGGTTGGCCACCAGCATCGCCAGCTGCCGGTCGAGAAAGGTCAGCACCTGCTGTGCCATCTCCACCAGGACGACCTCGACCCCTTTGCTGCGCAAGGCCTCGCAGGATTCCACCCCGATCAGACCGCCACCGACGACCACGGCCCGTTTCACCGTCCCCGCCGCCAAACGATCGTGAAGAAAATCGGTATCCTCCATCGACAGCAGGGTGGTAATGCCGTCAAGCTCCCGACCGGCAACGGGCAGATTCCCCGCCCTGGCGCCCATGGCCAGAATCAGTTTGTCATAGTCGAGCAGGCTGTCGCTGCCGTCACGCAGGTTTCGGCAGCGCACCTGTTTGTTCGGTCGGTCGATTTCGACACACTCGGTTCCGGTCAGGGCGGTTATATTTTTGGTTTTCTGAAAATATTCCGGATTACGGACCACCCCGGTCGGGGTGGCCAGCAACTGGTTTCTCTCGTTGAAGGTCCCCCCGACGTAATAGGGGTAGCCGCAACTCGCCATGGACAGGTCCGGACTCTTTTGCACGATGACGATTTCCGCCTGCTGATCCAGGCGTCTGGCCCTGGCCGCGGCCTTGGCACCGGCAGCCGAGCCGCCGATAACGACAATTCTTCTGTTTCCCATTGCATTCTCCTGGCTTATCCGGGGTCTCCGCCCCTTTTCACACAGGCCATTTTCACCCCACTCAAATGGTCATATGCACATTTACTGGCCCCATATTTCATCAAACAATAAAATATGTCAATGGGGAAAAGTGGTCACCGTTCCGCCTTGTCGTTCCGTCCCGGCAATCTGCCATCTGCCAGGCATCGAGAAAATGGTTTGGCAAAACCCGGTCGGTTGGTTACCATGAGGTCGCTGTTGATCTCCGCTGACAACTCCAGCCGACTCGCTAGCACAACGTCAGTTGCATTCTGCCATTCCTTTCGCGCCGAACGGATTCCCCATCACGGTGGTCGCCATCGATACTTTCGTCTATCGCTCCCAGTTTGACTGCTCGGTGGAAGAGTTATACGACTTTCACAAACGACCTGGTGCCCTCGAGCGACTGCTGCCCCCGTGGGACGGTTCCGAAGTCCTCTGGAAGCAAGGAACCATTGCCCCGGGCAGCAAGGTGCTGGTCAAATTACAACAGGGGCCGTTGAAAATCAAATGGGAGGGCCACCATATCGAGGAGGTGCCCGGGGTACGCTTCTGCGATATCCAGCACAGAGGCCCATTTGCCAGTTATCGGCACACCCACAGTTTTTTTGACAGCCACCCTGGTGCCCTGCTCGAGGACAGAATCGAATTCGCCTTGCCCATCGAGCGGTTCCTGCCGGCTGCGGCCCACCGCCAGATAAAAAAGACGCTGGCACGGCTCTTCGTTCACCGGGAGCATATCCTGCGCGAGGACCTGCGGCTCCATGGCCGGTACAGCCAGCGACCGCTGAGGTTACTCGTCTCTGGTGCCAGCGGTGTGCTGGGAAAGGTGCTGGTGCCGATGCTCACCACCGGCGGCCATGAGGTGTGGACCCTGGTGCGCCGCGCGCCCAGGCCTGGCTGCAGGGAGATTTTCTGGGACCCCTGGAATGGTCTGCTGACGGCCAGCCAGCTGCCGGAACTGGATGGAGTCATCCATCTGGCCGGAGAATATATCACCCTCAAACGGTGGTCCGAAGAAAAGAAGCAGCAGGTGGTGGAGAGCCGCAGACGGGGAACCTGGCTGCTGGCCAAAACCATCAGCCGTCTGGCCAAACCGCCCTCGGTACTGCTCTCGGCCTCAGCGGTGGGGTACTACGGTGATGGCGGCAGCCAGTGGATCGACGAAGGGGCTCCCTGCGGCGACCATTTTATCTCCGAGGTCTGTCAGGCCTGGGAATGGGGTACGACCCCTGCCGCCGAGGCCGGAATCCGCACGGTCCAGATGCGGCTCGGTGTCGCCCTGACCCCTCGCGGCGGAGCCCTGCAGCGGATGCTGACCACCGACCCTTTTTGCATTATCCGGCAGTTCGGTGACGGGAAACAGTATATCAGCTGGATGAGCGTCGACGACATGGTCGCCGCCATGCTGCACTGCCTGGTCACCCCGGGTCTGTCCGGTCCGGTCAATATCGCCGCGCCCCAACCGGTCAGCAACAGCGAGATGCTGGCAACGCTCGCCCAGGTGGCAGACCGCCCCCTGGCGCTGTCTATCCCGGCGGCATTACTCAAAACACTCTATGGACAGATGGCATCCGAGCTAGTATTGTCCGGGTGTCGGGTGTCGACGAAAAAGCTGGTCGATTCCGGCTTCACCTTCCGCCACCCGACCCTGGCCAGCGCCCTGCGAGCGCAGCTTGGCAAGACACCCGCACCGGATAGAGGATAGATCGTGAGCCGGCAATTGAAACTCGTCTTCCTGACGACCATGACCATCGCCCTGACCTGTGGCTTTTTTCACCATGCGGTGTCGCCTGCACAGTTGAATTTCGAGCGGCTGCACATCTTTTTGTTCAATCTTTGCACGGGCGGTACCCTGCTGCTCTATTACACCGAAAACCACGACAGACTCTCTTTGCAGGCGACGCTCTTTTTTCTTTTGTCCATCTGTTTCGCCCTGTTCAGCTTTGCCGAGTGGTATCTGCCTACCCTGATCATCCCGTTGATCCTCGCCGTCATCGTCGAGCGGGTCCGGATCGCCTACTTCGGCTCTCTGGTTCCTTATAGCCTCTTTTCGAGCAAAGAGACTGTCTCGAGAAAATTTCACCAGGCCTCGCTGCTCTGCCTGTCGATCGGCCTCACCATGTCGAGCCCGGTGATCCTGAACAATGTCTATGGCCACTGGCTCGTGCTCACCCGTCTGACTCTCGACACCTTTTTCCTCGGCTTCTCCTTTCCCATCTCCCTCATCTCCATGTCGGTGATCTTTTCGCTGATGAAGAAAAACGAGATGCGGATCACCCTGCATATCAAAGAGGCCCTGTTCTGGACCATCAACCTCGGGGTTATCATCTTTTTCCTCTTCATCCTCGCCCACCTCTTCATCCCCCAGGTGATGATCGCCACCACCCTGTTCGTGGCGGTGACCCTGGTGCTGCTGCTCTACTACCATCAGGGGATCCAACTGCAGCAGAAGGCCTTTCTCACCTCGGGCATTCTCTTTTTGCTGGTGACCTCGATTTCCGGCATTCTCTATATCCTGTTCGAGTTCTCCCCGGGCTACGATCCCCAGGAATTCGCACCCCTGCTGCGGCTGCATGCCTTCACCGCGCTCTACGGCTGGAACCTCAGCGGCATGGCGGTGATCAGCAGACGCAGCGATTTTCCCATCCGCCTGCACAGTCACCAGGTCATCGCCCTGCACTGGTTCACCGTGCTCATTCTCTGTCCGCTGGGTTATTTCTACCCGCTCTTTGCCGTGCTGGCGGTGCTCTTCTATGCCTGGCTACTGCAGACCCTGCTCTTCAACTATGGGCCGATCGATACCAAGATGATGACCGTAAAAGAGGAGGTGCTGCCCAGTTCGGCGCACCAATAGGTGACCAGGTGCAGCGATAAAGACACTGCTCGTTTCACCTGCGACCACCGCGTATCGATGGTTCTTTACCCCCAGCCCCGGCAACAGGATATGACCACACTTCCCGGCGAAGAACTGGTCCAGATCGTCGACCAGCACAACCTGCCCATCGGTGCCCGACCGCGGCGGATCATGCGCCAGCAGGGCCTTATCCACCGGGCCTCGTATATCCTGGTTTTCAATAGCCGGGGGGAACTGTTCGTCCAGAAGCGGACCATGGCAAAGGACATCTATCCCGGTTACTGGGAGATTGCCGCTGGCGGAGTGACCCTGGCCGGAGAGTCCGATGACGATTCCGCCCACCGCGAACTGAGGGAAGAACTTGGCATAGCGGCGGTGGATCTCGAATTTCTCTTTCACCACTATCACCAGTCAGCAGATAACCGCGTCTGGGGCGCGGTCTACCGCTGCTGCCATGACGGCCCGTTCCGGCTGCAGCCCGAAGAGGTGGAATATGGTGAATTCGTCCCGATGCTCGAGGTGCTGCGCCGCATGGATCAGGTCGACTTCACCCCGGACTCTCCGGAAATACTCGATACCCTGATCGGCTCGAGCCGCGCTGTCGGCTAACCAGCATGGCTGGACCAGGTAAGCGAGTGCAGCGCGACTCCGGGTAGCCTCAGCCACAACGAAACATGAAAATCCCGAGAAAGTGCCAACGACTCCTTGTCGGCGATTTTCGGATAAAGCGTTCAGTGCCTTGCCCGGAGCGGAGAACAGACTTATGGTCCTGGGGGTATGTGTAACCGATGGGCTCCACCCCCGACGTCAAACGCCCGACGGTACCTCGACCATGACCACCAGCGAAAACTCCATGACGATACGACGACGTAACCAGCCCAGCCAAGGACACCCGACCATGCAGAAAAAAACCAAGATCGTTGCTACCATATCCAGCCTGAACTGCTCGGAACAGTTCATCGAGCGCCTCCATCTGGCCGGCATGGATGTCGTCCGTCTCAATACCGCCCACATGGCGCATGAGGATGCTCTGCACGTCATTGCCAACACCAGGAAGGTCTCTGACAAAATCGGCATCCTGCTCGATACCAAGGGCCCGGAAATCCGGACCTGTGACGCGGTCGAACCGCTGGCCGTCAAGGTCGGCGACGCCATCCGTATCAAGGGCGCGCCGGGCGAGAAGTCTCACGACGACATTGTCTACGTTTCCCACAAGGATTTCGTCCACGACGTGCCGGTGGGCAGTTCCATTCTCGTCGACGATGGCGACATCGCCCTGGTGGTCTCCGCCAAGAATGACGAGTACCTCACCTGCTCGGTGGAAAACGACGGGGTGATCAAGCCGAGGAAATCCATCAATATTCCCTCGGTTCACGTCAAGCTGCCCGCCTTGAGCGAAAAGGACAAGAGCTTCATTCGCTTTGCGGCCGACAACGACCTCGACTTCATCGCTCACTCCTTTGTCCGCAACAAGGAAGATGTGCTGGCCGTTCAGGAAATTCTTGACGAAAAGAACTCCTCGATACGGATTATCGCCAAAATCGAGAACTTCGAGGGCGTCTCCAATATCGACGAAATCCTCGACCAGGTCTATGGCATCATGATCGCCCGCGGCGATCTCGCGGTGGAAATCCCCACCGAACAGATCCCGCTGATCCAGAAAAACATCATCGCCAAATGTGTGGCCAGGCGCCGACCGGTGATCGTCGCCACCCAGATGCTCCATTCGATGATCGAATCGCCCCGACCCACCCGGGCCGAGGTCTCCGACGTCGCCAACGCCTGTCTCGATCATACCGACGCCCTGATGCTCTCCGGCGAGACCGCCAACGGCAAGTATCCCGAACTGGCGGTGCGGATGATGACCAAGATCATCGGGGAGGTCGAGAACCAGCGCAACGAATATATCAACACCCCCTACGACGATCAGCACAGAATCACCGCCTATCTGGCCAAGGCGGCGGTCAAGGCCGCCCTGCGCCTCAACACCAAGGCCATCGTCGCCGACTCGGTGACCGGCAAATCGATCCGGGAACTGGCGGCCTATCGCGGCACCAATCCGATTTACGCCCAGGTGTACAACCAGAAGGTAATGCGGCAGTTGTCGCTGTCGTATGGGGTCTATGCCAACTTCACCCAACCCGGCAACCACTCCGCCGAGTCACTGGGCAACACCATCTGCCACCTGCTCGCCAGCAAAAACTTCAACGACGACGATCTCATCATCGTCCTGGCCGGCAACTTCGGCGCCCAGTTCGGCGCATCGTATATCGAGGTCAGCACCGTCAAGAATCTGAAAAAGAAGTGCGCCTACACCCCGCCTCCCCGTTAAGCCGTGGGCTGCAACGCCCATTGCGCCGACCGGCTCGTGCCGTTCTGCGCGCCTTCTTTTCAGCCACGTTTCAACCAACCCCGGCACCTCGTTGTGCCGGAATTTTCGTCAACCTCATCCCATCTCATCGCTCGAGAGGGGTGACGTCGGCACCTGCAACCGGCCAGGACCGGTAGAGAGGGAGTATGCTTGGAACAATCGTCAATGCGCTGGCCATCATCGCGGGCAGCCTTCTGGGTCTGCTGTTCAACAGGGGGTTCGCCGACAATTATAAAGAGATCGTGATGAGTGGGGTGGGGCTGGCCGTGGTGCTGATCGGCATGAAGAGCGCTCTCGTTACCGACAACCTCATCGTGGTGATCCTTTCCGTCATCCTGGGCGCCCTGATCGGCGAGGCCAGCAAGATAGAGGCTCGACTCGAAGCCTTCGGCAAATTCCTGGAACATCGGGTATCGACGAAATCGGCCGACACCTCCTCCTTTTCCCGGGGATTCGTCACCGCCAGTCTGGTGTTCTGCGTCGGCTCCATGGCCATTGTCGGCTCCCTGGAGAGCGGACTGACCGGTAACCACCAGACCCTCTTTGCCAAGTCGATATTAGACGGCATCACCTCGATCATCTTCGCCTCGGCCATGGGGCTGGGCGTGCTGTTCTCGGCGGCGGCGGTCTTTCTCTATCAGGGGTTGATCACCATGGCTGCAGTCTTTCTCAAGAGCTTTCTCGTTCCCGAGGCTGTCGGCCAGATGACCGCAGTGGGCGGATTGCTGATTATGGCGATCGGCTTCAACATGCTCGGCATAACCAAAATCCGGGTCGGTAACCTTCTGCCGGGCATCTTTCTGCCGCTGCTCTGGTTCTGCCTGCACCGGCTGTTCTGATCAGCGGGGCTGGACCAGGTAGTGTCCGTCCAGAAACACGATTTTTTTGTCTAACCAGCATGGCTGGACCAGATAGCCTCAGCCACAACGAAGCATGAAGCGCCTCGGCACGATAACAGAGCTTTCCGCGCTGACGAGTTTCATATAAAATCGAGGCGCTCGATAAATTTTACCATAAGCATACTCTTGATATTTAAAGGATAAAATTTCGAGAGTGCATATCAACCGCCCGAGGGCGGGCCGGGCGAGAATGCCCCTGCCGGCCTGCTCCCGGGAGTCGCTCAACCGACCTTGACGATCGTTCGGCCCCGAACCCGACCGGCCAGAATCGCCTCGGCCGTCTCCGGGACCTCGGCCAGGGAAATCTCCCGGCTGAGGGATTCCAGTTTCTCCAGGTCGAGATCACGGACCAGACGCTGCCAGGCCATCTCCCGTTTGGCCATGGGCGCCATCACCGAGTCGACGCCGTACAGGGTCACCCCACGCAGGATAAACGGGGCCACCGAGGCCGGCAAGGCCAGGGACTCGGCCAGCCCGCAGGCCGCTACGGCACCACCGTATGTCATCTGGCTGAGAACATTGGCGAGGGTGTTGCCACCGGCCACATCCACCGCCCCGGCCCACAGCTCCTTGGCCAGCGGCCTGGCCTTTTCGGCAAAGGGTGCGCGGTCGATAACCTCGGCGGCACCGAGCCCACGCAAGAAATCCCCCTCAGTCAGACGCCCGGTCACCGCCACCACCTCAAAACCGAGTTTGGCCAGCAGCAGCACCGCGACACTGCCGACACCACCCGCCGCCCCGATCACCAGAATCTTGCCCTGGTCTGCAACGAGGCCATGGTGCTCGAGGGCCATCACGCAGAGCATGGAGGTGTAACCGGCGGTGCCCACGGCCATGGCCTGCCGGGTCGTCAACCCCTCGGGCAGCGGCACCAGCCAATCGCCCTTGACCCTGGCGATCTCGGCAAAACCGCCATTATGCACCTCGCCGACCCCAAAGCCATTGAGAATCACCTTGTCACCCGCCTTGAACCTAGTGTTTTCCGAGGCGATTACCTCACCAGAGAAATCTATCCCTGGAACCAGCGGAAAACGTCGGATAACCGGGGCCTGGCCGGTGATGGCCAGGCCATCCTTGTAGTTGAAGGCCGAATACTCCACCTTGACGGTGACATCCCCCTCCATGAGATCACGCTCAGAGAGCGTTGTCAGGGTCGCCTTCTGTCCCTCGCCATCCCTTACGATCTGATAGCCACGAAACGATTCCAACATGTCGTCCTCCCTTTGGTCGATGACGGAATTCCTTTCACACCTCAATCCCACCTGCTGGCAAACACAGACTACAGGGTTTACCGGGATTCGACAAGCACAGGAGAACCCGCCTCTTCCAGGTGGTGGTGGCTTCACCGGCACGACGACCAATCGGCTGCGGTAGGGACGCAGGATAAATTTATTCTAATCTCTAAGTCCCTGTTTTTACGTTAGCGATATAGCTGTCATTTTTGCTCATAACGAACAAGCAAGAAACATGAAGCATGGAAAATCACTTGGTTACTAAAGTCAGACATGGGTAAAAACATATCCAACGATAACAAACCAACGAGCATCGCATATAACAGCAAGATATTACAGTGTAAATCCTATAGGGTAAATTTACCGTGGGTAGGGACGTCAGTCCATGAATTGTCCCCCGTTGACATCAATAATCTCCCCGGTAAGATAGTCGGCATCAGAGCTTGCCAAAAACACAGCCACTCGAGCAACATCTTTTGCCTCGCCAATACGATTGAGAGGGATAGACTTCCGGTAGTCTTCCCAGTTTCCACAGGAAAGTGTGAGCGTCATCTCAGTTTCAATAACGCCAGGGGCAATTCCGTTCACATTGACATTAAATGGCGCCATTTCACGAGCTAGAGATTTCGTAAAACACATGACACCGGCTTTTGACGCCGAGTAATGAGCGCCACTGGCTATACCACCAATTTTACCTGCAACGGAGCCTACATTGATTATCTTACCAGAACGTTGCGTTTTCATCGTGGACATGACTTCACGACTACTGAGAAATGTCCCCTTTAAGTTCACCGCCAGTACTCTATCCCATTCCTCTTCAGTTATTTGTTCAATACTTTCTGACCTACAGATACCGGCGTTATTGACAAGGATATCAATCCTGCCCCAGGCGGCTATAACATTGTTTACAGCCCGGTGGACCATCTCTTCGTTGGCCACGTTCACTACGGCTTTTTCCACTTTTTTTTTTGCTGGACTATCCCCAATCTGAAAGCCTTCAAGCGCTTTTGAATCTACATCCCATAGCGAGAGATTTGCCCCTTCGGAAGCAAATTCCTTTGCGATACATTTGCCAAGCCCTCCTGCCGCACCAGTGATAATCGCTATCTTCCCTGCTAAGCATCCATTTTTCATAATCTTACTCTTCCAGGTAAGTGTAATAAATCCACCGTATATTATTCAGGTGTGCGTTTGAGCGATAAACAATAAAAACCTTCTGAAAAAATTTAATTCACATACCAATACCAGCCAGACAGATATATTTCATTTCAAGATATTCATCAATTCCATAACGGGATCCTTCTCGACCAATACCAGATTGCTTTACACCTCCAAACGGTGCCATCTCAGTTGAAATCAGACCAGTATTCACTCCGATGATGCCATATTCGAGATCCTCTGCTGTACGAAAAATTCGACCTATGTCTTTTGAGTAAAAATAGGCTGCCAGACCATACTCAGTATCATTGGCCATAGGAATCAAATCATCTTCAGAAGAAAACCGTATAAGTGGCGCAATTGGCCCGAATGTTTCCTCTACCGCAACAGCCATATCAGTACGCACATCACCTAGTACGGTCGGTTGAAAAAAAGTCCGCCCAAAATCATGACGTTTACCTCCTGTAAGGAGTTTTGCCCCCATTGCAAGGGCTTCATCAATATGATTTTCCACTTTAACAATAGCCTCCTCATTGATAAGTGGCCCTTGGTCTACATGAGGCTCCATACCATTTCCTACTTTAAGCTGTTCAACCTGCTTAATCAACCTTGCTGCAAAAGTGTCATAGACGCCATTCTGAACAAAGATTCGATTTGCACAAACACAAGTTTGACCTGAATTTCTGTATTTAGATATTATTGCGCCCTGTACTGCAGTATCGATATCCGCGTCATCAAACACAATAAACGGTGCGTTTCCACCCAACTCTAGAGACACTTTTTTGATTGTCGAAGCGCATTGTGCCATCAATTTTTTCCCTATCGAAGTAGATCCGGTAAAACTGACCTTCCTGACGATTGGATTTGCGGTTAATTCCTCCCCTATTACCGATGCCGACCCAGTTACCACATTGATCACGCCTCTTGGGAATCCGGCTCGACGAGATAGTTCAGCAAACGCCAGAGCGGTAAACGGTGTCTGACTTGCCGGTTTGATAATGGAGGTACAACCGGCAGCAAGGGCAGGAGCGACTTTGCGTGTTATCATTGCCGCAGGAAAATTCCAAGGAGTTATGGCCGCACAGACCCCGATCGGCTGGCGGATTACGAGTATGCGCTGATCAGACGACGTCGATGGGATGGTGTCTCCGTAGACACGCTTACCCTCCTCTGCATACCACTGGACAAAAGCGGCGGCATAGGTTACCTCTCCTCGAGCTTCTGCAAGAGGTTTTCCCATTTCCGAAGTGAGTATGACGGCCAGATCCTCTTGGTGTTTCATTATCAGATCATACCAACGATAAAGGATCTCATAACGCTCCTTCACTGTTTTCTGTCGCCAAACGGAGAATGCTTTCTCCGCAGCATGAATTCCATCAATTATTTCATCTGCGGATAATGAAGGAATTGTTCCCAGAACAACACCGTTTGCGGGGTTTTTAACCGTTAGCGTATTACCAGACCGATTGGAAACCCATCCGCCATCAATCCATGCGTTTTGTTTAAACAGGTCTTTGTCATCGAGTGTTAAGACTGTCATTTACTCCTCCTCATTATTTTCCCGTTTTATCCTCGAACCAAGATTTGGTGCTGGCTTTACATGAAGCGATTCTACAATGCATATTTTTTGCACAAACGGTTACATACATATTCACCTATGGGTATCGCTGATGTAGCGGCTGGCGACGGAGCGTTACACACATGCAGAGAGCGTTCACTTTCGGCAAAAAGGAAATCGTGAACCAATTTCCCATCCTGCATAACCGCCTGAGCCCGTATTCCTGCTGGATAGGGTTGCAGATCTTGTAATGTAAGACTGGGACAATATTTCTGAACCCTTTTTAGGTATCCTGGTTTAAACCAGGAAGCGATGGTTTCATTGACGCCGGATTTAAGGTTTGCCCTGACAACTTTCCAAAATCCAGGAAATGTCATCATTTCTGAGACATCCTTGAAGTCGAAATTCACTTTGCCGTACCCTTCCCTTTTGTACCCCAAAACTGCATTTGGCCCAATGGTTACCGTGCCATCCACCATTTTCGTTAGGTGCACTCCAAGAAAGGGCAGTTTGGGATCTGGAATCGGATAGATAAGATGCTTAACGATATTACTATGTGTTGTCGGCAACTGGTAATATTCTCCTCGAAATGGAACTATCTGGAAATCCACTTTGATTCCTGCCATTCGAGCTACCCTGTCTGCCTGGAGGCCCGCACATGCAAGAAGGTATTTAGCTGTGACTTTTCCGGTTTCTAATTGAACTGATATTTCTTGACTTCTCTCTTCGATCTTTTCAACGGACTGCCCCCTGATGATATTGCCACCCATTGCCAAAAAGAGTTCTGCTATCTTATTACAAATCCCAGGATAATTCGTGATCCCTGTAGCTGGAACAAGAAGCGCTCCAAAGCCTATAATGTTTGGCTCAAGAGTATGAAGTTCTTTTTCCGCAACTCGTTCAGTTACTATTCCATTTTTGCCACATCTCACTTCCAGGTCCTTCATCCGTTTGAGTTCAAACTCATCTGTTGCAACAAGAAGTTTTCCACATTGATCAGTCTGCAATCCATGCTCGTGGCAAAATTCAAATGTCCACACCGCTCCTCTTTTGCAGAAATCGGCCTTCAGACTGCCTGGTTCATAATAAACACCAGCATGTATTACACCAGAGTTATGACCCGTCTGATGTGTACCAAGACCGTTTTCCTTCTCAATGACAAGTATTTCAGCCTCAGGATACTTCTTCTTCAATTGCCAGGCAGATGAAATTCCGACAATTCCCCCACCAACAACAATAAAATCATAACCGTTCATTTTGATCCTGTGAATATGTATATTCTTTGTTATTCCTCTCGTTTCGTTTCAATTAATTTGCCATATATTTCGGAATTGTTAAATAATTTTTTGTTATCTCCATCTTATTATCAATGATCGACTTTAAGACGTTTAAAATGGTCCTCGACATTAACTTTCTTTTTAAGCCAAATAGGTTTTTTATAAAACGACCAAGAAACTTATCATCATTTTTTTGAAATAACACCAGTATTAAGAATAGTAGACACTAACTCTTCACCGGAACGTTCTTCATGGAATGAGTACCGGCTTGATCACCTTTCTACTTCGTGCCGCTTCAAAAGCCTGCGAAGCTTCTTCAAGAGGATAGGCATTCATCAACCCTGAAAAATCGATCAGACCATCAGACATGAGATGAAGAACCTTTTGATAATCGCATTCTACGGAGGAGTACGAAAAGTAAAGGGACAGAGCATGCCGAACGGCTATCGTTGGCTGCCAGGTAACCGGCTGATTGTACATACCAACAGTCACAAGTGCCCCGCCGGGTCGAAGCCGCTGCGCCCCGGATATGAATGCTACAGGAACTCCTGACGCTTCAACCCACACATCTGGAGATTTGCCTTCAAAGAAAGAATCTATAGAGATCAGGTTTGGATCATTGGCCACATTTACAGTTGCAAGGCCGAGTTTTTCAGCAAATACGAATCGTACCTTTATGTCATCATCCGTACCAATAAGAACAACCTTTGCTCCATAGAGCTTTGCAAGCATGCAGCAGATCAAGCCAATCGGTCCAGGCCCGGAGACAACCACCCGATCCCCGGGATTTATTCTCACTTTTGAAAGAGCCTGCATGGCCACAGAAGCCGGTTCAATCATAGCAACCTGTGCAAAATCAACTCCTTTAGGAACCCGAATAAGATGTTGCGCCTTGACGGTCGCATGGGACGCCATACCACCATCCATATTCAGACCGATGACCTTACGCTTAAGGCAGAGATTGGTATCTCCGCTACGGCAAGCCGTACACATCATGCATCCCTGAATTCCGATGACGACAACCTTGTCACCCTCGGCAAAGCCAGTTACACAGGAACCGGTAGCTATGACAATTCCCCCAAACTCATGCCCAAGGACCACAGGCGGTTTAACCCACTCATAACCTCTTTCCGCCCCATAGGCGTGAAGATCGCTTCCGCAAATCCCGCATCCAGAAACCTCGATGAGAACTTCCATTTCATCTGGATCAGGCAATGGAACAGAACGCATTTCCGCTGCGAAAGGATCATTTCCGTATTTTACGAATGCGCGCATAGAAATATTCCTATTCAAACGCTTTTTTGTATTGGAATTAAAAAATACCTGTCACTAAAACGAAAAACTACATGCCCAAATAGGCTTTCTTCACATGCTCATTTCCCTTGAGTTCTGCAACATTGCCTGACATAACAATATGTCCTCCTTCCATGATGTAGGCATAATCAGCAACTTGCATGGTGTGCCCCACCTGCTGTTCGACAAGGAGTATTGTTACACCGCTCTTAGCAATCTTTTTAACCATGTCAAACATCTGCTTGGCAAGCAACGGAGAGAGTCCGAGAGACATCTCATCAATCATCAGTAACCGAGGCTGAGCCATCAATGCCCTACCAATCGCACACATCTGCTGCTCGCCACCAGAAAGCAACCCAGCCATCTGAGACATTCGCTCCGACAAAATAGGAAATAGTGCATAAACCCGTTCCAGGTTTTCAGAAATTCTATAACGAGCCTTTTTCGAGTAAGCTCCCATCTCAAGATTTTCTTTGACAGTCAATGTCTTAAAAAGGCGACGGCCTTCCATTACGTAGGCTATTCCGATATCAACGATCCCTTCCGGTTTGACGTTAGCCAAGTCAGTTTCTTCAAAGAAAATCTTACCATTGGAATATTTAAGTATGTTGCTTATGGCCCCAAGCGTGGTAGATTTTCCAGCCGCATTTGGTCCTAGAAGAGCAACTATTTGACCTTCTGCAATCTTCATCGACACATTCCGAAGAGCTTGAAAATCACCGTAGAAACAATCTATATTCTCTATTGTTAGCACGCTAGTTCCTCTTCTCCGAGATAAGCCTTTATAACTTGCTCATTGCTTGTTACCTGAGCTGGAGTTCCCGAAGCAATGAGTGAGCCTTGATCCATTACCAGAACTCTTTCAGAAACTTTCATTACAGCATCCATGAGGTGTTCAATAAAAATAATAGTTACTCCCTTATCCCTTAATTCTCGTATAAGAGGAATGTTCTCGGCAACCTCAGTAGGATTGAGGCCAGCCAGTACTTCATCGAGGAGAAGCAGGCTAGGCTCGGTCGCCATGGCTCTGGCCACCTCGATACGTTTTCTCTGGGCAAGTGTCAAGCTTCCGGGCATAGTATCTGCGAAAGTCGAGAGACCTAATCGATCTAGTACCTCTGCTGCCTTTCTCCGGGCCTCCCGGATGTTTCTGGTTCTCGTCAACGCGGGCACCATAACATTCTCGAGGACTGTCATTTCAAAAGGACGTACTACCTGAAAGGTACGACCGATCCCAGCCAGACTGCGCTTATAAGATGGCGTACCAGTAAGCTCCTGGCCGTTAAGTACAATTCTGCCAGTAGTTGCTGACAAAACCCCAGATATCAAATTGAACAAGGTCGTTTTCCCAGCACCATTTGGCCCAATTAATCCAACAATCTCATTGTCTTGAACTGTAAAATTTACACTATTTACTGCTTTCAGGCCACCAAACAGCTTTGTCAAATTTTCAACTTCAAGCAAAATCTCTTTCGTCATCAATTCCCCTCCATTCCCGTTATCTTACCCAAAGCTTTTTACGTCACTCTGCCTTTCCAGTATTTATGCCAGAGCGATACTATTCCTCCAGGTATGAATTTCACTGTCGCTATGAGCACAAGACCATAAACGACATAGTTCAATCCCTGCTGAATCGTACCTAGATAAAATCGAAGAAATTCTCCCAGAGGTGTCATCAACGTCGCACCAATCACAGGTCCCCATATAGTTCCCATTCCACCTATAATGCCATTCAGAGCAGGCTGAAGAGAAAAAAGATCCATCGAGAATATTGTCTGTGGCTCAAGAACATAAATGTAAAAAACGTAAAAAACTCCGAGAATACCTGTTATTGCAGAACTCCAAAGCAGAGCAATAAAATGTACCAAAGAAGTATTGACTCCCAGGGCCTTCGCTGCTTCATCATCCGAGGCTGCTGCCCGGAGATGATATCCAATTGCTGAACACCTAATACAGTAAGTTAAATACACAACAATAATCGCCAAAAAAAGAGAAATATAATAAAATGGTTTTCCTGTCTCAAAAGTAAGATTCATAATCCCTATATTGAAAGGAATATTGATTCCTACCGAACCATTTGTAAGACCTCGCCAGTCAATGGCAACCATTCGCAGAACTTCCGCAAAAGCTATTGAAGCCAAGGTGAAAAATGGTCCCTTCAAACGAATTAGGGGTAATGTCATAATTATTCCACCAAGCATAGATGTAACTCCTGCAGCCAGTACTCCCAACCAAGGTGAAATTCCATATCTCACATAAAGAATAGCCGCAGTATAAGCCCCAATACCAAAAAAGCTGGCATGACCGAGGCTTAATTGACCACCAAACGCCGGAATATTCCATGCTGCTGTAAGCGCGGTATAAAAAAATATTAAAGTGTACATGTGTAATACGAAACTTGATTCGAAAAACAGCGGTATAATGAGCAGTATCAGAAAAACAGAGACACCGATTATATAATATTTATTTCTTTTCACTTTAGCCCTACCTCCTCAGTACCCTTACCCTTCCCTAAAAGTCCCTGTGGTCGCACTAACAAAACAAGAATAAAAATTGTGAAGTAGATCGCTTCTTTCAAACCTGGAGATACAAAAGTTCCTCCAAATGACTCGACAACTCCAATAAACAGACCAGCAAAAAATGTTCCGCTCATGCTGCCGAGACCACCAAGGACGACAACTACAAAAGCCAAGAGTGTAAAGGGTATACCAACTGTCGGGTAAACCGAGGAGAACGGTACAAGCAAAACTCCACCGAGAGCAGTAAACATGGTGCCGAGGCCGAACGCAAAAAGATAATGTTTTTCCACCGTGACCCCCATGAGTCGAGCGACTGAATGGTCTTCAACAATCGCTCTGAGTGCTTTTCCAACAAAAGTATACTTGAGGAAGTAGAACAAAAAGGAAATAGAACCGAGAGCAGCGACAAAGGCCACCAGTCTGGGTACGCTAATGATGATACCGAACAAATCAAATACCCTCATCGAATAGTTTGTCTGAACCGACCGAAAGTCGCCCTTCCAGAAAATCAGAGCCAAATTCTGTAACACAAGCGAAACTCCGACTGTGGCGAAAATTTTCATAGTTGCCGATGTAGTAATAATTGGTTGAATGATCAATCGCTGAAAAATGACACCGAAAGCGAACATTACCGGCAGAACAATAATGATAGATAGATAAGGATCGATCCCAAATAAATAGTTCAACCAGAACGAAAGATACATCGAAATCATCACCATTTCCCCATGTGCGAAATTGATGATCCTGACAACCCCAAAAATTAGATTCAAGCCTATGCTTATGAGGGCATATACACCGCCTAGCAAAAGGCCAGACACGAGTACTTGAATATATAATTCCATACAAATTTTTCCCTTTGATTACCGATACAGAAATCACATATTCGATTACGGAAACAGCATCCAAAAGTGTTTTCAGGAATCTTTCATTCTTAACACAGGTATGGTTTGCAATAACAACGTTACTTGCCAAATAACCATTAAACATCCAAACCTTATAAGTTATCTGGCAAAATAACTAAAAAGGTATATTAATAAATTATTGGTTCTTCTACTGCTGCATTTTTTGGCCACACAGTTACAAGTTCTCCGTTAATCCACTCGGTAACGAGTGGCATAGCTGCTACATTTTGTCCTGTATCATCAAAATTGACCCCCCAACCGGTGGGTGTATTACCGGGATCAATCTTTTTGCTCTTTGCGGCTTCAGCGATCTTTATCATGTCATCAAGACCGCCAGCAGCCTCAATTATATCGAATACAACATTGGCCCCCATATAATTGCATAGTGAATGTCCCGATCGGGGATTTTCTTTAAATGTTTTTCGGTAAAGTTCCAAAAAAGCATCTATCCCAGGGGCGTAGTTTCTATTGACTCGGTACTGAGTGAAGTCAACATCAAAAACCCCGTTCGCCTTATCTCCAAGGGCATCGACAAAACTCTGTAGACTATGTCCGCCACCGGTTCCCAATATAGGACATTTCAGCTTCAACTCAAGCGCCTGGCGTGACAGAAGAATGGCGTCATTGGCATATGAGACGGCAACAACGATATCTGGCTTCGCCTGCCTGAGTCGAAAAATGACAGAGGAGAGATCGCTGCTATTCGCGGCATAGGGCTCAACAGAAACCACCTGCATACCAGCATCTTTCGCCAAGCCAACAAAAGCATCAGCCACTGATGTACCGTAATCTGAGTCCTCATGCGCTATGCCAATGCGCATATCTGCTGTTTTCTTACCTACCTTCGGCGCGAACCAGTTTACGAGAAAATCCACTTGGGCGCGGCTAAAATCTGCAGCAGTGGGATTCGTTCTCCATATTGTTTTGTACCCCCGCTCAGTGATGTTATTGGCAATAGCCCCTAGTTCAAAATAAGGAATTTTTTTCCTGGCGGTCACTTCTGATGCTGCCATACATCTCGAACTTGAATATGTACCCAGAATTGCCTTTACTTTCTTCTGCTCCACCAACCGTTCAGCTTCTGATCGCGCGGCAGAAACGGTAGACGCATCGCCTTTGACGAACACAATCTCCTTACCTCCAATCCCACCTTGCTTATTCCTTTGAATCCTGGCTATCTCTGCACCACGCCAACTCTCTTCACCGAGCAACGCCAGCCCTCCAGAAATAGGATAGAGAGCTCCAATTTCGAGTTGTTCATCTGCAAACACTAAAGATGAGAAAGCTATCAACATTGCCGATGTCAATACACCAATCAGTACTTTTCCCTTCATACGATACTCCTTGTAAATATTGAGGTTTTTAGGTACGTATTTTTTACCTAACGATTCAACCTGCCGTGTATTCTTACGTAGCGCTTATCCAAAGCGGCTATTTTATCCTCACTCTTCGTTGTGTTCGAAATTTTATTCTCCGAAGTAAGCGTATACGCCGATACCAGCTATATGCCTATGTTAAAATTTCTATCGCGCCTCGATTTAGGAGAAAATATCTCGTTTCTGGTTAAATACCACTTAGATTGTTCTCAATGGAACCTTAATTTTAATTGTGACATCAAAATGTTACATTAACATTTAATCGAATTAGCAAAAATATTTACAACACCCCTCAATATCCCCGTCATACATGAACCTGTAAAACTTTTCCAGTCGCCCCTGAGTAATCGGAGCTGGATTTGTAGGTCGTGGATACTTGCCCAAGCATTCTGCAACCATCTCATCGAGATCACTTTCCTGCAGATCAATTTCTTTCAGCGATAATGGAATACCTAGAACACAAACCAATTCCGTCACCTTATCTATCAATCTGCGAGAAGTATTTTTACTTCCACCTAACACCAGTTTAGCAACCGGCTGTAGTTTTACTTTCACCTCCTGAAAGTTGAACGCGATCGTATAGGGAAGGGCCATTGCACACGAGACACCGTGGGGCAAATGGACTCGGTTCGAGATTGTGTATGCCACCGAATGCCCTAACACCACCCCCGCGTTCAAGCTTAAGCCGCCAGTATATGCAGAATAGATCATAGCCCTTCGGGCGTTCAGGTTTTCTCCATCCTCATATGCCGTTTTAAGCCAACGAGTAACATTCGATATCGTTATAAGCGCCTGACTGTCGGTGAATGGACTAGCGTTAATCGACATATATGCTTCAAGTGCATGGCTCAGTGCATCCAGACCTGTTCCTGCGGTCACTTTCGGGGGCAATGTCCTCGTCATTAGAGGGTCAAGAATTGCCGCCGTAGGCACAAGCTGAGAACCAAAAACTACAGCCTTTTTCTCCTCGATGGACAGCATGGAAACTCCTGTTGCTTCAGCCCCCGTACCTGCCGTTGTAGGTATGTTAATCAGAGGAAGTGGATTTTTGGGGAAACGGGCTGGGCCGAGATAGTCAGTAATCTTACCGTAGTTCACTGCCATTGCGGCTGCCAGCTTTGACATGTCAAGAGCACTGCCCCCACCCACGCCAATCACAGCCACATAAGGTTTCGTCCGGCACAGCTCAACAAGCTTGTTTACAGTAAGCAAGGTTGGCTCCCCGACAATATCATTAAAGCAGTCGACTTCAAACGTCGCTGCAACCAAGGGATCTCTTACCTGATCAATTAGATTTAAATTGACTACTTCTCTGTCAGCCACAATCAAGAGAGCACCACTGGATATCTGGATGGCAGCCAAAACATCTACAATTTGTTCTGCTGCTCCATCGCCAAATAGCACATGCGAAGGCGAAAGGAATACCCGATTCTTTTCGCTGTCAAATGAGATCATAACTTCTCCTTCACAAATTATTTATGTGGATAGAGTTACCGATTCATGAAGCAAGAGTGACCCAATATTTTGTTCCCGCCATTTTCAAAAATCAGGCCGACATCCAGCCTCCGTCTACGTAAATGACTTCGCCTGTGATGTAGTTTGCGGCCGGAGAGGCAAGAAAAAGAACGGTATTGCCAATATCCTCCGGAGTACCAAACCGGTTCATAGGTATACGGGACAGCATCCAGTTATATCGCTCCTCATTCGCAAATGCCGCTTCAGTCATAGCCGTTCGAACATAACCTGGCGCTACCGCATTCACATTAATATTGCTGCCGGCAAGTTCAGTTGCCATCGCCTTGGTAAAAGCAAACACCCCTCCCTTTGCCGCACCATAAAGACCTATCCCGGGAAGACCGATTTTGCTTGTCAGCGATGCGATATTTATGATTCGACCACCTCCTGTTTTGGTCATCTCGCGAGCTGCCAGCTGAGCGGTGAAAAATGCAGATTTGAGTTGAATGTCTATAATCTTATCAAAATCTTCAGGAGAGAACTCAAGTATCGCCTTACGTATATTCGACCCAGCGTTGTTAGCTAAAATATCAATTCTTCCGAACCGGGACAGTGCTTGTTCAATGATGTATTCCGAAGCATCTGTTCGGCTTAGGTCTGCAGTAACCGTTTCCACTTTCCTCCCGGTAGAGTTTTCCAATTGCTGCTTTGCCGCAAGTAGCTGAGCCTCTGTTCTAGCAACAAGCATGACATCTGATCCGGCACCAGCCAAGGCAACAGCTATACCGTAGCCGATGCCTCTTGCACCACCAGTAACAACACTCACTTTCCCTGTTATCGAGAATGTTTTTTCTAGATATCCTGCCATAATTTCTCCGTATTTATGTATTTATATTTTGAGTAAAATGAGCAAATAACATGCCATCTTGCACAACCCTAGAGACTTGTTTCTATCTGATTGTAATAAAAGATATAGTTGCCCTATCTTGCCTGCAATTCCTTAATAACTATCTCATGTCGGTTGTTTTATTTAAGGACACATGTCCCATTTTGAAGCACTTGATAGAACATGTCTCGACTCACGGTAAATTTATTCTCGGCCACAAGCTGAAGAAGCACGGTGTGTATTGGCAGATATTTTCAGATAATCACAAACCATGCGGGGGGAGAAACAGAGCTGTCGCATTTTCTGTGCTACACTTCGTACGCCCTTGCTTTTGATGACTCCGATAGCGAATCGCCTCAGGCGTGTGATGTTTTCGGGACCATAACCTGCTGAGATTCTGCTACGATCTTCATCGAAGGTCCAGTCGAGAATGTAGTGACAGCT
>JBKEBZ010000023.1:0-4531 GCA_047973425.1 Desulfopila sp.
AAAATAAAATAAAGATGAATTTTATTTTAGGTTCGAGGCAGGTAGGATGAAGCGAGAACTCCAAGGCGGATACGTGACCATATCGACGGTGGGTGAGAAGGCCCAGGCCTTTGTTCCCGCGCCGCTGCCGCCGCATCCGCCCATCGACTGGACTCCGGAGTTGCGCAGCAAGTTCGACCAGGCGCTGCTGGCACTCGGGAGGCTGGACAGCGTATCGACGCTGTTGCCGGACACCTCGCTGTTCCTCTACATGTACGTCCGTAAAGAAGCGGTACTCTCCTCCATGATCGAGGGGACGCAATCGTCCCTGTCGGATCTACTGCTGTTCGAACTGGATCAGGAACCCGGTGTTCCGCTGGATGACGTGCGGGAGGTCAGCAACTATGTCACGGCCCTCGACCATGGCTTGCGTCTGCTGGAAGAAGGTCTGCCGCTGTCGCTGAGGTTGTTCCGGGAGATCCATGGCGTGTTGCTGACCAAGGGCCGTGGCAGCAATCAGCCCCCGGGCGAGTTCCGGCGCAGCCAGAACTGGATCGGCGGCACCCGGCCGGGCAACGCGGCCTTCGTTCCGCCGCCCGCCGAAGATGTACTGGAGTGCATGAGCAAGCTGGAGCTCTTCCTCCATGACCAGCCGGAGCCGACCCCGGTGCTGCTCAAGGCGGCGCTGGCCCATGTGCAGTTCGAGACGATCCACCCATTTCTGGACGGTAACGGCCGTTTGGGACGTCTGCTGATCGCGCTGCTCCTGTGCGAGCAGAAGGTGCTGCGGGAGCCGATGCTCTACCTCAGCCTCTACTTCAAGACGCACCGCCAGTATTACTACGAACTGCTCAACAACGTGCGGATGACCGGCGATTGGGAAGCCTGGCTCAACTTCTTCGCCGAGGCCGTGATCGTCACCGCCACCCAGGCGGTGGAAACGGCGCAGCAGCTTCTCGACCTGTCGAACCAGGACCGTGACAAGATCAGTGGTCTGGGACGGGCGGCTTCATCCACCCTGCAGGTTCACCGGGCGCTGATGGAGCATCCCATCGCCACCTCGGGCTCGTTGGTGGAGAAGACCGGCATCACCCCGGCCACGGTCAACAAAGCGCTCGGCCACCTGGAGCAGCTCGGCATCGTCAAGGAGCTGACCGCCCAGAAGCGCAACCGCCTGTTCAGCTATGCGGGCTATATCGAGATCATGAGTCGCGGCACGGAACTGCCGGGTAGGTAGGCCAATTCGATTCCCATTTTCGGAATCGAATGGATGTACAGAGAAACAGGACTATGGGTTGTGGTGAGGCCGTTGGTATCCGATTATGCTGCAAACACAGCATCCTCGTCTGGAGCATGGAAATTGATATGAAAAAAGCACTTCCCTGATTGGAACTTGGGGCGTGACTCGGCTTCCTATGTGAAGCCCTTGTTTTTCAATATGTTACGGGGTGGTTTGGGGTCGGAGACTGAGTTGCGGTCGAGAGCTGTTTGCTCCAGAGCTTATCGACAGACTGGGCCAGCACCTTTTCACCTACTACCTTTGGGAAGTCTACCCCCTGACGGGTGACGAAAGCCTGCTCGAGCGTTTCTATGACAAGACCAAAGACGACCGAAAACGCTGGGGGCAACTCTTCGACCATGTTGGCCGATCATTGAGAAATAGCGGCAGGCATCTGGATAAAACACTGACCGACCGCATTATCGCTTTTTTCGATTGGCGCTTTGAATCCGCTGAACCGCTGGAGCTTCAAGAATTCACCTTTTGGTTGGAAGCCGAATGCCTTGGCTCTGACTGGCGTTTGCAATCGTACTCGAAGATTCTCGCTCTTGGCCGGGGAAAAGATGTTGGACTTTTGCTTGAGGTGAGAGCTCTAAACAAACTGCTCCCGAATCACCTGCCATTGGTTGTCGAATGCTTTGCCAAAATCACGGATGCCATGGACCAAGGCACGCAGATGTACATTTCAGCCGATGAGGCCAAGCCAATTTTGAAGGCTGGCCTGACCGCTGAAGACCCTCAGGTCCGCGAAAATGCTGAACGTGCCCGGGAAAATCTGTTGCGGTTCGGCCGCTTTGATTATCTGGACGTTGAATGAGGGAGAACATGCCATGACCGACCGCGACAAAAAACTGATTCGTAACTCCACCGCTGAATTCCTGATCTTCACCGGTCAGGCGGGGGAACAAGGTATTGAGGCTCGCTATGAGGATGAGACCATCTGGCTATCCCAGAAACTCATGGCGACCTTGTTCGATGTCGGTGTCAACACGATCAATTACCATCTGAAAGAAGTCTTTGAGAGCGGTGAAGTTCAGCCTGAGGCAACTATTCGAAAATTTCGAATAGTTCAAACCGAAGGGAGCCGGAAAGTCACCAGGGGTGTCGATTTCTACAACCTCGATGCCATCATCTCCGTTGGTTACAGGGTCAATTCCGTGCGGGCTACCCAGTTTCGCCAGTGGGCTACCCAGGTGTTGCGCGAGTTTGCCATCAAGGGCTATGTGCTAGACAAAAAGCGCATGGAAAACGGCGCGTTCCTGGGTGAAGACTATTTCGAGCGCCTGCTGGAAGAGATCCGCGAGATCCGTCTTTCGGAGCGGCGTTTCTACCAGAAGATTACCGACATCTATGCCACCAGCGTCGATTACAATCGTGATGCGCCGACCACCAAAGCATTTTTCGCCAAGGTGCAGAACAAGCTGCATTTCGCCATCCATGGCCATACCGCTGCTGAGTTGATTCTGCAGCGGGCAGACAGTACCAAGGCAAACATGGGGCTGACCACCTGGGAAAAGGCCCCTGGCGGCAAGATTGTGAAAACCGATGTCGCGGTGGCCAAAAACTATCTGACCAGGGAGGAACTGGAAGCTCTGGGGCGGATCGTGAATGCCTATCTCGACCTTGCGGAAGAACGCGCATTGCGCAAAATCCCCATGACCATGGAGGACTGGGCCAAGCGGCTGGACGCCTTCCTCGAATTCACCGAGAGAGACATTCTGCAGCACAGTGGCAAGGTAAGCGCGGAGATTGCCAAAGCCCATGCCGAAAGCGAGTTCGAGAAGTATCGTATCGTGCAGGACCGGCTGTTTGAAAGTGACTTTGACCGGATAGTGAAGCAGATCGAATCAGCCGGAGAGGAAAAACCGGAGGAAGAATAGCCCTGCCGACTTGGGGGGGACTTGCGACAAACTCGCGACACGGCTTGCGACATGCACCGCCTCACCGATCAAGTAGATTCAACCCCCTTACAGGAATGGATGTTATGGACACCGACGATCTGACTGAAATGGCTTGGGGCGTTATTGTCAGCGGCTCCCGAGTCTCGGATACCCTGAAAGTCGAGCTCGGCGCAATGGCCAGCCAGTTCAAAACCGAAGATGAATGGCTATGCGAGGTTCGTGCTCATCTGGTGAAAATCTTCGAAGATCCTGCCGCGTACGTCGACTTCTGGGACCTGGAAGACACGGAGGCTGTTACGGTAACCATGATTGGCAGCATTGCAGCGGAACTCCGTGCTCGAGTGGAGAGCATTTTGTCCACGCCAATGAACAAACGAGGCTCACGGTTATGGTGATTATAAAGATGCCGGAACGTATCAAGCCAAGGTTCAGTCGCTATATCGGCATCGACTACTCCGGTGCGGAAACTCCTGATTCCAGCCTGAAGGGACTCCGGGTCTACGAGGCGAGCCGCGAGTCTATGCCGCTGGAGGTGGAGCCGCCGCCAAGCCCCCGCAAGTACTGGACAAGGCGCGGCCTGGCGGAATGGCTGGCGGAGCGATTATCAGGGGATGTGCCGACCATCGTTGGTATCGACCACGGCTTTTCCTTTCCCCTGTGGTATTTCGAGGTGCATTGGCTGGAGCCGGACTGGCCGACCTTTCTCGATGATTTCCAGAAACACTGGCCGACCGATGCCGAATACACCTACGTCGATTTTATTCGGCACGGTTCAAGGGGCGAAGGCGAGGCCCGCTCTGGCAGCGCCCGCTGGCGGCGGATTACCGAAGAGCGAGCCGGAGCCAAGTCGGTCTTTCATTTTGACGTGCCCGGCTCGGTGGCCAAATCGACCCACGCCGGACTGCCCTGGCTGCGCTATCTGCGCAAGCAGCTTGGTGAGCGGGTTCACTTCTGGCCTTTTGACGGCTGGGAAATTCCTGCAGGTAAATCCGCGCTGGTGGAGGTTTACCCTTCGCTGTGGAGCAAGAGCACTCCACGGGAAGGGCGCACCCCCGACCAGCATGATGCCTACGTTGCTACCGCCTGGTTGCGGCAGGTTGATGCGGATGGCAGCCTCGGCAAATTTCTCAAGCCGGACATGCTGCCCGGCGAATACCCTGTTGCCCAGATCGAAGGATGGATTCTCGGCGTGATGTGACGCGACAGATTATTGTAGGAAACGGCCCGAACCTAAAATCAGATGGGCCGCTATTTTAAGTTTGATGGTCTCGTAAAAACCTCAATCGTGCGTACAGGATGGCTAAGTACAAAGGCCTGATATACAAGGCGCAGTGGTGTCGGCCAAGCACAGACGTACATGTGGCACGTCGAG
>JBKEBZ010000153.1:0-22153 GCA_047973425.1 Desulfopila sp.
AGCGAATTGCCGTTTGCGACCTACAACGAAGTAGATCTGGGTTTTTACGAGCCCATCAATGGTTAATCCATTGCAGGCCTATACCGCAAATCGTCACCCGGCGATGACTGCCCGGTAACCTAAAAGCCCGAGTTGCGGGCTGTATGTCAAAAAAACAGTTCAGAACCTTCATCCCTGGTATGAAGAGATGCTGTCTGGGAGGATGAAGCTATCATGAATTGGCATTTTGAAGAAACAGCAGAATATTTAGTCAATCCTAATAAAATGTGTTGACACGTATCCTTTCGACCGATACATTGCTCCCAATAAAGTTTGTTGTCTCTAAATAAATACGGGTTTTTAAAGTAGCCGGTTGATGTATGACAGCGATTGACCACAATGTGGTTCGCTGATGGAAGGCCTGGGCGGTTCACGTGGGCGGAACGCACCGATCCATTCGGTATGCGACGCTGTTGGAGTGGAAGCGCCTATCTCGATGATGGAGTCGCTCGGGTTTTCCGAGGAGTCCAGGAGGGGGCAGGGCGTCATCACGGTCACTCTTGGGTGCGACGGCCAGATCAATGACCAAAAACGTGAAATTTTTTCTCGCAGTGTCTAGTGCCGTGGCCCGTTCTGTGGCCACTATCGTTTTGTTTATGCGAGTTTATCCAAAACGCACCAGCGCGGCAGGCACTGTTACCAACTCTGGGAGTTTCATAACAGCCCAGTGGTGTCATGGTTGCCATTGAGGCTCTATAGTCCCATCCTGGCGACGCAGGAACGGGCTGAGGAAAATCTTGTTTCTTTCCCGTTTTTTGTTCGGCTGCGGTGACTGATGAAAAAGAAAAAAGGTCTGAGCAGAAGCTCTGAAGACTATCTGGAAGCGATCTATTTGATCTGCAAAAGAAATGGTCAGGCACGCTCAAAGGATATCATGGAGAGGCTTGGCGTTTCCGGTCCTTCCGTTACGGAGGCTCTACAGCTTTTACGTCGGAAAAACATGGTCGATTATCAACCGTACAGCCCTGTCAGGTTAACTGTACAGGGAGAGGCCGTTGGCCGGAAGATTCTGCTGCGACACCGGGCGCTGCAGAAATTTTTCATAGAGGTGCTGGGACTCGATGAAGAGACGGCAGAAGAGGGGGCCTGCGCCCTGGAGCACACCATCTCTCCCAGAATAATTGAGAGAATGGTGGAGTACAGCCAATATCTGCAGATGGCATACCGGCAGAATTGGCGGAGCAGGGTTGAGGAGTTCAATAGATTTCTCAACCAAGACCTCGAAAAATCGAAGGAGTGATGTCTTGACAATCCACCATTCAGTTTATGGCCGGCAACCTGGGTTGCCACCGACCGCCATGCAAGGTGCGGCACCGTCGGTCGACGCATTGGGCACATTGGCCAGTGTCGTGGCAACCCTTTCAGTAGCTGGTGCTGCCTCGATTGGGTCCAATTTTGTCGACGTTCGTCATGGTACCATGTCGGTATCCCAGGCGGTGGTCAATGGGCTGGTGAAAGGCGCTGTTATCACCGTCATGGTGCAGACAATCCCAAGACGTTCGCCACTGCAGGTCATGGCGACGGTGACGATGCTCGGTGGTGCCGGATACCTCATCGATTCCGTCATGAAAAAACGTCTACATGAAATCCGCACCACACCTGGCGAAGGGTAGTGCCATGGCAGCGTATACCAACTCGAGAATCGTCATTGTCCACGAACTCGACGACCGATTGCGGCTCTGTGCGCCGATCTTGAAGAAAAGAGGTCTGGATATCGATTATTTCGAGGCGCAGCTCGAGGCTATAGAGGGAGTGACGGCAGCCCGGATCAATACCCGAGCGGGTTCCGTCGTGGTTGAATATGCTGGCCGGAGTTCGACCCGCAACACCATCGTCAACTGCCTCGATGATCTGCCGCGATCGCTATTTGGTGGTGATGGCAAGGGGAAAGGCGTGCAGTCCCTGTCCTCTCTTCTCGTCCGTGGCGGGGTTGCCGCCGCTTCTCTTCTGCTTCCTCGCTCTATCGCTGGGCCGCTGGTTGTGCTGTTGACAGTCCCGGTCGTACTTGCCGGCGCGATCACGCTCTTGCGCTCTGGGATAAAGGTGCCAGTGCTCGACGGAGCGGCAGTGCTCTTTTGTCTGGTGCGTCGCGATTATTTTACGGCCTCGTCCATCGTTTTCCTGCTCTATCTTGCTGAGTATCTGGAGGAACTGAGCGAAAACCGGACCACTGGGCTCCTCAAGAGCCTCCTCAAGCCCCAGGTGGAACGGATCTGGATCGAGGTCGATGGCCAGGAAAGAGAGATTGCGGTTGGCGAGGCCAAGATCGGTGATCGGGTCGTCTGTGGAGCCGGTGAGCTGATTCCACTCGATGGGATCGTTGTCAGCGGTGAGGCGTCGATCAATACCAGCTCTATTACCGGAGAGTCGGTACCGGCACATGTCAAACCTGGCGATGAGGTCTTGTCCGGGTCAGTTGTCGAGGACGGGCGGCTTGTCTTTTCGGCAAAGAAGGTAGGGCGCGATACCTCGATGGCCAGGATATCGGCCTTTCTCGAAAATTCGCTCAGATATCAGTCTGAGTCGCAGAAAAAGAGCGATGAACTGGCGGATAGACTTGTGCCGCTCACCTTTGGCCTGGGGCTTGGTCTGCTCGTGGCGACGCGCGATCTGACCAAGGCGGCGGCGGTTCTGACCGTCGACTATTCATGTGTGGTCAAACTGGCCAACCCCGTTGCCGTGCGGGTCGCGATGTTCACCGCCGCCCGGCAGGGTGTGCTGCTCAAGGGTGCCCAGGCGATGGACAGCCTGGCCCGCGCCGATACCATGGTCTTTGACAAGACCGGCACCCTCACACAAGGCCGGCTAGCGGTTACCGACCTCGTTGCCGTTGCCTCGGTTACCGAAATGGAGTTGCTGGCCTGTGCTGCGAGCGCCGAAGAACATTATGCCCACCCGGTCGCCGCGGCGGTCGTCGATGCCGCCAGGCAGCGCGGGGTAGAACTGGAGGCCACCAGCCAGGTCGACTTTATCGTCGCTCACGGTGTCTCGGCATATATCAATGGCGAGAACGTTCTGGTGGGGAGTCGTCACTTTATTGAAGACGACGAGGGGATCAGTTGTCGAATGCTCGAAGACGAGGTGAACCGGTTACAAAACAGCGGCAAATCGATTCTCTATGTGGCGAAAAACGAACGGTTAATCGGCATTATCGGCCTGCGGGACGCATTGCGCCATGAGGCGGTCCCGGTGCTTGCGGCCCTGAAACGATCCGGCATTAAAAATATCGTCATTCTCACCGGCGATGCCCAGACGACGGCCAAGGCGCTGGCCGCACGACTCCCGGCTGTTGATACGCTGTATGCCGAGTTGAAGCCGGAAGATAAGGCTCGTATTGTCAAGGAGTTGCAGCAGGGAGGACACCGCCTGGCCTTTGTCGGCGACGGCGTCAACGATGCGCCTGCTCTGGTATCCGCCGATGTCGGGATTTGTCTGCCTGGTGGCGCCGATCTCGCCAAGGAATCGGCTCAGGTTATCCTGTTACAAGACAATCTCTCCTGCCTGCTGGCCGCCCGTCTTACGGCCCTGCGGAGCCAGCGGACCATTCAGCACTCCTTTGTTGCCGCGGTTGGTCTCAACTCGACCTTTTTGCTGCTGGCCAGTTTCGGCATGATCATGCCGTACACCTCGGCCCTGCTCCATAATCTGTCAACCGTTTCCATTCTCGGTTATGCGGCATGGCGAGGGCGCAAAGAGATTGACCTTGTTACAGATGATGAGCAGACGGCGGCAAATGAGGTCGAATCGGAAATTTCCGGGGTCCCGGATGTTCTGAAAAATTAATGGTGAACGCATGTATTTCTCCCTCCTCGATGCTCCCGTCAACTGCGAACTGACCCTGCTGCAGGTTCATCGCCCGCACCTGCTCTCCTGGCTGCAGCGACTCGGCCTTTTTGTCGGCGGCGTGCTGACCAAGTTGCATGACGAGATCAACTATCACCCGGTACGGATTCGTGGCAGCAAGGGCGACCTGGTCGTTCCGGCCGGGCTTGCCATACAGACGTTTGTGCATACGGCAAACGGTGAACGTAAACCGCTGGTGGAGATGACCCGGAACCAGCAGGGCCATGTCGAGGCGATATCCTGCGGTCGAGGTTGCCAGGCGGCGCTGGCGCGGTTGGGCATTGGCGAGGGGGACGACCTGACCTTTATCCGCACGCTCCCCCATATGGATTATGTCACCGTGATCGATCGCCGTGAACGGACGCGGCTCTCGGAAGGCGAGGCGGCAAGTATCTGGGGACACTGTGACAGTGAGCCACCGACACAGTTCTACTTTGCCAGACGAGACACGCCTTTCACTGTTCTGGAAATCATCGGTGGCAGAAGGGCGGCAGATCACCTGGCAACCCATGGGGTGGCACCCGGCTGCTCGCTTACGCTCGAGGCGATTGGTCAGGTTCAGGGTATACACCGAGCCGGTAAGGCGCATATCACGGTATCGAGCCCAGGTGGACTCCGATTTTACGTTTCCGCTGATCAGGCTACCGAGATTACCGTGAAAACAAAAGATAACGGCGAGGTTCTCTAATGTGGCTCAAGCTCGATTCCCTTTCTTGGCTGCGACCTCTGCCTGGGCGTCCTGCCACATGGCCCCATACTTTACCTTGGCGGAGTCGATGGTCTCGTCCATTTTCACCTTGGTCTTGTACGCGCTCTTCATGGCGCTTTTTATGGCTCTGTCGCACAATGGCTCTCTGGCAACGTTTTCGTCACCAGTCTTGCCGATATGTTTTCCGGCCCTGTAGGTCAGATAACCGGCTGTGCCAAGAACGGCCCAGCCAAGCGGAGTTGCGGTCAACAATGAAAGACAGACGACGGGATGTGCCATTATGCGTTCTCCTCGATAGGTTCTTTACTGCTCTCATCTTCTTCGATTTCAGTGATCGTTGCCGCGGCGATCTCCTCCTCGCCTTTTCTTTTGCCGGCCTTGTAGAGGGCATATCCGCCAACGCCAAGAACGAGCCAGCCAATGGGAGTCGTTGTCAGGGGAAGATGAATCATCTTGTTGCTCCACTGTGAAGTTTGATTTTTTTTGGAAGTGCCAGCTGCAAACACGACCATCCACCGTTACTGATCTACAGTATATTGACTGAGGTGCTGCGTGTCAACTATATAGAATTGTTCATTTTTTGTTTGTCGCTCGAAAAACATTTTCTTGCCCCTAAGAAGTTCGGTGGGCGGAGTGCAACACGTTGAAATACGTGTAGAGGTCACAGTATGAATGTATCAGTTCGTCACGGCCGAAAATCTGGGGAAATCAATAGAGCCGTGCTGCGCAAGACGAAAATATCGGTAAAGCATGCCATGGCCGGCAGATTACGGGTCCGGGTCGAGAGCTTGAAACGCAGCACCGAAAGAGGGCAGTGGATGATCGAGAGGTTGCGGCAGGTTCAATCCATAGTTGATGTCCAGACAAGGAAGGCGACAGGTTCCATGATCGTTCTCTTCAATCCCGAGGAGATAACGACCCAACAGATTCTTGCCGAGATTGCCGCTCAGGTGATCAGTCCACGGCAATACTCCTCGTCCGCTCCCCTGTTATCGGCTGTCGGGGACGAGGGCGATTGCCGGGTCGATGGTTGCTGGTCTGCAGGATCGTTTGCTGTCAAGGTACGCAGGGCCTTGTGGTTGTCGGGGATGGTCCTTTATGGCCTGGCGAGGATGTGGTTGCTCCGTCTGCCGCTGGTACAGACGCCCTGGAGCCTGCTTGGCGCTGCGGCAATGATCGGCACGGCGCCACTGTTGAAGGAGGCCGTCGACACCTCGATCTGTGAGAAAAAGGTGACCGTCCAACCCTTTCTCGCGTTCGGTTCGGTCGCGACAATTTTTCTCGGTGAGGCTTTCACCGCCCTGCAGATGCTGTGGATCTACAACGTTGCGGAGGTGACGGAGGAGTATGTTGCCCGACGCTCACGCCAGGCCATTCGTGATATTCTCGAGGTTGCTCCAGCCAACGCCTACGTGATGTGTGAGGGGATGGAGGTGAAGACCCCCGTTGCCGATATTCGCCCGGGTGATATCGTCGCCGTCCATGCCGGCGAAAAGCTCCCGGTTGATGGCCTTGTCCGTGACGGTGAGGCACTGGTGGATGAGGCCTCGATCAACGGTCGGTCCGAACCGGTATATCATCGCCACGGCGATGAGGTCTGGGCCGGCACCATCATCAGTCAGGGCGTGCTCTTTGTCGAAACGGTGAAGACCGGCGAATCGACCTATCTTGCCCATATCGTCAAGATGGTCGAGGATTCATTGGCCAACAGGGCCCCGGCGGAGCAGAGGGCCGATCAGTTGGCCGCGAGGCTGTTGAAATTCGGTTTAGCCGCCACCCTGTCAACCCTGTTGATGACCTTCGATCCGATGCGGGCGCTGACGGTGCTGCTGATCATGTCATGCCCCTGCGCCACGGTGTTGGCGGCCTCATCGGCGGTGACGGCGGCCATCGCCAATGCCGCCCGATGCTCGATCCTCATCAAGGGTGGGCTGTATCTTGAGAGAATCGGATCCGCTGAGGTCTACTGTTTCGATAAGACCGGCACCTTGACCACCGAGGTGCCGGAAGTCATCTCGGTCATCCCGAGAACGCCGACGCTGTCAGCACAAACCGTGCTGGCGATGGCTGCCACCGCCGAATCGCACAATCAGCACCCGATGGCTCAGGCGGTTCTCGTCGAGGCAGAAAAGAGAGGCATCGCCTGTGCACCGCATGCCGTCTGTGATTTCAAACCTGGTCGAGGAGTCCTCTGCACGGTGGGAGGAGATGCGGTTATTCTGGTCGGCAATGGCTCGTTTATGGCCGAACATGAGGTCGATATTCGCTGGTTTACCCAGCGGGCGACCGAGCAGAGGCGGATGGGCAACACCGTTGTCTATGTCGCGAGGAACGGTAAGGCTCAGGGAATGCTGGGCATCGCCAACCCGGTCAGGCCAGAGGCCCGAAAGGTTCTCCGCTGCCTGCGTGCCGACGGCGTCACCGGTATGCACCTGGTGACCGGCGATACCGATGAGGTTGCCCGTTCTCTGCTGCAGGTTTTCCCGTTTGACGACTGTCGGGCGGAGTTGTTGCCCGAGGAGAAGGCGGCGCGGGTGGATTCCCTGAAAAACGGCAGGCCCGTGGTCATGGTTGGTGACGGGATCAACGATGCCCTGGCCCTGAGCCATGCCGATATCGGTATAGCGATGGGTGCGGGCGGCGCCGAGGTAGCCTTGGAGGCTGCCGATATCGCCCTGGTCGACTCCGATCTGGCAGGATTGATGAAGGTTCGTAACCTCAGCCACCAAACCATGCGCATCATCGAGCAGAATCACATCTTTGCCGTGTCAACCGATCTGGTCGGCGTGGTGCTCGGCATGGTTGGCATCCTCTCACCGGTGATGGCCGGTCTGATCCATATCATGCATACCGGCGGCATTCTGCTTAATTCGAGCCGTCTGCTCTCCTGGGAGCCTCCCGTGGAACCGATGGGGTCTTTGTCGGCTGGCCACCAGAAGATGCCGGCAAGAGTGGATGGCCAATAAGAGCAAAGATGCGAACAGCTGTAGCTGTGTTTCCTCACGGTACATGACATCGTCGATATTCTACCGTGTTTTTCTTTACTGTGAAAACCCCAGGGAAGGTAAATGATGAAAACCTACACCAATGAAGAGATCGTTGATGCTTTTCTCGATCACACCCGCTATCTGCGCGTTGTCCACCATGTACCGGGCAGGATCAGGGTCAAGGCAAATTGGCACGGAGCAAAAAAACTGGCCAAGGTCGACAGGGATGATCTGGGAGCCGTTATTGGCAAAATTCCCGGAATATACGGTTATCGGCTCAACGCCAAGGCGCTGTCGGTGATCATTGAATACGATACGGCAACGCTGCCGTTCGACTTATGGAATGAGGTCGGAATCCTAGCTGAAAAACCTCTTGGCCGTGAAAACGTCAAGGCCCGGCTGCTGACTATTCTGACCGATAACACAAGAGGAAAGTAATGAAAAAGCATGACAGTGCAAAGCAGGACGCGGATCCGTTGGTCGATGTCACGCAACAAGAAGGCAAGGTCTCGGTAAGAGCCGGGCAAAAAGCGAGCGAACTGGCAGCGGCTGAGGCGGAGAGGGATCGGGCCAAGGTGGCAGCTGAGGCAGAAACAGCGATGGGTTCGGCTCAGGATACGGTTGGCGGAAAGCCCATTCCTGACGGGTACAACGGACAGCACGCCGCACCACAGTTTTCGTTGCCGCCGGGGTACATGATCGATCCGGCTACCGGCCAGCCGGTCTATGTCGGCGGCCAATATGTACCGCAGCGCCAGTATCCGCAGCCGGGGATGGTCTACTTTCAGGTACCGCAGCAGCCTGTGTCGCAACAGCTTTCACCAGAGCAGATTGCGGCTCAGCACGCCGCGGACCAGAAGCGATACGGCCAGGTCGTGCAGTCGGTAGAGAAGTTTATCGGCGGTGAGGGTACGGTTTCAGATGTGGTGAAAACCCTCTACCTCAACAGCAGCCAGAATGATCAACTCTGGAAGGGTGTGGTGGTGGGCGCTGCCGCTGCGGTGTTGTTGACCAGCGGCCCGGTGCGTGAGGTGATGGGAAAAGGCTTTACCTCGCTCTTTCCAGGATTGATGAGGGCGAAAAACGATGAAGGAAAGGATGGAGCCATGCCGAATGCTGACCTGACAGATGAAAACTAACCAGCATGGCTGGACCATAGAGCCTCAGCCACATAAAGCATGAAACTTCCTCGGCGCGGCAACAGAGCGTTCCGCACTGGCGAGTTTCATATAAGCCAGCATGGCTGGACCATAGAGCCTCAGCCACATGAAGCATGAAACTTCCTCGGCGCGGCAACAGAGCGTTCCGCACTGGCGAGTTTCATATAATCAATATGAGATAAGGAGTTATGCACGTGGAGAAAAACAATTTTACCGAGACGATGACCAACAGCCAACGGGTGATCCCCCAACATACCGAGCCCCTGCATCAGTATGCTGTTGGGTACAATCAAACACCGCTTTCCGTTCCAATTGTGGCCAATGCCAATTTCGCTCCGGCTATGAATGTGGGAATCATGGGATTTATCGTCGTCAGTACCGGGACGATGGGTGCGAATCTGCACCGGGTAGGCGAGGGTGAAATGACCATGGGTCAGGCGCTCAATTCCAGTGTGGTCAGAGGAACCGTCGGCGGTGTTGCGGCGGCCGCTGCCACCGTTGCGGCGACGACGCTGACCAACGGCGGCCTGGCAGGTCTCGCTGTAACCCTTGCCGCAGCGACCGGAGTGAGTTACCTGCTGAGCCGTTAAACGACTCTGAGCAAAAATTACGAACTTCTGGCCAGCATGGCTGAACCAGATTGCTTCAGTTGCAACGAACAATGAAAATCCGAACCTCGGTAAGGTGGTTTTCCGTGCTGCCGAGTTTCATATAAGCGATGAATATCGATAACGAAAAGGAGAAGAAACGCCATGTCAGAGAATATTTCCAACTTCCAGCAAACCCAACCGCAGATGATGTATCAGCAACCCCTGCAGTCTCCGCATTCGGTTTACCCGGCGACCTATCCGGCTCTGCCGCAGACGACCAATGTCTTTGGCCTGAATCTGCAGGATTCGCAGTTCTGGAAGGGGGCACTTCTTGGTGCCGCGGTAGCAGTTCTGGTAACCAATGAATCGGTTCAGAAAGGGGTCGTCAAAAGTATATCCAGGCTTACCGCGGCGGCCCAGAGTGGTATCGAAGAGATGAAGGAAAAATTCGAAGATGCCAAAGCCGAGGCAAAAGCCGAAGCGGCCGCCACGAAGTGATGTTTATTCGTAATCGTTCACCGGTGCTACCGGGAATATTCCGTAACCTGGATCTGTAAACGTTTATCCAGTATTCCAGATTCGTTAAAGCGGGCCGTTGCACAAGAGTTTGCTCTGTGAGGAGGCCTGATCGGACGAAAATGGGGTGCTGGTGAACGTTTACGTTTATTCCTGGCGGTGAGGCGGGCAGGTCAAAGCCGCCAGAATTTCACCAGGCCGGAGATGGAGAAGATCGAGAGATCTTTGAGGCGGTGAGATCCTCGACATATTCAGGGGCTGTGGTATTGCCACGGTACGCGGAGTTGGTCCATAGCACAAATCTTTGGAAAAAAATTTTCCCGGAAAGTTAGATATTGCTAAATGTATTATGGTTGGCGTAGCATGCTCTGCAGGCGTTCCAATATTGTGGAAGAGGAGACAAGATGTCAATGGAGATCAGAATGGAAGAGGCAACCCGGGTAACGGTTTCCAAACACCGGAAGAAGTTGTGGGAACTTGGTCAATATCATTGTTCCATTGTTGGTACCTGTTTCAGTCGCACAGCTCTGCGAAAGATTGCCAGACGTAAAGAGTTTTCCCTGCCACAGCAGTATTCCGACTACCTGTTGCATAATGCCCTTGTCAATCTGGCGGCACGAAAAGGCCCCAGGTCAAAGGCGTTGCAGAAAATACTCGATCGAAAATTCCGTCGAGTCATAACCCGCTTTGCCAAGGTGAAGACCGAGTCAGGAGTTCGCGAACTCTGGCAGGAATACCTCGAGAAAGGATCACTCACCGGATCCTATTGGGCAGTGTTGACGCATCCCGCGACGACCTCGGAGTTGGCAGCTGAAGCATATGGTGAAATACATATGATCGGTTACGATTTTACTCTGGCCTATCAACTCCAGTCCGGACAGATAGAGATTCTGCGAGCGGAAAACAGGCAGACAAGGGCGTCGCTCGCCGAGGAAAAGAGCAAGGCGTGGCAGATGCAACAAGCACTCAATGACGAGCGCCAGGAACTGGAGCAGATGAGAGAAGCCTATGATTGTCTGCAACGCGAGCATGAGTCCCTTGGGCAAAAAGTCCTTCAGTTGGAATCCACCAACGTTGGTTGCAACAGATCTGCAGATAGAGAGCTGATAAGACAGCTGCAGCAGGATAATGCCATGCTCTGTGGCCAGGCGGATCAATTGGCGGATGAACTCGATAGGGTCAAGGTGACGGCGGAATTGGCCGCAAACGCCGTTCGCGAGCTCGGACAGATTAACGACCGGCTTATCTATGAAAAGCAGTCGTTTGAACAGGAGATTGTATCGCTTGAGATGACGTTGATGGGAAAACTTCCAATGATCAGCAGTTGTGAGAAGTGTTCGGAACAGAACAGCGAAGACTGCCCTGGGCCAGGTTTGTGTGGAAAAACGGTTCTGTATGTAGGCGGGTTGCATAACATGGTGCCGCATTACAAGCAATTGGTGGAAAGACATGGCGGGGTATTCATTCATCATGACGGCGGCCGAGAGTCTTCCCGGGCGATATTACCGAAGATGCTGTGTGGAGCCGATGCCGTTTTATGTCCCGTGGATTGCGTGAGTCATGACGCCTGCAAAAGCGTGAAGAAGATCTGCAAAAGATATCAGAAACCCTTTGTAATGATGAGAAGCTCTGGTTTGTCGTCTCTCGCTAAAGGCTTGTCAGAAATTATGGTCGTTCAGTAGAGCTTTTTTTATATCCGCACCTCACCAGCATGGAAAGTTCTGTTACCGCACCGAAGATCTTGCTTCATGTTGTGTTGCGGTTGAAGCTCCCTGGTCCAGCCGTGCTGGTGAGAAAAATTATGAAGAAGAGGTCAAGAGATGGAATACTCGGAAACCAAAGAGACAGATTCAGCGAATGTTGAAACAACGCCAATCACCGATGTTATGCAGAAACGCAGTGGGCAGCATGGCCACCGGCATGGGCGAGGATGTTGTGGAAACTGCAAAAACTGTAAATGCCATAAGCGAAAAAAGAAGAACAGTACACCGTGATACTTCAGGTGCAGCAAAACGTCTTGGGATTTTGGGCTGACACTCGTTTATCCGAAACTCGTCAGCACGGAAAACGCTGTTACCGCGTCGAGAAGTTTCATGGTTCGTTGTGGCTGAGGCTCTATGGTCCAGCCATGCTGGTGAGGAACGATTGAAACGATTATCGATCAGCGGGGATTGATTTTTCCCTTCTTTATATAACTCTGAGGATATCATGGCACCATTTATCCCTGTGGCCTGCGGTATTGCCACCGTAATAACCCTGGCCTTGGCAATTGAGACAGGCAAAGGAACCAAACGGACAATCGAAAGAAGAAAACGTCGTCATGACAGAAAAACTCGATCTTGAAACGAAAAAAGAACTCGCCAAGATAGCCATGACCCTAACCCTTGGCGTCACTGTCGTTACCGCGCCGTTTCTCAAGGGAAACAGGACCGTCAAACACATTCACACCGGTGCGGGAATGCTGCTCACCGGTTTCGCGCTCTGGCACCATCTGCTCTATCAGAGTGAGAAGAAAAGGTAACCGTTCATCAGCACCCCATTTTTTCGCCCAATCAGGCCTCATCGCATAGCCAACCAGAGCTATGAGACCTGCTTGAACGAACCTGGTGCACTGGATGAGGGGGTATGAGGCAATCTACAGGATGAAACGGCGCGATATGGTTTGATAAAGTGTGGTGCAGTCATCGAGGACCGTGACCTGGGCAGGAAAGGTATAGGCACCCTGGATGCCGATAAAGGGCAGCTGGTATTCGCTGGCGGCCTGAAAATCGGTGAAGGCATCGCCGACGAAGAGACAAGCCCCAAGATCGAGCCGGTAGCGTCGCCGCAGCTGACCGATATGAACTGTCTTGGTGGTTGGTGAACCGAGTATTTCCCGGAAATAATGGCAGCTCCGGCGCTGTTCCACGATGGTCTGCAACTCCTCATGCGGGGTGCCGGAGATCAGAAAAATCGGGATCTTTTGGTACTGCTCGTCAAGGAACTGCTGAGCGCCGGCTATCCAGGGCGCATTGATCACCTTGTCGATCACCAGCCGGGAAAACTGGTCGGCCTGCCGGTCGATCACCCCGTCCTCGACCGGTTGCCGGAGGATGTCGGAGTAAAAGTGGCGGATCTTCTCGACCCGGCTGATGCCGCCATGCTGGTTATGGTAGGTGATCAACCTATCGATCAGTGACTGCTCTGCGTCTTTGAAGAGGGTTTGAAAGGCACTGATCTTGATGGCGTTGGAGTCGACGAGTACACCGTCGAAATCAAAAAAAAGGGCCTGGAGCTGTTGGTCTGGCATCTGATTGTGGTCTGGGGGCATCGTGTCCCGGTGTCGGTGCGGGCCTGTACCCCCGCGCCGGGGCACCGAGGCGATGATCTGGTCGCTGAGCTGATGATATACTCGCTTTTCCCTGACAGATAGTGTACTTCTTTACTCTCATGTTGACAATCACAGTACACGATGCCGGTGACTTTTGCTTGACCGGTTCTCCTGCACCAACGCTCTTGGGGGACTCTGCAGGAGGTCGATGGGTGCTGCTCGCCACAGCGGAGACCAGCTCTGGTAGACGTTGGGTGGCTGAAACCACCGAGTAGAGTGTCCTCCTCTTTTTTGGCATTCGCTGATGAGGTGACGAATATGACAGAAAAGGCCTCGCCTGTTATCAGGAAAATCGCCTGGGGGAGAATCGAAACAGACCTGCTGGGTCAGAGCAGGGATGTCAAGTTATGGCCTGGCGGAGGGCGAGCCTGGGACTGGAACGAATCCGGTACCAGTCATAGCCGTGGCGTTCAGGTCGAGGATGTCAAGGAACTGGTCGAACACGGCGCCAGGGTGGTGGTGCTGACCCGGGGCATGCTGCTCAGATTGCGGGTGCCTGACAAGGTAAAGCACTATCTCGAAAAGCAGAATGTCGAGGTGGTGATCGTCTCGACCAAGGAAGGTGTTCAGCTCTATAACGACTATGCGGCAAGGAATGTACCGGTCGGCGGGCTGTTTCATACCACCTGTTGAGTTATCAGGTGATCTGTCGAGCGGAAGGGCTCGTCGTCAGTAGAAATCCCGGCCGGCGGCCGACCTCCGTTGATCGGCTCAGGCGAGTTTGCGCCGGCGCAAGGGGTGCTGGCAGAGCCATTGCCAGCCACTGACCAGGGATATGCCGACCAGCACCATTGCCGCGCCGAGGATGAATTGCGCTTCCAATGGTTCGGCCAGCAGTACCACCCCGAAAACGATGCCGAAGACCGGGGTGAGAAAGGAGAGGGCGCCCAGCTGGGAGGCCGGGTAGACCGTCAGCATCCAGAACCACAGCAGCATGCCGATAACGCAGACCAGAAGAGTCTGAAAGAAGAGACTGGCCCAGACAATGGTGGTCAGGGAAAAGGTGAATTGGCCCAGCAACAGTGTCGTCGGCAGCAGCAGGCAACAGCAGGTGAGCAGTTGGATGAATGCGGCTTGGGTCGCCGGGGTCTCGGAGAGTTTTGTCCGCAGAATCACGGTGGTGACGCCCCACGACAGGCCTGCCAGTATTCCGAGAAGATCACCAAAGAGCATCGAGTTGGCCGAGATGTGGCGCAACGAGCCATTCTTTTCATAAAACGCGATCGTCACGCCGAGAAAGGCTATGAGTATACCGAGCCATTGCAGTGGATGCAGGCGCTCTTCCCGCACCAGAAAATGCAGACCCAGGGCGGCAAAGGCCGGGGCGGTATAGAGCATGGTGACCATATGCGAGGCGGTGGTGAACCGCAGGCCCTCCGCGACGAACAGGTATTCCAGGGTAAACAGCAGCCCGGCGACCAAACCGAAAAGCCGCTGGCCTTTGCCCGGCAGAAGCGGTAATTCCCGCCAAACGAGATAGAGCGCGATCAGCAGGGCGGCCATTCCGGAACGGAGCGCGATCTGCAGCATGGGGCTCATGTCAGGTGCCGCGAGTTTTATCACGATCTGCTGCATGCCGAGGATGGCGCAGAAGAATATCATCAGACCCATGGCCCTGCCATCCAGTCGTCGTCGCGTGTTCATGTCGATGACCTGATCAGCTCGCGGCCGGTTGCGCTGCCTGGCCGTACAGCTTCTTGACCATCTGGCGATCGATGACTTCACCCTTCATCGGCAGGGTGTCGACGAATTGCACGTAGCCGGGTTTTTTATAGCGGGCGATCCGGGCGCCGACAAACTCTATCAGCTCGGTGGCGGTGAGCCGATGGCCGGGCTTGACGATGCAGACCGCCTTGACGCCTTCACCGAACCGGGGATCGGCGACACCGATAACCGAAACCGCCTCGATGGCGTCATGCTGCAGAATCACCGCCTCCACCTCGGCGGGATAGACGTTTTCGCCGCCGGGCTTGATCAGCTCTTTTTCCGGTTTTCTCCCCTTGAAAATGAGATAGCCGGCCGCATCGAGCTGACCGAGGTCGCCGGTGTGGTGCCAGTGGTTGCGAAAGGTTCTGGCGTTGAGACCGTCCTGACGCCAGTAGCCCTGGAAGACCAGGGGGCCGCGAACGACTATTTCTCCGGTTTCACCGGCGCCAACCGGGTTGTCGTTTTCGTCGACGAGGGCAAAGATACTGAGTGGTCCCTGGCGACCGGCGGTGCCGGGCCTATCGGATGCCGGGGCAAAGGTGACGAAGCCGCTGGTCTCTGCCTGACCGTAGAGGATCCAGAAACGTGCCGGGCATCGCCGCTCGAAGGCGGCGATGCTGTCGGGGCCGTCGATGCCTACCACGTAGCGCAGACTGTCGGGCTGCTGTTCGCTCTGGTCGATGGCCTCGATCATCCGGTTGAGCATGGGCGGAAAGCTGCCCCAGAGGGTGATATGGTGTTGCCGGCTGAGACGGAGCACTTCGTCTTCCTTGAATTTTGCCATCATCACATTACAGCCGCCCTGCTGCATGACGGCCAGGGCCAGGTTCAAGCCGGTGATATGGAAAAGTGGCAGCATGGTCAGGTGCGCGTCGTCCGCGCCCAGCCCCATGCTGACGATGACCTGGAGATTGGCGCCCAGCAGGTTGGCGTGGCTGAGCGTCGCCCCTCGGGGCACCCCCTCGACCGCCGCGGTGTAGAGCAGACAAAAGGGGCTGTTGCCATCTCTTGGCAGCGGCGAGAGGTCGGTGGTCGTGGTCTCCACCTGGCCGTCGGCCACCAGGGTTTCCAGCGAGATGACCGGTATCTTCAGGGGCTCGGCGATCTGTTGCGATCTCTGCTCCTGGCCTGGGTCGCAGAACAGCAGCCTGGGTTGGCAGTCTCGCAGAATGTAGGCCAGCTCCTGTTCGGCCAGACGCCAGTTGAGCGGCACCAGTATCCCACCCATTCTGGCCACCGCCCCGACAAGGACAAAAAATCCTGGATGGTTCATGGCCAGCACGGCGATCCGGTCGCCCTGAGCACAGCCCTGCTCGATGAGCTCAGCCGCCAACCGCTCGCTCTGCTGTAAAAGTTCTGCAAAGGTCAGCGTGGCCGAATGGGCGAGAACGGCCGTCTTGTCAGAGAATATTCTGGCATTACGGACAAAGAGGTCATACACGGTAAAATCTCGCATGGCATTCTCCGGTCGTGTTGGGCAAAGAAAAACCGCCGGTGAACAGTCCGGGCGGTGACAGCAGAGACGACCTCGACGAGGCTTCCCGGCGGCAGGGTCAATCGGTTCCGGATCGGGGCGATGACAGGGGCGCCGGGTTGTCAGGCGTCAGGCTATTTGAGCACGGCCATGACCGAAAGTCAACAGCCTTGCCCGGGGTGGGGCGACTCTATGCTTGAAGTGGTCCCGGCGGGGCGCATCGCGCATTGCGCGCTTACCGAAACCAGCGCCCAGGGAAGACCTGATGTATGGCCACGACAGCCGACCCGCTCAGCACTCCGTGTAGCAGATGGCCAGACCGCCCTGGGAGGTCTCCTTGAACTGGTCGGACATTGCCAACCCGGTCTGGCGCATGGCCTCGATGCAGCTGTCAAGGGACATGAAGTGACGGCCTTCGTCGAGCAGGGCCAGGCTGGCTGCGGTAAAGGCCTTGACCGCGCCGAAACCGTTCCGCTCGATACAGGGGACCTGCACCAGGCCGGCCACCGGATCGCAGGTCATGCCGAGGTGATGTTCGAGGGCCATCTCGGCGGCGTGCTCGATCTGGGTCGGGCTGCCGCCCCGGATGGCCGAGAGTCCGGCGGCGGCCATGGCCGAGGCTGAACCGATCTCTCCCTGGCAGCCGACCTCGGCCCCGGAGATCGAGCTGTTGTGTTTGATCAGACCGCCGATGGCGGCGGCGGTGAGCAGAAAGATTCGGATATCGGCGGTCGTGGCGCCAAGATGGTGCACGGCATAATAAAGAACGGCGGGAATGACCCCCGCGGCGCCATTGGTCGGGGCGGTGACCACCATATGGCCTGCGCCGTTTTCTTCGGCCACGGCCATGGCGTAGGCACAGAGCCAGTCGGTGACGCTCGCCCGAACCGGATCGGCCTGCAGCCTGGCAAGGAGCGGCCGGGCCCGGCGGGCAATGCCCAGGGGGCCGGGGAGCGGCCCGGTCGCGGCGAGCCCGGCCAGGACCGAAGACTGCATGGCGCGCCAGAGCTGGTCCAGCCCGCGGTCGAGATCCTGTTCTGACAGGCGGACCCGTTCGTTGGCTCGCTTCATCCCGGCGATCGACAGACCGCTGGCCGAAGCCATCGCCAGCATGGTTCTGGCGGAATGGAAGGGGTAGGGATACTCTGTCGGATCGACCAGCGCGGCCCGCTCTTTTACGGAGGCAAACTCTTCCGGGGTGGCGAGGAATCCGCCGCCTATGGAAAGAAAGGTGGTGGCGAGGAGAATCCGGCCATCGTCCGCGGCCAGGGTGAAGTGCATGGTGTTCGGGTGCTCGAGAACGGCCTGGCTGGTGGCGAAAACAAGATCCTGCTCGACATCAAAGAGCAGCTTGTCACTCATCGACAGCAGGGGCAGTGCTTTGAGGCGCCTGGTCAGCGAGGCGATATCTTCGTCGATAAGATCTACGGGGGCATACCCATGCAGACCAAGAAGGACGGCGGTATCGCTGGCATGTCCCTTGCCGGTCGCGGCCAGGGAACCCTGCAGGGTGCAGCGGATATGCAGGGTGGACGAGGGCGCGACCGCCGCCAGCTTGTCGGCCTGTTTTCTGAACGTTTTCCCGGCCAGCATCGGGCCCATGGTATGAGAACTCGAGGGACCGATACCAACCTTGAACAGATCGAGTGTGCTGATGAACATCGGCCACCATCAATGCAATTTTAGCTGTTGAGACAATCAGAGTTTAGAGATATCATACCATGACTTGTACAGATAGCCATCTGAAAAAACACCTTTTTTCTTGTGGCTTTCTTCTTTTACAGTAAACGATGGCCTGTGCCTTGAGTAAAACATCATTTTTTCGCCGCCCTATTGCCATTTTGACAATACCGGCCGGTTGTCCCTGTTGCCGTGTCGACCGTGGTACGGTCTCTTTCCGTCCCGGGCAAGGGGTGAGGGCAGTGGCGGGACAATGCAACTATCACCAGAAAATTCTCCTACAGGATGTGGCATGAATCAGCAGATGAGTATCCGTTTTGCAGACCGTATGCATCAACTCCCCCCGTACCTCTTTGGTATGATCAACAAAATGAAGATGGAAAAGCGCTGGCGGGGCGACGATGTCATCGACCTGGGCATGGGCAATCCCATGGACCCGGCCCCTGGTCCGGTCACCGAAAAATTGTGTGAGGTGGCGATGGATCCCAAGAGTCACCGCTATCCGGTGGCCGGAGGAATGAAGAATCTCAAGCGGGAGATCGCCCTCTATTACAGGCGTAACTACGGGGTGGAGCTGACCGGTGAAAACGATGTGATCTGTACCATCGGCTCCAAAGAGGGGATTTCGCACTTAAGCCTGGCCCTGCTCGGCCCGGGAGACACGGTGCTGGTGCCGGCGCCGGCCTTCCCGATCCATGTCTACGCGGCGGTCATTGCCGGGGCCAATGTCCTGCGTATCCCTCTTGGCGCCGAGGATGTTTTTATCGCCCAGATCGAGCAGATGTGCAAGTCGCTCTATCCCGCGCCCAAGCTGGTCATGCTCAACTTTCCCCACAATCCAACGGGTCGGCTGGCCACCAGGGAACTCTTCATCGAGGTGGTGCGGCTGGCCAGGAAGTACAACTTCATGGTGATAAACGACTTCGCCTACGGCAAGATCACCTATGACGGCTATGTGGCCCCCAGCTTTCTCGAAGTTCCCGGGGCACTCGATGTCGGGGTGGAGTTCAGCTCCTTTTCCAAATCGTACAACATGGCCGGCTGGCGCCTGGGTTACTGCGTGGGCAATACCGGAATTATCGACGGCCTCTCCAAGATCAAGGGCTACTACGATTATGGCATCTTCTCGGCCATCCAGGTGGCCGGCATTGTCGCCATGCGGGACTGTGACGATTCGATCGTCGAGCAGGCCGCCGTCTACCAGAACCGGCGCGATGTGATGTGTGATGGCCTGGAGCGAATGGGTTGGGAGGTCGAGGTTCCCAAGGCCGGCATGTTCGTCTGGGCCAGGATTCCTGCGCCCTACGATCGGATGGGCTCGATACGGTTTTCGGTGGAGATGATGGAGCGGGCCAATGTGGCCCTGTCACCGGGTGCCGGTTTTGGCGAAGAGGGCGAAGGCTACCTGCGGCTGGCGTTGGTCGAAAACGAGCATCGCATCGTTCAGGCGCTCAAACAGATGAAGCGGGCATTAAAAGATATCGACCAGGAGATCGAGGCCGGAACCTTTAGCGAAGAACCGGCCTCATAGCCAGCATATTCCTAACGTTTTGGGCCGGACTGGCGATATAGCGCTCCGGCCCGTCTGTTTTCCGCCAACCCCTCGTGGGTTTTCCTCCATTGCTCCTTCCCCACTCTGGGGCGACAAGGTTCACGGCAACGAGCGTCGACTGCCGTTTTCCGGTATTGGTTCATCCTGTAGATACCTTTCAACCGATAGGCTTTACGTATTTGACATTTACCCCCAGGTGCCGCACATTGCCTATCGGCTGGTTCCGGCAGACGTGGCGCCAAATGGCGCTGGTTGCACGGTGAGCGGTAGCGTGGAGTTGCCGCTGGCCGGGTTGGCTGATCCCGTCACGTTGATTTTTTTTTACTACCAGTTTCCTTTATTTGACGCGGGCAAGATGCCAGGCCTGCGTGCAGGGAGAACGAATATGACCGAGGAGAGGGTACGGCTGACCTCGCGGGTGAAGGGGAGTGGCTGAGCATCGAAACTCGCTCCAGGGTCCCTGGATGCCATTCTGCGCACTATTGATTTCCCCACCGACAGCAACGTGCTGGTGGGCACCGCCACCGCCGACGATGCCGGGGTCTACCGGGTCTCGGCTGAGCTGGCGCTCATTCAGACGGTCGATTTTTTCACCCCGATCGTCGATGACCCGTATGATTTTGGCCGGATCGCCGCCGCCAATGCCCTCTCCGACGTCTATGCCATGGGTGGATTGCCGAAAACGGCGATGAATATCGTCGCTTATCCCTACGATACCCTTGGTCCCGAGCCGTTGACCGCGATTCTGGCCGGGGGCGCCGCCAAGCTGCACGAGGCGGGTGTCGTGTTGCTCGGTGGTCACAGCATCGAGGACGATGAGTTGAAATACGGGCTGTCGGTCACCGGCTATGTCCATCCCGGACGGATCGCCGCCAATCAGGGTCTGCAACCCGGGGATGGCCTGGTGCTGACCAAACCGATCGGCACGGGGGTGATCAATACCGCGATAAAGGCCAACCTGGCTTCGGCCCAGACGATTGTGACGGTGACAGAGAGCATGGCGACCCTCAATAAGCTGGCGGCCGGGATCATGGCGAACTCCACGGTTTCCGCCTGTACCGATATCACCGGTTTCGGTCTGCTCGGCCATCTCGCCGAGATGCTCTGCGGTACCGGGACCTCGGTGACCATTCAGGCGGGCGAGGTGCCACTGCTGCCGGAGGCGTATACCTTCGCTTCGATGGGATTTGTGCCGGTCGGCGCCCATAACAACCGCAACTTCAGGGAGAATATGGTGCAGTTTCTGCCGGGATTCGACCCGGTTATGCGTGATCTGCTGTTTGATCCCCAGACCTCCGGAGGGCTGTTGATCGGTTGTCCGGCAAACGAGTGCCGGCGCCTGGTCGAGCGTCTCCGGGACGAAGGGGTGAGCGCAGCGACGATCATTGGCTATGTCAACACGCAGCAGGACGGGACGATTACCGTCGTGGAAAAATGAGGAAGATGATGAAAACGATCGATGCCAGAGGGCTGGCCTGTCCGGCGCCGGTACTGCTGGTCAAGGAGGCAGTGGATGTCGGGCAGGCAACCGAGATGACCGTGCTGGTCGACAATGAGCCGGCCCGGGAAAACGTGGCCAGATTTCTTGGCAGCAGAAGCTATAAGGTCACGGTCGACACCGACGGTTCGACCTTCACCCTGACGGCCTCGGGCACCGGTGCAGGCGAGGTGGCGCAACCGGTGCAACCGGCGGCAGAAGCAAACGACGCTACCCACCAGAAGATAGTGGTGCTGGTAGCGACTGACAGGATCGGTAACGGCGATGACGAACTCGGACAGAAGCTTATGGTCAGCTACATAAAGACCTTAAAGGAGATGGGCCCGGATCTCTGGCAGCTGATCTTTCTCAACGGCGGGGTCAGGCTGAGCCTTCGCTCTTCGCCGGTGCTGAGTGAGCTGCAGGCCTATGAGCGGGACGGAATCATCGTGCTGGCCTGCGGCACCTGCCTCGAGCATTTCGGTCTCACCAGGGACAAGGCGGTGGGAGAGACCACCAATATGCTCGACATCGTTACCGCCTGCCAGCTGGCGGATAAGGTGGTGAGCCTTGGCTGAGTGCGGCACCTGGCAGGTTGAGGCGCCGCAGACGGGCATCGGCAGGGCCCTGAGACGTCACCGTTTCAGGGCCTTTTTTTTTGCACGATGTCTTTATCCGAAACTCGTCGACAAGGAGTCGTTGGCACCTCCTCGGGATTTTCATGGTTTGTTGTGGCTGCGGTACCTGGTCCAGCCATGTGCCGCCTCTCACCGATCGGGGTGATTTTTTTTCGCGATATGACGGACAGGGCCGCTATCCCGACTTTCGCAGTTTGACCCCGATTTTACGAAATTTCTGCTCCAAATTTGCCATAACTATCTGAAATCACTTTTCAGATTTCCCCAAATCGCTTGTGGTGCCGATCTACTCCCTTGATTTGTCAGCAGGATACGGCAAAATACGGTCATGGGCGTAAGGGACGTAACTGGCTTAATGTGCTGAAAACCTTGGTCTGCTATCGGCTGATTTCTCCGGGCAGCGAATGGCGA
>JBKEBZ010000053.1:0-70766 GCA_047973425.1 Desulfopila sp.
AGACAAAAAACGGCGAGCAGCGCCCGCCAGAGTGGGAGTGCTGTCATGGCTTGATTCCTTTTGATTTTTCTGCGTTTTTCTGATGGCTGTCATGGTATTCGACCGCCATCAGAAAAACCTCATTTACAGCCTCAATATACATCATTTATTATATTATTTCAATACGTTAAGTTTAACAAAGTAGAATTAAAGCCCTTCAATCTATGCGGGGCATTTCTCTTATTGTTGCAGTTACAATAGCAGCCGAGCTCGGAGATATCACTCGTTTTGCAACTCCAGAAAAGCTGATGGCTTTTCTGGGGCTCATTCCCTCTGAGCACTCAACCGGTGACAAAGTGAAAAAAGGTTCAATTACCAAAACGGGAAATGGTCACGTACGCAAAGCCTTGGTGGAAGCCGCCCATGCCTACCGATTTCCAGCAAGAAAAAGTAAAGCAATCCGTCAACGACAAGAGGAATTACCGAAAGCTGTGATTGATATTTCCTGGAAAGCTCAGTGCCGATTGTGCACGCGTTATCAGTATTTAATAGCCAAAGGGAAGAAAACAAATGTCGCAAAAACAGCAATAGCCAGAGAGATTATCGCTTTTTCCTGGGCTATAGCAAAGGCGCTCCCTGAAGCTGCCTGATTTTTGCTCATCGCTAGTAGCAGTGAGTGGTTGGGGTGTAAAGGTCAAGCCCTGCGGGTGCTTCGTTCCTCGCAACCTTTACACCCCAACCACTCACTGCTTAACCTGAAGGTGGCGATACGGAGGAGCGCCTCCGGCAGGGCTCAAGCAAAAGAGCTGACTCGACAATGTTGATGAAAGTACAACAATCCATTTACAGGAGTACTTAATAAAAAACACAACAGCCCTTCCAGTTCATTGCCAGGGGTGCGGTCACGGCCAGGAGAACCCTCGAGGACACTATGGGAAAAAGCTCAATAGCTCCAACTCCCGCAACTAGATAGAGGCAGCTCCACGACGAAGCCAATTCATACGGTAACCAACCCGCGCATATCAGACTGATCAACCGTCGTTAAACGATGACCCCACCTCTGGTCATGAACTGGAAAGATAATGTTTTTAACCTCGTTGCAATCTCCGATAAGACTGCGGAGAAAGAGGCAATGGATATCTGTTTTTATATTGACTGTGACAACCATATCAGTGTCCAGCCAGCAACGAGGTATCTTCGACTCAATCGAGGCCTGAGAGAAATTTTACTCCAAGCATATATTTGATATTCCGAGGATAAAATTTTAAGAGCAACGAAGAGTCAGGCCAAAAGGTCGTTTCTGGATGGACAGTGGTTAGACTTCGGCCGTTGTCAGCTCTTTTTCAACACGGCACAACAGCACTGAATGCGGCCAGCTTCCTATTTCAGGGCTGCAGAATTCAGGATCATCCGGGCAAAGGAGATTGGCGTTTGACTCAAAAACACCGAAAAGCTCCGGCAGTTTGCCCTCCCGTTCCGGGAACCACCAGGAATGCTGGATATCGACCATTTCAGGATGCATGGCATCGGAGATGTTGACCCGCTGGCGTATGGAGCCAAGAGGTGTGGAGATCACAGCCCAGTCCCCGGCAGAGAGACCGAGCGTTTCGGCTGTCTGTGGATGAATCGATACCAGGGGATCGGGTACCTTGCGCCGGGCCTTTTCGAGTTGTCGTTGTTCCGATTGGTACATCGGCATAAAACGGCTGCCAGTGATGAGAATGAGAGGATAGTTTTCGGTCAGCTCGGGGCTTCCCTCCGGACTCCAGAGAGGTTCACGGTATCGAGGCAGGGGATCTGCGCCCAGTTCCTCAAAGATCGAGGATTTCAGCTCGACCTTACCCGATGGGGTGCCAAAGCCGAACCGATCGTATCGGCGATATTCCATCTCACCAAAGACGCCATACTGGTCCACCGCCTGTTTAAATGTCAAACCGACCGGTTCCAGCGCGTGATCATAGACCTCTTCAATTGTTTGCCAGGGCCAGTATTTTTCCTGACCCAGGCGCATGCCGAGAGCGCGGTAGAAATCATAACTGTTGCGCCGTTCATACAGGGGTTTCACCCCTGGCGGGCAGGCTATGCAGAACCTGTTGGTCAACCAGAGTTCAGACGTTTCCACAGTGGATGCCGCCGGAAAGACATAATCGGCCAAAGCAGCCGATGGTGTCAGGTAGTAGTCCACGACGACATACAGTTCGAGGGCCTTGAGAGCCGCAAAGACCCGTTTGGTATTGGGCAGGGCCAGGAGTGGGTTGTTGGCCAGCGAGATTGCCGCTTTTACCGGATAGGGTCGTTCTGTAATGATCGCGTTCATGACTTCTCTGGCATGTGCCAGGTTGGAATGCCACGCTTCGGGAGCCATCATATATCCGTGTGGCAGCTTTTTGTTGGCAGCGGAGTTTCTTTCCCATCCCGGGAAACCGAAAAAAGGATAGCGGTCTGCCCCAAGTTGTTTGCCCCTCTGGTTTTCTGACAGGACATCGTTGAGTTCAAAATATTCGGCATCTCGTATTTTGCCTATATCGCCAGCCAGGGAGAACACCTCACCGCCAGGGATTTTCAGGTTGCCGGTAATGGCCCGCAGTATCGCCCGGGCTCTCGCGCACTGGGTCGAATTGACCCCCTGTTTATCAAGACCGAGACCGAAGGGGATGACGGCGGGGCTGTTGGTGGCGTACATCCTTGCCGATTGGCTGACGAGTCTGGCAGGCACCATGCTGATCTCGGCCACCATCTCTGGAGTGTAGGGTTCAACTGCCTCTTGCAACGCTTCAAAACCAACAGTCCATTGGGCAACGAACGCCTGATCATACAGATCTTCGGCAAGAATCAGGCGGATCCAGCCGAGCATGAGCGCGAGGTCGGTACCTGGCCGAATCTGCAGCCAGAGGTCCGCCTTTTCCGCCTCTAGAGTCCTGCGGGGATCGATGACAATGAGTTGTGCACCATTCTTGCGTGCTGCAACAATCTTGGCGGCGAGACCGGTCGGGCTCGACTGGGAGGCATTGTTCCCCCATACCACGATGCATTTGGCTGCAGGTATTTCGCTCCCCAGGACCATTCCGCCGTAGGTGGCGAATTCGGTGGCATAGCTGGGGCACATGCAGATTGTATTGACCCCGCAGGTATTGGGTGAACCGAAGAGATTGAAGAAACGTCGGCAGTCCCAGTGGTATGTTCGCTTGGTACCGTGGGTAAACGTTAAGGTTTCAGCGCCGTATTGCTCTCTGAGTTCAGAAAGCTTCTGGGCGACTTCGTCCAGGGCCTGGTCCCAGGATATTCGCTCCCAGCGATTTTCCCCTTTTTGGCCAACTCGCTTGAGAGGGTAGTTCAATCGCTGGGGATGATAGAGATGATCGAGCATCAACCGGCCACGCTCGCAGATGACTCCTCGAGTGATTGGATGATCCGGATCTCCGGTAACCTTTACGACCTTGCCGTTTTCAAGATGCAACAGGGTTCCACACCGTGGGTGGCAAAGGCCACAATAACTTCTGCGAATTTCCTTCATATGCGCCTCCAAAACGTTATGTCATATAAGAATCAGATCTTCCATCCGTATTACAGCAGGTTATGATCCTCACTTGTTTTCTGTGATGCAGCCCCGAAAAATCGGCAGGGGGACCGATGCCAGTGGAGATCTTTCCAACTGCGCTCAAGTGAGAATTTCAGCTCGATAGACTGTTTCAATTGCAATCAACTCATGATAGAATTGACTTCTGGTCAATTTAAAATAGACTGACGGTCTAAAAAAAGCGATTTGCGATCCCAAAAATCTTTTATCGACAGGCAGGAGAGAACATGAAAAAAGCTGTTACGGTGGTGAACCGGACTACAGTTCGTAAGGAAAACCGTCGCCGAGGGGCGCCATCAGGACCCAGGAAGGCGGATGAAAGACGGGCAGCGTTACTGGAGGCCGCCAGCACGTTATTTGTCAAGAAGGGGTATGAGGCCACAACGATGGATGAAATTGCTGCGACCGCCAATTTCGCCAAGGGGACACTGTACCATTACTTTGCCAGTAAAGTTGAACTGCTGCAGGTGTTAAGAGAAGATTTCGAGGCGGAAGTCATGCGATCTATCCGGTCACAGATGAACAGGTACGAGAGTGATGACTGGTCGGGTCGCATCAGGGGATGGATAGCTGGTGCAGTTGAGGCCTACTTTGCCATGAGTAAACTGCATGACGTGGTCATCTACGGTTCGGGTATGCCGTTTCGAAACGCCATGGCCGATGCTGAAATAACCAGTAACCTTACTAATTTGCTCAGTGATGGTGTCAAGGCGGGAGCCTGGCGGGTCAACGATCCACACTGGACTGCCGTGGTTATGTTCTACAGCTTTCGCGGTGGTTGTGACGAGGCCATGCTGGGAACACTGCGCGCCGAGGAACTTCCTGACAAGCTCAACGACCTGTTTCTGAGAATCTTGGCAGTGAACAGTTGAGGGGCGGCTGCCGGCCGGTTTTTTTCTCTTTACTCTGGGATGGGGTACTGTGTAGACAGAACACAGAGCGTGTTGGCGCGGCAGCTCACTGTTGATGGTGGATACATGCGTTGCTCCAGACCGTTTTGCTCGAGTTGGGTCGGTGAAACGATCTGCTCATCGGCTCTGCATGGACTACCGGTGAATGGCGAGGCAAAGCCAGGCAAACGTTCACCAGCACCCCATTTTCGTCCGATCAGGCCTCCTCACAGAGCAAACTCTTGTGCAACGGCCCGCTTGAACGAATCTGGAGTACTGGATAAACGTTTACACGGATCCGGGTTACGGAACATTCCCGGTATCACCGGTGAACGATTACAAAGCCAGAAACCGGCAGCAGGCAGACCCAATGACGTTCAGCCTTTCGATGTTCAGCCTTTTAGGGCCTTGGCAATACGCTGCATCGCCTTTTGCACATTTTCGTAACTGTTGAAGGCGGAAAGCCGGATATAGCCCTTGCCGCATTTACCAAAACCCGTACCCGGGGTACAGACCACTCCAGCCTTATCGAGCAGCATGTCGAAGAACTTCCAGGAGTCCATCTCACACCAGATCCACACGTAGGGTGAATTCTTGCCGCCATCGTAGGTAAAGTCCAGCTCGCTCATCGTTTGCCGGATGAGGGTCGCGTTGCGCAGATAGTAGTCGACCAATGCTTTGGCCTGTACCTTGCCCTGTTCGCTGTAGACCGCTGCCGCGGCCTTCTGGACCGGATAGGAGACACCATTGAACTTGGTGCAGTGGCGACGATTCCACAGCCCGTGCAGGGAATGGGCGGTGCCTGTGCTGTCGTAGGCCCTGCAGTTTTTGGGTACGACGGTATAGGCGCAACGGGTGCCGGTAAATCCTGCGCTCTTGGAAAAACTGCGGAATTCGACGGCCACTTCCCGGGCGCCATCGATCTCATAGATCGATCTGGGCAGGGAGTCATCGGTGATAAAGGCCTCATAGGCGGCATCAAAGAGAATGAGCGCCTTGTTGGCATGGGCGTAATCGACCCAGGTTTTCAGCTCCGCCTTGGTGATGGTGGAACCGGTCGGGTTGTTGGGAAAGCAGAGGTAGATCAGATCCGCCGGCTGACTCGGCAGCTTGGGGACAAAGTTGTTTTCCCGGGTGGCATCGAGATAGACTATGCCGTCAAATCGCTCGGTGGCAAAGGCCCCGGTCCGTCCGGCCATCACGTTGGTATCCAGATAGACAGGGTACACAGGGTCGGGGATGGCGACGGTGATGTCCTGGGCGAACAGTTCCTGAAAGTTACCGGTATCGCATTTGGCCCCGTCGCTGACAAAAATTTCATCGGCCGAAATGTCTGCTCCCCGGGCCTGGAAATCGTTGCTGGCGATTTCTTCTCGCAAAAACGCATAGCCCTGTTCCGGGCCATAGCCACGAAAGCTGGAATCTGCCGCCATCTCGTCCACGGCCTGATGAAAGGCGCTGATGCAGGCCTGAGGCAAGGCTCGAGTGACATCGCCGATGCCGAGTTTGATGACCTCCCGCTCCGGATGGTTGGTCTGAAAAGAGGCCACCCGCTTGGCGATATCGGAGAAAAGATAGGAGGCCTGCAATTTGCTGTAGTGTTCGTTAATCTTGATCATTGGAAAAGTTCCCGGTTACGAGAGTATCAATTGATGAAAAGCGGCAGAATCAGTAAAAACAAAAATGAATATACTTGCCCCGCCCACTGTGTCAACAGACAAAAGGGCCCCGACGGCAGCGGCTGGTCAGCGTGGACCACTGAACCGCAGCGGTTGGCATTACGGAGAAACAGCATCGCTGCCGAGCCGGGCGCTGTCCGGGGCAAGGGTTGCAGAATGTAAAAAATCTTCTTGTCCAGGAGTGGTATTAAATGAAAAATATTGAACATCCAACAATTTACCGAGAAGACTATTGTCCTCCAGCATTTCTGGTGGAGTCGATCTCGCTGACCGTTCAGCTCTATGACGAGCATACCGATGTCATTGCCAGGACCAGGTTGTCACGGAACGGGGCATCGGGAGAAGGTGAGGGACCGCTGTTTCTCAACGGCGAAAACCTTACCCTTACAGCCATCCGCTGTGATGGCTGCGAGGTACCGGAAAAAGAGATCCACCAGACCGAGAAAGGGCTCTTTTTGCCGGTGCACAAAGATTCCTTCGAGTTGGAAATTGTCACTAGAATATATCCTGATACCAACACCTTACTTGAAGGACTGTACCGCAGCAACGGTAACTACTGTACCCAGTGTGAGGCCGAAGGCTTTCGCAAGATAACCTATTTTATCGATCGTCCCGATATCCTCACGATCTTTACCACCCGGATTGAAGGCGAGAAGGCCACCTGTCCCGTGCTGTTGGCAAATGGCAACAAGGTCGAGGAAGGTGACCTCGCCGATGGCCGTCACTATGCGGTGTGGCACGACCCGTTCCCCAAGCCATGTTATCTTTTTGCCTTGGTTGCCGGAAACTTGCGTCATATCGAGGACCGTTTTACCACCCGCTCCGGACGTGAGGTGAAGCTTCGCATCTATGTCGAAGAACGCAATATCGGCAAGTGCGAACACGCCATGCGCTCATTGAAAAGGGCGATGAAATGGGATGAGGATGTTTTTGGTCTGGAGTATGACCTCGATATCTTCATGATCGTCGCCGTCGATGACTTCAATATGGGGGCCATGGAGAACAAGGGGCTCAATGTCTTCAATTCCAAATATATCCTGGCCCTGCCGGAGACGGCGACCGACAGCGACTACATCGGTATAGAGGGGGTGGTCGGTCATGAATATTTTCACAACTGGACAGGCAACCGAGTAACCTGTCGTGACTGGTTCCAGCTGAGCTTAAAAGAGGGTCTGACGGTCTTTCGCGACCAGGAATTTTCCGCTGACCTCAACTCCAGACCAGTGCAGCGCATCGATGATGTACGGATACTGCGCACCAGCCAGTTCCGGGAGGATGCGGGGCCCATGGCCCATCCCGTCCGACCCGATTCCTATGTGGAGATCAACAATTTCTATACCGCCACCGTCTACAACAAAGGCGCAGAGGTAATCCGGATGATGCACACCCTGCTCGGGGCTACGGGCTTTCGCCAGGGGATGGATCTCTATTTCTCCCGGCATGATGGCCAGGCCGTGACCTGTGACGATTTCGTGGCGGCCATGGCCGATGCCAACGACTACGATTTCGATCAGTTCAAGCGCTGGTACAGTCAAGCGGGCACTCCGGTCATTACGGTGCGGGAGGCCTACGATCAGCGGAATCAGCAGTACTCGCTCATCTTACGGCAGTCATGTCCGGCAACTCCCGGGCAGCCAGAGAAAAAGCCATTTCATATCCCCATAGCTATCGGTCTGGTCGACAGCCATGGCGATGATATGACCATCACCGACGACACTTCCCTGGTTCTCGAGTTGAAAGAGGCGGAAGAAACCTACGTCTTCTCCGGGATCGAGTCCAGGCCAGTACTCTCTTTCCTGCGGGATTTCTCGGCTCCCGTCCGGGTGCAACCTTTTCAGTCCCGAGAGGAACTGGCCTTTCTGATGGCCAACGACAGCGACCTCTTCAACAGGGCCGAAGCGGCCTTCCAACTGGCGCAGCAGATCATTTTTCAGGTAGTGGGAAAACTGCAGCGGCATGAGCGGCCAACACTCGATGCGGAATATGTCGCCGCGGTGGCCAAGGCCGTTGGCGACACCATCGCCGATGAGGCGCTGCTCGCCCAGATTCTGGAGTTGCCACCGGAGAGCTATCTGGTTGGGCATATGGACATTGTCGATCCTGAAAATCTCCATCGGGCCAGAAATTTTGTCAAAAGCGAACTGGCCGCTCAACTGGTCGCCCCGTTGACCAGGATATATCTGGAGCCGGATTTTGACGGCGAGTATCAAATCACCCCCAAGGCCATGGGCCGGCGCAGTTTAAAGAACACGGCGCTGGACTACCTGATGGCGATCGCCGTCCCCAATCAGGACATCGTCGACCGCTGCCTGGCTCAATACCAGAACGGTCGCTGTATGACCGAGGTCATCAGCGCCCTTCAGGTTATTGCCAACAGCGAGTTGGCTCAGCGGCCGGCGATCCTCACAGACTTTTACCAGAGATGGCGGCACGATCCTTTGGTGATGGATAAGTGGTTGATCATCCAGGCAACTTCAAAAAGACAAGAAACGCTTGCCGAGGTAAAACGGTTGATGGAGAATCCGGTCTTTTCGATGAGAAATCCCAATAAGGTCCGCTCGCTCATCGGCGCCTTCTGCGCGATGAACCATGTCCGCTTTCACGATGCCAGCGGTGCAGGGTATCAATTTCTGGCCGACCGGATTATCGAATTGAACACCATCAACCCCCAGATCGGGGCGAGAATGGCCTCGCCGTTTATTACCTGGAAAAAATATGATGGTGAACGACAACAGCTGATGCGGGATCAGTTGGAGCGTATTCTCAGCATCAAGAACATATCTGGAGATATCTATGAAATTATTAAAAAAAGTTTATAGCTTGCAGGGGTAGGCATCCCGCTCACTGGCCAAGTCTGCCGGTTCTCAGTTTCTCTTGTGACAGAAGAGGCAGCGAAATTTTGGCGGATGATTTTCGGCCAGGGGAGCGATACCGTCGTCACCATGACAGTCGAGGCAGGATTTTTCTGCCTCTCTTTTGCTCTCTATGGCGTAAAAGGGCGCATGGATTTCATCCTTTGGCAGGTGAGAGGTGGTCTCTTGCGGGGCAAGATATAAAAAGAGCAGGATGGCGGCCAGGCTCAACAGAAAGGCTATATTGAGCAATGCAACAGTTTTTTTCGATAATTTCTGCATGAGGTCGAATCGTTTCCATCGTACCGAGGCGAAGACGAGTCGTCGTTAACCGGCCATTTCAAGCTTACGGAAGTTGAGCAAACCGATCCGGAGACCAAAGGTCGCGACTTCTCCTATCAACTCGGAGAACACGTTGTTTTTTCTGGTTAATCGTGCCAGCTTGGCGTGCAGCTTTTGTCGTTCGATCAACCGTTGGAAATTTTGAGCGGTATCTGTTGTCCCCGCAATGTATCTGCCGATATATTCACCAGAAACAATTGCCGAGTATATTCCCTCACCGGTCAGGCCCGAGGCAAGCCCCGCTGCATCACCGGCAAGAAAGATATTGTCGAAATGATGGCCGCGATAATCGTAGTTGATATATTCAGCCTGGGCCCTGTACCGCGACAGGTCGAACCCGCCCGCCGTACCCCATCGCAGCAAACCTTTTTTCAACTCCTGGGCCCCCAGGCCGAACTGGTCGACATATGCGCCAATGGAGACGGTCGTGGAGTGAGGAAAAATCCAACCGTAACCGCTGCCGAAATACTCCCGGTTGAGATGCCACTCCATATCATGGAGATAGCGGGGGATCTGATAGTTGATACCAATTCCCAGATGTTCGGTCGGCAGAGCGAGAAAACGCCGCACCAGCGACCGTGACCCGTCGGCGCCAACGAGGATATCGAAGGTAATGGTGCTCTTGGTGCGATCGCCGCGGTCAAAGCAGCACAGCGAATGCTGGCTGATCTGCTGGATCTGGCAATGCGTGGCGATTTTTGCTCCGGCACGAACAGCGGCCTGAGCCATGTGCTGCCCCAGTCTTCCGCGGTTGACGGTTGCGATGATGGGTTCTTTCTCGGTGATGGTCACCCGCTGTCGTCTGGTGTGGATCTGTTGGCTGAGAAACCGCTTTTCTTCGAGTTGCCCGGGGATCCTGTTGATCAGGCCGGACCAGGTGATCCCCCCTGCGCACGGCTTGGGACCTATAATGGCTTTACGTTCAATAACCAAGACATCGATATGGTTTTCGGCGAGAATCCTGGCGCAGGCAAGACCGGCGGGGCCGGCCCCCGCTATGACGACGCTGTAATGCATAGAGGATGTCTCAACGGCAATATTGATGAGCTCGTAAAAAACCAGATCTACTTCGCCCTCGGTCGCAAACGGCACTTCGCTGTACCATATGTACTACCAAATTACCGTTTGAGACACTACGCCTCGTATATCAGGGTTTTTCCTGAGCCCATCCTGGTGGAACGTTCGACTTTTTACGAGTCTATCAATATTGGCACTTAAAAGCTGGTCATCGTCGGGGCCATCGGCGATGACTGTCTGCTGCAACGAGAAACATACCAGGAAACGAGGCTCCGGCAGGATGGCGCGACGATCTCCGCCGGAAAGCCCCGCAAGAGATACTACCTGAAAATACTGCTGGCAACCAATGATAATCTTCTGGCAGGCGCTTCATCTCGTCGGGATGGCACTGGAAAAAAGAGAGACGAGCCGGACTGGTTCAAACGCTGATCTGGTCGTCGATACACTCCAGCAAATCGCCATTTCAGAATACAGGAGAAGAAAAAGGACCTGGCCGCAGATGCGGCTCAGGCCCTTTGACCAGCTCTGGCCTTGCTGTACGCCTGGCTACTCTCCCAGAAATGCTGCCTTGGCATACTCCCGATTGAGCCGGGCAATATTGCGGATGGAGATCGCCTTCGGACATACGGCCTCACACACCTTGTGGTTGGTGCAGTTGCCAAAGCCTTCCGTGTCCATGGCCGCCACCATCGCCTGCGCCCGTTTTTTTCGCTCGGCATGGCCCTGGGGCAACAGGGCCAGCTGGCTCACCTTGGCGCTGGTAAAGAGCATGGCCGCACCGTTGGGACAGCTGGCGACGCAGGCTCCACAGCCAATACAGGCGGCGGCATCCATGGCCAGTTCCGCGACCTGCTCGGCGATGGGGATGGTATTGCCGTCTGGAACCCCACCGGTGTTGACCGAGACGTAGCCCCCGGATTGAATGATGCGGTCAAAGGCCGAACGATCCACCAGCAGGTCGCGCTTGATCGGGAAGGCCCTGGAGCGAAACGGCTCGATGACCAGCTTGTCTCCGGTCTGGAAATGGCGCATATGCAGCTGACAGAGCGTCACCTCCTTTTCCGGCCCATGGGCCACCCCGTTGACGACAGAGCCGCACTGGCCGCAGATACCCTCGCGGCAGTCGTGATCGAAGGCCACCGGCTCTTCGCCCTGTTTGGTGAGCTGCTCGTTTAACACATCGAGCATCTCCAGAAACGACATGTCGGTGTCGATGTCGTTTAAGGTATATGTTTGAAATTGACCGGGAGAGTCCGAATTCTTCTGCCGCCAGACTTGGAGGGTGAGGTTTATGGTGCTCATATCGATATCTGCCTCTGTTGGGTTCAGTTGATAACCTTAAAGGATCAGGCCGGAAGAGTGGGACGACCTGTTATTTGTAGCTCCGCTGACTCGGTGTGACATTCTCGAACACCAGCGGTTCCTTATGCATTACAGGCTGCTGGTCGGCACCCTTGAATTCCCATACCGCCACATGGCTGTACTTGGCGTCGTCTCTTTTGGCCTCATGCTCTTCGGTTTGACTCTCCTCGCGCAGGTGACAGCCGCAGGATTCTTCCCGATCCAGCGCATCGCGGATCATGATTTCCGCGAATTCGAGAAAATCCGCCACCCGGCCAGCCCGCTCAAGCGACTGGTTGAGCTCAACCCCCGTGCCGGGAACGTAGACCTTGTCCCAGAATTTCTGCCGGATCTCAGGCAGGGTCTTCAGGGCGTGTTCCAGGCCTTCCTTGTTTCTGGCCATGCCGCAGTATTCCCACATCAACTTGCCGAGTTCCTTGTGGATCTCGTCAACGGTAACGGTACCGGTCGGTCCGCGGCCACTGTTTTGCATGATGCGTTCGAGTCGACCCTTGACCCGTTCGGATGAACTACTGAACTCGCTGTGTTCCTCGCTCACCTTTTCCAGGGTCGTGGTGCCAAAGTAGTTGGCGATGGCCGGGGAGATGACGAAATATCCGTCCGCCAGCCCCTGCATCAGCGCACTGGCCCCCAGCCGATTGGCGCCGTGGTCGGAGAAGTTGCACTCACCGATGGCAAAGAGTCCGGGAATGGTGGTCATCAGGTTGTAATCGACCCAGAGACCACCCATGGTGTAATGCACTGCCGGATAGATCATCATCGGCTCATGCAAGGGGTTCTTGTCGGTTATCTTTTCGTACATCTGGAACAGGTTGCCGTATTTCCTCAGGATGACCTCCTGGCCGTCCCGCTTGATGGCGTCGGCGAAGTCGAGATAGACCGCCAGACCGGTGGAGCCGACGCCCCTGCCGTCGTCACACTGCTCCTTGGCATTACGCGAGGCGACGTCACGCGGCACGAGATTACCGAAACTCGGGTACTTCTTCTCAAGATAATAGTTTCGCTCCGCCTCTGGAATCTGTGCCGGCGGCCGACTGTCGCCAACATTCTTTGGCACCCAGACCCGGCCGTCGTTACGCAGGCTCTCGCTCATCAGGGTAAGTTTTGACTGGTAATCGCCGTGCACCGGGATACAGGTCGGGTGAATCTGGACAAAACAGGGGTTGGCGAACCCGGCACCATGCTTGTAGGCCCGCCAGGCCGCGGTTACGTTGGAGGCCATGGCGTTGGTGGAGAGAAAGTAGACGTTACCATAGCCGCCAGTGGCGAGGATGACCGCATCGGCGGCATAGCTCTCGATCTTGCCGGTGATGATGTTGCGCACCGTGATCCCCCGGGCCTTGCCGTTGACCACGACCAGATCCATCATCTCTCGGCGGGTATACATGGTGACCCCACCGGCGTGAATCTGACGGGAGAGGGCGCCATACGCGCCGAGGAGCAGCTGCTGACCGGTCTGGCCGCGGGCGTAGAATGTTCGGGAAACCTGGGCGCCGCCAAAGGAACGATTGGCCAGGGTGCCGCCATATTCTCGGGCAAAGGGCACCCCTTGGGCGACACACTGATCGACAATGTTGTTGGCGACCTGGGCCAGACGATAGACGTTGGCCTCCCGCGACCGGAAGTCCCCGCCCTTGATCGTGTCATAGAAGAGCCGATGAATGGAGTCTCCATCGTTCTGATAATTTTTGGCGGCGTTGATACCGCCCTGGGCCGCGATGGAGTGGGCCCGCCGCGGGGTATCCTGGATACAGAAGGTCTTGACCTTGTATCCCTGTTCGGCAAGAGTGGCCGAGCAGGAAGCGCCGGCCAGGCCGGTACCGACGACGATTACCGAAAACTTCCGACGGTTGGCCGGGTTGACGAGTTTATTGGCAAATTTATGATTGTCCCATTTTTCAGCAAGCGGACCTTCGGGTATATGTGCGTTCAGTTCCATATTTGAAAACCTTGACGTGGCTCTGCCCCAGAGGGGCCATCTGCGGGCAGAAATTTATGAGAGGTGCAATTCACCATGACCTGTCGTGAAGACGAACCGTCAATAGTTCGCCCCTAAACCGGTCAGAAAGTACAGAGGAATACCAGCAAAGACGATCAGAAAAAACACCGGAACGATATAGGTGAGTTTGCCTATCAGGGTATTGAAACGCGGATGGTTGATCCCAAAGGTCTGCAGCATGGACCAGAACCCGTGACTGAGGTGCAGGGCCAGGGCGGCGAAAGCCAGCAGATAGAAGGCGCTGGTGAAGAAGCCGTTAAAATATTGTTTCACGTATTCTGAAATGGGTATACCTTCAGGGCCGAAGGTAAAACTGCTGACATGAATCAACAGAAACAGCAGGACAAAGAGGCCGGAATAGGGCATGGTCCGGGCGGCAACAGAGTTTTTCTCGTTGACGATGTGGTTGGTGACGGCGTATCGCGAGGCGTGAACTTTCCTGTTTTCCAAAAAGAGCAGGATGCCGATGAAAATGTGGGCGACGAAGACGATAAACAGGCAGAGCGAGAAGAGAAAGACCAGCATTGGCAGGCTGTGCAAGGCGTCTGCATACCCCTGAAAGGCGTGGCTGCCGATATAGATTGCCGCATTGCCGAAAATATGGGTACAGAGAAACAGCACAAGCAGCAGTCCGCTTGTCGCCATGATGTACTTCTTGCCTATGGACGATTTAAGGAAGTTGATAAACCACATGCGCGCACCTTTTTTTGAGGTAAGGGGTGAGAGAAGTGAATCGTGAATTTTCCGCACTGTTCAGCCAGGTACTCTTGTAAGACGTCGAATGTTCCGCCGAGATGGGCTCAGGAAAAACTTTGATATCCGAGGCGTAATGTCTCAAACGGCAATTTGGTTGTACACAGGGTACAGCGAAGTGTCGTTTGTGACGAGGACGAAGTAGATCGGAGTTTTTACGAGCCCATCTCGCCAGATTGCGCCTCTCCAGAAACCCTTTGCTTGCGAAAAAACTATCCTGTTTCTGGAGAGACATTCAGACGATCTCCACATGCCGAGAGCCCGTCTACGATACATTTGAGAACCATATTTATACGGATCTGAGAAAAAAGAAAGTGATTTTTTTAAATTCGTGTATGTTCAGCTAGTTGAATATGAAAAATCTTGTTACTCATCCGGAGCGGCATTTGGGCTGAAGGATGGGTTGCAAGCGCTACTCCCACCAAGGGGCCACGATGAAAAAGACCATTATTTTTGACCTGGACGGGACTCTGCTCGACACCCTTGAGGATCTGGCCTATGCCGGTAACCAGGTTCTGGCGGAACTCGGATTTTGTCAACATCCAGAAGAAAAGTACCGATATTTTATCGGTGACGGATTGCGGGTGCTGCTTCAACGGATCACTCCTGCCACCTGTTCGGCGGTCGAGATAGACGACTACTGTGCACGTTTCACCGAGATTTACAGCCAATGCTGGGACAGGCACAGTAGACCGTATCCCGGAATACAGGAGATGCTCAAGCGACTGCAGGAGAGGGGGGTGGGGCTGGCCGTTCTCTCCAATAAACCACACCGTTTCACCACCACCTATGTCAAGAGATTTTTCCCCGATCACCACTTCGAACTGGTTCTGGGGCAACGGGAGGGGGTACCGAAAAAGCCCGATCCCGCCGGTGCGCTGGAAATTGTCGACAGGCTGGCGATTCCCGTAACGGATTGTCTTTATGTGGGAGATACCGCTGTGGATATGAAAACAGGCAGGGCTGCGAAGATGTTCACGATCGGGGTACTCTGGGGCTTTCGAGATGAGCCCGAGCTGCGCCAGAACGGCGCCGACCTCATTGTCAACCATCCTCTGGAGATTGTCGATTATGCCATTTCCACCCTCTGAGTATCTGTCCTATCTCTCCTATGTGGCACCGCCACTGGTCGGGGCATTTATCGGTTATGTCACCAACAGGATCGCCATCCGGATGCTGTTCAGACCGCTTAAACCCTGGCATCTCTTCGGTTGCCGGATTCCCATGACGCCCGGTGTCATTCCGTCCCAGCGGCACCGCCTCGCCGACAATATGGGCGAGGTCGTCGGCGAGCAACTCTTGACCAGCGAGGAGATTGGTGCGGCGCTGCAATCGGCAAAATTCCAGCAGCATCTGCTCAATGTCATTGCCGAACGGGTAGGGGCAATCCTTCACCGGGACTTGCCAACCTTGCCGGAGATGATCCCGGACAAGTTTGCCATCTACCGCGAATTTGGCATAAGGGCCCTCAAACAACACTTAAGAGGTAACATTAACAAGTTTATACAATCTCCTGCTTTTTCGCAGGAAATAGATATCGCCATTACCAAGCGTCTGACCGCTCTCATGGAGTGCAGAATCGACGAGGTGGTCAATGGCCGCGGGCGGGAGGCTCTCTATCGGTTTATCGCCGAGGCAACCCGGAAGCTGATGGCCAGTGAGACGATGGCTGGCTGGCTGATGGGTTTTATCCGCCAGCAGGCCCATGAGGCGCTGTGGCGGCAAAAATCCATCAGTCAATTGCTCCCCGCCTCGCTGATTGTTTTTCTTCAGGACAGTATTTCCAGCCATACCCCGACGCTGTTGAAGAAGGTAGCGAAAATACTGAAAGAACCTGAGGTGCGTGACAGTATTGTCAAGGGGGTGTGTGGCGGGATTGACAATTTCATTCAATCCCTTGGCCCGATGGCACCGATGGCGCAGAATTTCCTCCTCATGACGATGGTAGAGCAGAAAATTCGTGAATATCTCGATGAGAAGGAGGAGGATATTGTCAACTGGCTCTCCTCGGAGGATCTCCAGGAGAAGGTCTCGGCAATCCTGGCCGAGAGATTTGCAACCTTCATCGACCAACCACTCATCGAACTCATCAGCGCCGGAAGCCCTGATACCGTCAACGATTTCTGTGGTCATCTCAGCCAGCAGCTGCTGCATATCCTCCGTGGTCAGCGACTGCAGCAGGCCTTCATCCGCTTGATTCGGGACAATGTCGAAAATCATCTCGAGGATGGCGATAAGACCATCGGCATGGCGCTGACAGAGCTCTTGGGTGAGGACGGCACAGCCTCCCTGGAGAGTTGGATCCACAGGGAAAGTCTGGGGTTTCTCCGTTCTGCCGAGACAGTGCGCACCATAGGTTCGATGGCCGACCGACTGGTGGATGGCATCCTGACCCATCGCGTCGGCAAGCTCGCCAACATCCTGAGCGAGGATGTGCGTCGGGAGATCTACGTGTCGATCCAGAAAATTACCGCGACGATGCTGGCCCAGGAGGTGCCGGGACTGGTAGCGTCCCTGGATATCAGAGCGATTGTCGCCGCCAAGCTCAACTCCCTGGATCTGTTGCGGTTGGAGCGACTGCTGCTCTCGATCATGGAGGAACAGTTTAAATATATCAACTTGTTCGGGGCACTCCTCGGTTTTTTGATCGGTTGTTTGAACCTGCTGTTTTTCCGGCTGTCGTAGCTTATGCTTATGCTGGCATCATACTTTCGCCAAGACCTCACGTTCCTTGTGGATCTATCGATTGTATCCATGTCCTTTCAATCACTTTTCTCAGGAGGTCATTGCAATGTCAGAGAATTGCCACCAACCAAAACGTCCACTGTATATTTCCTATGCCGGCCCGGTACTGCTTGAAACCCCTTTGCTCAACAAGGGGAGCGCCTTCAGTGAATATGAGAGAACGATGTTCAATCTCGAAGGGCTTCTTCCGTACAATATCGAGACCATCGAGGAGCAGGCAGAACGATGCTATCAGCAGTTTAAAAGTTTTCATAATCTGTTGGAGCAGCATGTTTATCTGCGAAATATCCAGGATACCAATGAAACCCTGTTCTTCCGTCTGGTGGTTGAACATTTGGAGGAGATCATGCCCTGCATCTATACTCCGACAGTCGGCAGGGCATGTCAGGAATTCTCGAGAATCTATCGCCGGAAAAAGGGTCTTTTTATCTCCTACCCAGACCGTGACCGGTTGGATGATATCATGCAGAATGCCACAAAACATAATGTCAAGGTGATTGTTGTTACCGATGGCGAAAGGATTCTCGGGCTGGGAGACCAGGGGATTGGCGGTATGGGAATTCCTATCGGTAAATTATCGCTTTATACCGCGTGTGGCGGCATCAGTCCCGCGTACACCTTGCCTGTTGTTCTCGATGCGGGAACCAATAATGAAGAGTTGCGGAATGATCCGCTCTACATGGGATGGCGTCATGAACGGATAGTAGGGGATGATTACTCTGCGTTTGTCGAAAAATTTGTCCAGGCGGTTATGCATCGTTGGCCGAATGTGTTGCTGCAATTCGAAGACTTTGCCTCAAGTCACGCCTCCCCATTGCTCGAAAAATACAAAGACAGGCTCTGCTGTTTCAACGATGATATACAGGGTACGGCCGCAGTCACCGTCGGTACCTTGCTCGCCGCATGCAAAACGATCGAACAAGACCTCGGGGCACAGCGCATACTCTTTCTTGGGGCGGGCTCCGCCGGCTGTGGCATTGCCGAGCAGATCATTGCCCACATGAAACTTGAAGGTGTGTCCGATGAGGAGGCACGCAGCAGGATTGCCCTCATTGACTCCCGCGGTCTGGTGACCGATGATCTCGCCTATCTGAAAGACTTCCAGAAACCCATCGCCCAGAAACGGGCAACAAGCGATGGCTGGCCACGAAACGACAATGGGCGTGTCGACTTTTTCAATACCGTCGCCCATTACAAACCGACTGTGCTCATTGGTGTCTCCATGCAGCCCAATGCCTTCACCAAGGAAATTGTCGATCTCATGCTGACAACGAGCAAACGCCCTATCATTCTGCCTTTGTCCAACCCGACCTCCAAATGTGAGGCAGTACCCGAAGCGCTCATTCAATGGACCGAGGGCAAGGCCATAGTCGCGACAGGAAGTCCGTTTCAACCGGTTGAACTGAATGGCAAACGCTACCCAATTGCGCAATGCAACAATTCGTATATCTTTCCAGGGGTAGGGCTTGCTGTTCTGGCGGTCAAGGCCACTCGAGTGACGGATACCATGTTCATGGCGGCGAGCGAGGCCCTGGCCGAGTGCTCCAAAGCGTATGCAGCTGATGCCCTGCTGCCGCCACTCACGGAGATACGTCAGGTAAGTCTTCAAATCGCCAGGGCCGTTGCAAAACAAGCGATGACGGACGGGGTCGCCAATCTTATCACCGATGCGGCTCTTGCTGAACAGATTGCCAAGAATTTCTGGAGTCCCGAGTATCGACAATATAGAAGAACTTCTATTTGATGGACTCGTAAAAAGTTCAATCTACCTCGTCCTCGGTCACAAACGACACTTCGCTGTACCCTCTGTGCGACCAAACTCTCGTTTGAGAAACTACGCCTCGCATATCGAGGTTTTTCCTGAGCCCATCTCGGCGGAACATTTGACGTTTTACGAGAATATCGACATGAAATGGTCTGGATGGGGCCGTACTGGCCCGGCAACTGGTGTACGATGAGTTTATCCGAAAATCGTCAGTACGGAAAACGCTGAAGGAGTTTCATGATTCATTGTGGTTGAGGCTTCCTGGTCCAGCCATGCTGGTTTATCCGAAACTCATCAGCACGGAAAACGCTGTTACCGCGCCAAGGAGTTTCATGGTTCATTGTGGTTGAGGCTTCCTGGTCCAGTCATGCTGGTTAGACAGATAACGCAAAACGCCACGCCCGGAAGGCGTGGCGTTTTGCTGTCGGTGAAAACACTACTTTTGCCTGCTGTAGCGATGGCTCGAATTCCGGCCTTGGTGTTCTGGCAGTGAAGAGCGAGATGCGACAGATGAGGCATGACAGAGCACTAGGCTTCCATGTAATTGATTCCCTTGAAACAGCACATAAATATCTTCTTCATCTCTTCTGTGCTCGGTTTTCTTGGATTGGTGCCGGTACATGGATCGGCCATGGCGTTGTCGACCATTGCATCCAGTTTTTCCTCCCAGGTGTTGGGATCGATGCCGTACTCCATAAAACTCTTTTCGATGCCGACGCTTGCCCGGAGTTTCTCGATCTCCACGGCAAAATCCTCGGTTGTCTCTTTTCCGAGGGCCTGGGCCAGCAACGCATATTTGTCGGTGACCTGGCTGTTGTAGCGAATGACATTGGGCATGAGAATTGCGTTGGCCCGACCGTGGGGCATGCCGAACATACCACCTATCTGATGGGCCGCAGCATGAACTATACCAAGAATCGCGTTAGAAAATGCTATTCCGGCAAAACAGGAGGCATCGTGCATCGCCTGTCTCGCCTCGATATCATCGCCGTTTTGATAGACCCGGGGCAGGTTGGCAAATATCTTGCGGACCGATTCGACAACCAGGACGTCGGTGTATGGGCTGGCCAGGGCCGCCACAAAGGCCTCGACATTATGTGAGAGGGCATCCATGCCGGTATTGGCGGTCACGTCAGCTGGCATGCTCCTGGCCAACTCTCCGTCGACAATGGCGATATCCGGACATATTTCGTAGGAGACCAGGGGATATTTAATGCCTTTGGCGGTATCGGTAATGACCGCGACGCAGGTTGCTTCAGTGCCGGTGCCGCTGGTTGAGGGAATGGCGACGAAACGGGCCTTGTTTCTGAGCGGCTTGATGGTAAATGGAGCGATGATCTCCGTAAATGTCGCTTCCGGGTGTTCATAGAAAACCCACATGGCCTTTGCCGCATCGATGGCGGAACAGCCACCGAGACCGATAATGAGATCGGGTTTCTCACGATTGAAGAATTCGACGCCCCGTGTAACCGTTGCAACGGAAGGATCACTCTCAACACCATCAAATACTGCCGACTCGATACCGTTTTCCTGCAGGAGGTTGATGGTTTTATCCAGAAAACCCTCACGTTTCATTGAACCGCCGCCGGTAATGATGACCGCCTTTTTGCCAGCTACGTCTTTAAGATTTTCCAGGGAGCCGGGGCCGTGATAGATATGACGCGGGACGATAAATGATGCCATTGTTTTCTCCTTTGTATCTGTGATGCGGGGATCTTTCCCCGCTTTTTTCAGTGCCAAACCAAGGCAATGCGCATGCGTAATGCTCACGCGCAACGATGCGGGGAATATACGGTACTCGCCTGGACAAAGAAATATCGGTTTCTGCTTAAATGTTGCCTGATCCTGCCGAGCGCCCATTTAATAACCAGGTGTGGTTGTCTTTTCTTGTCATAATGTGGCATTGTGTAGGATCGATTTCATATTGATCAAAGAGGAGAGGTGCGATGTCCCGTATGGTTGAGTTACTCGATCGGCTTGTCACCGATGAACTGTTCACAGATTCCCTGATAGCCGGTGTTCGCTTTTTTATGTGCAAGCGTCATATCCCCAAAACCCCGTTTGTCTACGAGCCGGGTATCTTCCTGGTGGCCCAGGGACGAAAGATCGCCTATCTCGGGGAAAAGAAATTTCAGTATGATGCCAACAACTATCTTGTCACCGCGGTGCCCATGCCGCTTGAATGTGAGACGTTTGCCAGTGCCGTCGCACCGTTTCTCGGCCTTTACATCAATATAGACCTGCCGATCCTGCATGAACTCATCGCTATAGTGAAGGAGGATTGCGAACCGCAGCGGGAGCGGATAGGTGCTATCCCCAAGGGTGTCGGACCCGCCAGGCTTGATGATCAGATGGAAGATGCCGTTGTCAGGCTGTTGCAGTGTCTGCACTCGACAACAAAGGTGAAAATACTCGGCCCGGGCCTGATAAGAGAGATACTGTATCGTGCCCTGAACGGCACCCAGGCCTCTTCACTTTACGCCCTGGCCGCTCATACCGGTAATGTGGCCCGGATATCCCAGGTACTCAAATCGATGCACAGTGGCTATGCATCGAAACCTGATGTCGAGGAATTGGCCCAACTTGCCGGTATGAGTGTTTCCACCTTTCATCGAGCCTTCAAGGATGTAACCTCGGAGTCACCAGTGCAGTATCTGAAAAAAATACGTCTCAATAAGGCCAGGGACTTCATGGTCCACAGGAAAATGAAGGTCTATATCGCCGCCAACGCCGTGGGTTATGAAAGTGCGTCCCAGTTCAGTCGGGATTTTAAACGGTACTTCGGACACAGCCCTGCGGAGATAATAAAACAATCTCGAGCGGAGTGAATGGAAGGTGTGTTGAATAGCTTATACAGCCCATCGGCATGATGCGTGTTACCGTTTGGCGAGCGCTGCCGCTCTTGGTGCCGCTCCGGTCTTTCTTACGGTGACCAGGTAGACCCCGCCGAGCACAAGAACGCCCGCCAGGAGTTTTTGCAGGGTAAAATGGTCCTGACCGACGGTGATGGCAACCGTCGAGGCCACCAGGGGCTGCAGGTTCATGAAGATACTGACCGTGCCTGCCTCGAGTTTTTTCAGCGCCAGCGGCATGCAGAAAAAGGCCAGGGTGGTGGAAAAGACGAGGGCAAAGCCAAGGAGCGCCAGGGCCAGCGTGGTTATCTCGGAGCTGAAAATATTCTGGTGTGAAAATTCAGACGGCATAATCGGCAAGAGCGACAGCGCCGAGACCAGAAACATCCACCTGGCGATGGTAACCGGACTGTATTTCGTGGCAACCTTTCGGGTCATCACCAGGTAAATGGAGTAGAGCAGCACACAGGTCAGCACACAGGCGATACCGAGCAGATTATTGGAGCCGCTGCCACCGTCACCACCTTCGAGGATCACGATAAAGGCGCCGGAAATGCTGAGCGCAATACCCAGCGACTTTCGCCGGGAGATTCGCTCGTGCAGAAAGACGGCGGAGATCAGCAGGGTCGCTACCGGGGTAAGGGAGATGAGCAGAGCAAAAATTACTGGTGTGGTATATTCCAGTGATTGAGCGAACATGAACTGGGTTCCGAGATAGCCGATCAGGCCACCGGCCATGACGAGCAAAAGATCCTTTCGGCCCACCTTTTCCCTGTTCCAGAGCATTGCAACCGCCCAGAATACCGTGGCGCCAAAGAGCATGCGCAATGCGGTATAGCCCATCGGGCTCATCCAACTGTCCATCAACGCTTTGGTTACCGGCACATTGAGGCCAAAGATGATATTGGCGGTCAATGCAGCGGCCAGGCCTATGAGGCTGTCACGGGGTAGCATGCAACTGTCGATAAAATAAAAGGAAATTTGCTAAATCGCTCCGTATGTAACAAGATACCGAGCACCGGTCATCTTTTTCTCGTCGCCGGCATTTGGGTCATTTTCGACGCCAGCGGTCGCTGGCAGGCGGGCGACAGCTGCGTCGTTCTACTGCAATATTCCGCCATGGCGCGGAAACATGCCTGCAGCGCCGCATGATCGCCGATAAACCAGGTGCCAAGCCCGGGTTTTGGGATTTGATGCCGTTTGCCAAGGTATATGTTTTCTGCAGGATCATTTTCTCCACTCTTTTTGAGAGGCCTAAAGAGCAGGTCATGTCCCGGTCAACGTGCAGTTACACTTGACACTTCCTCCAGCAACTCCAATGGGCGATTTACCGCCATTTGCCTGAACGATTTCAGCGTAACGCCCCGGATTGTCTGGGCAAAGAGCAGAAAGCGACGGCTGTGATATTGTATTTTTATCGAATTATCAAAATGTTATATTCGTCAGTGTACCTTGTGGCCAGATACGCAGCACTATAAGGTGACCCAGGGAAAACCGGTAGATCGATACTCCAGAATCCTTGCCTGATTCTCCAAAGGAAGAGGTCGAGATGGCGCACCGGTATAGAATGAGAGGGACGTTTGCAAGCCAAGGAGCGGCAACGTTTCAGTGCTCCAGGCTGATCCTGACACGTTGACAGAAAGAGAGAAAGGTGTCGCAAAAAAAACTGGTCAAAACGACGTGCGCCGCTTTGACCAGAAGGGAACAGCTTATTTTTTTACTTACTTTGCCGACTCGACCCGTACAGCGCAGACCTTGTAATCCGGCGTTTTGGTGATTGGATCAAGCGAAGTGCCAAGCAGAAGATTGGAATTGGCCTCGGCGAAATGAAAATCCATGAAGATCGCGCCCTGGGGCACGATATCGCCGACGCTGGCGAAGGTTGCCACCGTACCCCGTCGAGAGATGACTCTGATCGGGTCGCCGGTGGCAATGCCGAGCTGTTCCGCATCGTGATAGTGGAGCTGAGTCACCGGCTGGGGGAACTCTCGATGCAGGGAGGCGCATCTGCCGGTCATCGAGCGGACATTGTAGTGGGCGAATCGCCGGCCGGTTGTGAGAAAGAATGGGTATTCCGTATCCGGTAATTCCTCGGATGGCCGATAGGTGATCGGATTGAACAACCCGAGGCCGCGACCGAATCTTTTATTGTGAAGAAATCTGGTTCCTTCATGTTCAGGGGTCGGGCAGGGCCACTGGAGATCGCAAGTTTCGAGCCGATCGTAGGAGATTCCGCCATAAATCGGGCTGAGCGCCGCTATCTCTGCAAAGATCTCCTCCGGGCTGCTGTACTCCATCTTCGCCCCGAGGCGGCAGCCTATCTCGGCAATAATCTGCCAGTCTGGCCGCGCCTCTCCGGGCGGATCAACCGCCTTCCGCACCCGCTGCACCTTACGTTCGCTGTTGGTGAATGTTCCGTCCTTTTCCGCCCAGCATGCCGCAGGCAGCACGACGTCGGCGAGTTTGGCGGTTTCCGTCAGAAAAATGTCCTGCACCACCAGAAATTCGGCGGAATTAAGGGCGTGGAGGATATGGTTGGTATCCGGATCGCTGACAGCGGGGTCCTCACCGACGATAAACATGGTCTTTAACGAACCCTCGATGAGCCCGTCCATCATATCGGGGATGGTGCGTCCGATCTTAGTAGAAAGTTCATGGGCCGGCTGCCAGGCCTGGTGAAATTTCTGCTGGGCATCTTTGCCGACCACTACCTGGTAGCCCGAATAGACGTTGGGCAGGGCGCCCATGTCACAGGCCCCCTGGACATTGTTCTGGCCTCTCAATGGATTGACGCCACTTGAGGCCTTGCCGATCTGGCCGGTGAGCAGAGCCAGGTTGGCGAGCGATTTGACGTTGTCCACGCCGTGAGAATGTTCAGTGATTCCAAGAGTATAGCAGATTGTCGACGGTTCGGAGGTGGCGTAGAGACGGGCTGCCTCCCGAATCTGCTCTGCGGGAATACCGCAAATCTCCGCTGCTTTTTCAGGAGAATAGTCCGGCAGGATTTTCTCTAATTCGGCAAAACCTTCGGTCCGTTCCTCGATAAAAGTGGTGTCATGGTAGCCCTTGGCCACGATTTCGTGCATCATCGCATTGAGAAACACCACATCGGTCCCGAAACGGATCCGCAGATGCATATCGGCCACCATCGCCATCTGAATTCGACGGGGATCGACCACGATAATTTTGGCGCCATTTTTTTTGGCCTTGAACATCCGATGGGCGATGAGCGGATGGGCTTCGGTGGTGTTCGAGCCGATGATGAAGAGACAGGCGGTATTTTCAATCTCGGCGATGGAGTTGGTCATGGCCCCATTCCCAAAGGCAGCGGCAAGACCTGCCACTGTCGGCGCATGTCAGAGTCGGGCGCAGTGATCGACGTTGTTGGTGCCGATCGCTGTCCGGGCCATCTTCTGCACTAGAAAATTCTCTTCATTGGTCGTCCGGGCCGAACTGAGAAAACCCAGAGCGTCCGGGCCATGTTCATTCCGGGTCTTCTGGATGGTATCGACCACCAGATCGAGCGCCTCCTGCCAGCTCGCTGGTTGCAACGAACCGTTCTTTTTGATGAGCGGAGTTGTCAAACGTTCCTCATGGTGAACGAATTCATGCACATTCCAGCCCTTGATACAGAGGCACCCTTCGTTCATGTCCGCCGTCTTCATGGGATGGGTGCCAATCAGCTTGCCATCGAGCACCTCCAGATGAAGCTGACAGCCGCAGCCACAATGTGGACATGTTGTCCGAACAATGCGATAGTCCATAATTGCCGTTCCTCCTTGCAGGTGCAAATCAATAAAAAATGGTAATCTCAGAGAGATGGCCACGATTGTCCGACAGTGACCATACGTTGGGACGATCTCGTTAGTGGTCAGTGCTGTCAAGCGGCCAAGGGCACGAAACGGGGGCAGAATACCAGCATAGAGCGAAATGTGCAATATTCGCATATTTAAAAAAGCAGATACTCGGCAAGGAATTGCCACTTTGTCACAGTGGAGCGGCCGAAAGCGGATAATGGACTCTGGTGGTACCCCGATCAGCCCTTTGCTGACCGGCTGGTCAGGCCGACTCCGGCGAGATAGAGAACCCGTTCTTCCCGACCATCGACGTCGAGAATCTGGTGCAGTTCCTCATCGAAGAAGGCGGCGATCGGGCAGCTGGTGCTGCCTGTCGCCTCGGCGGCCAGCAGGACGTTCTGGCAGATGTGACCGACGTCCATCAGAACGTACCTCAGCCCTCGCTCTCCGTATTTGCTGAAGTTTCGGCGAAATACCGCGGTCCAGATAAAGATGACTCCAGCCCTGGCGAGAAACTGCTGGTTCAGGCAGGCCAGGGCGATATCGTCGCCATGGTGGCCCGATTGCAGCAGTTCGAGGGAAAAATCGAGCACAGCGAAATGATACAGACCAGGGGAGATACCATCAACGTTCTCGATCGAGAGGTAGGTCTCGACAGGGTAGAGGGCTCCGGCCGATGGTGCGGTCCGCAGCGGGTAACGACCCGCCGAGGCGGTTATTCCCTGACTGGCCCAGAGCATGTAGGCCAGGTCCTGCAAGGGTAACGGGCTTAAACTGAAATCTCTTTTCGAGCGACGCCGCCGAAGGACTGAAGTAAGATCGTCCTGATCGGGCGGGTCGGCTTTCGGCAGAGAGATTCGCGGGGCAAGAGGATAGCGTTTATATGTTGGCCCGGCCTTGATTTCTGCCCGTTGAAAGTTCCCTATCTCCTGACGACGGTGGCAGGTGTCGTCCATGTACCGTATCGCTTTCATTTGTTGCAGTTGAGGCATATCAACGATCTCCTGTCAGGGCGTGGCCGACTCTTTGCCGGCAAGCTGGCCGCAGGCAGCCGAGATGTCAGCGCCCCGACTGTTGCGGATAAATACCGAATAATGGGCATCGAGCAGAATTTTCTGAAAGGCCAGCAGTCGCTCACGCCCGGGGCTTCTATAGGGCAGTTCAGGGCATTCGTTATACGGTAATAGATTGATTTTGCATGGTATATTTCGAAGTTTCTTGGCAAGCGTTCTGGCATTGGCATCGCTGTCGTTGATTCCCGCCAGCAGGATATATTCAAACATGATCCTCCGGCGTCTGGCCATGGGGTAATCCCGGCAGGCCTGCAGCAGTTCGTTCATGGGGTAGCGATTGTTGACCGGCATCAGCATGTCTCTGGTGGCATCGTCGACGGCGTGGAGTGAGATTGCCAGGTTGACCGAGGTGTTTTCTCCGAATTCTCGCATCTTCGGGACGATGCCACAGGTAGAGACCGTAATTTTCCTGCTGGTCAGGTCGAGGCCTTTGGGTTCGGTGAGGATCGCAAGAGAAGTGAGGACATTGTCGAGATTGTTCAAGGGCTCCCCCATGCCCATATAGACCAGGTTGGTCACCCGCGCGGGGCCTATCCGCTGCTCGGGATCCATGGCGAGCAGATAGTCACGTACCGCGCATACCTGATTGACGATCTCCGCCGGACTCAGGTTACGACGGAAGCCCATGGTGCCGGTGAGGCAGAATGTGCAGTGCATGGCGCAACCGACCTGGGATGAGATACACAGGGTGTTGCGGTCAGGCTCGGGGATGAGAACCGATTCGATCAGATGGTCGTCGTCGAGGACAAAGGCGAATTTGGTACAGCCATCGGCAGAACGTTCAATGCGTGGATTTTCAAAACGGGAGATGCAGGCCTCTTCGGCGAGAATTTTACGAAAATCTTTCGCCAGGTCGGTCATTTCACTGAAATCAACGATCCCGGGACGGTACAGCCAGACCATGATCTGCTTGCCGCGGAAGCCGGGTTGCCCCAGGCTCTGGACATAGTTGATGAGTTGCTGCTGATCGAAATTGCGTAAATCTGTCTTTGTTGATCTCATAATCGTCGTAAATGATCCGGGACAAGGAGCCGGCTGTCAGCCTGGGCCTGGTCGATGAGAGAGAGTATTTTCTGCCGGTCCCGGGGCAGACGACCACCGAGCGGCAGGTAGGTGGAGGCGTGATTGGCATGGAACTGACAGGGGGTGTCGATATCGGCGATCAGGGTGCGAAGTTCAGCGAGAACAGTCGACGAATCAGGGAGCTGGAACCGGCCAGCACGGCAGGCTTGAGCCAGTGGAGTGTTGTCCATCAACAGCAGGGTGAGCGCGGCAATCTGCTGCGGCCGCATGGCACTCAGCACCTCGGCAGTCTGTTTGGCGTGCCGCTGCGAGTGCTTGGTTCCCGCCAGACCCAGGAGCACGGTCACAGAGAGGAAGAGGTTGGCGGCACGAACCATGGCGGCGGCAGCGATCATGCTTTTCGCCGTCTCTCCTTTACAGACCTGCTGCAGCACCCGATCACTGCCGCTCTCAAGGCCGAGATAGACGCGATGAAGACCAAGTTGCTGCAGCCACGAGAGCTGTTCGACACTCTTGCTGCGTATGGCGCGGGCAGTTCCGTATGTCGAAATTCTTCGTACCCATGGCAGCTTGTTGCGAATCTCCAAGAAAATGGATTCAAGACGATGGAAGGGGATGATCAGCGCGTCGCCATCGGCGAGAAAAATCTTTGACTGTTTTCCACACCAGGCCGCGGCAAAATCGAGATCGGCCGAGATAGTCGCCGGATCCTTGATCTGGAAACGTTTCTCCTTGTAGGCCCCGCAGAAGGTACAGCTGTTGTGTGAACAGCCAACACTCACCTGGAGAATGATCGCGCCCGCTTCACTGGGCGGGCGTATGATCTGACCTACATAATCCATCGACCAACAATGCTCTTTGCAGCTTTATATGAAACGCATCAGTACGGAGATCTTTGTTACCGTACCGAGGAGTTTCATGTTTGATGGCGTCGTAAAAAGCCCGGTCTCCTGCGTTGCAGCGGGATCGGCCACTGCTCGACGTACCACATGTACGTCTGTGCTTGGCCGACACCACTGCGCCTTGTATATCAGGCTTTTGTACTGAGCCATCTTACGTGCAGGTTTTAGGTTTTTACGAGTCTATCATGTTTCGTTGTGGCTGAGGCTATCTGGTCCAGCCATGCTGGTTTATATGAAACTCGTCAGTACGGAAAGTCCTGTTACCGCGCCGAAGAGTTTCATGTTTCGTTGTGGCTGAGGCTACCTGGTCCAGCCATACTGGTTAGACCGGATTTCGTACCTGAAATCCCTGCATGAATTCAACTAACTTGACAACACCTTCCAGGGGAAATGCATTGTAGATCGAGGCGCGGCAGCCACCGATGGAGCGGTGTCCCTTGAGGCCGCTTAAGCCGAGGGTTTCGGCTTCGGCGATAAATTTTTTCTCGAGATCGGCGTTGGGCAGATTGAAAGAGACGTTCATCCTCGAACGGGAGGCTTTCTCGGCATGACCTCGATAGTAGCTGTCGCTGTCGATGACCCCATAGAGCAGATCGGCCTTTTCTCTGTTGATTTTTTCCATAGCGGCGACGCCACCCTTATTTTTCAGCCATTTCAGGGTCTCGGCGACGATATAGATAGCAAAAGTCGGGGGGGTGTTGAACATCGAGCCCTTGTCGGCATGGGTCCTGTACGACAGCATGGTCGGTACCGTGGCAGGGGTCCTCTCCAGCAGGTCCTCGCGGATGACGACCAAGGTCACCCCTGCAGGGCCGAGGTTCTTCTGGGCGCCCGCAAAGATCAGGCCGAAGCTGCTGACATCGATCGGTCTGGAGAGGATGTCGGAAGACATGTCCGAGACCAACAGCGTTTCCGCCTTGGGCATCTGCCTGAACTGGGTACCGTATATGGTATTGTTGGAAACGAAATAGAGATACTCCGAATCAGCGTCGACCTGGTACTCATCGGGGTCTGGAACACGATTGAAGTTCGTTGCCTCACTGGAATAGGCCACGTCGATCTGGCCGAAGAGCCTGGCCTCTTTGATGGCTTTTTTCGACCAGGTGCCGGTGTTGAGATAGGTCGCCTTCTTTTGCCCGCCAAGCAGATTCATCGGCACCATGAAGAACTGGCTCGATGCCCCTCCCTGGAGAAAGAGTACCTTGTAATTTTCTGGAATTCCCATCAACTCGCGGAGGAGGTGTTCGGCCTGTTCGATGACCGCCATGAACTGTTTGGAGCGATGACTGATTTCGATGAGGCCAATGCCTGAATCCTGAAAGTTGACCACATCTCTTGCTGCCTGCTGTAGTACCTCGTAGGGCAGGGTGGCCGGGCCCGGACTGAAATTATAGACTCGTGTTGGCATGGTGAATCTCCTCTCGTTGGTCGAATGCGGTGTTGCCGACACCGTTTGATGAATATTACAGTTGAAACCTGTTTTGTCGAAGCGCCTCATAGAGCACGATACCAGCGGTCATTGCCAGGTTGAGACTGCGTATCTGCGGATTGGTCATAGGCAGTGTATAGCACCGCTCAGAATATAATGATAGAATCTCCTCCGGCAATCCTTTTGTTTCTTTACCGAAAATCAGATTGTCGCCCGGCCGGTAGCGGGGAGCGGTGTACGACTGGGTGGTTTTTGTGGTAAAGAAATAGAGGCGTATCTCCTCCTGGGCCAAAAGGAAATGGTCCAGACTCTGCCAATGAACAATGTTGACGTATGGCCAGTAGTCCAACCCGGCACGTTTCAGATGTTTATTGTCGGTGGAAAATCCCAGCGGGTGAACGAGGTGCAGGGTGGAACCGGTGGCGCCGCACAGTCGTGCAATAGAGCCGGTATTGGGTGGAATTTCCGGTTCGACCAGAACGATATTGAAGGGAGCTGCCGACGTCATGGTGATGTATCACAAGGGGGAAAGGGGCATTCTGCAGGTAACGTCTGCGGTTTATACCTTGTGTCGACAACGGCAACAACAAAAAAACGTTCTCTCCTTACAGCCTTGGCCGGTGTTAATGATGGCATTCTGTCGGGAGGGCGATGAGGTGAATTTCATGAAACCCAAAGGGACAGGAGAAAAGAGTGACAACCGTCTCTGGGTTGTTCTGGCGATGGCGGCGGTCCTGCTGGTCATAGCCTTGGTGCGTCTCGCTCCAGAAGCCCCACCATCCGTGGTTTCCCTGCTAGCCCGCAAAGAGCGCCTTTCTCTGGTGGTGCAAGGTGACGAATCGCTTATGCTGGCGGCCACGAGTGCTGTTGCGCAGCCCAGGTTCGCCCCGTTGTTTTTTTCGCCGATTGCGATTAACGGTGCCGATATTTCGCTGCTGATGACCTTGCCCACCATAGGACAGGGCCTGGCCCAGCGCATTGTCGATTTTCGCCTCGAACATGGCCCATTCAAAGATATCGACGACTTTGGTCGTATACCCGGTATCGGCCCAAAGCGGCGGGCACTTCTTCAGGACAAAATCTTTTTCACCGAAAACAGTGAGCAGGGACAAAATGAGAGATAAAACGGCCATCGCCCTTGTCGGCCCAACGGCAATTGGCAAGACCTCTCTGTCGCTCATACTGGCAAAGGAGTTTGACTGTGAGATCGTCAGTGTCGACTCTATGCAGGTTTACCGGTATATGGATGTGGGGACCGCCAAGATTCACCCAGAGGAGATGATGGGAATTCCCCATCATCTCCTCGACCTCGTCGACCCGGACGAACACTATGATGCGGCCAGCTTTGCCCGAGATGCCGAAAGGGTAATCGAATCGATCACCTTACGGGGAAAAGTCCCACTGTTGACGGGAGGAACCGGGCTGTATCTCAAGGCCTTGACCGGGGGGCTGTTCGCCGAACTGCCAAAAGATGACACTGGGCGGAAAATCCTGCAAAAACGACTCGATATTGAAGGATCTTTGAATTTACATCAGGAATTGATGGCCTGTGATCCGCCGTCAGCCGCCAGAATTCATCACCAGGATGGCATGCGCATCGTCCGTGGCCTGGAGATCTACATGATCAGCGGCATTCCCTGGTCAACGCATCTGCAGCGGCAACAGGAGGGGCGTGGTGGCGATGGATTGCAAAACATCCTGCAGATTGCCTTATATACTGAAAGAGATCTGCTCTATGACCGGATCAATCGCCGTTCGGTGAAGATGGTCGAACACGGACTGGCAGAGGAGGTGCAGCATCTGCTGGCGATGGGGTATTCGCAGCGGTTGAAGCCGATGAAGAGTATCGGTTATCGTCATATGCTCAACTATCTGGGCAACCGCTGGACCATGCCGGAAATGCTGGCCCTGCTCAGCCGTGACACCAGACGTTATGCCAAGAGACAGTACACCTGGTTCCGGGGGATAGCGGAGATGGAATGGTTTGACCTTAAAGACCGCGATGGTATTCAACGAAGAATAGCCAGCTGGCTTGCCAGCAGGTAAGACCGGTATCGGGCCTGCGAACAGGTATCCAGGAGAGGAGATGAACAACGGGATTCCACCAATTATACAAAAGATCTTTTCTACATTGAAATTGCACGATGACGAAAAGATAACCGATTATCTCAATCCCCGTCTGGAGCAATTGCCCAATCCAATGCAAATGCAGAATATGGCGGAGGCGACCGAACTGTTTCTTGCAGAATTCGAGCGTGGCTCGGAAATTGTCATCTGGGGCGATTATGATGTTGACGGTGTCAGCGGCACCGCGCTATTGGTCAATTTTTTCAAAGCATTGGGCGTTGAATCGCATTGGCATATCCCCAATAGACTGACCGATGGCTATGGCCTCAACAGTGCCGTGTTCCGTGATTTACATGCGGCCCGTCTGGCCGGCAAACCATTTTTGCTCATTACGGTCGATTGTGGTATCGCCAATTATCGGGAAGTTGCTGAAATCATGGAAATGGGTGGCAAGGTGATCGTCACCGACCACCATCAGCTTCCCGTCAGCCCGTTGCCGTCCTGTGTCGTGCTCAACCCCAGCCAGGAGGACTGTGGCTTCCACGAGGAGAAATTGGCTGGGGTCGGTGTGGCCTTTTATTTTGCCGCTGCATTGCGGATGGTCATGGAAAAACGGGGGTTCTTCAAGCGGGAGGCAAAACCCAACATGAAGGACTATCTCGGTTTTGTCGCTCTGGGCACCGTTGCTGACCTCGTCGAGTTGACTGGCACCAATCGGATCCTGGTCAGGGCCGGGATGGAGACGCTGACCGACTCCGCGGTCGTGGGCTTGCAGGCTTTGATCGAGAATGCCGGACTCGCCCGGCGGGCCCTGACCACAGAGGATATCAGCTTTCTTCTCGCCCCGAGAATAAATGCCGCAGGGCGTTTGGGCCGGGCCGAGGTGGCTGCACATCTGTTGACAAGCGACAATATCGTTGCCGCGGCAAAGCTTGCCAGAAAGCTGGAGGACTTTAACGGCAAGCGAAAGAGTCTTTGTGAAGAAAATCTCGAAAAAGCTTTACATATTTTAGATGAAGTCGAGATGAGGAAGAGGCGAAGCATCGTCGTTGTCGGAGAATTCCATCTCGGTATTATCGGGATAGTGGCCTCCAGACTGGTCGAACTCCATGGCAAGCCGGCCATCGTCTTCGGCTATGCGGGTGAAGATAGGGATAGGGTCAAAGGCTCTGGTCGCTCGGTACCGGGTATCGACCTGGTAGAATGTTTACATGAGAGCAGGGCGCATATTGCTCAATATGGTGGGCATGCCATGGCGGCCGGACTCAGTGTCGAGATGGACAAGATGACCGGTTTTACCGAGACCTTTGAGCGGGCAGTCGAGTTGCGTCAACTTGAGGCGCTGCATTATCAGGCAGCTGGACCGATGTTGGTCGAGTGTAACGTCGACGAGGTAATGGAGAAGATAACTCTTGAATTTCTCCAACGAATGGAGCCGTTTGGACCAGAAAATGAGCGACCGGTTTTTGTCGATCCTTCGGCTTCGGTGTTGACCTGCCGGACCATTGGCGCCAACAGGCAGCATCTTCAACTCACACTACGTGGTAAATACGCGAACTACCGTGCTGTTGGCTTTGGCCTTGGGCGAAAAAAGAAGGAAATAGAGAGCCAGCCAACCCGCAAGATTGTCTTTACCCCGATGATAAACAGATATCAGGGGACGACAGATTGGCAACTGCGCATAACCGATATCTCGTAGGTTTTCGAGACGATTCCTCAAGATAACCAGCATGGCTGGACCAGGTAACCTCAGCCACAACGAAACACGAAACTCTTCGGCGGGGCAACAGAGTTTTCCGCACTGGCGAATTTCATATAACCAGCATGGCTGGACCAGGTAACCTCAGCCACAACGAAACATGAAACTCTTCGTTGTGTGCGAAATTTTATCCTCGGAGGCAAGCGTAGACTCCGATATCAGATATATACCTGCGGTAAAATTTCTCTCACGCCTCGATTTAGAAGAAAATATCCTGTTTCTGGATAGACACAAGTCAGGAGAAGAAGATGCAAAGATTTGTCGGAGAAACCGTTGTCGTTACCGGCGGCAACAAGGGAATCGGTTACGCCATCGCAGAGCGCTTTGCCGCCGAGGGGGCGAACCTGGTCGTGGCCTCTATCGAAACAGATGTGGTCGATGCCGCGAAAAAGATAGAACACAAAGGTGTCAAGGCGCTTGGGGTGACCTGTGACGTCACCGATATCGACGCCGTCAGGGCGCTTTACGCCCAGGCGGCCCGGGCCTTTGGCCAGATTGACGTCTCGGTCCAGAATGCCGGCATCATCACCATCGCTAAGGTCGAAAACCTGACGGAAAAGGAGTGGGACGCCACCATGGATGTCAACACCAAGGGAGTCTTTCTCTGCTGCCAGGAGGCCATTCGCTACATGCGTCGCTCCGGTGGCGGCAGACTTATCAACACCGCCTCGGGCCAGGCTCGCGACGGCTTTATCTACACACCCCATTACGCCGCCTCGAAATTCGGGGTGATGGGTTTGACCCAGAGCCTGGCCAAGGAGGTCGCATGCGACAACATCACGATCAATGCGATCTGCCCGGGCATTATCCACACCGATATGTGGGACTACAATGACCGTGTCTGGGGAGAGATGCTCGGCGACTACGGCCCGGGAGAACTGATGGCCGAATGGGTCGACGGCATCCCGATGAAACGGGCGGGAACGGGCGCCGACGTGGCGGGAGTGGTGGCCTTTTTAGCCAGTGACGACGCACGTTATCTGACCGGCCAGACCATCAATATCGATGGTGGGCTGATCATGTCGTAAGGTATTGAATCTGCGAAAACCACGCAGTGAACAGAGGAGAACGATTATGAGTGAAATACAATTCAATGCCCCGAAACTGTTTGATCTGTCGGGTCGGGTTGCCCTGGTGACCGGGGCGGGAAGTGGCATTGGCCAACGCATTGCCCTCGGCCTGGCCCAATGCGGCGCGGACGTGGCCTGCCTGGACCGGCGCGACGACGGCGGCCTGCAGGACACCCTCGAGCAGATCAAGGCAACCGGGCGCAGGGCCATGGCGATTTGTGCCGATGTCACCAGCCGGACGGCCATGGGCGATGCGGTCGCCAGAACCGAGAGGGAACTCGGTCATCTGGCCATTGCCGTCAACGCGGCCGGCATTGCCAACGCCAACCCGGCCGAGGAGATGAGCGAAGAGCAGTACCAGACCCTGATGGATATCAACATGAAAGGGGTGTTCTTCTCCTGTCAGGCCGAAGGGCTGGCCATGCTCGCCCACGGCAAAGGCTCGATCATCAACATCGCCTCCATGTCCGGAGTGATCGTCAATCGCGGGCTTAGGCAGCTCCACTACAACGCCTCGAAAGCTGGCGTTATCCATATGGGCAAAAGCATGGCGATGGAATGGGTCGAACGCGGTGTACGGGTCAACTCGATCAGCCCGGGCTATACGGCCACGCCGATGAATACCCGGCCGGAAATGGTTCACCAAACCAAGGAGTTTGAAGCACAGACACCAATGCAGCGCATGGCAAGCGTCGACGAGATGGTCGGGCCCGCCATCTTTCTGGCCAGCGATGCATCGAGCTACTGCACAGGGATCGATCTTCTGGTCGATGGCGGCTTTTGCTGCTGGTAGAGCATCCTGGCAACAACGAGTGAAACGACTATGAATCCATACAGATTAGAAATTGACGAGCTCGAAAAACGGGCCCGCGCCATACGGCGTAAAATTGTGGTGATGAATTCCGAGAGCCCGGCAGGCGGACATACCGGTGCAGACCTCTCCCAGATCGAAATTCTTACCGCCCTCTATTTTCGTCTGCTCGATATGGCGCCAGACCGCCTGGATGACCCTGATCGAGATATCTACATTCAATCCAAAGGCCATGCGGCGGGCGGGTTGTATGCCGTCCTCTCCGAAGCGGGATACTTCGCCGATGACTGGCTTGCGACCTACCAGCACAACGACTCGAGGCTGCCCGGTCATCCGGTCCGCCAGAAAACCCCGGGGGTGGAGTTCAATACCGGCGCACTGGGCCATGGCCTGCCGGTGGCCACCGGTATCGCCCTGGCCGCCAAACAGAGCGGCAACCCGAAGACGGTCTACGTCTTGACAGGTGATGGCGAACTCGCCGAGGGCAGCAACTGGGAGGCGGCCCTGGTCGCCGCCCATTACCAGCTCGACAACCTCGTTATCATCAACGACAAGAACAGGTTGCAGCTGGCGGGCTATACCAGGGATATTCTCCGTACCGACCCGCTTGCCGACAAGTGGCGCGCCTTTGGTCTTGCGGTCTCCGAGTGCGAAGGCAACGATATGCGCTCCGTCGTCACCGCGCTCGAGGGGCTGAAACGCCAGGGAAAACCCCAGGTGCTGATCGCCAACACCATCAAAGGGGCGGGTATTTCTTTCATTCAGGGCCGGCCCGAATGGCATCATCGCGTGCCGAAGGGGGAAGAGGTCAATCTTGCGTTAAAGGAGTTGAGTGATGGCTCATTCTGAACATTTGGCCAATGTGATGGTGGAACGCTTTATCGCCGCCGTCCAGAATGGCCTGGACCTCGTGCCGTTCGTGGCGGATTCCACGTCGACCTCGAAAATCAAGCCGTTTATGGAGGCCTACCCGGACCGTATCGTCAATGTGGGTATTGCCGAGCAGACCATGGTCGGAGCGGCGGCCGGCATGGCCCTTGCCGGCAAGGTGACCGCCACCTGTAACGCTGCGCCGTTTCTCGTTTCGCGGGCCAACGAGCAGGTGCGAATCGATGTCTGTTACAACAAGACCAACGTCAAGATGTTCGGTCTCAATGCCGGCATGAGCTATGGCCCTCTGGCCAGCACCCACCATGCCGTCGACGACATCTCGGTGATGCGCGGTTTTGGCAATGTGGAAATTTTTGCGCCAAGCTGCCCCCTCGAGGCAAAACAGATCATCGATTATGCCCTCCACAGGCAGGGGCCTGTCTATATCCGTCTCGACGGCAAGGCCCTGCCCCAGCTTCACGACGAGAGCTACGCGTTCGTGGCCGGCCGCATCGACATGCTCCGGCAAGGACAGACCGTGGCGGTGGTGGCGCTCGGCTCGACCGTCCATGAAGCGGTGGAGGCGGGAGACAGGCTCGCCGCAGAGGGGTGCGAGATCTCGGTGATCGCGCTGCCCTCCATTCGTCCGCTCGATCGCCAGGCCCTGGCCCAGGCCCTTGGCGACAAGACGATCGTGCTGACTGTCGAAGAGCACAATATCAACGGCGGGGTGGGTTCGATTGTCGCAGAGGTCTTGAGCGAACAGGCGATTGGCGCCAGGCTCTACCGTTTCGGGGTGCCCGACGGTGGGTATGCGATTGCTGGCGACCGGGCCGCAACCCGCGCCAGTCTCGGCATCGACGCCGCGAGCATAGTTGACAACGTCAAACGGTTGAAACCATAAGGAGAGATGATGAACCCTGTGCTCCTGGCCATTGACGAGGGGACGACCAACGCCAAGGCGGCCTGCATCGACGGCAAGGGACAGATCCTTGCCCGTGGCTCCACCAGCCTGAAAGTCACCCACCCGCGCCCGGCATGGACCGAACAGGATCCGCGGGAGATCATCGAGGGGGTCCGCGCGGCCATAGCGCAGGCCACCGCCTCGATAGACGGCCCGATCATCGGGCTTGGCATCAGCAACCAGCGTGAATCCGTGCTGATCTGGGAGCGCGCCACCGGCCGGCCGTTGAGCCCGGTGGTGGTATGGCAGTGCCGCCGCTCCGAGGAAATCTGTGAGCAACTGGCGCAAAGCCAGGACATCGCCACCATCCAGGAGAAGACGGGGCTGCCAATAGACCCGCTCTTCCCTGCAGCCAAAATCCGCTGGCTGCTCGATGCTCTGCCCGCCGGGCAGGCTCGCGCCGAAAACGGCGAGATATGTATCGGTACCATTGACGCATGGCTGGTCTGGCACCTCTCCGGCGGCAGGGCCTTTGTCACCGATCAATCCAATGCGGCCCGCACCCAGCTCTGTAACATCCATACCCAACAATGGGACGAAGAACTCTGCCGGATCTTCACTGTGCCAATTCACGCCCTGCCACAGATCTGCCCCTCGTCGGGAGTGCGGGCCGAAACCTCCGGCTTTACCGGACTCCCCGACGGCCTGCCGATTCTCTCGCAGGTCGGCGACTCGCATGCCGCCCTCTATGGCCAGGGTGGTTTCGTCCCAGGCGTGATCAAGGCCACCTACGGGACGGGCAGCTCACTGATGACCCCTGTGCCCGCGCTTCGGGCTGGAGACTATCGTCTGGCGCAGACCATCGCCTGGCATGACGGTGAGCTGAGCTATGCCCTCGAGGGCAATATTACCCACACCGGTGCCGGCGCCGATTACATGGGCCAACTCATCGGGGTGCGGGATACCAGCGAACTCGCCGAACTCGCCCGACAGACCAAGAGCAACGACGGGGTCTATTTCGTCCCCGCCCTGTCAGGGCTTGGGGCGCCTCACTGGCAGACCAGGGCCCGGGGATTGATCACCGGCTTGACCGACAGCGCCGGCCCGGAGCATCTGGCCCGTGCCGCTCTGGAGGCGATAGCCTACCAGGTTGCCGATGTCTTTGCCCTGATGGAGGAAATGTCCGGCGAGAGTCTCGACTGCCTGCTTGTCGACGGCGGACCGACCCGCAACGACTGGCTGATGCAGTTCCAGGCCAATGTCATCGGCCGCCCCGTGGTGCGGACCACTATCGCCGAGGTCTCCGCCCTCGGTGCCGGCTATCTTGCCGGTAAAGCGCTGGGCTGGTGGCCCAGCCGTCAGCAGCTGGCCGCCCTGGACCGCCGGGCCGAGAAGATTTTTCCCGATACAGGGGTCACAGCGGCAGCCGAGGGCTACCAGGGCTGGCAACGAGCCGTTCAACAGACCCTGTTCGACCGCTGAAATCAGCAAACAGCGTGGCTCGACCAGGCTACCTCAACCTCAACGAACCATGAAACGCTCAGCCCCGGTAACAGAACCGTTGATGCTGGCAATTTTCGGATAAATAGAATATGCGTGAGCAAATGAGTATGTTACTCTCTCCTTTTTTTCGTTCAGTGGGCTGACGAACGCAGCGAAGTGGTACGATCTGGCAGGAATATCGTCTCGCAGGCCGTCGAGCCGGGGCAAGACAATGGACAAGAACAGCGAATTACGGCTACTGGTAAAAATTGCCACCCTGTATTATGACGAGAGGCTGAATCAATCCGCCATTGCCCGAAGCCTGAACCTCTCGCAATCATTCGTATCCCGGGCGATCAAGCGGTGCCATAACGAGGGGCTGGTGAAGGTGAGCGTGATTCACCCGACCGGAACATTCGTCGCCCTCGAACTGAGTCTGCAGCAGAAGTATGGCCTGCAGCAGATGATCGTGGTCGATATTGAAGACAACGCTCCGGCACAGGCGGTCAAACGGGCGGTCGGCTCGGGTGCCGCGGCGTATCTGCAGACGACCTTGCGGCCGGATGATCTTGTCGGCATTTCCGCCTGGAGCACCTTTATCAGCGCCATGGTCGAGGCACTGCATCCCCGCATGGCCAAGGCCCGGGGGGTGATCCAGATTCTCGGCGGGGTCGGCCATAACCGCAATCTGCGCGCCAATATCCTGACCGACGACCTGGCTCACCTGCTCGACTGCCCGGCCAGTTTCCTGCCGACGACATCAGAGGTTCGCACCCCCGAAGAAAAACGGCAGCGACTTTTAGACCCCGAGATTGCCGATGTGGTCAAACGCTTCCCGAACGTTGACCTGGCCATCGTCGGTATCGGCACGAGCGAGCAGTCCGACCTGGTGCGCAACCTGGGCATTGTCTACAGGGAAGAGACGGTCAAGATGCTCGCCTCCCATGGGGCGGTCGGCGATATCTGCCTCCATTACTACGACAAAAATGGCGCACCGATCCTCTCGGAAGAAGAAGATCCGGTCATTTCTATTTCACTTGCCCAACTTCGCAATTGTCCACGGGTCCTGGCACTGGCCGGCGGGCTCGAGAAAGTGGCCGCACTCAAAGGAGCCATGGCCGGCGGCTATATCGATGTTCTGGTGACCGACCGGCTGACCGCATTGGCCCTGCTGCAAGAGCCTGTTACAACCGCCGCATAACCGAGCCGAAGACATCTGCCGCGAGCGTGCCTGAACAGCGCGAGGCAGAGATCGCAAAGCATGGCTGAACCAGCTTGCCTCAACCACTACCGGCCCAGTAGCCGAGCCAGTTCCAGGGCTCGGGCAAGCAGGGCCCCGGCAGATTTCAACCCGGCGCTATCCGCCAACGCTCCCAGGCGAACCGAGGGCTCGAACGTGCCCTCGCCATGGGAGCTGGACACAGCCGCCGCCCCCAAAGGACTTATCGAGGCATGGTTGGTGGCCGGAATCATATCGAGCGTCACGAACGCCATGAGATGAGACAGATGGGTGGTCTCGAGACCACCATGGCGCATCCAGGAGACGCCGGCGCTCATCCCTATCTTGTTTTTCAGCTTGCCGCCAGCGATATTGCCGAAGATGAACACCCGCAACCGGTCGATCAGGGTTGCCATCATGCCACTGGTCCGCATGAAGTACACAGGACTGGCCAGCACGATGATATCCGCTCGCTCCAATTTCTCGAAAATTATCTGACCATCATCCGGCAACGAACAGTATTTACCAGGTTTTTGTTTGTTAATGCAGAAATTGCAGTGAATGCAATGCTGCAGTTGCAACCCCGCGAGATGAAGTGTTTCCGTTTCAAGGCCCTTCTCCCTGGCCATATCCATGATTGCTGCAAGAAAGGCATCGACATTGCCATCTTTTACCGGACTTCCCGATATTCCTACCACCCTATATGACATACCCTTTTCCTCCAGATGATACGGGCATGCTCCGTCCAGCGGAGCGAGCCCGCAAAGGAGCAGCAATGACCCAGGTGCTGCGAGAAAGAGAGCGTGACCGGCCAGCCGGCATGAAAGAGGAACCCCGCGGCAAACCTGCCACGCTCTCCTGATACATCGCCCCAAGGCAGAGCCGGTCAGGCTTCTCCTGGGTACCGATCTTGCGGTTTGCCGGAACCAGATTACGGCAACGGAAGAAGTAACCGAGCGTCCCATGAACTGGAAATATCAAGGCAAGGTCACGTTCTCGCGGCTCTGCATTTTTGGTAAACGTTCACCAGCACCCCATTTTCGTCCGCTCAGGCCTCCTCACAGAGCAAACTCTTGGCCAACGGCCCGCTAGAACGAATCTGGAGTACTGGATAAACGTTTAGAGATCCGGGTTATGGAAATTCCCGGTATCACCGGTGAACGATTACCATTTTTTTGCCCGCCATGCCGGACAAAAAAAATAGCGCCCTGCAGCAATGATGCAGGGCGCTTACGCATTCTGGCGGAAGTGCATGGGAATCGAACCCACCTGACAGGCTGTTAACCCGCCACACCGGATTTGAAGTCCGGGAGAGCCACCAGTGCCCTATCCACTTCCATGGCAAATCGTACCAAAAGACCGCTATAATAATAAGCATTGACCTCGAAAACAAGATTTTATTATAATGGCCGGGCAATACCGTCAATGATACCGTAGACGGCTACGTCGCACAGTCAATCAGGCCACACAGGGCCGGGGAGCTGTCTCATTTTTGTCATTGGTGGCTCCTTTTTTAACGATCCTGCACGCGACAGGCCGACATCCCCTGCAGCAGCCCGTCACCATCGCAGACGGAAACTGCCCATTTCTTCTTTAACTCCAACAACCTACAAGCATAACTATGCAGTGTGAACGACTTCTCAAACTGGCCAAGACGTGGTATCTGAATGTCAAGGAGGAGACAATGGCTCCCGCCCGGATGATTTCCTTTATGGAAAAACATGCGGCCGAATGTCCGGTCTGCCAGAAAGACCCAGATCTCATTGATGAAATTGCCAAGATCACCGAACTCATCCTGCCTGAATCAAAAATCCCCAAAGCAATTCGCATGCAGAACAGGACCGCAGAAGACGAGGAGGAAGAAGAGACCGACGAGGACGAGGACGATACCGACGACAATGGCGACGACGACGAGGAAGAAGACGTCTACGATGACGACGATGACGATTTCGAGGACGAGTCGGACCTGATCGACAAATAAGCCTCTTGGGGGTAATCATCGGGCAGCCGGAGCGCAGGAAGACCCTTGCCCGGAGCGTCGTTTTCGGCACCGGCCAGGGTCCTTCTCTTCAGTTTTCCCCGGTCCATTCCCGCAGTTTTTCTTCGATAAAGCCATTTATCTCTGCCATCTCCTCACTGCCCTTGCCTGCCACGACCAGTGGCGGGGCAAAGGCAATGTGGACCGGGATGCGGGGAAGGATCGCGCCAAAATCTTTCACCAGTCTCCCGTTTTGCAACGCATCCGTTTTCAGGGCCAGGGGCAGGACCGGTACAGCGGCGCGTTTGGCCAGTTTGACGCCGATAGACCCCATCGAGGCGGGCACAAAGGTATGCGAGCGGGTCGACTGTGGAAAAACGATCACCGAAATGCCGGCGGCCAACCGCTTTCCCCCCTCCTCCAGGACGGTCTTCAGATCTTGACGGGGGTTGACTCGACTGACGGCGATCGGCTCGCGTGAACGCATCACATGCTTGAACACAGGATACTCGAGAAGACTCTGCTTGATCACAAAGGTCACCGGCCGGGGTAAAATCAACCCGGGCAACAGAAGTGTTTCGAGAAAACTCATGTGATTACCGATAATGACGCATGGTCCGTTCTGCCGGCTGCAGATATGCTGTAATCCTGAAACATGGGCACTGACGCCACTGCCCTCCAGGCTCTGCAATATTCTCAGACTGCTGGCCCGCCACTGCTCGTTATCATATACCCCCCGACGGGCCATGCTGGCACAACGGAAGACCTCGGCGATCAGTCGCGAATAAAAAAAGAACGATGGAAAGTTTGCTCCCAAAAAGGACAGTCGTTTCGCCTTGGTGACATACACACCATCTTCAGTTGGCAGGCTCTTCATCTTTTCGGCCTCATCTTCCATAAACCTTGTGATATATTACATAGTTAAACAGCAGTTTCCTGATTTTTCAGCCTACCATGGAGCCAGCAATCAATGCAACAAGATTTACCGTGAGTCGCCAGGGCGCCAGACGCTCGCCCTCTGCTCTTTTCCAGCATCGCCTGGTCAGAGCCAAAACGACCAGACCCGACAGCGGAATTGGCCGTTGTCGGGTCCGGTCGTCGCCTGGAGATCAAGGCACAGTGTCGCAACCGTTCACCAGGACCCCATCGTGGTCTGATCAGACCGTTTCACCGGGCTAACTCGAGCCAAACGGTCCGCCCAAACGAACAGAAAGTACGAGAAAACGGCTACGGTGTGGGATTTACCACTCCTCGCGTGCAACCTGATGATACGCGCCCCCATTTCCCAACAACCCGGGCTGCCGCCGTTGTCAACAGTTTGGCGCCTCATCGACAAGATTTCCGCAGAACGACCTTTTTTTCACTCCTCACGGCCCATTGAACATTGACACATTCAGGTAAAGTATTTTATAAAAAGGGATTGTTTCATGATCTTGCCATTTTGTCGATCAATTCTACAACGTGGCAGGTATCTCGATAGGGGCACCTGGTTCTCTCGCCCCAGCGTATGTCCTCGCGTTCTGACTGCACTACTCATTGTTCCTCATATTCACCCGGGCTTCAGGCATGCAGAGCCATCAGGGGTGGACCGGCTCCTGGCAGACCAATGATCACAGGAGTTGAAAACCGGTAGAAACCGCCAGGGTGAGATGGCGAAAGAGTGGATTGCAGGAACTGGAGCGTCAAGGTCAGCACGGACATGGCCACCGCCTGCGATGGTCTGATCTCACAACGATTTCAACAGACGTCTTACATGAGGTCATTCTCGACGATCAGCCCCATACGACAGGGATTTCGATAAATCGTAAAACACACCGCCGCCCTGCCAAAACAACTGAAAAGACTGAACAATGCCGAGACAATTCAGCAAAACACTCTTCGTTAAAACCGCTATCATTCTGTTGCTGGTCTGTGCTGGCGTCCAGTTACCGGCGACCTCCTCTGCAACGGAACGGCCTTATGGCTCGCCTCTCACCTCGTTTGGTTTTACCGACAAACAGTTTGAAAACAAGGTCAAGGAGTATCTCGACATCCCCTACAAACTCGGGGGTACCAGCAAAAAGGGGATGGACTGTTCTGGTTTCTCCCAGACCGTCTATTCCAAATTGTTTGGCATCAAGCTCCCGCACAATTCGGTTCAACAGTTCCGCCTTTCGGCACTTCGCAAGATCGATCCCACCCAGTTGCAACCGGGCGATCTGATCTTTTTTGCCAATAAGAAGAAAAAGAGAGTCAACCACGTCGGTGTCTATATTTCCGACAGAAAATTCATCCACGCCAGTCTCAGCCGCGGGATCACGGTGTCCAGTCTCGATAATGCCTACTGGAAAAAACGTTTCGCCGGCTCCAAGCGCCATATCGCCTTGAACAGTAAACCTGAGGTACTGCGGATAAAGAGCGAACCGAAAAAGCTGGCAATGGCCCGTTGACGCCGGGGAGGCGCTCACCCCTCCCCCGGCACGTTTTTTCCGCACACCCGGCCCCTCATCTCCCCGAACAGGCGGGCCACCACTGCCCACCAGGGGAAAAACTACAGATGCGAAAGATCGTCGATCGCATCCACGATCATCCTGGTTCCAATAGAAATCATCAGGATATCTGAAGAGACACGCACATACCGGCATCCTGCCGGTGGTGGCCCAAGCACCCTGATGACCGCCGCCGACAGCTCGTATGTGCGCACATCATGGGGCAGCGGCCTGCCGATTCGCCATTTTTTGGCCTGCCCCGGAGGCATGCAGCCATTGTTCTTTTTGGCAAGCCCTGGCGGACAGTGGCCTGATGAATACTGTTCCCGGTAGTACTCGTGCACGCCCCTGCGCTGGTGGTCGCTGAAACGATCATCTCCGCGAAAATCGCGGCTGTCACCACGATCCTGCGCTCCGGGTCGACGGCCATCCCGAGTGTCGCGCACATCGTCCTGTCGGCGGTCGCCGAACTGGTTGCCCGCTTGGCTGCCGCGATGGTCTCCTGGCCTGACGACGCCCTGTTTCGACGCCTGGCCCTGCCCCTTATTGGGATGATATTTTTCGCTTTTCACCGGCTTGTCGCCTTTTATCTTCTCCCCTGCCCATCCCGGTGCAACGGGCTGCACCGCCCACAGCATCGCAAGAGATAAGATCACGGCCAAGAAACCGCTCCGCCTGCCATCAATAGGTTTCGATTGTCTTTGCATCGCTCCTTTCTCCTCCTGGTCGCTTCCGGCAAATCCCCCTGACAGTCGTCCGCCGGCTCTATTCACCGGACTGTCCATCAATTATTGATACGCTCGTAAAAAATCGAATGTTTGACCAAGGTGGGCTCAGAAAAAACTTTGCTATACGAGACGTAGTGTCTCAAGCGGCAATTTGCTGGTACATAGGGTACAGCGAAGTGTCGTTTGTGCCCGAGGGCGCAGTAGATCGAAGTTTTCACGAGTCCATCAATTCTTGCTGCCCATCATCTCGGTCTTTATCCGAAAATCGTCAGCACGGAAAATTCCTTTACCGGGGCGACGATTTTCATGGTTCGTTGTGGCTGAGGCTACCTGGTCCAGCCATGCTGGTTTATATGAAACTCGTCAGTGCGGAATGCTCTGTTACCGCGCCGAGAAGTTTCATCTTTGGTTGTGGCTGAGGCTACCTGGTCCAGCCATGCTGGTTAGCCTGAACATCTGGTAAAATGAGTTCTTTATACATCACAAGGGCATCGACATAACCGCGTATCCGGCTGTTATAGGCATGCGGCAATATCCCTACGATCTGGAACCCCAGCTTCTTCCACAACCGTATTGCACCTTCATTGGTTGCGACCACCAGATTATACTGCATGGCGCGAAAACCCAGAGTCAACGCAACCTGTTGAGAATGCTCACACATCCTCGTGGCCACCCCCTTACCCCTGCCTTTCTGGGCTACGATATATCCGCAGTTGCAGACATGGGCGCCAAGACCAGGCTGGTTGGCCTTAATATAGTAGGTACCGACAATTCTACCATCCTCGCCAACAGCCACATAGGTCTTTTTCGGGGCCGCTATCCAGACATCGTGCGCCTGCCTCTCGGTAATTTCCGGTGCGTAGGCATAGGTCTCGCCCGCCCGAAAAACCTTTTCGATAATGGGCCAGAGATCCGGCCAGTCTGACTCCTGGTACTGTCGTATATCCATAATGCTCTACCCTTGGCGAAGCGAGGAAGATTTTTCCTGTCCAGCTCATTGGCAACGGTTGCGGCTGAAAAGTCCGGTGCTGCCGGACAACAGGGAGCAACTGAAAGTATCGATTCGGCAGCCACAAAGGGGATTTCCGCCAGCCCCGACCAAAGAGGACTGGCGGAAAACGCTCTCCGCTGCCTAGGCGGTGGCGGCAACCTGATGCATATGAACATCCTGCTGCGGATAGGGGATGCTGATGCCCTCGTCATCGAAAGCGAGCTTGATCTTTTCAAGCAGGTCCAGCCGTACATCCCAGTAATCCCCGGTCTTGACCCAGGGCCTGACCACCAGGTTGACACTGGAATCGGCCAGTTCTCCCACCGCAATCATCGGAGCGGGATCGGGGAGAATCCGGGCATCGGCCGATACCAGGCCTTCGAGGACCGACTTGGCCTTACGGATATCATCCTCGTAACCGATACCGATGACCAGGTCGATGCGCCTGGTCGGCTCGGCATTGATGTTGGTTATCACGTCGCTGGTGATCTTCGAATTGGGAACGATGATCTTCTGGTTGTCCGGGGTGTAGATCAGGGTACTGAAGATATCGATCTGCTGTATCCGGCCGGTGACCCCGCCGGCAGTCACCACATCACCGACCTTGAACGGTCTGAACAGAATGAGCATCACCCCCGAAGCGAAGTTCGCCAGGGAATCCTTGAGCGCCAGGCCAACGGCCAGGCCGGCGGCACCGAAGATGGCCACAAAGGAGGTGGTCTCGATGCCCATCTGACCGGCAGCGGCGATAACCACCGCGGCCATCAGCGCATAGTAAAGAAGTTTACTTAAAAAGCGGGCCAGGGTCACGTCGATCCGGCTCTTGCCCATCGCTCTCTCGCTCATGCCGGAGAACCACATGGCAAGCCAACGGCCGACAATCAGAATGATCAGCGCCACGACAATGGATGGCCCGTGAGTGATCAACCACTCCTTGGCGGCATCCAACAGTTTGACGTAGGTGTCGGGGTTCAGTACCTGGTCAGGATCGGTCAGATCGACCATCTTCTTGGCCGGCTCCACCGCCTGCTGGGCCTGGGTGGCATTGGCCGGTTCATCCCCTGGCGCAGCCAGCGCAGAGCCAATCGGCAGCACGAACAGCACGAACGCGGTGATCAACGCAGACAACAGCTTTCGATACATAAAATATTCCTCCATGAAAAATTTGGTACTCTCGTAAAAAAAATCGAATGTTTTACCAAGTTTTATTTCTAGGTCATTGCCGATACCCCAGAAATCGCGACAGCGGCAGCAAAATAATAAATCGATGAAATTCTCGCAAGCTATTGGTGCATATGTTCGATAAAACCGGCTCTCGCAGGAGGGGCCAGGAAGCGTTTCCGCCTGGTCCTTTTGTCAGCCGGCCATCACGTTGCCACCTCTTCAGCGGCTGGCACTGCACCGCAGGCCATGATCGGGGAAATGGACCAGCAACCTGCTGCCGAGCAGGGGGGGGTTGGCCAGATACTGCTGCATTGACAGGAAAAAACTCAGTTTGATCCCGATATCGACCCCGATCCGCACCCGCCCCCGATCCTGGCCGATCGACTGCACATGGCCCGAGAAGGTATTGAGCCGCCCCGCCCCCACATCTCCGGCGACGATCACCACCCGTTCCGGATCGATCTGCAGCTTGAGGTTGCCGCCCTCTTCGGCCACCAGGTCTTCCGGCATCGACAGCAGCAGGCGGCCGGCCACCTGGCAGAGGAGCCGATTCCGTTCATGCCGCAACACCTGCAACCGATAGACGTTTTCCGGCACCACGTCGGTCAAGGTGCCATGCTCGAGCATCAAACTGTGATCGGCCAGGCTGCGCCCCTGGGCCAGATAGTGGGTGGAGAAGATAATCGAGGTGTTCTCCTCGCTATTGACCCTGTCGAGTATGGCCAGAATGATCTCCTGGTTCTCCTTGTCGACATTGGCGCCCGGCTCGTCACAGAGCAGCACCTCGGGCCTGGTGGCCAGGGCCCGGGCCAGGGCCACTCGCTTGGTCTCCCCGCCAGAGAGCTTGTGGGCCTCGGCTTTGACGAACTGCCGCATGCCCACCAATTCGAGCATCTCGTCAACCCGACGGCGTCGCTCGGCGACGCCAACTCCACGGATCTTCAGGCCATATTCCACATTTTTCCAGACCGGCCCGGTAAAGAGGATCGGATACTGATCGAGCAAGACCACCCGTCGACGAGCCGCCAGCAGAGCGGCTGCCGTAGAATCGAGGCGGGCACCGGCAAAGCGGATTTCGCCGCTCGTTGGCGCATCGAGAAAGGCCAGCAGGTGCAAAAGGGTGGTTTTGCCAGCCCCATTCGGACCGATCAGGGTATAGATTCTACCAGCCTCGATCGCCAACCGGGGAATATGCAGAATGGTCCGGCCCTTGAACGTCCGGCGGACATCGCTGAGCTCATAGAGAATCGGCATGGGATCGGCCCTGGAGAAGATGAAACAGCATATTGAGGACAAAGGCGATCCCCAGCAGGGTGATACCCAGCGCCACCGCCAGCACGAACTCGCCCTTGTCGTATTCCAGCGCCATCGCGGTGGTCATCGTCCGGGTAAAGCCCCTGGCGTTGCCACCCAGCATCATCGAGATGCCCACCTCGGCGATCACCCGGCCGAAGGCGGCGATAATGGCGGCACCGATACCAAAGCGGGCCTCGCGGACGATCACCAGCGCCATCTGCAGTTCGGTGGCCCCCAGGGTCAGGGCCGTTCGACGATAGCGGTTGTCGATGCGGCTGATCGCGGCGATGGTCAGCGAGGTGACCAGGGGCGTGATGAGGATGACCTGGCCGATAACCATCGCCTCCTGGGTGTACAGCAGCCCGAGAAAGCCGAAAACAGCCCGGCGGGAGATAAAGGAGTAGACCAGCAGGCCGATCACCACCGTCGGCAGGGCCAGCAGGGTATTGAGACAGGTGAGCACAAAACGTTTGCCGGGAAAACGGCGATAGGCGATGAAAAAGCCGGCGGGCACACCAAAGAGAGAGGCGATCAGGGTCGACAGCCCGCTCACCTTCAGCGAGACCCAGACGATCAGCCACAGCTCGGGATCCGAGGAGAGCAGCAGCAGGACAGCCGATCGCACGCTGTCAAAAAGAAGATCCATTCCGGCTCACCGTAAAGGACTTGGCCCGCCTGGCTTGCCCAGACGGGCTCGCCCGCACCGCCCGCGCTGATTCCCGGAGCAGCGCCAGAGCGCCAGGCATGGTCAGCGACCCGGGGCGGGCGATACGGCGCGATAGAGATTATTTGATTACATCGGGGAAAAACAGTTGCTTGCCTTCCAGACGGTAGTCGGCGATAACCTTTTGTCCCTTCGGGCCGGTCAGCCAGTTGACGAACTCCATGGTCAGGTCATACTTCACCTCCGGATGCTTCTGGGGATTGACCGGGATGACCCCGTAGGGATTGGCCAGCCCCTCATCGCCTTCGCTGACGATGACCAGGTCGATGGGCGGGGTCTTGCCGAACTTATAGGCAATATAGGTACCCCGATCGCTTAAGGTATAGCCCTGTTTTTCATCGGTATAAGTGAGTGTTTTGCCCATCCCCTGACCAATCGAGTGGTACCAGCTGGCGGAATCGGCCGGGCGTTTGAAGTCGATCTTCACCTCTTTGCCACCCTTGACCACACTGATGGAACCCTCTTCGATCTTCACGCCACTGGCGGCCCACAGTGCCTGTTCCTTGGTGTGGGTACCACTGTCGTCGCCCCGGGAGACGAAGGTAGCCTTGGCCTCATCGATCATCTTCAGCGCCTCGGTGGCGGTAGCCGCCTTCTTTGCCCCGACCGGATCGCTCTCCGGGCCGAGAAGGACGAAGTCGTTGTGCATGACCGGATATCGCTTGGTTCCGTAACCATCCTCGACGAACTGCATCTCCCGTGCCTTGGCGTGGACGAAGATCACATCGACATTGCCATCCTCCCCATCACGAATGGCCGCTCCGGTCCCCTTGGCAATGACCTTGACCTTGATCCCGGTATCCTTCTCAAGTGCCGGCAACAGCACATCGAGAAGCCCCGAAGACTGGGTCGAGGTCGTGGTCGACATACTCAACACCTTGTCCTGACACAGGCCGGTACCTGCCAATGCGACTCCAGCCACCAGTACCGTCACCGCGAACGCTCGACGCAACATTATCATTCCTCCATATTGAAATTATTGGGAAACATCATTTTTCCACAGAGGGAAACATCGTATCCCTGCAGAGATTCCGCCAGCTCCAGAAACTGTCGCTCATGGAGCAGGGTCAAAAAGCTCTGGATACCCTTTTCAAAAAACCGCTCACGGCCAATAAGCAGGTCGAACCGCTCCCAGCGCAACGGCAGAAAATCCAGCCCCAGCATCCCCGCCACCGCCCGGATGGCCGGCGCGGCGTCGGCCCGCCCGGCGAGCACCTCCAGTCCAGCGTCGAGATGGCGGGAGACTTCACAGTGATAGCCGCTGATATCATCGCAGGAAATTGTCGATCTGGCGATCTCGTAATCAAAGAGCAGTCGGGTTCCGGTGCCGAGATGCCGGTTGACGATCCGCACATCTTCTCGGGCCAGATCGGCTATCTCCCGGATCGATTTCGGGTTGCCCGGAGCGAGCAGGATGCCCTGTTCCCGCTGACTGAAGTTGACGAAAACCGGGGCCCGATCCAGCTCCTGTTCAGCGAATTCGAAGTTGTACTCCTCATCGTCGCCCTGGAGCAGATGACAGACACCGATATGACACACCCCGCGTCGCAGGCTGGTCAGCCCGCCCATGCTGCCCAGATTGGCGAAAAAGGCGACCGTTTCCTTGCGCAGTTTCTGAAAAAGCGACAGGGTCCGCTGAAAAAGAGGATCGTCACTGCCCGCCAGCAGAAGCACCCCGTCCTCCGAGGAGAGCCCGGCGTAATCCTTCCGGTAATTGACGATATGGGCGTCGAGCCACTCTTCGACCAGGCGACGCGGAAAAAGCCACTTGCCGGTGACCTTGGTCGCCGGCAACCCCTTGTCGTTGACCAGGGTGTAGATCATCTTCTCGTTAACCTTCAAGAGGGCAGCGACTTCCCTGGTGGTGAGAAAGGTTTTGACGGTCACCGACGACACCTCGGCGTAGTGTTGTTTATCCGAAAATCGCCGACAAGGAGTCGTTGGCACTTCCTCGGGATTTTCATGGTTTGTTGTGGCTGCGATACCTGGTTCAGCCATGCTGGTTTGTATGCAACTCATCAGCACGGAAAGCTCTGTTACCACGCCGAGAAGTTTCATATTTCGTTGTGACTGAGGCACTATGGTCCAGCCATGCTGGTTAAGAGAGCCAGCCCATCACCGCCGCAGATCTAAAGCCGCTGCGATTTATTGTCAATATAGGCCAGTAATATTTTCGGAAAATGACAATAAACAACTATTACTGACACCGGAGACAACTACGACGGAAGTCCTGGTGGGGAGGGAGAGAGGCGACGCCGGCCTGCCCCCGACAGAAGCGGTCAGGGAGCAGACACCGGAGTGGAGTCATCGCTGTGATTGGTACGGTGGGTAGTCGTTATAGCCTTCCGGGCCGGCAGTGTACCACAGGCTCATGTCGTCGCAGGGCGCGAGCGGCCAGCCGTTTCGCCAGCGCTCCACCAGATCCGGATTGGTGATAAAGGGCCGACCGATGCAGGCGATATCCGCCACCCCGGCCTCGATACGCTCCTCGGCATCTTCGAGACTGTAGCCACAGTTGCCGATAAGGGTGCCGCTGTACCTCTCGCGGATTTCCGCCAGGGTCATCGGTTCGCCAAAGCCGTGAAAGCCAAAGGCCAGACCATCCATGATATGGACATAGCCGAGATCGAGCCGGGCCAGCTGGTCGATGACATAGAGATAGGTCTCACGGAAATCACCACTGCCCATATCGTTGAACACCCCGTTGGGCGAAAGGCGTATCCCGACCCGTTGCGAGGGCCAGACCGCACAGAGCGCCGCCAGCACCTCGCCGACAAAGCGGTAGCGATTGTCCATGCCGCCCCCATACTCGTCGGTGCGCCTGTTGCTTTTGGGGTCGAGAAACTGGTTGGGCAGATAGCCGTTGGCGCAGTGCAGCTCGACCCCGTCAAAGCCGGCCTCCCTGGCATATTGCGCCGCCTGACGATAGTCATCGATCGTTTGCCGGATTTCCGCCACAGTCAAGGCTCGCGGCACCTCGTACGCCTTTTTGCCAAAGGGAGTGTGAATCATATCGCCATTCAATTTGATGGCCGAGGCGGAGACCGGCAGATCACCACCATGAAAATCACTGTAGGAGGCCCGACCACAATGCCAGAGCTGCAGGAAGATACGGCTGCCGGCCGCATGCACCCGATCGGTCACCAGCCTCCAGCCCTCGGCCATCTCCTCGGTATAGATACCCGGCGAGCCGACCCAGCCGATCGCCTGGGGAGAGACCGAGGTCCCTTCGGTTATCAGCAGGCCGGCCGAAGAGCGCTGGCTGTAATGGTCGGCCATCATCGCGTTGGCGACCCGACTTTTTCCGGCCCGGCCCCTGGTCATGGGCGCCATGGCTATGCTGTTTTTCAGTGTCAAATCACCAAGCCTTACCTGCTCGAAAAGCCGCTTTGCCGACATATCATTCTCCTTTTTTGTCTGGTTCTCGGCCGCCGGGCCTGCAAAATACGCAAACCCTCCGCCACCGGCAGGGCCAATGACAGGGTGATGCTGCGCGCCCGTTGTCTCCGCGGCCAACTCTGGAAGAACTATAAGACGGAATCACAGTTCGTCTTGCATAATCGCTTACCCCTTCTTATCCTTCTTGAAATATATGTAGTTTGGCATCATGCGCAGCCCGGCATCGGTCCGGCACCAGCTGCACAACATCAACTAAACCAGCATGGCTGGACCAGGTAGCCTCAGCCACAACGAACCATGAAACTCCTCGGCGCGGTAACAGATGCAATCACACCGATCAGTTTCATATAAACCAGCATGGCTGGACCAGGTAGCCTCAGCCACAACGAACCACGAAACTCCTCGGCGCGGTGACAGAGCTTTCCGTGCTGACGAGTTTCCTATAAAGGAGTAGCATGCGGGCAGTCGTACAGCGGGCGGCGAAAGCCCGTGTCACCGCAGAGGGCACAGCGGTCGGCGCCATCGGTTCGGGGATGGTGGTGCTGCTCGGCATTCATCCCGACGATGGCGAGCGGGAGATCCGCTGGATGGCCGACAAGATCGTCAACCTGCGGATCTTCGCCGACGAGAAGGGTAAAATGAACCGTTCCCTGAAAGAAACCGGCGGGGAAATGCTGGTCGTTTCTCAGTTCACCCTCTATGCTGACTGCCGCAAGGGCCGCCGGCCGGGATATTCAGCCGCCGCCCCGCCCGAGATCGCCGAGGGCCTGTACCACGCTTTCGTCACGGAGATCAAGCGACAGGGAATCCGCACCGCCACCGGGATCTTTCAGGCCTCCATGCAGGTCGCACTCGTCAATGACGGGCCGGTGACCCTGCTGCTCGATTCGGCCAAACATTTTTAGTTTTTCAGGCGTCGTTTACCACCTTCACCCCAGCCAGGACAGACAACATGGACTTTCAAACAGGAAAAACCTATTCGGGCTTTACTCTCACCCGGCATGAATATATCGAAGAGATTCATGCCGATGTCTTCCTTTTTGAACACGGACTGCTGGGCTGCCCCCTGCTGGCCATCAAGAATTCGGACAACAACAAGACCTTTGCGGTAGCCTTCAACACCATCCCGGTCGACTCCACCGGGGTGGCGCACATCCTCGAACATTCGGTGCTGATGGGCTCGAAAAAATACCCGGTAAAGGACGTGTTCGGCGAGATCAACAAGGGCGGCCTGTTGACCTTCCTCAACGCCATGACCGGCGCCGACATCACCTACTATCCCTTTGCCACCAGGAACCTCAAAGAGTATTTCAACATCATGGACGTCTACTGCGATGTGGTGTTCAATCCCCTGCTGCATCGCACGACCTTCGAGCAGGAGGGCTGGCATTACCACCAGGAAGACCTGGCTGGACCGCTCAGCTACCAGGGGGTGGTCTACAACGAGATGAAGGGGGCGTTTTCCGACCCGATCAGGCTGATCTTCCACCACATCTTCGGCGGCCTGATGCCAGGGTCGACCTACGCCCACGAGTCCGGCGGCGACCCCGCCAGCATCCCAGATCTCTCCTACGAACAGTTCTGCCAGTTCCACCGGCAGCACTACCATCCGTCCAACGCCACCTTTTTACTCTACGGAGATGCCCCGCTCGCCGACGAACTGCGGTATCTGCAGGACAACTTCCTGGCCGCCTACCAGGCCAGGGGGGAACGGTCCGCCATTGTCGAGGGCAGTCAACCGGACCAGCCGGTTTTCGTCACCGACCGTTATGCGGTCGATTCGCAGGACACCAGGGAAAAGACCTTTCTGGCGGTCGGCACCCACGTTACCGATCTCCTTGACCGGCAGCTCAACTGCGCCTTCCAGGTGATCGCCAATATCCTCTTCAACTCCGATGGTTCACCACTGAAAAACGCCATCGTCTCCAGCGGCATGTGCAAGGATTTCGGCGGGCTGTACCTGGCCTCCTCCTCGTTCAAGACCTTTATGATCACCTATCTGGTGGGCAGCGAGGCCCACCATCGTCAGGCCTTTGTCGACCTCTACACCCGGGTGCTGACCGACATGGTGGCAAACGGGCTGGACCACGACCTGGTGCTGGCGGAAATGAACAAATACGAGTTCAGCCTGCGGGAAGAGGCCAGCAAGGCTCAGCGGGGGCTGGATCTCACCGGCAAGGCGATGATGGCCATCAAATACGGCACCGATCCCTATAGCAGCCTGGTCAATGACGCCATGATCCGCGAGTTACGGCGCAAGGCTCTCAAAGAAGGATATTTCGAAGAGCTGATCCAGCAATTCCTGCTCGACAACCAAGCCACCGTCACCGTCACCCTGGAGCCGGACCCCGACAAGCAGGCGGCAGGTCAGCGCGACGAGGAGCAGCGCCTGCAGCGCCATGCGGCAACGCTGTCGGAGGACGACCGCGATGAACTCGTCGCCCGTACCAGAAATCTGCTGGAGATGCAGCAGCAGCCAAACGATGTGGCCTCCCTGGCGCTGTTGCCGCAGCTCAAGAGGAGCGATCTTACCGACAACATCGCCTTTCATACCGCCTCCCCTAGCGAAATGTTCGGCAAAACCGTGCTGGTCAACGAGTTGGCGACCAACCATATCACCTATCTCGATATCGGCTTCGATGTTCGCGGCCTGCCGGTCGAGTTGCTGCCTCTTATCGACATCTTCGGTACCATCGTCACCGAAATCGGCACCGAGCGGCTCGACTACCGTCAGTTCGCCAAGGAAGTCGCCACCTGCACCGGCAGTTTCAGCCACTCCCTCACCACCCATACCAGAAGGGGGGAAAAGGACAGTCTCCGCCCCGTCTTCTGGCTCAGCTTGAAATGTCTGCCCAACTATCTGGAGCGGGCGCTGCAGATGGTGACCGAGGTGCTCACCACCCTGTCGCTGACCGACCGCAACCGCATACGCGAGATCGTCGGCCGGGAGTTCGCCTGGGCCGAACATGCGGTACAGAGCGAGGGGTACAGCCTGGCCGCCTCCCGGGTCTTCGCCGGCCTCAGCCAGGCCGGCCAGTACAACGAACTGTTCTCCGGCGTCACCCCCTACCTGGCGTTAAAACGGCTGGCCCTCGACTACCCCGCCGGGGAACAGCAGTTCCTTAAAGCCCTTGAGCGCATCGCCGCCACCCTCTTCAACCGCCGCAACCTCATTTTCTCGATCACCACGGAGGAGAGGGAACTGCAGCAGTTCGCCAGGATCGGCGGCCGCCTGACCGAGGCCCTCGCCGACGCCCCCCTCACCCCGCAACCGCTGCCACCCCGGAATCTGGTCAGGAGCGAGGCCTTCATCACCTCGGCGGAAGTGACGTTCAACGTGATGGGCGCCAGCCTTCTGCCCGAGGCTCAGGGCTATAACGGTCATTTCGAGGTGTTGAAGACCTATCTCTCCCGTGATTATCTCTGGAACACCGTCCGGCAGATGGGCGGCGCCTATGGCTGCTTCGTCCAGTTCAGCCCCATCACCGGCAATATCGCCTTTGTCAGCTACCGCGATCCTCAGGTGAAAAAGACCTATGAGGCGTACGAGAAGATACCGGAGGTGGTTGCCAGCCTGCGGTTGGCCGATGAGGTTCTGGAACAGCTGACGGTTGGCACCTACGGCAATTTCGATCCGCACCAGAGCCCGGCGGCCAAAGGGGTCACCGCCCGCAACGAATACCTGAGCGGTATCGATGTCGCCTACAAGCAGCAGCGACTCGACGAGATCCTGCACACCACCACCGACGATCTGCGCAGCTTCGCGCCAGCGTTTACGGACATGCTCGATGGCAGCTGCCGGGCCACCATCGGCAACAGAAAAAAGATCGAAACCGACCGGAATCTGTTCGACCAGCTCACCGAGATCTGAGCTGGCCACGGTCAAGAGAGAAGAGCGCGTGGCCAGGGCAGGCGGTTCAGCCCTCGGCCATCGCCTTGATTTTCGTGGCGCCGCTCCATAGTCGATAACGGACCTCGACCCCATCCGGCACATAGACCACCACCGGCACCCGGCTGTTGTAGGGAATGAGGTAGGGGGTGCCACCGATGGCAACGAACCGCTCGACCTGGGGGGCGTCGGCCACGGCGGCCATCCGGGTCCCCAGCAGCGGCCCGACCCGCTCGACCACATAACGGATGTAGGCCCAGCCCTCGATCGGCTTCTCGACGATCTTGCCCTCCAGACGATAGATGTTGTGCTCATCGAGCATCAGCGTTTTACCGACAAGCAGTTCAAGCCGGTGCAGCGGTTCCTCTTCTCTTGCCGGCACCTGCAGAACATAGCGGACCATGCCGTTTTCCGCCGGGGGAAAGGCCTTCAGGTTGTCGGCCGCCAGGCCATGACCGAAAACCGCTGACAACGCCAGAAATATCACCCACTGCAGTACTCGTCTCATCTTGTCCTCTGGAAATCTGATGTTGGTCTTCTAGCCGCCTGACCAGTCATTGCCCCGTGCCGCGATGCGGCCACCGGCCTGCGGCCGCCCGTCACCCGTGTATCGCCTGGGTGGATGAGGATAAAGTGAAAGCCATCGCCGTTGCAAGAAAAATATGTCCGGTTTGCGCGCTAATCCAGACAGAAGGCGTTCACTTATGATAAGATGCCCATACAACATCCATGGCAATACCTCGCCGCTTGCCGCCTCAACCCGGAGCAAGAAAGGTGGAAACGCAACTATCCCAGACGGAGAATGAACATGGCAGAAAATATCTATTGGGCGGATACCTACGTCACCAAGACCCGCAACGCATACGATGCCATCAGCGCCATCCGGCACGGTCAACGCATCTTCATCGGTTCCGCCTGCGGGGTGCCCCAGGCGCTGGTCAGGGCCCTGGCCGAGCGCTCCCAGGAGTTCAGCGGCCTGGAGATCGTCAGGATGATGAGCCTCGAAACCTCGTCGCTCACCGAGATCGCCAACCGTACCCATGACGCCAGCCTCAATATCCGCTCCATCTATCTCGGCTCGACCTGCTCCGAACTGCTCTCGCGCAACAAACGGTTTATCACCCCGATGAACATGTCCGATGTGCCCAGCCTCTTCACCAGCCGACGGATGCCGATCAATGTCGCCCTCATCCAGGTGTCGCCGCCGGACGATTTCGGCTGGATGAGCCTCGGGGTCTCGGTGGACGTGACCTTCGCCGCGGCCCTGGCCGCCGATTTCGTCATCGCCCAGGTCAACCAGCGGATGCCCCGGGTGATGGGCCACAGCTTCATTCACGCCAATCAGGTCGATCTCTTCGTCGAGCATGACGAGGAGCTGTTGACCATCTCCTCGATGGAAGGTTCGGAGACCGCCAGCAAGATCGGCAAGCAGATTTCCCGATTGATCGAAGACGGCTCGACCCTGCAGGTCGGTCTCGACGCCGCCTCCCAGGCCACGGTCCAGGCCCTGCAGAACAAGAACGATCTCGGCTTTCACTCCCAGTACCTCACCGACGACGTGATGCACCTCTACTCCCAGGGAGTGATCACCAATCGGGCCAAGGGCTACAACGACGGCAAGCTGGTGGCCTCGGCAGCGCTCGGCAGCAACAACCTCTACGAATTTCTCCACGACAATCCGGGCATCGAGTTCTATCCCTCCGACTATGTCAACGATCCCTTCGTCATTGCCCGGCACAACCACATGGTCACCATGAACAGGGCCCTGGCCATTGACATCACCGGCCAGGTGCTGGCCGAGGCCATGCCCCAGACCCTGCTCGCCGGGGTCAGCGGCATCCCCGATTTCGTCCGGGGCGCCAGGGGCTCCAAAGGCGGAAAATCGATCATCTTCCTGCCATCCACCACCAGCGATGGCAAAAAATCGAACATCATCCCCAGCGTGGGCGGGGAGACCGTGGTGGTGCCACGGGGCGACATCCATTTCGTCGCCACCGAGTTCGGGGTCATCAACCTGTTCGGCAAGAGTCTCCAGGAGCGGGTGATGGCGCTTATCAGCATCTCCCACCCCGACTTCCGCGAGGAGCTGCTGGAGAGGGCCAAGGACGATGGACTCCTGGCCAAGGACCGCAAGCTCGGTACCGGCGAGAAAGGCATCTATCCGGTCCATCTCGAGGAATATATCTACCGCGACGAGATGAAGATCACCATCCGTCCCGCCAAGCCGGTGGACGAACGTCGGCTCCAGGAGCACTACTACAATCTGGACAAGAACGACGTGCTCAGCAGGTTCTTCCACGAAAAAACCAGCTTCATCCGTTCCGATGTAGAAACCAAGGCACAGATAGATTATATAAAAGAGCTTACGCTCATCGCCCTGGTCGGTGAAACCGGCTTTGAAAAGGTGATCGCCGTCGGCGAGTATCTCCTCGAGCCCCACGCCAACATGGCGGAGGTCGCCTTTTCGGTCGACACCGCCTACCAGGGGATGGGTCTTGGCAGAGTGCTGCTCAAAAAGCTCGGCCAGGCCGCCAGGGACAACGGGGTCGCCGGCCTGATCGCCTACACCATACCGACCAACCGGGCGATGATCAACCTCTTCAAATCCCTGCCCTACAAGACGCGGACCCACATCGAGGACGACGGCCTCAAGCTGAGCTGCAAATTCGACGAACTCAAGGAAGATCTGGAATGACCAGCGTGGGCTGGACCAGGTAATAACGAGGACATCATGGCAAACAATCTCTACGTCGCGGCCACCGAACCACGCAGCGGCAAATCTGCGGTCAGCCTCGGCCTCATGGAACTGCTGACCCGCAACATCAAGAAAGTGGCGTTCTTCAAGCCGCTGGTCAAGGCGAATCACAGCCGGGGCGAGCAAGACAACACCATCAATCTGCTTCGCAATCAATTCAACCTCTGCGCCACCTATGAGGACATGTTCTGCTACACCTCCGCCGAGGCGAGTCACCTCATCTCGATTGGCAGGCAGGCCGAACTGATGGACGGCATCATGGCCAAATACAACAGCCTGGCCGCCACCGCCGATTTCATTCTCTGCGAAGGCATAGAGCTCGAAGGGGCTGCGGCCTCCTTTGATTTCGACCTCAACGCCGCCATCGCCAACAACCTCGGCTGTCCCCTGATCCTGGTGGCCAGCGCCCGAATGAAGAGCCCCAGCGAGCTGATCCGCTCGATCAAGGTCTACCACGAGTCCATGGAAAGCCACAGCTGCGATCTCCTGGCGACCATCGTCAACCGGGTGGAACCGAGCTACATGGAAAAGATCGCCAAACAGCTGCCCAAGGAGATCAACAAGGGGCTGACCTACATCATCCCCAACGACGAAAATCTCGGCAACCCGTCGGTGGGCGAGGTGGCCCGCCTGCTCAACGCCGAGATCCTCTACGGCGAGGCCAATCTCACCCGGCACGTGCGCAGTTTCACCATCGCCGCGATGCAGCTGCGCAACCTGCTGGAGCGAATCGAGTACGGCACGCTGATCATCACCCCGGGTGATCGCTCGGACGTGATCCTCGCCTGCCTCGCCGCGGTCCAGTCGATGACCATGCCCAACATCTCCGGGATCATGCTGACCGGCGGCCTGGTTCCGGAGAAGGGGGTACAGACCGTGATCGAGGGGTTCCAGGACACCGTGCCCATCATCGCCGTCAACGAAAACACCTATCAGGCCGCCATCCGGGTGGAGCATATCCATGCGGCGATCACCCCGGACAACACCCGCAAGATCACCAGGGCCCTGGCGGTGTTCGAGCGCCATGTCGATATGGACGAGCTCTCTGACAAGATCATCAAGACCAAGACCACCATCGTCACCCCGAAGATGTTCGAGTCACGGGTCCTGCAGCGGGCCAGGCTCGACAAGCAGCATATCGTCTTGCCCGAAGGAGAGACCGATCGGATCCTCAAGGCGGCCGAACTCCTGCTGCACCGCAACGTGGTCGATTTGACCCTGCTCGGCCGGGAGAACAAGATCCAGGAGCGGATCAGCACCCTCGGAATCCACCTCGATAACGCCTCGATCGTCGAGCCGCGGAACTCTCCCCACTTCGAGGACTATGCCAAAACCTATTACGAGCTACGGAAAAACAAGGGCATAACCCTGGACAACGCCTACGACATCATGGGCGATCTCAATTACTTCGGCACCATGATGATCTACAAGGGTCATGCCGACGGCATGGTCTCCGGGGCCACCCATACCACCGCCGACACCATCCGGCCGGCATTCCAGTTTATCAAGACCAAACCCGGTTGCGCCATCGTCTCCAGCGTCTTTCTGATGTGTCTCAACGACCGGGTCCTGGCCTACGGCGACTGCGCGGTCAACCCCGACCCGACCGCCGAACAGCTGGCCGAAATCGCCATATCCTCCGCTCAGACCGCCTCCGTATTTGGCATAGAGCCGCTGGTGGCGATGCTCTCCTACTCCTCCGGAAAGTCAGGCAAGGGCGAACAGGTCGAGAAGGTGCGGCGGGCGACCGAGATTGCCCAGGAGCGGGCCAGATCGATGTTTCCCGGCCTGGAAATCGAGGGGCCGATCCAGTACGACGCCGCCGTCGACCCCGAGGTAGCCAGAACCAAGATGCCGGAGAGCAAGGTCGCCGGCCGAGCGACCGTCTTTGTCTTCCCCGACCTCAACACCGGCAACAACACCTACAAGGCGGTACAGCGTTCCGCCAATGCGGTCGCGGTCGGGCCGATTCTCCAGGGCCTCAAGAAGCCGGTGAACGATCTGAGCCGAGGCTGCCTGGTGCCCGATATCGTCAACACCGTGGCGATCACCGCCGTTCAGGCCCAGGCGGAAAAACTTGCCCAGAAGTAAGCGCAGAGAGCAGGTTCTGTCGTCTGCCCTGCACACAAAAAAAACCTGCCAGGTTCAATATTGATAGACTCGTAAAAAGTCGAACGTTCCACCAGGATGGGCTCAGGAAAAACCCTGATATACGAGGCGTAGTGTCTCAAAAGGCAATTTGGCAGTACATATGGTACAGCGAGTTGCCGTTTGCGACCCACAACGAAGTAGATCTGGGTTTTTACGAGCCCATCAATATTCTTCCATATTGATGAACTCGGCGTCTTCGAGCCACTCGTCGGGCCGGGAAACGAATTCGATCACGTTCTCCAGCAGGCGAAAATGACGCCTCTCCTCCCGGGCGAAGGTGAGCAGGATATCCTTTTCTTCCTGGTCAGTCGCCTCAGCCGCCTTCTTTTCATAGAAGGTGTAGGCCTCTTCCTCGGCCTTCATCGCCTTTTTGTAGGCATCGACATGGGAGGTCTCTGCAGAGATCTGCAGATCGCCCCTGGCCTTCATCTCAGTGAAGATATTTTTGGCCTTCTCCAGAACGTTACTCTCCACCGCCTTGGCCTTGGACTTTTCAAAGAGGCTCTTGAAGGTGTTGTAGTGAATCACTTCCTCGTCGGCCAAGGTCAAGAAAATCTTCTTCAACCCTGGATCGTTGGTCGACTCGGCTATTTCACGGTAGAGTTTTTCGCCTTCCTTTTCCATCTGCATGGCAAATTCAAATACATTCATTTTCGGACCTCCCGGAGGTTAAGTTGAACGTTCTCCACTCATACCATTACGCCACTATACCGCATCGCCAGATCTTTTGCCTGCCGTAACATTCGACTTTTACGACGCCATCACAGTTCAAGGTTCACCAACCTTCACCTGTGAGCTGGTGGAACACTGACTGAATCTCCAGTACCGCAAAGATAGCGGCACCGGCTCTCTTCATGCTATACTCCTGGCGGCGATCAGCTGCTGCAGAGAAATGGCAAGGCGGCAAAACCGTGCCGCATACATACACCCTCTCCCCCCTTTCATCAACATCATGACCTCAACGACCTTCGATCTCACCCAACATATCCGTTCTATCACCGATTGGCCGAAAAAAGGAGTTATTTTCAGGGATATCAGCTCCCTGCTCGAAGACCGGCTGGTCTTCCGCCAGACCATAGACCTCTTTGTCCATCGCTATCTCACCACCCGCATCGATGGCGTCGTCGGCATCGACGCCCGTGGCTTCATCATCGGCGCACCACTCGCCTATGCGCTCAACGTCGGGTTTGTTCCAGTACGGAAAAAGGGTAAACTGCCGGGAACGACGCTCTCGGAATCCTACCAGCTCGAGTACGGCACGGCGGAGGTGGAGATTCAGACCGACTGGCTGCACGCAGGTGACAGGGTGCTGTTGATCGACGACCTGATCGCCACCGGCGGCACCATGCTCGCCGCCGTCCACCTCCTGCAGCGACTTAAGGTGGAGGTGATCGAGGCGGCGGCGATCATCGATCTTCCCGATCTCGGCGGCAGCCACAAGCTGGCTCAGGCCGGGGTCGCCGTGCATGCCTTCTGTTCGTTTGCCGGAGAATAGCATTCAATAACAAGAGAGACGGGGCAAGACGTCTCTCTTTTATATCGGCTATTCGATATTATTCATCGTCATCAATGGCATCACCCCAAACTGCTGGGTCAACCCCATGTAGTCGTTATAGGCCCACTCCTCGATGACCTTACCATCTTTCCAGGTGGAAACGGTGCAGCCCTTCATCGCCACCTCTCTGCCGGTGGGAGGCGCCTGGATCGTCGGCGTCTTGCTGGTATGCTTACCGGACAGGACGATCCGGATAACGGTCTTGTTACCCTCCTGCAGGATATCTTCGATCTCCATCTTGAAGTTGGTGTAGGCACCACGCACTTCCTGAATGAACGCCTTGTAATTTGCCTGCCCCTGCACCTTTTTCATCGGCGGCTGATAGCGCTGATAGGCTGGAGCGACAAGTTCATCGATCACCTCCACGTTCCCCTTGTTGTACGCTTCATCGATGAGTTTTCGCATGTGGCTCTTGAGATCTTCAGACATGGCATATCCTCCTTGATTGATCGAAAACGTAAATTTTACCTGCGGTATCGACTGACTCAACGAAAACAACCAAAATCACTCCATCCAACGACACCATAAAACTAGTCATTGATCAACGGATATAAACCCATAGAGTGAATTTATCCGAAAATCGTCAGCACAAAAAAACTCTCTTACCGAACCGCTATTTTTCATGGCGCGTTGTGGCTGAATCTGAGCGCAATTTTGACCAGGTTATTGGCGAACAGGCCCTTACTGGCGCGAAAAGCCCTCTTGCCGGCCCTTTTGCGTTGCATTGCTCAGTTGCCTGGCAAAGGAGTGTTCAAAATGGCTGGTACCTGGAAAAATCATGGTTACTGGTAATGAAGATAGACTCGTAAAAAGTCCGATCTCCCGGGTTGCGGCGGGGTCAACCACCTGCACCTTCTGGCAATCTTCCGTACCTGACCGGCATGACTGCAGGCTGTTTCTTACGGGCCCATCGATACTCTATTACCATCTGAACAAAAAGGAGACCCATGACGAGCACATCGTTTACAGATCGAGCCCAGGGTGCCTTACTTGGCGCGTTTATCGGCGACGCTCTGGCCCTGGGGCCACACTGGTACTATGACCTCGACGAAATGCGACGCGATTATGGCGACTGGATTGACGACTACACCGAACCACAACCCGGTCGCTACCATGCCGGTTGCAAGGCCGGAGAGTTATCCCAGGCGGGCTATATACTCCGGCTGCTGACTGAATCACTCATCCAACAGGGTGAATACGACCAGGAAGATTTCTGCCATCGGCTGGAACAACAGCTCTTTACCCAGCTAGACGGTACACCCTACAGCGGCCCAGGCGGATACACCAGTCAGTCTCTTCGTGAAGCCTGGAAGAAACGGATGGTGGAGAAGGTCGGTTGGCCAAAAGCCGGCGGCACGGCTGACACCACCGAGGCCATCGAACGCACCCTGGCGCTGGCCGTGCGCTATGCCAGGTCGCCGGCGACTCTGGCCCGGGCCATAGCCAGCAATACCACCCTGACCCAGACAGACGAAATGGTGATAACCCTGACAGTTGCCTACGGCGCGGTACTGGGCCAGCTCATCCTCGGTCATCCGTTCGACAGCACGCTCTCCAGCACCTTGATGGGGTTGGTCAAACGTGGAGAACTCCCCTTTCATTCCGTCACCTCGGGGCAGTTGCAGCCACCGAAATCGGGCACCAAAGAGAGGGCCGGCACCGGGACATTCGCCTCTCCCGATGCTCTGCTCACCCCGTCATTCATCGCGCGCGCGGCTCAGGATCCCGCTATCCGCATCGAACCGGCCTGGAAAGTGTCCTTGGTTTATGGCATGCCATGTGCTATTTATCACATATTGCCTGCGGCATATTACCTGGCCGCTCGATTTACCGATGATTTTTCATCAGCTGTTCTGCATGCGGTCAACGGTGGAGGGCAAAACCAGGCCCGAGCGATCCTGACAGGGGCGCTCAGCGGCGCGCAGGTAGGGATCTCAGGGATCCCGCAACGATTTATCGATGGCCTGCAGGGCGCAGAAGAGTTGCTCAGGATGGCAACGACACTGGCCGATCAGGCTGTTTCACAGGACCTTCTCTCGTAAACGGCCACGGATCGGGCCCTTCCCTGGGCCTAGCCTGTGTCCGGCCAGAAATTCAAACACCACGACCAGTAAAGCGCCGGGCTCCGGGAAAGCAGGCTTTCCTTCTGACGGATTTGGGAAAAACCAGCATGGCTGGACCAGGTAGCCCGAGCCACAACGATGACACCGCTACGCTGTGATAAAACTGGTCGGTCCGGCAAGAGATGTGGTACGTCGAGCATTGGCCGATCCCGCTGCAACGCAGGAGATCGGGCTTTTTACGACGCCATCATCTAAGATAAACTCGTAAAAAGTCGAAGGTTCCGTCGAGATGGGCTCAGGAAAAGCCATGCTCTACGAGGCACAGTATCGCAAATGGCAATTGGGCAGCACATAGGGTGCAGCGAAGTGCCATTTGCGACCGAGGGCGAAGGAGAGCGGAGTTTTTACGCGTCCATCAGTTGTTGAAAAGTTCCGTCAAATCACCACTGATGAGAGTAGCGATACCTCTCTGTCTGAACAAAGAGAATCTGATGCAAAAAAAACAGCTTTTTAATGCTTGGATTCTACGCTGTGAAGTCTCACCTCTTGCCCGGCAAGAGGCCATCGGCAGCACCGATATCGACGGTAAAGGATATCGCTGCCGCGGCACAATCGACACGACAGTGGTTTACGACAATTCCTCAACACCAAGGGAGCACAACATGAAGAAGCGTACTGGTTTTGGTTTCTCCCCCGGCCGGATCGTCAGCTCACTGCTGACCGGCTCGCTGCTTTTCACCGGCGGCCAGGCAATGGCCGCAACCCAGATCGAGTTCTGGCACGCCTTCACCGGCCGTCTCGGCACCCTGCTCGAAGAACAGGTGAGGACCTTCAACGACTCGCAGGCGGACTACCTGGTGGTAGCGACCAACAAAGGTAACTATACCGAAGCGTTAAATGCCGGCATCGCCGCCTTCCGCGCCGGCCAGCAACCAGATATTCTCCAGGTCTTCGAGGTTGGCACGGCAACGATGATGGCCGCGAGGGGGGCGATCAAACCGGTGTACGAGGTCATGGCGGAGGCCGGCGCCGATTTCGATCCGTCGATCTATATCCCTGCGGTCGCCGGTTACTACACCACCACCGACGGCAAGATGCTGTCGCTGCCCTACAATTCCTCGACTCCTGTACTCTACGAAAACCGTGACGCCTTCATTGCCGCCGGCCTCGACCCGGATATGGATCTCTCCACCTGGGAGAAGGTCGATGCCGCTCTGGAAAAGCTCAAGGCCGGTGGCTCCAAATGTCCCATGGTCACGGCCTGGCAAAGCTGGGTTCATCTGGAGAATCTCTCCGCATACCACAATGTTCCCTTCGCCACCCAGGAAAACGGCTTTGGCGGCACCGACACCGAGCTGGTCTTCAATGGCCCGGTCCAGAAACGACATATCGCCACGATGGGTGAATGGGCCCAGAAAGGCGAATTCATCTACGGGGGCCGGCGTAACGAGAGCGGCACCCAGTTCCGAGCTGGCGAATGCGCCCTGTTCACCGAATCTTCCGCCGGCTATGCCGGAATACAGGACGAGGCGAAGTTTTCTTTTGAAATCAGACCACTGCCTTTCTGGTCCACTGTGGAGGGGGCACCGCAGAACACCATCATCGGCGGAGCTTCACTGTGGGTCATGGCCGGCAAATCGGCCGAGCATTACAAGGGTGTAGCCGCCTTCCTCCAGTTTCTGTCCACCCCGGAAATCCAAGCCAAATGGCATCAGGACACCGGCTATCTGCCAATCACCATGGCCGCCTATGAGCTGACCAAACAGCAGGGTTTCTACCAGAAAAATCCCGGCACCGACATTGCCATTCTCCAGATGACCGGCAAGATACCGACCGAAAACTCCAAGGGCCTGCGGCTTGGCAACTATGATCAGATCCGCACCATCATCGACGAGGAACTCGAAGGGGTCTGGGCCGGCAAGAGCACGGCGGAGACCGCGCTGAACAATGCGGTTACGCGAGGCAACGCCCTGCTGCGCCGTTTTGAGAAGACCGCCCGATAGCGCCCAGCAAACCACGCTGGAGCCGGCCCAAGAGACCAGCAGTTCTTCGGCCGGCCGCGCCAACGACCATCACCGATACAACCCGTCCTCTGCCAAGACGGGGACCTCTATCATGGAAAAACGCGTCGTCTTTGCCAACCGCTGGCTGCCCTACCTGCTCCTTGCCCCGCAGATAGTCATCACCTTGGTCTTTTTCTTCTGGCCAGCCGGGGAAGCGGTCTATCAATCACTGTTCATGCCAGACCCCTTTGGCCTGAAAACAGAGTATGTGGGGCTGGCCAACTTCACCTTTCTGCTGGCTGACCCCTATTACCGCACCTCGTTTATCACCACCGCCCTGTTCAGCACCCTGGTGACCTCGATCTCGCTGGGGGTGGCCCTGTGGCTGGCCGTGCTGATCGATCGGATAGGAAGCAAATCCGGGATCTATACCGCCATGCTGATGTGGCCCTATGCCGTTGCGCCGGCCATCGCCGGGGTCTTGTGGCTGTTTCTGTTCATGCCCTCGATCGGCGTGCTGTCGAGAACGCTGAGCCAGTTCGGCTATACCTGGAACCACAGCCTCAACGGTGGCCAGGCCATGGCCTTGGTGGTCATGGCCGCCTCCTGGAAACAGATCAGTTACAACTTTCTCTTTTTTCTGGCCGGGCTGCAGGCCATTCCCAAGAGCCTGATCGAGGCGGCAGCCATCGACGGGGCCTCCTTTACCCGCCGATTCTGGACCATCGTCTTGCCGCTGCTGTCGCCAACCACCTTTTTTCTCCTGGTCGTCAATGTCGTCTACGCATTTTTCGAAACCTTCGGGGTGATCCACACCATCACCGGCGGAGGACCACGGCAGGCCACTTCGATTCTGGTCTACAAAGTCTTCGCCGACGGTTTTGTCGGCCAGGATCTGGGCAGTTCAGCGGCCCAGTCGGTCATCCTGCTGCTGGTGGTGAGCCTGCTGACCGTCATCCAGTTTCGCTACATCGAACGCAAGGTCCAGTACTGATGGCCGGGATGGTTGAAAAAAGAGGCCGCGGCCTGTGGCTGACCCACCTGGGGGTGATTGGCGGCATCGCCATCATCTGTTATCCTCTCTACATCGCCCTCGTCGCCTCGACCGTCACCCAGGCGGATCTCGTCTCTCCACCGCTGCCGCTGCTGCCCGGCAGACACATGCTCGAAAATTACCGTGAGGCGCTCTTTTCCGGGATGGCCACCCCGGTCTGGCACATGATGGCCAACTCCCTGATCATGGCCCTTGGCATCACCATCGGCAAGATCGCGATCTCCATCATCTCCGCCTACGCCATCGTCTACTTCCGTGTTCCGCTGCGCAACCTCTTCTTCTGGCTGATCTTCCTTACCTTGATGCTGCCGGTGGAGGTGCGCATCGTTCCCACCTACGAGGTGGTGGCGGGAATGCAGCTTCTCAACAGTTACGGCGGCCTGATTCTGCCGCTGATCGCCTCGGCGACCGCGACATTTCTGTTCCGCCAGCTCTTTATGACCATCCCGGACGAACTGGTGGAGGCGGCCAGAGTCGACGGGGCCGGACCGGTACGGTTCTTCTTCGATATTCTCCTGCCCCTGTCCCGTACCAACATCGCCGCCCTGTTCGTCATCCTCTTCATCTACGGCTGGAACCAGTATCTCTGGCCGCTGCTTGTCACCACCGAACCGCAGATGAACACCATCGTCATGGGCATCAAGCAGATGCTGCCCAGCGGCGATCAGACAGTGGAGTGGCCGGTGATCATGGCCACCGCTATCCTGGCCATGGTCCCACCGGTGGCGGTGGTTATCGGCATGCGCAAGCTGTTTATCAAAGGACTCATCGAAAGCGAGAAATAAAATGGCCGACGTTCATCTCCAATCCGTCAGCAAGACCTATGGCCAGCACCTGGTCATAGCAGAGATCAACCTCGAGATACACGACGGGGAGCTGATCGTTATCGTCGGTCCTTCGGGCTGCGGCAAGTCGACGCTTCTGCGGATGGTTGCCGGGCTGGAAACCGTCACCGCCGGTACCATCACCATCGGAGATCGGGTGGTCAACGACCTCGAACCGCGGCAGCGCGATATCGCCATGGTGTTCCAGAATTATGCCCTCTATCCACACATGACGGTTTTCGCCAACATGGCCTACAGCCTGAAGATCGCCGGTGTCGCCAAGAACGAGATCGCCGCCCGCATCGACAAGACCGCCAGGATGCTGGAACTCGACACGCTGCTGCAGCGTAAACCACGGCAACTCTCCGGTGGCCAGCGACAACGGGTCGCCATGGGCCGGGCTATCGTCCGCAACCCCGCGGTATTTCTCTTTGACGAACCCCTCTCCAACCTCGACGCCCGGCTCAGGGTGCAGATGCGGATGGAGATCAAGACCCTGCAGCGTCAGCTGGCGGCGACCCTGCTCTATGTTACCCACGACCAGGTCGAGGCGATGACGATGGCCGACCGGATGGTGGTGATGAACGACGGCAATGTCGAGCAGGTCGGGGTGCCACTGCAGGTGTACAACAACCCGGCCACCACCTTTGTCGCCGGCTTCATCGGTTCGCCGCCGATGAATTTTTTCGCGGTGGCCGACCTCAGCAGCAGGTTTGCGTTTCCCGCCACCACCGAACAGGTCGGCATCCGGCCCGAACATTTGCGGATCTGCGCGGCGGGTGCGGGCCTGTGCGACACCACCGTCGCCTTTTTCGAGGAGCTCGGTTGCGAAAGCCTGATCCATCTGCTGAGCCACAGCGGCGACAAATATATCCTGCGGCAGGAAAGCGCCAATCCAGCCCCGCAACCGGGTGCGGTGGTCGGCCTGACCTGCGCTGAAAAAACGTGCTTTTTTTTCGGTGGTGACGGCAAGAGACTGTAACCCGGATTTCTCCTGCACCCTGTGCGCACGTGTCGGCGTTTTTGTATGGACGAAACATCGGGCAACTAAGAGCGCGGCACCAATGAGACACCGGGTTCAGCAAAGGTCAGTTCAGGCGACGTCATCTTCTTTGGTCTTTTGCCAATGAACAGCGCCTCCTCACGTTCATCGGCGCAAGCGTCGTGCGTCACACTTGACGCCCCTGAAAATCGGGTAAAGCGTACACTTTAATCCAATATCGCCATTCCGTAAGCACGGTTTCGTTGAAAAGCCGTGCTTTTTTCTTGATTTTTAAAGTGCACGTATTATAGCTATACGCACACTTAAAGGAGGAATTTCTACATGGCCAAACCAATAACCGGAAAAACTCACATCGGAGAGAGGCGCGAAAGGCGTCCGAATGGCGATATTTACGTTTATGAACGGATTACGGCATACAACGAAAAGACCAGAAAGACCTATACGGTCAGCCAGAAGCTCAAGGGAAAAATCAGGGCGGGAACGCAAGAAATTGTGCTGACTCG
>JBKEBZ010000006.1:0-24871 GCA_047973425.1 Desulfopila sp.
CCGCGCCAGAACCGGTGGGCCAGGTCGAAGGAGAGCTGTCGGCCTTTGGCATATTCATCAAAATTCCCAAGCAATAGACGTACATGAGCACACCAGCTCAGCCGACTCGACCAAACGGCTCTGCGTCCTCAATGCAACTGTATCAAGGTTGATAGACTCGTAAAAACCTAAAACCTGCACGGAAGATGGCTAAGTACAAAAGCCTGATATACAAGGTGCAGTGGTGTCGGCCAAGCACAGGCGTACATGTGGTACGCCGAGCATTGGCCGATCCCGCTGCAACGCAGGAGATCGACCTTTTTACGACGCCATCAAAGAACAAGGGGATTGAAAAGAGGATAGTGAACATGAAATCGACTCACAACTGGCTACGCTGGTCTGTCGCCATGTTGTTTTTCTTTGCGATCAACGAGGTGTCCGCTCTGCATGCGGCAGACGCCGGGATCGAGGTAACAGAATATAGCCGCACCGACGTCGTGCTGTTGATCGTTTACATACTGATGGCATTGCTCTTCTCTTTTCTCTGTTCCGTGGCGGAAGCGGTTCTTTTGAGTGTCACGCCTTTCTATATTGCTGGAGTACAGCTGGAAAAACCCAAACTGGCCGCTCTCTTGAAACAGTTGAAAGAGGACAACGTCGACCAGTCGCTTGCAGCTATTCTGACCTTGAACACCATTGCCCACACGGTTGGAGCGATCGGCTCGGGAGCCAAGGCGACAGCCATATTCGGCAGCACCTGGTTTGGGGTCTTTTCGGCGGCTATGACCCTGGCAATTTTGTTTTTTTCCGAAATCATTCCCAAGACCCTGGGCGCTGTATACTGGAGAAAACTCGTGTGGCCTACCGCGATTTTCGTGCGTGGGCTGATTCAGCTTCTCTTTCCGCTGATCTGGATCTCGGAAAAGTTGACCAAATTCATCGCTCACCACAAAGAGGTGCATGCCTTCAGCCGGAAGGAGTTTGTCGCCATGGCAGCGCTCGGGGAGCAAGCCGGCAAGATTCGAGAGCATGAATCAAGGATCATCAGCAACCTGTTCCGGTTTGAATCGATCAAGGCGGAAGATATCATGACCCCGAGAACGGTGATTTTTGCGCTCCCCCAGGATATGACTGTTACTCAAGCCCTGGAGTTCAAAATGCACGCGCCGTTCTCGCGGCTGCCGCTGTATCGGGAGGGCATCGATGACATTACAGGCTTTATCCTGAGAACCGATATGCTGCTCTCGAAGGCTCAGGAGCAAGACGAGGTCAAACTGGTGACTTTGAGGCGGGATATCATGACAGTTTCCGGTGAAATGCACCTGTCGGGCCTGGTTGAATTCTTCCTCGATCATCGGCAACATATTGCCCTGGTCGTCGATGAATATGGTGGCACCAAGGGCCTGGTGACGCTTGAAGATGTGGTCGAGACACTGCTGGGCATGGAAATTGTGGACGAGATGGACAAGGTAGAAGACATGCAGGCCATGGCTCGACGAAAATGGGAACAACGGGCCAAAGAGATGGGCCTGAAAGTGGATATGCTACCCAAAAAACCGGATTCCAGCGGATAACGGCGCAGCACCTGGCCGCTTGCCTGGTTTATCCGAAACTCATCAGCACGGAAAACGCTGTTACCGCGTCGAGGGGTTTCATGTCTCGTTGTGGCTGAGGCTCCTGGCCCAGCCATGCTGGTTTATATGAAACTCGTCAATGCGGAAAGCTCTGTTACCGCGCCGAGGGGTTTCATGTATCGTTGTGACTGAGGCTACCTGGTCCAGCCATGCTGGTTCGGCCCTGCTGGTGTATACGAGATAGAGGAAACCTCTCGGCGCGGATACCACTGTTGCCGCGCCGAGAGGTTTCACGGTTTACCAGAAATGAGGTTCCTGGGTCCAGCCATGCTGGTCAGTACGCATCAATATCAATACGAATGCATGGCGGGCCCGGCATCATCCTCCTCTTCATCCGCTGTGTCGCCGGCCTTGGCGGCATCCAGCGTCGCCCCCTTCTTATAGACCTCAAAGAACCTGGGGCAGCCTTCGACCAGCGGGGTCGCCGCGCTCAGATCCCTGCCCTGCAAGCCCGGGTAATCCGGACCATAGCGGAAGGCGCGATGGATCATGTTGTTCATGCCGTCGATATGTGCCGAGAATGGCAGGGCATCGGCTTCACTGGCAACGCATTTACCGTTGCCGCCCAGGATGGGATTGACGAATTCCCAGACAAGCTCCTGCTCCGGGGTGACCTCCATCACATGGCCGCCATGGGTCGAGCAGATCAGGGTATTACCGTTGGCCAGACGCTGCACGCCGCCCTGACGGTAAGAGAAAAAGCTGTTGCTGTGTTTGGTCATGTACTCCCAGACGATATTGTTGGTCTTGGGGTCGATCTCCAGGGCCGCGGAGCGCCGTAATTCCGGTCGTTCGGAGCCGTTATCGAACAGCAGGATATTGCCATTGTCCAGCGGCGTGGCACAGTGGGAGCCAAAGGCGATCTGATCGCCGTTGTCGTAATAGGACGGCTCCTTGGCCTTCTTATCGTAGGCGGTGGGATTGCCCCAGCGATAGGTGATCTTGCCGCTCTTATGATCGATAAAGTAAAACTCGGCCAGATTGCGGGAGTTCAATACCACAATATCGCTGTCGGCGATGTAGTTCACCGTGTTGAAGTGCGACCAGTCGTAGGTGGCGTAGATGTCGCCTACCGGCCAGGGCAGGGTGTAGTTGAAGTCGAGCTTGTCCGCGCCCTTGCCCAGGTGATCCTTGACGTGCCATTCCCAGACGGTCTCGCCCTTGTTGTTGACCTCGCGGACGAAATCCATCCAGTAGCCCTCATAAGGTATGCCCTTGTTCATCACCGGCTCGTCGACCACGTTGGCCTTGCGACCCAGCTTCTTGGCCTCTTCCTTGGTGACATACTCCCAGCCCAGCAGCAGGGTGTTGCCATTGGGCATCCGATGAAAGGTGTGGTGCTGCATCTCCTTCCAGGGTTCGGCCATTACATATTCCCAGACCACCTTGCCGTCCCAGTCGATCTCCTGCAGCTTGCCACCGGTTCCGCCGATGGCCACATATTTGTCAGGACCACCCTCCTGGAGTTTGCCGATGGCCTTCATCTGCTCGGCCTGATCCACCGCCCCGGCCCGCAGCAGGTTACCGTTGGGCAGCAGTTCGGCATAGAGGCCGGGGGCGCTGTCGCAATCCCATTTATGCACCACATCGCCGTTCATGTCGATGAGGTAGGTGGTTGTACTGCCCATCATCGGGCTGAACAGGGTGTAGCCCTCATAGGCCTTGCCCTTTTCATACTTGAGCACACCGGTGGGGCCGGTGGTGGCCTCATAGGCCCGTGAAGTCACGCTCATCCCCAATACCGTGGCCGCTGCCAGAGCCAGAGCCGCCGTCTTGCCAAACAATGTCATTGTCACTCCTCCCGATACGTTGAAAGAACATTGGTTTCCAGCAGGAGGTCTTTCAAATTTCACACCAGACTGCACAGCTCTGACGACATCAGCCCGCCATGCAAACTTTAAATGTTATTACCGTAAGTTGCCAAACATGCCTATCACACCTGTTCAGCCATCAAGACCCTGACCAGTGCAGCCGAGCGGATTTCCGCACGCTCTGTCCTGGAGTTCAGTGCGGCACAGCGCACAAAAACCCTGCTCGGCGCTGACAGGGACCGGAGCCGACCTGACGGTATCAAATCAGATATCGGAAAAAAAACCCGCTGCAGCTTCGATCACAAGCTGCAGCGGGGAGGCAGGGTTCGGAGATGTTCTCCGTCTACACCCTTATTTTGTCAATAGGCATGCATGGCGGGCCCGGCATCCTCCTCTTCGTCCGCGGTGTCAGCGGCCTTGGCGCCACCCAGTGTCGCCCCCTTCTTATAGACCTCGAAGAACTTCGGGCAGCCTTCGACCAGCGGGGTCGCCGCGCTCAGATCCCTGCCCTTCAAGCCCGGGTAATCCGGACCATAGCGGAAGGCGCGATGGATCATGTTGTTCATGCCGTCGATATGTGCCGAGAAGGGCAGGGCATCGGCTTCACTGGCAACGCATTTGCCTTTGCCGCCCAGAATCGGACTGACGAATTCCCAGACAAGTTCTTTCTCCGGGGTGACCTCCATCACATGGCCGCCATGGGTCGAGCAGATCAGGGTATTGCCGTTGGCCAGACGCTGCACGCCGCCCTGACGGTAAGAGAAAAAGCTGTTGCTGTGTTTGGTCATGTACTCCCAGACGATCGTGTTGGTCTTGGGATCGATTTCCTGGGCCGAGGAACGCCGTAATTCAGGCCGCTCAGAGCCGTTATCGAACAGCAGGACATTACCATTGTCGAGCGGTGTGGCGGAATGTGAGCCGAAGGCGATCTGGTCGCCGTTATCGTAATAAGACGGCTTTTTGGCCTTGGCATCGTAGGCGGTGGGGTTGCCCCAGCGATAGGTGATCTTGCCGCTCTTATGATCGATAAAGTAAAACTCGGCCATGTTGCGGGAGTTCAATACCACGGTATCACTGTCGGCGATATAGTTCACCGTGTTGAAGTGCGACCAGTCGTAGGTGGCGTAGATGTCGCCGACCGGCCAGGGCAGGGTGTAGTTGAAGTCGAGCTTGTCCGCTCCCTTGCCCAGGTGATCCTTGGCGTGCCATTCCCAGACGGTCTCGCTCTTGCTGTTGACCTCGCGGACGAAATCCATCCAGTAGCCCTCATAAGGGATGCCCTTGTTCATCACCGGCTCGTCGACCACGTTGGCCTTGCGACCCAGCTTCTTGGCCTCTTCCTTGGTGACGTACTCCCAGCCCAGCAGCAGGGTGTTGCCATTGGGCATCCGATGAAAGGTGTGGTGCTGCATCTCCTTCCAGGGTTCGGCCATCACATATTCCCAGACCACCTTGCCGTCCCAGTCGATCTCCTGCAGCTTGCCACCGGTTCCGCCGATAGCCACATATTTCTGGGGGCCGTCTTCTTTCAATTTACCGATGGCCTTCAGTTGCGCGGCCTGGTCTACCGTCCCGGCCCGCAGCAGGTTGCCGTTGGGCAGCAGTTCGGCATAGGCTCCGGGGGCGCTGTCGCAATCCCATTTATGCACCACGTCACCGTTCATATCGATGAGGTAGGTGGTTGTACTGCCCATCATCGGGCTGAACAGGGTATAGCCCTCATAGGCCTTGCCCTTTTCATACTTGAGCACACCGGTGGGGCCGGTGGTGGCCTCATAGGCCTGTGAAGTCACGCTCATCCCCAATACCGTGGCTGCTGCCAGAGCCAGAGCCGCCGTCTTGCCAAACAATGCCATTGTCACGCCTCCTGATACATTGAAATAAAATGGGTTTCCGGCAAGACATCTTCAAAATTCGCACCATTCTTCACAACTTTGACATATCAACTGTTTTTAAAAAATTTAAAATCATTACCAGCAATTGCCGCATATGTAAAACAAACGACTTCTGCCATTTCCCCTCCAGAACAAAGTGACTGTGCGGATATTCGCCTACCCTGTGCCAGAGGCCACTGCAACATGACCCACAGCAAACGTCGTTCTGCCCGATATGGGAAAACGTGACGATCTGTTGGTCTCTCTCGTGTCCAGGGAGCGACGAACAGGAAAAATGGCGACCCGAATGAACCCATTGTCCCCATCGATCACTTGGCACAACTCGCGCCAGACTGTATCATTGACCGTCACCGGGTTGTAGGCGAAGGTTGGAAAAGCCCGGACTGTAACTGTTCTCCAGCGTTCCATATTCGTTGAAGCAGGCAGTTTTACCCGAGTTGGCTCGGTGAAACGGTCTGATCGGACGAAAATGGGGCGCTGGTGCATGGTACGGGTGCCGACCGGCCATGGAAGTGACAGAGAGGCAACACGGGCAGAAGGCCAGCCGCAAAGGGGATCTGACAAGCCAGGCGACAATGCCGGCCTCCTGGCCAGTTACCGCCTTGAGGCGACAGCGGTCCGCCAGGCGACGGCCGACAAGGAGAACACATGTTTGACCTAGCGACCGTCGCGGCGGTGACGGTAACGTTTTTTCTTGCCGGCACGGTAAAAGGGGTGACCGGTCTTGGCCTGCCGACGGTCAGCCTGGCCCTGCTTTCGCTCGCTCTCGACCTGCCGACCGCGATGGCGCTGCTGCTGGTGCCATCGTTTATCACCAATCTCTGGCAGGCGACGACCGGAGGGAACGCCAGGCTCATCGTCGGTCGTCTCTGGCTGTTTTTCCTGATGGCTACGGTGACGGTGTGGTTTGGCGCGCTCGCCCTCTCCCGTCTCAATCCGGCACTGCTGACAGGGCTTCTCGGCGCCCTGCTGGTGACCTACTCCGCCGTGAACCTGGGCGGGATCCGGTTGACAATCCCTGACCGATACCAGCTGTGGGCGGGCCCCGTCTTCGGCGCGATAAACGGGCTGCTGACCGGAATGACAGGCTCGTTCGTGGTTCCGGGCGTGATGTTTCTCCAGGCCATCGGCCTGCCAAGAGACGCTCTCATTCAGGCGATGGGCATGCTCTTTACGCTGTCGACAGTGGCCCTTGGGGTGTCGCTCCAGCAGTCGAGACTCCTCGATCTCGAGCAGGCGCTCATCTCGACCGGGGCGGTGGCGCCGGCACTCGCCGGCATGCTCTTTGGCCAGTTGATCAGAAAACGCCTGGCCGAAGAGCGCTTTCGTACCATATTCTTTGTGACCCTGCTGGCGCTCGGTGCCTACATCCTCGCCCGGCCCCTGCTTGGGCTCAGATAGTACCAAGCGACAACAGGTGATGCCGTCTCGGGTCGTGCCCATCCGGGAACGGCTCCATCTGATGGCAAGGGAGCCGTTCCTTCCCGAGCCTGACCTGTCATCACATCGGCTGCTGCTCGTACCAGAATTTTACCGTGTGCGTGCCCTGGTCGTCTTTAAACAGACAGATCACTCCCCACTTCCCCGCCTCGTCGATGGTGAAATTGGCAGCGAAGTTGCCCCGGCCATAATCCTTTAAATCGGCGATCTGCTCCTTGCCGGAAGGGGCGATCAGCTTGACCCTGCCCACCACCCGCTCGATCTTCTCGCCCCCTCGAGTGAAGGTGGCCATAACGTGGTGGGTCGCGCCCTCGGCATCCTGCATATGCATCGAAGCCAGAGACATGATCTGAAATTCGGCATGGATACCATCGACCATCGCCGAAGAGACAAATGTCCCGGCCATACCATCCGTACCGCCATGCTCCATGCCGCTGTGTTCGGCAGCGGCGGCCGGGGTGGCGGGGGCTGCATGGTGATGGGAATCAGCGGCCAGGATGGGGCTTACCCAGAGGGCCGCGGCAACGGACAGTACCCAAACGGTACGTTTCATGATCATCTTCATTGTTTACCTCTTTTTTTTCATGATCCGGAATCGGATCGGTTTCCGCCGCTCCTTGCGGCATCTTGCAATGCGTGGCTACACGTTGTTCTTTTCTTTTTCCAAGGTGGCTTTTCGGGGCAGACCATGCCCTCGCCACAGGCCATAAATCGCCGGCACCACCACCAGGGTCAGCACCGTGGCGCTCAACATCCCGCCGACCATCGGCGCGGCGATCCGCTTCATCACCTCAGAGCCCGTGCCAGACGACCACATGATTGGTGTCAGTCCGGCGATGATCGCCACCACCGTCATCATCTTCGGCCGAACCCTTAAGGCGGCGCCCTCTTCGATCGCCTGGGCGAGATGCTCCCGGCAGAAGCCGCTGCCGTACTTCGCCCGGTATTTTTTGTAGGAAATATCGAGATAAATAAGCATGACCACTCCCGTTTCCGCGGCGACCCCCGCCAGAGCGATAAAGCCCACCGCCACCGCCACGCTCATGTTGTAGCCCAGCCAATCCATCATCCACAGCCCACCCGTCAACGCGAAAGGGACAGAGAGCATGACGATGAGGCTCTCGGTGACGTTCTTGAAATTGAGGTACAGCAACAAGAAGATGATGACGAGGGTCGCGGGCACGACCAGCCGCAGTTTCTGCTCGGCTCGAACCATGTATTCGTACTGGCCGGACCAGACGATCGAATATCCTGGCGGCAGGGTGATATTGGCGTTGACGGCCTGCTGGGCTCTTTGTACGTAGGTACCCACATCGACCTCGGCAATATCCACATAGACCCAGGCATTCTTCCGGGCATTTTCACTCTTGATCGCCGGCGGACCCTTGCTGATGGTGATATCGGCGACCTGGGCGATCGGTATCTGGGCACCGCTCGGAGTGGGAATCAGGATACGGCCGAGCTTTGCCGGGGTATCGCGCAGATCCGCGCCATACCGGAGGTTGATGGGATAGCGCTCCAGTCCCTCGACGGTCGAGGTGATGTTCATCCCGCCCACCGCCGAGACGATCACGTCCTGGATATCCCCCACCGTGAGCCCGTAGCGGGCGGCGTCGTCCCGGCGAATGGAAAAATCGAGAAAGTTGCCGCCGGTGACCCGTTCGGCATAGACGGAAGCGGTGCCGGCAACGTCGCGCAAGATGGCCTCGACCTCTTCGCCGAGACCGGACAACACCTGCAGATCGTCGCCCATCAGCTTCAGGCCGACCGGGGTCTTGATTCCGGTGGAGAGCATGTCGATCCTGGTCTTGATCGGCATGGTCCAGGCATTGGTGAGACCGGGAAACTGGATGGCCTTATCCATCTCGTCGACAAGCGTGTCGATGGTCATCCCCTGCCGCCACTCGCTCTGGGGTTTCAAGGTGATGGTCGATTCCAGCATCGACAGCGGCGCCGGGTCGGTCGCGGTCTCGGCACGCCCGACCTTGCCGGCGACCGTCGCCACCTCGGGGAACGATTTGATGATCCGGTCGGTCTGCTGCAGCAGCTCGCGGGCTTTGGTGATGGAAATGCCCGGCAAGGTGGTGGGCATGTAGAGCAGATCGCCTTCGTTGAGGGGCGGCATGAATTCGGAGCCCATCCGCTTGTAGGGGATATAGGCGGCGACCAGGACAGCAATGGCCAGCAGCACGACCAGGGTCTTGGCCCGTAAAACCATCTTGATGATCGGATGGTAGACCCAGATGAGAAAGCGATTGATCGGGTTTTTCGCCTCGGCGACGATCCGACCGCGGATCAGGTAGCCCATCAGCACCGGCACTAGGGTAATGGCGAGAAATGCCGCCCCCATCATCGCATAGGTCTTGGTAAAGGCCAGCGGCCTGAACATCCGTCCCTCCTGGGCCTCGAGGGTGAAGACCGGCAGGAAGCTGATGGCGATGATCAGCAGGGAGAAAAAGAGGGCGGGCCCCACCTCCACCGAGGCGTCCCTGACAATCTGCCAATGGTCCTTCGTGCCGTGATCGTGCTCGTAATGCTTGTGCATGTTCTCGATCATCACGATCGCCGCATCGACCATGGCGCCGATGGCGATGGCAATGCCGCCCAGGCTCATGATGTTGGCGTTGATCCCCTGCCATTTCATGATGAGGAAACTGACCAGTACCCCCAGCGGCAGGGTGATGATGCCGACCAGGGCACTACGGAAATGGAAGAGGAAGAGAATGCAGACCAGGGCGACGATGACGCTCTCCTCGATCAGGGTCCGCTGCAGGTTGCTGATCGCCCGGACAATCAGGGTCGAACGGTCATACACCGGCGCAATCGCAACCCCCTCGGGCAGACCGCCGGCGATATCGGTCAGCCGCTGTTTCACGTCGGTTATGACCTGCAGGGCATTTTCGCCATAACGCATCACGATCACCCCGCCGACCACCTCACCCTCGCCGTTGAGATCGAGAAGACCTCGACGAATCTCGGGTCCTATCCGCACCTGAGCCACGTTCTTCAAGAGAATCGGTGTGCCGCTGGCGTTGACTCCGAGAGGAATGCTTTCGATATCGGCGATGCCGTTGACATAGCCCAGGCCCCGAACCATGTATTCGGTTTCCGCCATTTCGATCACCCGGCCCCCGACATCGTTATTGGAACGCTGGATAGCCGAGCGCACCTTCTGCAAGGGGATAGCGTAGGCCAGCAGCTTGTTGGGATCGACCACCACCTGATACTGCTTGACAAAGCCGCCGATCGACGCCACTTCGGAGACCCCGGGCACACTGATCAACTCATAGCGCAGAAACCAGTCCTGAATCGACCGCAGCTGCTGCAGATCATGGTTGTCGCTTTTCAGCACATATTGAAAAACCCACCCCACCCCGGTCGCATCGGGGCCCAGGGTCGGGGTCACGCCCCGCGGCAGTCTGCCGGATATGGAGTTGAGCGACTCGAGCACCCTGCTGCGAGCCCAGTACATATCGGTGCCGTCCTCGAAAATGATATAGACGAAGCTTGTGCCGAAAAAGGAATAGCCACGGACCACCTTGGCATAGGGAACCGAGAGCATGGCGGTGGTCAGCGGATAGGTGATCTGATCCTCCACCACCTGCGGGGCCTGTCCGGAAAACTCGGTGAAGACGATGACCTGCACGTCTGACAGATCGGGAATGGCGTCCAGGGCGGTCCGCTGCATGGCGATCACCCCGCCGGCAACGATAAAGATCGTCAGGACGAGTACCAGAAATTTGTTCCGAATCGAAAAATCTATTATTGCCCTGATCATGGGGTGACTCGCGCTGGGTGTCGAATTCTCGTAACCGTCCACCAGCACCCATATTCGTCTGAGCAGACGAATATGGGTGCTGGTGAACACGCACCAATTCTCTATTGGTCCATCTTCATGTCGCCGATCTTGTCCAGATCCTGATCCATGGTCATCTTGTCCATGTCGAGATCGTCGGCCTGCAACGTTTTACCGCCAGTCGATCTGGCCTCGAGCATTTTCTGGATCGCCTCTCGCAACCGCGATTCCGAATCGAGCATGAACTGGGCCGAGGTGACGACTTCCTCACCCTCGATCAACCCCTCGAGCACCTGATAGGTGTTGGCCTCGCTCTCGATACCGATCTTGATCTCGCGTGGCTCGAAACGCCCTTGCCCCCTGGCGATGAAGACGATCTTGCGAATGCCCGAGTCGATCACCGCTTCCTGGGGGACCACCAGGCCGTCCTTGTCCAGCACCGATTCGAGATAGACGTTGCCGAACATATCCGGCTTGAGCAGACCGTCGCGGTTATCGAAGGTGAGCCGTAGTTTCGCCGTGCGGGTCTTGGCATCGAGATAGGGATAGATAAAGAGCACCCGGCCGGCGAATTGCCGCCCCGGCAAGGCGCCGAGATCCATCGTCACCGGCATGTCCCGATGCACATAGGGCAGTTCGTACTCGTACACCTCGACATCGACCCATACCCGGGAAAGATCGGCAATCTCGTACTGGTTCATCCCGGCCTTGACGAACTGACCGGCCAGAGCCCACTTCCTGGTCACCACCCCGTCGGCGGGAGAGAAGACGGTGATCGCCTTCATCGGTCGGCCGGATCGACCAATTTCCTTTATCTGGCCTGGCTGCAGATCCCAGTAGAGCAACCGTCTCCTGGCAGCCTCCAGCAGACTGCCGGCATTGCCGCGCACCTCCGGGTAAGCGCTTCCTCGCAGCTCCCTCGCCTGGTGCAGGGCCAGCAGATACTCCTCCTGGGCCGTCACCAGATCGGGACTGTAGACGGCGAAGAGGGGTTGACCTTTCCGGACGGATTCGCCCTCGAAATTGATGTAGAGCTTCTCGATCCAGCCATCGAATTTCAGGTTGACCGCAAAGAGCCGGGTTTCATCATAGGTCACCGTCCCCACCGCCCGGATACTCTTTGCCACCGGCGCCCGCTTGACCGGTGCGGTGCGCACCCCCATGTTCTGCAGGGTGACCGGATCTATCCGGATGGTCGAGGTCGGTTCTTTTTCGCCCCCGCTCTCCTCGTAGACCGGGACCAGATCCATCCCCATCGGCGATTTGCCGGGTTCATCGCGGATATAGGTGGGATCCATCGGCGCAACCCAATATTTGATAACCTTGCCGGTCTTGGGGTCGACCTCGCCCTTCTGCGGTCCGGTTGCGGCCATTGCCGTCTGTATCGCCACCAGGGACGCCAGCAGGACAAGTAAACATGCGTATCTCATCGTCTCTCCTTCACCGTGACGAGGGGTTGACCGACAACCTCCTCCAGTTCCGCTATTTTTCGATAGACCTGGGAGATATACTGCTCCTCCTGCCGGGTGGTCTGCAGCTGTCGTATCCGCGCCGACAGCATGGTGGTGAACTCGACCTTGCCGACGGCATAGGCGGCCAGGGAGGAATCGGCCCACTGCCCCACCTGCATGGCCACTGCCTGGCTATAGAGCTCCTGGCTCTCGGCGGCCGAACGGATCTCGGCGACGAGAGCATCCACCCGGTGGGGCAGAGAGCGCTGCAGGGCCAGCAGGGAACGCCTGGCCGAGGTGAGACGTTTTTTGGCCCCCGCCAGTTTGCTGTCCTGCCTGGTATGCTGCCAGAGCGGCACCGTCAGGCTGACCTGGGCCGAAAAAAAATCGGGGCTGTCCTGACCAGTTGCCAGGTCATCCCGCTGGCCATAGGCCACGGTAAAGTTCATATCCGGCATATACTCTTTCTCGGCCAGCCGGACCTCGATCTCCGCCCTCATCACCGCGGCCCTTCTCGCCGCAATCAGCGGGTTCAGCCGCAGCATCTCGCTAGTCAGAGTCCTGCTGTCGAAAACGACGAGATCCGGCAGGGCCAAGGGGGCGCTGGTCCCCGTAAAGCTTCCCTCGCGGTTGAGCAGGCCGCCAATGGTGTCCTGCAGCCGCTCTCTGGCGGCGGCAAGCGTCACCTGGCGGTCGATCAGCTCCGAGAGCTGCACCTGGCCGCTGAGGATATCCTGCTGCAGCCCTTTGCCGGTGGCATAACGGCTCTCGGCGACCTCGATCATCTGCTGCACGTTTGCCCGTAACCGGGTATTGATCTCTATGCTCCGCTCGATAAAGCCGAGTTCGTACCAGGCATCCTTCACCTGCCGGGTGACATTGAGCCGCATCGCCGTAACCAGCGCTTCCTGCTCGGTGGCCGCCAGCTCCGTCGCCTGCTGGGCGAGGCTGAGCTTGCCGAACCACGGGACCTGCTGGCTCAGCGAAATCTGCTTCTGGGTCATGGGCTGTTCGTCAAAGGCGAAGGTATCGACAGGAAGATTGAGCAGGGCAAAGCCGATGACGGGATCTTTGAGCGACCCGGCAAATGGCGCCTCGGCACGCAGGGCGCTGGCCTTGGCCGCCAGGCTGGCGATATCCTGGTTACCGCTCATGGCCTCTTCTATCACCGCCTCCAGCGGGGTCTGAGGCGCTGCGGCGACGCTGGCGACGCCCGCCAGCAACACGGCCACGACCACGATGCCCCGAAGCCCCCCCTGTGCTCGTCCCGCCCATGTTCGACGCCGGATCAGATCCATTTCCTTCCTCCCTTACATACTCCCCGTCATCTTGGCCATATGCATCACCCAACATCGTGACATGAACCGCCGAGGGAGCAATGGTATCCTCCTTCCAGCAAGATAAATGCCAGCACAGTCACTGGCCGTCGCCTCCAAAATTCCACGGTCTCGGCGGCAACCGTCACCCCCGACCAGCTCGCAAAAGAGATGCACCATCGGCAACTTCACTGATATTTTCGCCAAACGGGCGTCGCCACCATCGGCAGCAACGGGCGAAGTGATCCGGCACCAGGCGGAGATCTCGCCTGGACAGAGCGCCCAACAATTGGACAGTGCCCCGGGTCGACCGCCCAATAAATAGACACCTGGGCAACGCCCGACTGATGATCCTGCCAGGGAACCTCTTCAGGGCGACTGGCTGGCGGCCAAAGGGGCCGGCAGCCTTCAAGGTGGCCTCCCCCTTGCAACGAAGAGGTAACAGGAAAGCGGTCCGACAGGTCAATCGCCGGGGCCGCCTGGACATTCCTTCTGCCGGTTCGCCACCTCACCCATGATGGAAAAAATTCTGGCACGCATTCGACCTGACACCCTGGGCAAGAAGACGACCATCTTCATCCTCCTGCCCACGCTCATCTTTCTTACCGGAGTCGGTTTCATTGGCAATACCCTGGTGCGCGAAGCGCTGCAGTCCCAATGGCAGGAAACGGCGATCACCCAGATGGAGCGCTCCGCCCACCTGCTGGACATGCGGCTGATGCGCCCCAAGGAGATTCTCCGCTTCATCCAACACACCCAGGAGAGCTCGCCCGACCCGGCAAAACTTCGCATCCTTCTCGATCTGCTTGGTGAACAGGAGGGCGTTGTCGCAACCACCATTGACTGGTTCAGGCACCCAGCTGGCGGCAACGGGCCGGCAGACTCCGGAACCACCGGGCAGCCGAGGGTGCTGCCTGAGAAACGGTCGATCAGCATTACCCCGCCGGCATATAACGAGTCGCTGGCAAACGAGACGGTGACCCTTCGAGCGTTCATCACCGATGGGGACGGTCATCCCATTGGCCAGATCGAGGTTGTGGTCAATTTTTACGACCTGATCGACCAGATCGTCAAAGCCCCATGGTGGCGGAGTGACCAGGTGGTGCTGGTCGACGACGATGGCAGGGTGCTGCTGCGCACCCCTCTGGCGGCCAACGTTTCGACCAGGCGGCAGGTTGCAACCTTCGGTAAAAGCGACCGGCTGGAACGGGACATCTTCACGGCGATGGCAGACGCCACCTACGGCACGGTCTACAGCACGGACCACGACCAGGGGAGAGTGAGCGGTTTCTATCGTCTGAGCGAAGCGCCCTGGACCATCATTATCATCTCCCAGACCAAGCGGGTGCTGCAGCCTATCCTGCGATTCCGGACCCTGTTCCTTCTCCTTGGCGGGCTGAGCATCATCGCCGCCCTGGCCTATATCCGCCTGATCATCAACTCCGTCACTCGTGGAATTCACCAGGTGTCCGAGGCGGCCAACAGGATGGCCTCTGGAGAGACATGCCCCCCGCTCACCATTCGCAGCCACGACGAGGTCGGCGAGTTGACCAGAAGCTTCAATATCATGGCGGCGCAGTTAGAGGAGCGGCTGCAGTTGCGCTTTGCAATGCGCATGGCCGAGGAGGTCCAGCAAAACCTCTTGCCCCAGACCAGCTTTGCCGCGGAAGGAATTGAAATCTCGGGGGCCTCTCTCTACTGTCAGCACGCCGGCGGCGATTATTTCGACATACTTCCCCGAGCGGGCCGGGCCGGCGTTGCCACGGTGGTGGTCGGTGACGTCGTCGGCCATGGCATAGGGGCGGCCCTCTTGATGGCCTCTCTGCGGGCAATGGTCAGAACCCGGTCGACGGGCGCAAGCCCCCCTGTGGATGTTGTCACTGACGTCAACCGGCTCCTCACCCAAGACACCAGGGCCAGCGGTCACTTCGCCACCCTTTTTTACCTGAGTATCGATCGACCAAACGCCATTTTGACCTGGGTTCGCTGCGGTCACGACCCCGCCATGGTATATTTAAGCGACAGTAAAAGATGGCTCGAGCTGCGCGGAGACGGGCTGGCCCTTGGCGTGGACGACAACTGGGTTTATCATGAGAACAGACTCCCCTTTCAGGATACCGCCCAAATTATCCTGATCGGCACCGACGGCATCTGGGAGGCAGAGAATGGCAGCGGCGAGCGTTTCGGCAAAGAACGGCTCAAGAGCGCGATCGTCAACCACCGGGACCTGCCGGCAGCGATGCTGGTGGCGCGGATTATCGACGAGTTGCGCAGGTTTCAGGGCGACACCTCCCCAAATGACGATGTGACCATGGCCATCATCAAGACCTGGCAGTGATCGCATCGCCGGCCAACCAGCATGGCTGGACCAGGTAGCCTCAGCCACAACGAACCATGAAAATCGTCGCCCCGGTAAAGGAATTTTCCGCACTGGCGATTTTCATATAAACGGCTCGACAACAGCACCATTACCCTATGGAATTCACCCGGCCAAACAGCCCGCCACCCTCGCCGACACGACCGCCGGTATCTCGGGCGATCACTGGTCTTCTCGCCGCCACCGCCGTCCTGACGGCCCTCTTGATCTACTCGACTATCGACAACATTCATCGCGCGGAAAACCACATGCTCGATTTCGTCAAAGAAAAAGGTGAGACCATCATCCGGGTCCTCGAGGCGGGAAGCAGAGCCGCGACCATGCCGATGATGGGCCGGGGCAGCTCGCTCCATACCCTCTTTGCCGAGAGCAGCAAGGCCGATGACCTGGTTTTCATCCGCCTTGTGAGAGGCGACGGCGCCCTGGTCGATCAGGTGGGGTATGCGCTGCCGACCACCCTCGCCGCCGCGTCGCTGGCAGCGCTTGCAAAGAGCGGGGAGACCCTGGTTCAGGCCGAACCGCAACAGCAAACGATTATCGTTTCCCGGCAGTTCCAGACCCCCCAGCCGCTGATGGGCATGCATCCCGGTGATCTGGCCGCGGGCTCGACTCCGCCTCGTGCTCCGGCAAATCGGTATGTGATCTCCATTGGCATCCATACCCGCGAGTTCGAGAAGGCCAAACGGCAGGACATCGATCACGCCCTTTTCATGGGCGCCCTCCTCTTCCTGGTCGGCAGCGCCGGGCTCTATCTCGCCTATCTCTATCAGCGAGTGCGGCTGGCAAAGACCACCCTGGCCACAATGCAGCTCTATCTCGAATCGATCATCGAAAGTATCCCGGCAGGCCTGGCAACCCTGGATTCGCAGAAACGAATCGTCTCCTGTAATCGCAATTTCGAAAAGCTGACCAACGCCTCCCTGGCCCAGTTGACAACCCGGGATCTGGCCGACGTCCTGCCCCAGGGGGCGCTCCCCTCCACCGAGAGCTTCAGAGAACACGTTGAGGTTTCAGGACGACTCAAGGGCAGCGACGGCGCCAGCATTCCGGTGCAGATAACCCGCTCGCAGCTGGTCGATCAGCGGCAGATGCCCATCGGTCAGGTGCTCGTTGTCCGGGATATGCGTGCAATCCATGAGCTGGAACGCCAACTCGAACGATCGCGCCGACTGGCCGCACTCGGCAAGATGGCCGCCGGTATCGCTCACGAACTACGCAACCCTCTTGGCACCCTGCGAGGATTCTCGCAATATTTCGGTAAACACGCCGACTCGACCGAAGGTAAAGAGTACGCCGAGCTCATGGTCAGTGAAGTGGACCGTTTGAACGAAACGATCTCGGCCCTGCTGCAGTTCGCCCGCCCCAGGGATCCGCAGTTTAAGCAGTGCAGCCTGCACGAGCTCTTTACCAGGGCCCAACTGCTGATGGCCTCCGACATGAAGGCGGGCGAGATCACCTTCACCGCAAGCCAGCCGGCGATCACCCTCTGGGCCGACCCGGATCTCCTGCTCCAGGTGCTGCTCAATCTCCTGCAGAACAGCATCAAGGCCACAGATCCTGGAGGCAAGGTGTCGCTGACCGCGACCCTGCAGGGAAAAAACATCCACATCAGGGTGACCGATACCGGCCGCGGCATGACCGAGCAGGTCCGCGATCATATGTTCGACCCCTTCTTTACCACGATGCAGACGGGGACGGGTCTGGGTCTGGCGGTCAGTCACCAGATCATCGAGCAGCACCGGGGCTCGTTTGTGGTACGAACCATGCAAGGCCAGGGGACAACCGTCACCGTCATCCTCCCCCATGAGCCGACGACACACTGAATATGACCAACCTTTACTCAAAACCTGGTGAACGCTTACGAGTATGGAACACAAGCAACCGACAATCGGCATCGCCGACGACGACACCGCCTACCGCATCATGCTGAGAGCCAACCTGCAGAGCGAAGGCTACCAGATCGTCGAGTTTACCGATGGCGACGAGGTGATGCCATACCTCGCCGACCACCAGCTCGACCTGTTGCTGCTCGACATGGGAATGGCCAGAATGGACGGTATTACCACCCTCTCGACCCTCCTGCGGGCGGGTCAGACCCTGCCTATCATCGTCCTCACCGCCTTCTCTTCGGTGGAAACGGCGGTTATCGCCATGAAAAAAGGGGCATTCGACTACATTGTCAAGCCCATCGACATCGAGGAATTGAAGCTCGTCATCGCCCGAGCGCTCAGCTTCAAGATTCTCCGGGATGAAAACGTCTCGTTGAAAAAGAGGCTGCATAACCAGTTCAGCTTCGACAACATTATCGGCGACAGTCCAGCCATGCGCACCATGTTCGAGACCCTGGCCATGGTCGCCCCTACCGATGCCACGGTGCTCATCACCGGCGAATCCGGGACCGGCAAGGAGCTCATCGCCAACTGTCTTCACCATGACAGTCAGCGCCAGCAGGGACCGTTTATCAAGCTGAACTGCGCCGCACTCAATGAAAACCTGTTGGAAAGCGAACTCTTTGGCCATGAAGCCGGATCGTTTACCGGCGCGTCCGCTCGCCGGAAAGGCCGGTTCGAGCTCGCCCACAGGGGCACCCTCTTTCTCGATGAGATCGGCGACATGAGTCTTATCACCCAGGCCAAGGTCCTGCGGGTCTTACAGGACGGCACCTTCGAGCGGGTCGGCGGCAACGAGACCGTCAGCGTCGATGTCCGACTGCTCGCCGCGACCCATAAAGATCTTGACGCAATGATCACAACGGGCGAATTCAGGCAAGACCTCTTCTTCCGGCTGTCGGTGGTACCGGTCCACCTGCCGCCCCTGCGAGAGCGAGCCGTCGATATCCCCGTACTCGCCAATCACTTTTTAAAGAAATATGCGGAGAAAAACCGTAAATCGATCACAGGATTTCATCAGGAGGTGTTGAGTCGGCTGATGCACTATTCTTGGCCAGGCAATATACGTGAACTCGAAAACAGTGTGGAACGGGCCGTCATCCTCTGCCAGGGAGAGCAGATAACGCCGCAGGTCCTGCCGCCCCAGTTTTTTCCGGACACTCCGACGCCAGCGGACCTCGCGACCCACCGGGATGGCGCCACCCTCCGCGACCTGGAAAAGGAGGCGATCAGGGCCGCACTGCACAAAACCGGCAACAACAAGACGCAGACCGCAAGAATGCTGGGTATCGCCCGGCAGACGCTCCTCAACAAGATCAGGGAATACGAACTGGAATAACCGGTATTCCAGCCTGCCACAACAGCCAGGGCCATCCATTGAACGCAAACGACACAAACACCAAGCGAAAAGAGGTGTAATGCGAAAAAAACAAAAGAAAAAAAAAGCAAAGCGCCAAAGCGCCACGGCTGGACTGGCGCCGGGAACTCCCGTTTTTCTCGGAGAACAGAAAACCGAAAAAATCAGGATCGATGCCATCAACTACAGTGAGCTCGTCCTGACCGAGTTCCCGGACACGGCCCTGGAGCAGTGTTCCCAGCTGCTGCAAAAAGAGACGGTCACCTGGCTCAACGTCAATGGTATTCATGACATCGAGCTGATCGAGGCCATCGGCAAGCGCTTCAATCTCCACCCCCTCACCCTCGAAGACCTGGTCAATACCAACCAGCGCCCCAAGGCGGAGGTGTTTCCACACTACCTGTTCATCGTCTTGAAGATGATGAGCTACAACGAGGCCGCCGGCACGGTCGACAAGGAACACGTCAGCCTGATTCTGGGCGAGAATTTCGTCATCTCCTTTATCGAAGACGCAGGCGATGTCTTTAATACGGTGCGTGAACGTCTTAAGGCTGCCAAGGGTCGGATACGAAGCATGCCAGCCGATTACCTTGCCTATGCCCTGATGGATGCGATCGTCGACCACTATTTTCTGGCCGTGGAACATCTCGGCGACGTTATCGAGGAGATCGACGATCGGCTGCTCTCCGACCCGCGACCCGATGACATCCAGGAAATCCACCGTTTGAAACGTGAGATTCTCGGTCTGCGCAAGGCCGTGTGGCCACTCAGAGAGGTGGTCGGCGCACTCGACAAAAGCGAGTCGCCACACATTCACCAGGAGACCCTGGTTTTTCTCCGCGATCTCTACGACCACACCGTCCAGGTCATCGACATGGTGGAAACTTCCCGGGATCTGCTGGGCGGCATGCACGACACCTATCTTTCAAGCGTCAGCAACCGGATGAACGAAATCATGAAGGTGCTCACCATCATCGCCACGATCTTTATCCCGCTGACCTTCATCGCCGGGGTATACGGGATGAACTTCGAGCACATGCCCGAGTTGAAATGGCCCTGGGGCTACGCTCTGGCCTGGCTGGTCATGGGTACGATCGCCTGCGGCATGATCGTCTACTTCAAGCGGAAAAAGTGGCTGTAGCCAGGGTATGATTCCCGGTTCACCCTCTTGCCAGGAAAGCGACACCTGCCCCATCTTCCCAGCCCCCAGTGCCAGGGAAGTCGCTTTTCAGTGCACAGAAACTTTTGCGAAGAACGCCTGCAGCCTTGGATGTCGCTGGTTCTGGAAGAACTCCTGCGGTGGCTTGTCGACCTGGATCTTCCCCTCATCGATAAAGACGACCCGGTCGGCGACCTCTTTGGCAAAACCCATTTCGTGGGTAACGACCACCATGGTCATGCCTTCGGCGGCGAGCTTTTTCATGACCTCGAGCACCTCGCCAACCAGTTCCGGGTCCAACGCAGAGGTTGGCTCATCAAAAAGAATTGTTTTGGGCCGCAGGGCAAGAGCCCTGGCAATGGCAACCCGCTGCTTTTGGCCACCTGAAAGTTGATCGGGATAGGCATTGCCCTTGTCGGCCAGGCCAACCTTTGCCAACAGCTCCCTGCCGTATTCTTCCGCCTCCCTTCTCCCCTGCTTGCGGACCTTGATCGGACCAAGGGTAATATTCTCTAAAACGGTCATATGGGGAAACAGGTTGAAATGCTGGAAGACCATGGTTGCTTCGGCCCGCACCTCATTGATATCGGTTTTGGGGTCCATGATATCGTCACCATCAACAAGTACCGTACCGGCCGTGGGCGTTTCGAGCTTGTTGATGCAGCGGAGCACCGTTGATTTTCCCGAGCCGGAAGGGCCGAGAATGACGACGACCTCTCCCGCCTTCACCTGCAGGTCAATGCCTTGCAGTACCTGGTGAGCGCCAAACGATTTATGTAAGTTGCGAATATCGATCATGCCTGCCTCCCGGTGCCAAGCCGTTTTTCCACAAGCCTGAGCACACTTGAGATGGTCATCGTCATGGCAAGATAGATCAGACCGCACATGAAGTAGACCTCAAAGGCACGATAATTGACCGCAACGATTTCATCGGCCGTACGCATCAGTTCGCCAACGCCAATGATCATCAGCAGTGAGGTGTCCTTTAAGCTGATGATAAATTGATTGCCAAGAGGAGGCACCATCCGTCGAAAGGCCTGGGGCCAGATAACATAGCGCATGGTCTGGGCCTGACTGAGGCCAATGGATCGACCGGCCTCACGCTGACCCACATCGATGGACTGGACCGCACCGCGGACAATCTCAGCTATGTAAGCACCGGAATTGACGGCAATGACAATGATGCCTGCCGTTAAAGCCGACATGCGGAACCCTGCGGCCAGCGGAACTCCGAAATACAAAAACATGGCCTGAACCAGCATGGGCGTTCCCCTGATGCTCTCGATATAGACTCCGGCAATTTTCCGGACGAGCCACCAGGAGGAGAGTTTCATCAAGCCAAAGGTCACACCGAGAATAAAGCCGAAAAAAAGCCCGCCAACCGTCAGATAAATGGTCAGCCGTGCCCCTGTCACGAGCATGGGGACAGCGTCAATCATTGCCTGCGAATCAAACTGAAACGCCATGGTTCCTCCTAACCAGCATGGCTGGACCAGATAGCCTCAGCACAACAAACCATGAAAATCGTCGCCCCGGTAAAGGACTTTTTCGTACTGACGATTTTCGGATAAAAATACCACATTCTTCTCTCGTCCTCTCACCTGCTGGACACGGCGTAACAGCCAATAGCTCGTCTTGGCAAAGCGATACTGGATGCGTGCAACGGGCAAAGCTATGTATTGCCTGGCGGAAGACAGAACAATGCAAGATGCCGCATCGACAACGGGCCCCTCAACGGTGAGGAGCCCGGGACAACGATCAGTTCTGCGGTGCGGCGCCAAACCACTTCTCATAAAGCGCGGCGTAACGTCCATCCTCTTTGATCTTTTTCAGCGAGGCGTTCACTTTGTCAACGAGCGCAGAACCCTTGGGAAAACCTATGCCGTAAGGCTGACCAGCGTAAAGTTCGCCGACGACCTGCACCTTGCCGTTCCCCCCTTTGTTGACGAAAGACTCGACAACAGGCTTGTCAAAAAACACCGCATCGACACCACCGGTCATCAACTCCATGAACATGGCATTGTCATTGGGAAAGAGTGCCAGTTCTGCTTCAGGAGCATTTTCTTTCAGGAAATCAACGCTGGTGGAACCGGTCTTGGTCGCGACTTTCTTGCCATTGAGATCGGCTATCCCTTTAATGGGGCTGTCGGCTGCAACCAGCAATAACAGTCCGGAATCGTAATAGCCATCTGAAAAATCGATGGTCTTCTTGCGCTCATCGGTAATCGACATACCGGCAATGCCCACATCTATCTGTCCTGCCTGCAGGCCGGGAACAATCCCTTTAAATGCCATCGGTTGCAGTTTGTATTCCAGGCCCGTTTCCTTGGCGATGGTGTCCCACAGTTCGACATCGAAGCCGACATGCTCTCCTGTTTGCGGGTCCTTGTACTCAAAGGGTGGAAAGTTGGTATCTGTCGCAACGACCAACTCCGCGGCCTGCACGGCCCAGACTGAACAGAACAGTACGAATAACGCCAGGGTAATACGTTTCATCACAGACTCCTTGTTTAAGGATTACCAAGTACACCACATCACCTCTCAGAACATGTGGCATGAGCTTCCGGGGCGCAACGCGCGCTCGACGATCGGCTCCAGCTGCAGGACGAGACTACCCTGCCCCGAAGGAGTGACGTTGACTAACCTTGCATTCTCTCCTGCTAGATTGGGATGTGTCAATGAAAATACACTGCCGGCAGAAATTATACAGGCCAACCTGCGACAGTGCTTCCCACAGGCCGCAGGCAGTGGATTGAACGGTGACACGCTGACGATACAGCAGACCATCGACAGAAGATGGCCAGGTAGCAAAAGAAGCGACAGTAGAGAGAAAGGTAAATGGCACCACTCGCATATAGCGAAAAGGTAATCGTTCACCGGTGATACCGGGAATTTCCATAACCCGGATCTGTAAACGTTTATCCAGTACTCCAGATTCGTTCAAGCGGGCCGTTGAACAAGAGTTTGCTCTGTGAGGAGGCCTGATCGGACGAAAATGGGGTGCTGGTGAACGTTTACGCGAAAAGTGTCCTTTGTTTATTTACGACGATCACTTATACTCACTGTGTGCCAGACAAAACGATGAAAGACGCAAAAAGCCGATTGGATTTTAAGTTATCTTAAAATTTTAATATTCCCGGCATGAATTTTGCTTTTATCGACAATACCGCAAAAAGTGTAATAACAGGACGGATTCCGTCCTTAGAATAACTTATTAGATTCTTAAGACATCAAAAGGAGGCAGTTTATGCAAAAGTATGCGGACACTGACAGGGACTCTGGGGTTGATAGTTTTGAGATTAACGCAACATCTATTACGGTTAAATTCAAAGGTACGGTAAGAACTTACACATACAGCTATCAGTCAGCCGGTCAACAGCATGTTGAAACAATGAAGCGTCTTGCTTTATCTGGAGACGATCTTAATGCATATATAAATACGCATGTAAAATACAAATACGTCCGCTGACCAACTACAGCACAGTGATTGAATCTAACCATTCAATCAAGCCGATGGAACATAGCGCTGCGGTTCTCGTAAAAGTTTCTACCAACCCGCAAAGTCTCTGCCCCACGGCTTATCAAAACCGTTCTGTGTCGCTGAGTATCGAGCATGGATGAAATTGTTGAAGAATTCGGGAAACAAATAGTCAGGAAAGCAATTGTCTTAGACATTGGTGGATTTAAGCCACCTGAAGATCCAATGACTTCGTGGTTCGGAAAGGTGCAGTTCTGCAAGGATGGGGAAAGCTGGCCTGCGCAAGGTGAGACTCCTATGCATGCGCTTGCACAAATCAATTTGAAAGATCTCCCTTTCAAACCGCCAGGCCTCGAAGATATTGAGTTCATCACAATTTTCATTGGGCCAAAAGAGTTACCCGTTGATGAGCCCAACGGTACAAAATGGTTAATTCGGACATACTCGAAACTTTCGCAACTAGTTCCTCTTGAAGGTGTAGATACAGGCAGCTACCTCAAGTCTTTTCCAATGCGTCCACGCGTGGTTGAGAATGACTATCCTTGCTGGGAAGATGTGCTAGTTGAGTGCCCGGAAGAAATTGAAAACGACTATTTTGATCTATTTGAGAATGTCGGTGGTTTTAAATTGGGAGGGTGGCCTACACTAGTGCAGTCTGAAATTTTCTGGACTCCATGGAACAAGCATGATGCGTCTCCAGAATATGTGTTTCAGATTGACACCACCGAAAAGGGAAATTGGATGTGGGGTGATAACGACGTTGGTTACTTTGGGCGAGGCAAAGCCAAAGGCAAAGAAAATGAATGGGCTCTGGCTTGGCAGTGCTATTAGCAATAAAACACAGAATCGGGTAGCCGGGGGGATCTCTCCCCCAGCCCCCACACCACCTGGCATGCGGGTCCGCACCAGGCGGTTCCCAGAGGCTACCGGGCCGTAGCCGGGTAATGGATGTTTACCCACAGATCCTTGACAGAAATCATCCCTTGCTCCTTGAGCCATTGATTGGTCATGCCCGAATGGGTGGCCAAAGTGCGGGACAGTCGCCATGGACCTTTCCTGCTTAGACCTGCAGAGATAGCGGTTCGCAGAAACGTACCGAGCTTTACCAGCTCTCGAACCTTGGTGCGGCAGTACCGCCATTGCTTCCAGTAGCACATGCGCACCCTGCGACGTAGCCAATGGTCGATTTCGGGTATGGGCCTATAAAATTCAGCCTTCCCGAAATAGCCCAGCCAGCCGCGCAGATACTCTGCCAGTTTTGACAGCCTGTATTCCATGGAGACTCCCCA
>JBKEBZ010000009.1:0-18054 GCA_047973425.1 Desulfopila sp.
GCAAGAGGATTGTCCGCGCCGGCGAGTCCGGAATATACCAGCATCGCTGGACCAGGTAGCCTCTGCCGCGACACGCAGCGAAACTCCGGGCACGGTAAGAGGATTGTCCGCGCCGGCGAGTCCGGAATATACCAGCACAGCTGGACCAGGTAGCCTCAGCCACGACACACAGCGAAACTCCGGGCACGGTAAGAGGATTGTCCGCGCCGGCGAGTCCGGAATATACCAGCATCACTGGACCAGGTAGCCTCTGCCGCGACACGCAGCGAAACTCCGGGCACGGTAAGAGGATTGTCCGCGCCGGCGAGTCCGAAATATACCAGCACAGCTGGACCAGGTAGCCTCAGCCACGACACACAGCGAAACTCCGGGCATGATAAGAGGATTGTCCGCGCTGGCGAGTCCGAAATATACCGGCATCACTGGACCAGACATCTGGCCGCAGACCTCTGATGAAAGCAGGCACCTGCAGCTTCTGTCGATCAGACCAGAGCCGTCAAACGCTCTTCTTGTCTTTGATCAGCTGGCGGAAATGTTCGGCTGGTACCGGCGGGCTGTAGACATAGCCCTGAATGATATCGACCCCGCGCTGGCGCAGATAATCGACCTGGATGGTATTTTCCACCCCTTCGGCGACTATTTCCAGCTCGAGACTGCGGGCCATGGCGATAATCGCGTCGACCAGAGCCCTGTTGCTCTTGTCGGTTTCGAGGTCACAAATAAAGCTTCTATCGATCTTTAAAACCTGAAGAGGGAAACGCCGCACATAGCTGAGCGAGGAGTAGCCGGTACCAAAGTCATCGAGAGCGATCCGTATCCCCCGCTGGGAGAGATCTTTCAGCAGCAGGAGTGGTGTTTCCGAATCCTGCATCAACAGGTTTTCGGTGATTTCCAGCTCGAGCAGTTGCGGGGGCAGCCCGCTTGCGACCAGGGCGTTCTCGACATCGGCCGGCAGAGAACCGGCACGAAACTGCTGGGGAGAGACATTGACGGAGATGCCAATCGGCCCGCTGTGCTGACTGCGCCAGCCACTCGCCTCCCGGCAGGCCTCCTGTAAGACCCAGCGGCCAAGATCATGGATCAGGCCAAGGTTTTCCGCCAGCGGGATAAAGACATACGGCGATATCTCGCCAAGATCATGGTTTCGCCAACGCAGCAGCGCCTCCGCGCCCACAATTCTGCTCCGGCGCGTGTCGACCTTGGGCTGGTACACCAGAAAGAACTCTTCCCGGCCCAGGGCGTCACGCAGATAGTTGGAGATCAGCATCCGCTCCTCGGAGATACGACGCATCTCCTGGGAGAAAAAATGGTAAGTGTTCCGCCCGTCCTGCTTGGCATGGTACATCGCCATATCGGCACACTGCATCAGTTGATCGTGACTGTCGCCATCATCGGGAAAAATGCTGATGCCAATGCTGGCGGTGGTATACACTTCACGGTTCTTGACCACAAACGGCTGCTTGAAGGTTTCGATGATTTTTACCGCCACCACCTCGACATGATCGTTTTCAGTGAGGTCTTCCAGCAAAATGGTAAACTCGTCGCCGCCGACACGGGCGATGATATCGCATTCCCTGAGAAAGGAAGAGATACGCTCCACCGTCAGCCTGAGGACCTCATCGCCACATTCATGGCCGAGTGAGTCGTTGATGTCCTTGAAATTGTCGAGATCCAGAAAGAGAAGCGCGACCTTGCGCCTGCGCCGCTTGGCCCGCGTAAGGACAGAGTGCATCAGCGACTGGATGTAATGACGGTTGTACACACCGGTCAGCTGATCGTAATTGGCCTGGTAGATGAGCCGCTCCTCCCAGTTGGTTCGCTCCGTCACATTCTGGACGTTGACCACGATGATCGGTGGAACATCGGCAATGGAGAGCTGCAGGCTGGCCTCCACCGGGAAGATGGTGCCATCTTTGCGCCTGTTGAAGCCCTTGTATTTGACGGGCTCGGTCCCGCCCCGATACAGGGGGGCCAACAGCTCGCTCAAAGCGTTGCGGTCGATATCGGTGAAAATGTCGAGGATGGATACATCCTTCAACTCGTCCCGGGAATAGCCCAGGGTATCCACGGCTCCCTGATTGACCTGCAGACACATCAGCGAGTCGGCATCGACCACGTAGATTTCCGTGGTACTGTCATTGAAGATGTGACCCAGTCGATTGCTGAGCTTGTTTCTCTCCTCCTCGAGGTCCTCGAGCAGTTTTTTGTTCTCGTACCTCAGCCGGGTATGGACAATGAAATTGCGGTTGTATTCTCTGCTGAACCGAAAAAGGAACACGCCGAGAATCACGGTCAACATCGCCGTACCAAAGAAAAACGGGTCATCGGCCCGGCTCAGCTGATAGACGATGGGTGCCAGAAGGGTGACCTCATAAAAAGCAAAAGACACCAGATCGAGCAGCATGGTCACCGCCCCCACCGTAATGCCATAAGGCAGAATGATCGAGACGAACAGGAAAGTTATCGGTTCCGTGGTAAAGAAAAAGATATTGATGCCACCGATGATCAACCCGGCGAGCAGGACCTCGAAACGGAATATCCACAACCAGACAGCCAGGGACAGTACCTGGCGAAAGGGGCTGAAATAGAGTTTACGCGTGGCCAGCCGCAGGCCCAACGCAAGGAACAGAATACTGTTCCAGAGCAGGATGGGCGGCCAGGCATAGAGGTGCTTCAGCATCAGGGTAAAGACCATGCTGGTGATGCCCAGGGTGAGAAACGCGATTTTCGACCGCCCGTAGAGATGGGCCAACCGGTCCGTTTCAATCTGGGTGTCGATGCTGTCCGCGTCACCCGCCATCGACGCTTCGTGCTGCCAGGCAGGATGCGTCGTCTGCAGAAGACGGCTGCAATACTGTACGAATTCTGTCATTTCCAATTGTTATCTCCGAAACAGTGCAATGTGCCGCCCGCTTTATAACGGGAAGCCGCTTACGCCATACAGTATTGCGAGCACTGCCGGCGATCAATATGGTGGCGCCGGTCCTGCAAAATGACATTTCCAGACCAGTCGATCAGCGGAAAGGTGACCGAATCGCCACTGAAACGACGATCCTGGTGGGTTCGCACCAGCAGATGGCCCCTTTGGGGAGAGATTTTCAAGGTCTGCGCCCGAACCAGTCGATCGATGAGCCGGAGATCCTTGGCCTCAAGGCGCAAGGCGGCATCGGTCCATGACTCGGTAATATCGGCAAGCTCCTGATACGTCAGAGGATTATAGAGTTGTCGCGCCAGACGAATCGCCCTGTACCCGTTGGCCAGTTGCCGGTGCTGGGCCATGAAATTTCTGACACACGCAATCTCCTCGTCCGCCTTGGCCAACCGGTGGACAATGCCCATCTCATAGAGCTGCCGGCTACTGTATATCTCGCCACTCGTTATCACCCTCTCGGTAATGCTGGGGCCGCAGGCCCTGGCCAGAAAGCTGTAAGCCCCCATCCCGGGGAAGAGGTTGAAGCGAATTTCCGGAAACCCCATCTCGGCCCGTTCCGAAGCGATCAGCACATTCGAGGAGAGCGCCGACTCGAAGCCCCCGCCCAGCGCAGTGCCCTCCACCAGAGCGATCGTGGTCATCGGCTTGTGCAGGTTGACCGCGTTGAGATAACAGACATCCACACAGCTGAGGGCGTACTCCAGCAATTTTTCTCGATTCTGCTCTTTGATCAGCTTCGAGAAAAAGGCCAGATCACCGCCGAGGCTGAAGGTTCCCGGGACCTGGGAATGGAGTACCTGGTAATCGACCAGCGACGGGACATCCTCGCGCTTGTTGTCAAAATAATCGATGATGGTCTGCTGGAACCGGCGCAGCTCCTTGAGCATATTCAGCGAAAAGCATGGTCGGCCAGCCGGTTTGTAGTAACACCAGATTGCCCGGTATGCAGGGTCGTAACGCAGGGTGATTTCCTGGTAGTTGGAAAAAATTCTGGTAAAATATGGATCCATCTCCTCTCCCCTTTCCCTTTTCTTGATTGTCGCATGACCGCAATACTTCCCTATCGGTCGTGACAATTTTTCCTTTACCCCATTTCATTTCATCTTGTGAGAACAAAAGAGTACAAGGAAAATCTTTGCGAACCGGGAATATTCAGCATTCCTGGCAATCACGGGGAGCAGACGGGCACAGAAGGTGCAAAAAAACGGAAAAACCGCACCTCTGCAAAAAGAGATTGACAATAGTATTTGGTGATTTTACCATATAACCAACCAACGAGAGAGGAGAGATATGACCAGTGCCATGACAGGAAGCAACAGAACACGAATCGAGGCGAAGGCGAACATCCTCAAGGCGCTGGGGCATCCGACGCGACTCTGGATGGCAGAGCGACTCTCCCAGGGGGAACGATGCGTCCGTGATCTGGTTGCAGAGATCGATGCGGACTTCTCGACGATATCCAAGCATCTCGCCATCCTCAAGCAGGCCGGAGTCGTCACCGATGAAAAGCGGGGCAAGCAGGTCTTCTACCGCTTGAAAGTGCCATGCATCATCAAGGTGTTGCCCTGCATCGAAGAGGTCATCGAGGCCAACATCCAGAGCCATATCGAACTGCAGAAGTAGCCGGATGAGGCAGAGAACCGGGACCGCTTGAGCGCATGCAAAAAAAACATGGTCGACAGCGCTGTTCAGGCCACTCTCTGTCCGCGACAGCCAGCACACGACAAACTTCCAACAGAAGAGAAGAACAATGGAACCGATACAATCCGCAAACTGTGGTGAAGCACAGCCGGAAATCAGCCGGGCAGCCGAGAACAACCAACCGCAGTGGACCAGAACCGTCCTCGTTGCCGCGCTCACCCTGGTGGCCTGGGGCGCGATCTACAGACAACTCGAACCATTCTCCCATTTTCTGACCTACGTGATACTGGGCATTCCCCGGGGCAGCCATCTGGGCGAGGCCCTGCAGTTCTTCTTTTACGATACCCCCAAGGTCATGATGCTGCTGACCCTGATCGTCTTTGCCGTCGGTATCCTCCGTTCGTTTTTCACCCAGGAGCGAACCCGCAGATACCTGGCGGGCAAGCGGGAGACCGGCGGCAATGTGATGGCGGCCATTCTCGGCATTGTCACCCCGTTCTGTTCCTGTTCGGCGGTACCGCTCTTTCTCGGGTTTGTCCAGGCCGGGGTACCCCTCGGGGTGACCTTTTCCTTTCTCATCGCCGCGCCGATGGTCAACGAGATCGCCCTGATCCTGCTCTACGGACTGCTCGGCTGGAAAGTGGCGGCCATTTACCTGGTTACCGGGCTCGTTATCGCCATGGTCGCCGGCTGGATCATCGGCCGGTTGCAACTGGAAAATTGGATGGAAGACTGGGTCCAGCAACTGCGTGCTGGTCAGGCGGTGGCCGTGGAGGAGCGACTCACCTGGCGTGACCGCATCGATCGAGGCCGGGAGGCGGTGCGGGACATCGTCGGCAAGGTCTGGCTCTATGTCATTCTCGGCATCGGCGCAGGCGCTGCTATTCACGGTTATGTACCAGAGGATTTCATGGCCTCGATCATGGGCAGACAGGCCTGGTGGTCGGTCCCCGGAGCAGTGCTGATCGGCATCCCCATGTATTCCAACGCCGCCGGCATCGTGCCGGTGGTCGAGGCTCTGCTCGGCAAGGGAGCGGCTCTGGGCACCGTACTGGCCTTTATGATGAGCGTCATCGCCCTGTCCTTTCCGGAAATGGTCATCCTCCGCAAGATACTCAAACCGCAGCTCATCGCGGTCTTTATCGCAGTGGTCGGCAGCGGCATCGTCTTTACCGGCTACCTGTTCAATACCATCATTCATTAGAATTGTGCCAGGTTGCCGCTCTGACTGGGATCGTCCGGAGCGCGAGGCCTGACACGAACAGCAAGGAGACAAGATATGGAAATCAAGATCTGCGGGCCAGGATGCAGTTCCTGCGACAAGGCCTATAAAGCCGTCGAGGAGGCGGTCGCCGCCAAATCGGTCAACGCCACTCTCGTCAAGGTGACCGACTTTCAGGAGATCGCTCAGCTGGGGGTATTTTCGACCCCGGCCGTGATCATCGACGGCGAAGTCAAATGCACGGGTCGGGTGCCAAAGGAGGAAGAAGTGGAGAGCTGGCTCGGCTGAGCTGACCTCCGAGGCCCCATCCCATGAACTGACGCCATGACAACGCTCATGCCTGACACTGTCACGGGGAGGCGGGAAGCTGTTTCTCTTTCCGCCTTCCGCCAACCGCCCCAGTCTCTCCCCTTCCGCCGCCCGACGATGGTCCCGTGAAAAATTGATTGCTTTTCCATTTTCTACCGACTACAAATAGCTCTATCCGATTGGGGTGTCCCGCAGCAGATGCGGGGCTGAGATAACACCCATCGAACTTGACACAACTCATATTGTCGCAAGGAACTCGGATAGCATCTTTTCCCGCCGAAAGAATCCCTTCTGCAGCCAGAAAAGTCCATCCTTTCCTCGCAAACCACCCCTTGGCAGCCATTTGGTGCGTCGCCACGACGAAAGGAACCGGCAGAAAATGAGCAAAAAACCTCTTGAATATCTAAGAGAGATGGGACCCTCCTGGGTCATCAGTGCGGTGGCCTGCGGCCCCGCGACCCTGGCCAGCGTGGCCATTGCCGGCTCGCTCTACGGTTACAGCATGCTGTGGGTGGTGATCCTCAGCGCGGTGTTCGGCACCACCGCCCAGTACCTGGCCGCCCGGGTCGGCATTTTTGAAAAGACAGGAATTATCCGGGCCACCGAGAACCATCTCAACGCCATCTGGGCCTGGATTCTCACCGTCGACGCCCTTCTCGCCACCTGGCTGGCCGCTATGGTGCTGATGAATGCGCTGGTCGGCATCACCTCACTGATCACCGGCCTGAACAGTCCGTTCTGGGGGGTGGCCTACGCCATTCTGATCGGCTTTTTTCTGGTACGCAAGGGCTACCGAACCTTTGAAACCATCTGTAAACTGCTGGTCGTCTTCGTGGTGGCCTGTTTTCTGCTAACTCTCTGTATGGCCGATCTGTCGTCCACCGCCCTACTCGAGGGTCTTCTTCCCGGTCTGCCGGGCGGACTCGATTCGGCCCTGATGATGGCGGCGATCATGGGGGGAGCGGTGCATATCACCATCATCGGCATGCACACCTACAACACCAACGCCCGCAACTGGACCATACAGGACCTCGGCCTGGCCCGTTTCGACACCTTCAGTTCCATGGGGCTGGCCTTCGGCCTTTACAGCGTCGCCATCTTTCTGGTCGCGGCGGCCACGCTCCATCCCAACGGCATCGTCGCCCGCAATGCCACCGACGTGGCTCCCGCCCTCGAACCGCTCCTGGGAGAAAGCGCCATGGTCATCTTCATGCTCGGTCTCTGGGGGGCGACCCTGTCGACCCTCTCGCCCACCTATATGGCCGGCGCCTACTTTCTCGCCGACAAGATGGGCTGGCCCCTGGAGGTGAAAGACCGACGGTTTGCCGGGGCCGTAATGCTGGGTTGTCTCTTGAGCATGCTCGGCCCCTTCGCCAAGGGAGGATTCTTCCTGCTGCTGCCCCTGATGCTGGCCCTGGGTCTCACCGGCACCCCCCTCGTTCTCGCAATCATCCTGTATCTGCTCAACCGGCCCGGCAGTCAGGTCAAGAATTCGGTCATTCTCAACATGATGGGTGGTCTCACGCTCCTGGTCACCAGTTTTCTCGCGATACGCTTTCTTCTTGCCAAAACCGGGCTGCTATGACCGATCGACACCCCATCAGCCGTTATCTCAACCGGCAGACTCTGATAGCCGGTGATGTCAACGCCGGCAAGACGACCCTGACCGCCAGGATCGTCGCCCAGCTGACAGAAGCCGGTTACGGTACACAGTTGGCGATTCTGGATCTGGCCCCCAGCCAGATCCAGGGCGTCGGCGGCAAACTGAGCGGTTCTGTCGACGGGAGCATCCTCTACCTGACCACCGAAATCGCAGCCCCTCGGCTGATGGGCAGAGACCTCGCCCACACCGTTGAACTGGCCAGGCAGAATGCCAGAAAAATAGAACAACTCTTCAGACAACTGGCCAGACAGCCACGGCCCGTCCTGGTGGTCAACGATGCGACCCTCTACCTGCAGCAGGGCAGCCTGTCCCGTTTGAACGACATCCTGACGACAAGCCCCACCAGGATCATCAACGCCTATTATGGTGCCTCCTTCGCGGTGTCAGAGCTCAGCCGGCGGGAAAGAGCGCTGACCGAGGCGATCATCGCCACAAGCGACCAGGTCATCATGCTGTAATGGTGAAGGGGTCAGCGGTAAGCGAGCAGAACGAGACTGCGAACAGGCAGCGACAACGATGACACCGCTACGCTGTCATGCAACGCTTCGGTCTGGTAACAGAGTTTTCCTGCTGGTCTGTTTCAGATAAAAATTCTGATGACATAAGCCATATATCTTGTATAATCGCAAGCCGATTGGCCTTGTCGTCTGGGTGATGCTGGCTCTGCGCCCCTCCATTGACCATGTCATATCGATTTCCCCATCCTGGATGGCCGACGCTCTACCCGTTGCGTTGCCAACACCAAGGCCCTGCATTCACGCTCTCGGGTAGACGAAGATTTCTTTTCGGAGGTAGACAAAAGATTCGATATTCACAACATGGCACAGAACATTTCCATAGCTGCCGTACCGCATTCGCCCACCTGATATTGCACGAAAATCACTCCTCAAAGAGCAATTCCTCTAGAGACCATTTTTGGCACGAGGCTGCACAGAAAGCCGTTTGGCCCAGACGATTGGCATGACAGGGCCGGCACCGCGGTAACGGCAGACATATAGCCCCGGATCACCCAGGCAGGCCAGGTGCTTGCTTCAGGCGATCTCCAGCCACCTCCTCGTTCGTCGTCATCATCATCTCCAGCAGATTACGAGATTGCCCATCGACCAGTCTCGTACGTTGTGTACCGTCTCGGCGCAAAAGATGCGTAAGACCGTACATGTATTACATTTTTCAACTTTTTAGGGTAGCAATGAATCAGTCAAAGAACGGAGTACGTGTCGCCATCTTCAGTATTGGCATCTTATTAATGGGTGTTGTCGGCATAGCGAGCGGGCTCGCCGAGATTGCCCATCACTTTTCAGAGGTCAGCCAGACCTCGATACAGTTGCTGATAACACTGCCAAGCGTCGTTATTATTTTTGTCAATCTCGTTATTGGCAAGGTAAGTGCGTATCTGTCAAACAAAATACTGGTCCTCTTTGGCATACTCTGCTTTCTGGTCGGCGGAATGCTCCCAGCCGTACTGGAATCATTTCCGGCGATATTGGTGTGCAGGGCCATTCTCGGCGTCGGCATCGCCATAATCCAGGTCCTCTCGACGGTTCTTATCGCTGAATATTTCAGCGGTGAGGAGCGAACCAAAATGATGGGTCAGCTCTCATCGGCGCAGATGCTGGGATGTGCCTTCATGTTCTTCATCAGCGGCCATTTGGCGTTACTTGGCTGGAATATCACCTTTTACATCCATTCCTTCGCGCTGTTGTCTCTGATCTGCGTCACCCTTTTTCTTCCCAACAAACCACCAGCCCAGACGACGCACCACGCCAAGGGTGCCACGAGAGCCACACTGACCCCGGCCGCCTTTGGCTGGGCCGCAACGACACTGCTCTTTTTCGTCGGCACGATGACCCTGGCGAATTATCTCGCCTTCTTTATAACCGATCAGGGTCTTGGCACCGCGATCCAGGCGGGTCAGGCCACCATGATTTTTGCCATCGGCGGCTTTCTCATGGGTTTTTCATTTGAAAAACTCGATCGGCTTGCAGGCAAAGTCTCACTCGCTATCGGTCTTGTCCTTGGGGCCATGTCCTTTCTCGTCATCGCCTTCTCGCCCAATCTGCCCCTGCTCTTTCTGGGCAATTTTCTCTATGGAGCTGCCGTCACCATCGTCTTTGCAAGCATCATGATGGAGACCTCTCACTGTGTCGCTCCCCAGGCCGTGCCTCTGGCCATGTCCATTGTCATCATGGGCCAGAACCTCGGCTCTTTTCTCTGTCCGTATATCATCTCGCCACTCGCCTCCCTGCTTGGCACCGATATCAACAAATACGTGTTCATCGCCACGGCGATCTGGTTTGCAGTCATGGCAACCTTCGCTCTGGCCTGGGGGCTGACGAAAAATCAACGACGACCGGCTGTACAGGCAGCACAGGCGCGTTAAGAGACTCTATTCAAAGAGAAAAAGTAAAGAACACCTCAGCTCAGCAGTCGGCCGGTCTCCTCCGGACGGCTGTTGGCTATGTGTCCAGAAAGAAACGAGTCCTCTGCAGCAATCGTTTCTTGCTGGAAACGGACACGATGTCGTCTGCGGCACGACCCTTCCGGACCATAATGCTGCAGCGTAGCCCTTATCTTCTTGAACTTTACATACAAATTGAGTAGAAAAGGGCCCGAGTCAAAAAAGTTTTCGACCTCGGGGCCTGTCACCGGTCTGGGTATTCGCTCATTATCCGAAAATACCGAGTACCATCACCGCAGCACACCGACCCTGGCAAAAGCATGGACTTTCAATCACCTGAAACGGTGACTTCGCTTCTCGGCCCCAGCAGGGCAGCCCATGAACGAGCGGTCATTACCCGTGCGAACCATCCCGATCGAGCCAGGTAAGCGAGCAAAGCGAGACTCCGTGCAGGGCCCGTAAAGGTACGATTCTCTGTTCACTCCCACACCCCACACCGGAAGGCCTTGTGCAGACCACTTGACGGTACCTGCCGATTCCGTGCCAGATAAATCTCCGGTTCGTTCTCTGCGTGGAAGCCTTCGCGGTAATGGCCCAACGCAACCAACCAGCTGATGGTGCGAGGTTGTCCCGTACTCGTTGATCCGAAACTCATCAGCACGGAAAACGCTGTTACCGCGCCGAGGGCTCTGTTACCGTGCCACCCCCTGCCTGGGAGTTTCATAACAGGGCAGCGGTGTCACCGGTGTGGCGAGGACAGCGAGTCGAGTCACGGCATAATGGTTGTGTGGCCAACGATTATCGCATGGTGCCACATCGCATTCTGACCAGAACACAAAACTACCAACCGCAGGAACGCTTTTTGTCGGCGATGAACAAAGGGGAGGGGGTGATGCGTCATAGTGGCAAGTGAAAGAAGACAGCTGTAGAAGAGTGTCGCACTGATCAAGGAAGCTGCAGGACAAACTGATGACAAAGTTCTCGATAAAGAGGATGGAACGATGAACAAGAGAAGTATTCATATCATTATTGGCATGTGTATTATGCTGTTTTTCTGGTTTCTTCCATTTACCTTTCCGGAAGTGACCGAGGTCGGCATGAAGGTTATCGGGGTATTTCTTGGAACCCTCTATCTCTGGATAACCATCGATATCCTGACGGCCAGTCTGGTCTCGGTGGCCATGGTCGTATTTACCGGATATGCCGATGTCGAGGAGATGCTGAAGGCCTACATGAACACCATGCTGGTCCAGATGTTTTTTCTGATGATATTGGCCCGGGCTCTGGCCCAGCAGGAAGTGACCAAATATATCGCCAGATTCTTTCTCACCTTGAAGATCAACCGGGGACGGCCATGGGTATTGGCCTATATCGTTGGTCTCGGGTGCTTTTTAATGGGAAGCTTTGTCGACTGGCTCACCCCTATCCTCCTCTTCTGGCCGATACTCTACAGCATCTTCGATCAGCTGGGGTACAGCAACGATGACGCCTACCCCAGAATCATGACAGTCCTGGTCGTTGCCGCCACGGCCCTTGGCTTCCCCGTGCCCCCCTATATGAACCTGGCATTTATCCTGATCAATAACTATGCGGCACTGACCAAGGATTTCCCGGGTGGCGCGGTAACGGTTCCCAGTGGTTCGTATCTCATCTGTTCCCTCATAATCGGTTTGATTCTGCTGACCGTCTTCGTGCTGTTCGCCAAGTTTGTCTTCCGTCCCGATGTCAGCAACATGAAACGTTTCGATCCCGACACCGTCAACCAGACCGATCCCCTGCCGCCCATGACGACCCAGCAGAGGATATTGAGTGGTGGCATGGTCCTGGTCATTCTCGCCTTCCTGTTGCCGACGATCTTTCGCTCGGTACCGCTACTTGCCGCCTTTTCACATTATGTCAAAGTGATACCATTGATCGCGGTAGCCATATTCTGTGTGATCAGAACCAACAACAAACCCATCATCGATATCGATGGTGCCCTCTCCGCTGGCTTTCCCTGGCCGTTGGTGGCCATGGTGGCAACGGCATTGATCCTGGCGGGCGCGCTCACCAACCCCTCTACCGGCGTGGCCGCCTTTTTGAATTATCTGCTCTCGCCGATATTCAGCGACATGAGCGTCACCGTCTTTACCATCGTGCTGGTCTGTATCGCCTATGTCTTGACAAATTTCTGTAACAGTTTTGTCATCTCCATCATCTTGTCACCGATCGTGGCGACATATTGTACAGCGACTGGGGCAAACGCGATCCCGATCCTGATGCTGCTGTTCTATTCGGTGCTGGGTTCGGCACTGGTAACCCCATCCGCCTCACCGTTCGCGGCACTGATCCACGGTAACGACCGACTGAAAATTACCGATAAATACGGGATGACCTTTGTGTTGACGGTCGTCCAGCAGATCGTCATCCTCGGCGTGGGCATCCCGCTGTCGCGATGGCTTATCGGCTAGCCATAACAGAGGAGGCGAGCCAAAAACTGGCTTTGCAACAGACAGCTCCCCCCGGGCAGCTGTCACCGCATCTGGGGAGGGAGGTCGACGATTGCCACCCTCTTGCAGATAATTCGACCAACCACCGAGTTTGGAGACCGCTGATGAAAAATGTTGTCCACATATGTGAACACGACCTGATAACCCAACAGACCGCCGCCGAACAGCAGATGCTGGCGGAATTTGCCAAAGGGGAGTACACGATCGACAATCCCCTGATCAAGGTCAACCCCTATCTGATAAGCCCCTGTGCCGCGGTTCTGCTCTTTAGAACTCCCGAGGAGACCGCGATTACGATCACCGTGCGCGGGCGAACTCCCGAAGCGAACATCTCCCGCACCTATCCGAAGGCCAAAGAGCATATTCTCCCGGTACTGGGCCTGTACCCTGGCTATGACAATATCGTCGAGATCGCGGTGTACCAAGGAGAAAAACGCGCGATTTTCATCCGGACGGAGCCAAAAGATTACGGTGCAGCCGAGCTCATTCACCTGGAGACGACCGCCGATTACCTGCAGGGCGACCTGATCTTTGTCACGCCGGCCAGCCCCGGCGACCGGTTGACCGGTTTCGATTGCTGTGGCGATATCCGCTGGTATGCCGATGTCCAGCTGCAGATGGGGATAAAGCGCTTGCAAAATGGTCACTTTCTGGTGGGAGCGCCTCGACTGCTGGCCTTTCCATACTTCACCACCGGCCTCTACGAGATGGACCTGGTGGGCAAGGTCTACAAAGAGTTCCTGCTGCCCGGCGGCTATCATCACGATCAGTTCGAAATGCCGGACGGCGACCTGCTGGTCCTGAGCGGTGACTTCGATCGCGATACCCTCGAAGACATGTGCGTCCTGGTCGACAGGGAAAGCGGCGAGATCAAAAAGGTCTGGGATTATACCAAGGTGATCACTCCAGGCGACAGCAATTCCGGGCTGGCGAGTCCTGAGGACTGGTTCCATAACAATTCGGTCTGGTACGACCCCAACACCGAATCCATTTCACTCTCTGGCCGACATGTCGATGCGATCGTCAATCTGGACTACGCCAGCGGAGCAATCAACTGGATTCTCGGCGACCCCGAAGGCTGGTCCGCAGAAAAACAGCAGTACATGTTCACCCCACCGGAAGGCAAGCCATTCACCTGGCAGTACGCCCAGCATGCGGCCTCGATTCTGCCCTGCGGCGATGTTCTTTGTTTTGACAACGGAACCAAGCGCTCCAAGAACCCGGAAAAATATATCGAGAACAAGCACAACTATTCTCGCGGGGTGCGCTTTGCGATCAACACCAGAGAAAAAACCCTCGACCAGGTATGGCAATTCGGCCAGGAACTCGGACCAGAATTCTTCTCTCAGCATATCAGTAACGTAGATTACTATGGCCCTGGCCATTACCTCATTCACGCCGGCGGTATCCAGCTGCTAGACGGTGCTCCCGCCGAGACCATCCTGGTCGGCGAAGATCCCTATTCCCGGCGTGAATGTCGAACCATCTGTCTTGTCAACGACGAGGTCGTGCTGGATATGCTGACCAGGGGCAACTACTACCGGGCCAAGCGGCTCTCCCTCTATCATGGCCAGGGTGGCGAACTCGAGCTGGGTGCGGGGAAAAAGCTGGGCGCCCTCTCCGCCACCAAGGAGACGGTCTGTCCCGGCGCAACGGCGACCGACGAACCGGTGCCGGCCGAGTGCCTTGCCCATATCGTCGAGCATGAGGAGTACATTTTTATAAAAGCCAGGTTTGCCCTTGAGAGTCAGGTGTTCATCGAGTTGGACAATGGCAGCGAGGTGCATGGTTACGCGGTAAAAACCGCCGATAAGTTCGCGATGCGGGCCGGTGCGCCATACATCGAGGGAGATGAAAGAAATACCTCGACCCGTATCAACAAGCAGGGTTTATCCGGTCGATATGCTGTCAATATCGTTATTGACGGCAAGAAGTATAGAACCGGAGAGCATATCGACTGCTGATACCATCTGGGCAGGCCTGCTCCCTGCCCAGTCCAGATCTCGCCTGGCCCTGTTCTTTTGTGAAATGTAACCGCCAAAGCGGGCGCCAGGCTTCCCTGTTCCTTTGTTCGAAACCGCCAGGCCAGCGAAAAGCCCTGTTACCGCGCCGAGGAGTTTCAGGACAGCGTAGTAGCGGTGCATCGTTGCGGCTGGGTGCCTGCTCCAGCCATACTGGTTTTATCGGCGATAAAGGGACGAGCGCCATTTGCGTTGACTGACCAGAGTGGTCGTGGTATTTTGCTCATGTGGAGAGCAGGACTTTATAGAGCAATCCAATGCCACGCCCCCCGCGAGCCGATGTTGCCGGAGAGATCTGTCGTATCTTGAATCATGGCAACGGGCCAATGACGATTTTTCGCAAAGAGACTGACCACCAGTGCCTGAACAGGTTCTCAGTGTTTTTGCGAAACTGCGCCGTCGACCTCATCGCTTATCACTGGATGCCCTGCCACTGGCACATGATTCATCTCGCCTCGAAAAGACAGCGCGAGAGCAGGTTGACGTATTGACTGCCGATGACGCACCCGGCAGCCATCTCCTCATGATCGCCAGCGACAGTGGCCACCCCTTCCTGAAGCGATTCGATTCAAGAGCCTTCCGATCTCAAGTGACGAACAGTTCCTCGTTGGCCGTCACCACCTCAGCGCACCGCCCTTGCGACGGGTTTATCATAGCCCGGACTCCTCAGGAACACTGTGTGGCTGTGTTTATGTTCCAGTATGGACGAGACATCGTGCCCAAAAGAGCGATGCGTCAACTAGACACAGTGTTCCCCAACGATCAGTTCGGACGACGTCATCTTCTTTGATCTTTTGCGGGTGAACAGAGCGTACTCTGGTTCATCGGCAAAAACTACGAACCTGACGCCGCCTGAATTGATGAGGAATCCGGGATAGTGGCAAAGGATTGGCGTAGTGGCTCTTTGTCCACTTGGCGGAGAACACAATGCAGTGTTTTATCCGAAAATCGCCGACAAGGATTCGTTGGCACTTCCTCGGGATTTTCATGGTTTGTTGTGGCTGAGGCTATCTGGTCCAGCCATGCTGGTTTATCCGAAACTCGCCAGTGCGGAAAACACTGTTACCGCGCCGAGGAGTTTCATGGTTCGTTGTAGCTGAGGCTATCTGGTCCAGCCATGCTGGTTTGACCACTTCCCCCGGCTGCCGGCCTGAATGCACCACGTCAATCAGCCATCCAGCGAGAAGAAAGATCAGCAACTTCGGTGAGCGACCAGCATGGCCTGGCTTGGGATGCCGCCAACTGCATCGAAGCCACCAAACACTCATACGGCCTTGAAGTGACGGCATAAAATCGAGGCCGCCCACGCAAGTTTGCCCGAACTCGCCAATACGCTCCTGCCCATTTTTCTTCAATCCAGGCTTTTTCCTGGCTCGCATGTTCTTGGACCTCTCCATGAACCCCGTCAGTGCGGAGAGATCTGTTGCCGCGCAGAGGGGCTTCATGGTCCGTTGCGGCTGAGGCCGCCTGGTCCAGCCATGCTGGTTTATATGAAACTCATCAGCACGGAGATTTTTGTTACCACGCAGAGGAGTTTCATGGTCCGTGGTGGCTGCGGTACCTGGTCCAGCCATGCTGGTTAGGAAAAGCCTGGGTTAAACCCTTCTTACATATTGGAGAACACGAGTATGCGTCACAACCGACCCACCACCTACCACGTTGTCTCACCCGGAGACCCCCACCCACAACAATGGAAGATTCCACCGGTCAATGATCTCCGCTCGGCAATCGCCCTGTTGAAGACCGTCCCCGGACAATATCTCGAGACCAATCGTGAGGTTGATCCAACCGGCGAACTGGCCGGAGTCTATCGTTACATCGGTGCTGGCGGCACGGTTATGCGACCGACCCGCATCGGCCCGGCGATGACATTCAACAACATCAAAGGATATCCCGGTTCACGGGTTCACGTCGGCCTGATGGCCAGCCGAGAGCGTGTCAGCATGCTGCTCGGTGCGCCGGTGCGCGAACTGGGAGTCCAGATGGCCGAAGCGCGCAAACATGTCACCCCACCGGAGGTCATCGACAATAAAGATGCACTCTGCCAGGAAGTCGTCTACCGGGCGGAAGACGAAGACTTCGATCTGCGACGCATCCTGCCCGCCCCTACCAACACGCTGGAGGATGCCGGCCCCTATTTCTGCCTTGGCCTGGTTCTGGGCAACGATCCAGACGACCGGGACAATGTCGATGTCACAATCCATCGCCTGTGTGTTCAGGACAAGGACGAACTCTCGATTTACTTTGCCCCTGGGCGTCACATCGATGCCTTTCGTCGCAAAGCGGAAAGGTCCGGCAAGCCGCTGCCGGTCTCGATCAATATGGGGCTCGATCCGGCAATCTATATCGCCGCGACCTTTGAGGCCCCCACGACCCCGTTCGGCTTTGACGAGTTGTGCGTTGCCGGTGGTCTCCGCGGCCTGCCAGTGGAGTTGGTGGAATGCCTGACCGTAAGGCAGCGCGCAATTGCCCGCGCCGAAGTGGTCATCGAAGGCGAAATTCTGCCCAATGTGCGCGTCGAGGAAGATCAGCACAGCAAAACCGGCAAGGCCATGCCGGAATTTCCCGGCTATACCGGCGACGCCAACCCCTCGCTGCCGGTGATCAAGGTCAAGGCGATCACCACCCGGAAGAACCCGATCCTGCAAACCCTGGTCGGCCCGGGCGAGGAGCACGTCAGCCTGGCCGGCATTCCGACCGAGGCGAGCATCTATATCGAATGTCAGGACGCGCTGCCCGGTTTGCTGCAAAACGTCTATGCCCATCATTCCGGCGGCGGTAAGTTCCTGGCGGTGTTGCAGGTCAAGAAACGGAATAACGGTGACGACGGCCTGACCCGGCAAGCAGCGTTGATCGCTTTGTCGGTCTACCGCGAGCTCAAAAACGTCATCCTCGTTGACGAAGACGTCGACCTGTTCGACACCGACGACGTACTCTGGGCAATGCAGACTCGATTCTGTGGCGATCTGGACACGATCTTCGTACCCGGCATCGGCGGCCATGTGCTCGACCCTTCACAGAGTACGTTGTACGACCCACGGGTGTCTGTCAACGGCACGACGACCAAGACGATTTACGACGCCACCGTGCCCTATCACCTCAAGGAGCATTTCGTGCGCGCCCAGTTCCAGGAGGTCGATCCAAGCCTGTGGGCCCCATCACTCTTTGCCAAGGACGGCAAATAACAGACTACAGTCGCCGCGTATCAAGAGCTTCCGGGCTCTCTGTCGCCCGGAAGCGCCACCGATGGTCTGGAAAGTGATACCACTACTTTTTAAGATCAGATGGCGTCGTGAAAAGTCGAATGTTGCACCAGGATGGGCTCAGGAAAAACTTTGCTATACGAGGCGTAGTTTCTCAAACGGCAATTTGTAGTACA
>JBKEBZ010000061.1:0-86268 GCA_047973425.1 Desulfopila sp.
CGGAGGGCGGTGAAAAAGAGCGGCTGAAAGATGGCCGCCCCGGTTTTGCCGGCAATGAAATTAAAACCCCAGGCAAAATTGGCCAACAGGAGCAGAAAGGTATGGGCAGGACTCATCGCATCGCCTTTGCTGCGCGAAATCGAGATTTGTGGCCCCGACGTCATCCGATGGGCAGTGGGGCAGGTGGTGTTGGATTCTCCTGGCAGGGAACGTCCGTTGCAGGCTGCATTCTACCCCGGTTCGCCGTCCAATGCCATCAGAACGTGAGCGGAGGCTCTGTCGATCACTGGTCGAGGTCGCGGCTCTTGCCCGTGCCCGTTTGCGGAGATGGGGCATCTTTGATGCTCTCGTAAAAAGTCGAATGTTCCGCCGAGATGGACTCAGGAAAAACCCCGATATACGAGGCGTAGTGTCTCAAACGGCAATCGGGTAGTACATATGGTACAGCGGATTGTCGTTTGTGACCTACAACGAAGTAGATCTGGGTTTTTACGAGTCCATCATCTTTGCGAGAGGCGGTGAAAGCCGCTCCAGCCGTCTGGCTGGGAGGGCGGACAGCAGTTGTCGCCGTCCGCCGTGTCGACCGATTGTCCTTGTTACGCGTTATCGTCTAACCAGCATGGCTGGACCAGATTGCCTCAGCCACAACAAAGCATGAAACTTCCTCGGCGCGGCAACAGAACGTTCCGCACTGGCGAGTTTCATATAAACGCTTCACCGACACCCATTTTTGTCGGTTTCAGACCTGGATGGTCCCCAGGTAGAGACTTGCGGTCAGCGCGAAATGTACCGGTTCGCTGGTTTTGTCGCAAAACTCGACTTTGACCGTATAATCACCACTGTTTCCGGTAAGCTGATCGAAGCGGAAATCGCCGAAGGCATCGGTTGTCGTCTCCTGCACCAGCTGTTCGTTCTGGTAGAGGAGGGCCCGGGCGCCTGCCAGGCAATCTTCGACATCTCCGTCGTTTCTGACCACCGCGCTGCCGGCAACGAAACATTTGTCGAAGCGATACAGGTTCTTGTAATAGACATTTGGCCGGGTTCCCCGCTCTGGATGCAGCTGTTCGAGTTGTTCCTCGCGGATCAGTGTTGCCAGTTCGTCCTCCTCGAGGTGTTGCAGCTGCAGGGCCCCGGTAAAACAGGCCTGAACGCAACGCGGCTGGGCCCAGCCGTTATCGAGCAGGTGAGCGCACAGGGTGCATTTCTGCGGCGTGTTCTGCTCGTCATTCCAGTAAATTGCCCCGTATGGGCAGGACTGGACCAGCTCCTTTTTTCCCTTGGCGCGGTGGGGATCTATCAGGACGATACCATCCTCGCGGCAGCTGATCGCCCCGGCAGAAACCTTGACGCAGGGGGCATCCTGGCAGTGCATACAGGGGGTCGGCCGGTAGCCGACGTCGACCTGGGGATACTGTCCTCTTTCCCGGCGTACCACGTTGATCCAGCGGTGGCCATGGCGGGGCTGCGGCTGGGTGTAGCCTGGCCAGTCGTTGTTCTCATGCTCGTCGTGGCAGGAGATAAAGCAGTTGTTACAGTCCCAGCATTTGGCCACATCTATGATAAGATAATATTTTTTCATAGGTAATACTCTCGTGAAAAGTGATTCAACTCAACCGGGATGGGTTCTTTGTAAAAAGGTGAGGCGAGCCCATCATGATCAATTCTCCCCGCCGTCCCACCTGCATACCTCGATCAGACAGGAGTTGCAGGCCGTGCCATGGGATTTTTCCACCATCATTCGGCTCGGGGTGAGGATGTTGATGCATCCTCCCCGGTCAGCGGTCCTGCCGGGCTCGCCGACCGGGGCGTAGACCGCGCAGGACTCGTAGGAGTGGACGGAGCCGGGGCGGATGCGGTCGGTCAGCTGGGCCGCGCAGACCACCGCGCCACGGTCGTTGTAGAGTTTGATGAGGTCGCCATCGCCTATGCCCCGGGCCTTGGCGTCCGCGCTATTGATCCGCGCCACCCAGTAATACCAGCCGTCGACCAGCACCCGATGGTCCTTGATGTCGTTGATCACGCTTCCCTTGCCGTCCCCCATGGTGTGGAAGGAGAACTTCGGGTGAGGGGAGACCAGTTGCAGCGGGTACTTGGCGAAGAGTTCGGTGCTGTCCGGGCCCTCCCAGGATTGGCGGTACTTCAAGATCGGCGGCCGCTCCGGGTCGTCCGGGGCGAACCGCTTGAGGCTCGACGACTCGAATTCGAGCTTGCCGCTCTGGGTCTGCAAGCCATTGCGGTAGCCGTTGGTGTAATCGCCGGGCAGCGGGGTCAGCTCCGGGGTATCCTTGAGCCGCCCTTCGTAGAACCAGCGGTAGGAGACCGGGTCACGGCGGTTTTCCGGCAGGGGCGGGATGACGTAATAGCCCTTTTTCAAGAATTTCTTCCAGTCGGTGACCCTGGGCAGATCGGTGGCGTCGAAATACCTCTTGCACCATTGGAATTCGGTGTTGCCTTCGCTGAACAGATTGGCAATACCCAGTTTTTTGGCCAGATCGAGAAAGATCTGGAAGTCGGATTTCGATTCGCCCAGCGGCTCGATGCACTTGTGCTGCATCACCGCGATGCGGTGGTTGGACTGGGTAAAGGAGTGCTGGATATAGCCGCCGCAGTTGGCGTGCTCGCCGATATCCCAGCGCTCGAAGTTGGTGCAGGCCGGCAGGAGAATATCGGCGAATTTGGTCTCACCCTCAAACCAGATGGCCTGATTGACCACGCATTCCAGGCTCTCTGTGCGGTACATGTTGACGTAGCGGTTGGCGTCGACCATGGTGCCGAAATGGGAGCCGCCATATTTATAGTAGAGCTTGATCGGCGAGTGGCCCGGGGCCGGGTAGCCGAACTTGAAGAACTGGCCCTCGATGGTCCGGGGATCGGTCGGATAGCCCTCGCATTTACCATCCATGATCGCTTCGGGAATTTTCAACCGTGGCACCACCTGCTGAGAGGTGTTCATGCTGGGAAAGGTCGGCATCCGCTGGTACATGTTCACCGCCGCGCCGGTGCCGGTCAGATCACCGGAAAAACCGCCCTCGGAGTAGCCGGGGAAGAAAAAGCGGGTATCCACCGGCGTCCCCTGCTGCAGGCCACCCATGTTGACCCCCGGTTTGCCCAGGCCCTGCATGGCCATCAGATAGACCATGCCCCGGGCCCAGTCGGTGCCGGTGGCGGTCCGGCAAGCCCCGCCGAAACCGATGATGCCGCCGGCGTTGAGATAGGTCTTTTTCTTACCCCACTCCCGGGCCAGGGCCCGGACTTCACGGGCGGGTATTCCGGTCTCTCTCTCCTGCCATTCCGGTGACTTGGCCACCCCGTCGTCGTTGCCGAGCACGTGTTCTTTCCAGAGATCGAAGCCGACGGTACGTTGTGCCACATAGTCCTTGTCGTAGAGATCCTCGGTTATCCAGACGTAGGCCAGGGCCAGGACCAGGGCGCTGTCGCTGCCGGGTTTCGGCGCCAGCCATTTACCGGGAAAGAGGGCGGCGGTGTGGTTGTAGTAGGGATCGATATGGACGATCTTGATGCCCAGTTCGGCCAGCCACTGGCGGCGGACGGTACCGTCTCCTGCCCCGTAAACGCCGCTGGTCGCCTCCGGGTCGCTGGACCAGAAGACCACCATTTCACAGTGCTGCAGGCAGTCTTCCACGGTGTTGTAGGTCTCGCCGCCGCCGTTTCTGGCGGTCTGTCCCCAGTGGTGGGCGGCGCCCCAGTACCAGCCTTCCCAGCTGTCGGGGTTGTGGACCACCGGGGTGTAGCCGATCGAATTGAAAAAGCGGGGCCGGGCGCTGAGCCAGTAGCCGAGTGCGCCCCAGGTGTGGTGGGAGCCGCTGCTGTTGAGAATCGCCCCGGGACCGTGCTGCTGCTTGACCCGCCTGATTTCACCGGCGACGAGGTCCAGGGCCTCCTCCCAGCTGATCCGTTCGTAACCGGAAATGCCCCGATTCTGTGGATTGCGCTGGCCATTGACATCGAAATCGACCCGTTTCATCGGATGGAGCAGCCGGTCCTTCGAGTAGATCATCGATTTCCAGGCCAGGGCATAGGGGCTTGCCGTCGACTTCTTTGGGGGGCTGAAGGTCTTGCCTCGGGCGGTGATCTGCCAAGGGTTGGCGTCTTCCTCGTCAAATTCCATCGGGGTGATGCGGAGGATCCTGCCATCTTTGACGTAGACGAAGACTGGTCCACCATTGGTGGTGTTGGTGTAGCGGGTCACGCCGCCACCGGCATCCACCCCGTAGTCGACGTTCAACTGGGTCAGCATGTTCAGGGTCTCGGAGAGCCAGATCACGTTGTCGTCCGCCCCCATCGCCTCCATCTGGAAGGCCTTGCCGGCACTGATGAAGTCAAGCATATTCTTGTTCTTGCCGGGACTGAGCAATCGCACCGCTGTTGCGGCATCTTCAAACGAGAGCGTCACCTCGCTGTGTTGGTCAACCCCCGCCTTTGAACGGACGTTGCCGTTTTCGAAGTACAGGGTGCGGCCCTGACTGTTATCCCGCAATTTAATCTGAACGGTCAAGGACCTCTCGGCTAAACGGCTACGGAACTGTGCCGAGGTCTTGGCCCCGATCCGGATCATTTTTTCCAGACCGAAAAGCATGACGGAGAGTGTTGTTTTTTTCAGCATCTTCTTCTCCTGATGTAACAATATTGAACATGGCGGGCGACGCTCTACGCTATACAGTCGATGACGGCATGACGATGCAACCCGCGGGGTCCGGGCATGCCGGACCCGCAGTCTACTGTTGTTTCTTGAGGTTTTTCTTTTTCTGCAAACCAATGATCATGATAACACCGTATATGGCCATCACGCCCATCACCATGGCCATCCATGATTCCGCAACAATCATAGCTTTCCTCCTTTTCTTCTATTTCCGAGGTTTGCCTGCCATTCTCGACAGGATTTCACCGATGGCCACACAGACGAAGATAAAAACCGCGGACTGCAAAAAGAGTTTCCAGAAGAGCATAGGTCACCTCATCTCCTTGTCGATGGCGAGTTCGTTGCTGGCCAGGTTGGTGTCTTGCTGGCGGAACAGCCCCGGTTTTCCTGCTGTCACCGCGGTCAGTCCTACCCCGAAGACCAGGGAGGAGGCCAGGGTGATATAGACATTTGGCATATCGGCGAGACCGAGTGTCTGGGGCAGGGAAGAAAATGACCAGAGGCTGTTGAGCACCCAGGTGACGATCAGGGTCCAGATAGCGGCGGTGTCGGAGCGCTTCCAGAACAGGCCGAAGATGATCAGCCAGAAGACCGGGGTCAGCCAGGCGAACAGCCAGTTGACCGCTGTGACGATCGGGGGCAGGTAGCCGGCGACGGCCACCGCCAGCACCCCGAGGACCACGATGGTTATCCTGGTGATCCGCTTCTCCTCGGCCTCTGTCGCGGTCGGGTTGAAGAGGTTCTTGTAGATGTCGATGGTAAAGATCGTTGCCGGAGCCATCACCGCCATCGCGAAACTGGAGAGGACCGCGGCCAGTAGCGAGGCGAACAGCCAGGCGACCAGCCAGGCCGGCAGGGAGTTGAGCAGCATGGTGGTGCCGGCCATCTTCGGGCCGAGCGGATTGAACTCGGGATTGGCCTTGGCGGCCAGGCCGAGGCAGACGATGAAGATGCCGAACAGACCGTTGACCGGCGCGGCGATCCACAGGGCCTTGCGGATGGTCTTTTCACTTTTCGCCGCCATCGCCGGCTGCATCAGCTGCTGGCTGACCGACTGGCAGAACACCACCGAGAGCACCGTGCCCAGGGCGAAGGTGAACAGCAACCGCGGGGTGCCCACCAGGGAGAGCATGTAGGCCTGGTCCTGGCTGGTGTAGAAATCGGCCACGGTAGCCCAGCCCCCCGCCGGCAGTTTGCCGGTCATCACGAGCATCGCCACGACAAGGCCGATGTACATCACGAAACAGTTGATCATGTTGACCCAGCCGATCTCCTTCATCCCGGCCAGGCAGACATACAGCAGACCCAGCACCCCGCCGATGACCGCCCCCTGCTGGATGCTCATCCCGGTGACGGTGGCGAAGACGATACCGATGCCCTGGGTCTCGAGGGTGAGAACGCCCCAGATCATGCCGGCCATCACGCAGGCGACCATCAGCCGGGGCGTCTCGCCGAAAATCCTGGCGATCATCTCCGGCATCGAGGTGATGTTGAGCCTTCTCGCCCAGATGCCGGTGGTGGTGCAGGCGACGACCAGCAGCACCACGTGGGCCAGGCCGAACCAGATGCTGGTTGCACCGATGTGCCACGACATCTCGAACAGACCGAAGATGTGCGGCGTACCGAGTACCGTCAGGGCCAGGGTCACCGCGACCACGGCCACCGGCAGGTCGCGGTTGGAGAGGAGAAATGCCCCCTCCTCATTGGCCTGTCTCCTGGCGAAATACATGCCCAGGCCAACGATGACCACGATTTCATAGACCAGTACAGCGAGAAGAATTCCCCAGTTCATAGATTCTCCGCTTTATAGAAGTTCGAACGGAAGGGTTCGGTGTTTCCTGACGGCCGGTATCGTGTCTGGGACATGGCCCAAAAGGGTGCCAGGGTGATACCGGCCGACCTGCGGCAGTGGGCTCAGGTGGTGACCGTGACCACCACCTTGGCCTCCGTGCCACCACTGTTCCACATCTTGCGCTTTTCATTGGGCAGGATGGCGATCGATTCAAGCGGGCCGACCACGAACTGTTCTCCCGCCTCGTTTTCGACGGTGATTTCCCCTTCGATCACGAAATAGGTTTTTTCGGTGTTGGCCCCGAAGGTTCCGGCGCCATACTGCCAGTCGGCCCCGCCGTCGGGGGTAAAGGTCGACAGACCCTGCCAGAACTTGGTCAGGCCTGAATCCTCGCCCTGGACTTTCAGGCATTTGGTGCCAAAATGGTTGGGTGGTTCGTATTCTGTAACATCTTTTAATTGCACGAGTCTCATCGTATCTCCTGTGACGGATGCGGTTGTCTGGGGGGCCGCACCCGGTTGGCAATTCCTGGCTTTTTTCAGCCGGCAATCCCGGTTAACGGTCGCTTCCTTTGCCGGTCATCGGCCAAGACCGAGAAGGGCTCTTGCCTCGGCAGGGGTGGCAATCTCCTTGTCGATCTCCCGGGCGATGCGTTTGGTCCGTTCGACAAATTCGACGTTGGACTTGGCCAGCACGCCCTTGGAATAGTAGATATTGTCTTCCATGCCGACCCGGACATGACCGCCCAGGGCGAAGGTCGTGTACATGATCGGCAGATGGCCGGCGCCAATGCCGAGCGCGCCCCAGGTGGAGTCGGCCGGAATCAGACTCTTTAAAAAGAGCAGATTCTCGACCGTGGCGGTCATGCCGCCCGGCGCGCCCAGCACGAACTGGAAATGAAGCGGCGCCTTGAGAATGCCTTTTTTCAGATAGTACAGCGCGTTATAGACCATGCCGGCATCGAAGATCTCGATCTCCGGTTTGATCGTGTTTTCCTGCATCGCTTTGCCCAGCTTTTCGAGAAACGGCGGACTGTTCTCGAAAACCGTCGAGTGCGCCCAGTTCATCGAGCCGCAGTCGTAGGAGGCCATTTCCGGCTTCAAGGCGATGATATGTTTCATGCGCTCGTCATCGGCGAGGCCAAGCTGACCGGAGGTGGTCAGGTTGATGACGATATCGCAATCGGTTGCGCGGATACGCTCGACAGTCTCCTTGAATTTGTCGAAATTCATCGATGACTGGCCGTTGTCATCCCGCACGTGGATATGGGCGACCGAGGCGCCGGCCTGCCAGCAGGCGTAGACGTCGTCGGCGATCTCCTTGGGCTGCAGCGGGATGTGCGGGGTATCCTTTTTCGACGGCCAGGCGCCGGTGGTGGCGACCGTCAGGATCACTTTGCTTTTGAGGTCTTCCATGTTCAGGGTCCTTTTGGGTGTGGCGATTAGCTCAGTCAGCGGGCCATCTCGACGATCAGCGCGGTGCCCAGTCCGCCGCCGATACACAACGTCGCCAGCCCATAGCGGGACTTCCGGCGCTGCATCTCAAAGAGCAGCGTGGTGAGGATCCGCGAGCCGGAAGAGCCGATCGGATGGCCAAGGGCAATGGCCCCGCCATTGACGTTGGTGATTTCCGGATCGAGTTCGAGGTCTTTCATCACCGCCAGCGACTGGGCCGCAAAGGCCTCGTTGGCCTCGATCAGATCGAGGTCGCTGACCGACAGACCGGCCTTTTGCAAGGTCTTGCGGGTTGAGGGAACCGGGCCGTAGCCCATGATCTTGGGGTCGAGTCCGGCGGAGCCGTAGGAGACGATGCGGGCCATTGGTTCCACCCCCAGTTCCTTGGCCTTGTCCGCCGACATCACCACCAGCATGGAGGCCGCATCGTTGATGCCGGAGGCGTTGCCGGCGGTGACGGTGCCATCTTTTTTGAAGGCGGGGCGGAGTTTGGCCAGCGATTCGAGGGTGGTGCCAAAGCGCGGATGCTCGTCGGTGTCGAACACCTTCGGCGCGCCCTTGCGCTGGGGGATCTCGACCGGGACGATTTCATCTTTCAGCCGACCGGCCGTAATGGCGGCCTCGGCCCGCTGCTGGCTGGTGCAGGCGAACTGGTCCTGCTGCTCGCGGCTGATATCCCAGCGCTCGGCGATGTTCTCGGCGGTAATGCCCATATGATAGTTGTTGTAGGCGTCCCAGAGGCCGTCACGGATCATGGCGTCCACCAGGGTGTTGTCACCCATGCGATAGCCGTAGCGCGCCTTTTCAAGCAGGTAGGGGGCCAGACTCATGTTCTCGGTGCCACCGGCCAGAACCACCTCGGCGTCCCCGGCCTTGATCACCTGAGCGGCCAGCGCCACCGCCCGCAGGCCGGAGCCGCACACCTTGTTGATGGTCATGGCGCTCACCTCTTCGGGGAAACCGGCCCGGACCGCGACCTGTCGGGCGACATTCTGACCCAGGCCGGCGGCGAGAACATTGCCGACGATGACCTCGTCGACGACCGACTTGTCGATACCGGCCCGCTCGATGGCGGCTTCGGCCGCGATCCGGCCGAGTTCGACGGCCGGGGTGGCGGCCAGGGTACCGCCAAATGCACCGGTGGGCGTTCTTGCAGCACTTGCAATAATTATCTCACGCATCGTCGTTTCCTTTTTGTGGTAGTCAGATGTATCAGGCCGCAACGGTTGTTGCGGCCTTTCTGGATGCTCTTGCCCGTGATTCGGGGTAATGCGTCACATCGCGCCGTAGCGATAGGTCCTCGACGGTACGTCATTGAGGTCGGCCTCATCGATCTCGGCGACGCAGCGTACCATCGAGCCGTCGCCAAGATGCCAGCGGATCGGGAAGGCGAAGAAACGGAACCGTTTGTTCACCACCTTGGCCAGGTCGCCGCCGAGGTTCTCCACCCCGACGATATAGTTGCCAAGCAGGATCTTGTGGCACGGCTCCCAGGTGCCGTAGCAGCCGATGGCCTCCAGGGCCCCGAACTTCTCGTCGTACTTGGCCTGACCGTGGATCTTGATGTAGAGTTCCTTGTCGAATTCGGCGTAGGCCTCTTCGCCATATTTCTCGATGAACTCGTCGCAGATGCTCTTGCCGGAATAGCCTTCGAGCTTCATCCGGGTGCCGTTGTTACCCATCGAGGTGTGCAGCGGGTGGTCGAGGGCCTGCTGGTCCATGGCCACGCATTTGACCTGGTGCTTGACAAACCAGTTGCCGGCCTCGACCCCGTTGCCGATGGAGTAGTGATAGTACTCCTTGCTGTCGTCGAACTTCTCGTGCATGCCGGTATTGACACAGACCACCATGCCTTTCAGTTCTTCGGGTTTCATCCCGGCCCGGGCCACGGCCTCGTCGAGTTCCTTGGCGGTGGTCAGCTGCCAGGGCGGGGTGCGGACATCGAGGCAGACGGCCTCGCCGGCATAGGCATCCACCGGCAGTTCATGCGAGTAGAGGGCCCGTTTGCCGTCGAACATCCGCTCCATCACATGGCGGGGGGCGTCGGCGTGGGTGCCGGTGTGCATGGTGCACTTGATGCTCTGAGTGAGAACGCCGCCCTTGGCCATGCTGTGCATGGGAGCGATTTCCGGCTTGGAAAAGTAGGGCCAGAGAGGCATGTCACCAAAAAACGGGTGGCTGAGATCGACAAATACTTTTTTTCCCATGAGAGTCTCCTTTAACTGGTATTGACTGGTATTGCCTGTTATTGACGTGTTCGGTGCTGCAGCCCGTATACCGCCTCGTTACTTACTGGCGTTTTGGGCCGCTTGCAGCAGGTGCTCCGTGAGTTTGTCACGAGAGGCCTGGATTTTTTCCGCATCCCAAGTGAGAAAGCCTTTGCCGCTCTTAAAGCCCAGGTCGCCGTTGGCGACCATCTGACTCAGCACCGGTGACGGCTTGGTGGAATTCTCCAGATGGGGAAAGAGATATTCATGAATGGCCAGAACCAGATCGGTACCGACCATGTCGGTATTCTCGACGGGCCCCAGTACCGGCAGCCGCAGACCAAAGCCCATGCGGATGGCCTTGTCGACCGTCGCCGCATCGGCGATCCCCTGCTCGATGATGGAAAAGGCCTCGCGCCAGAGGGCGTGCTGCAGCCGGTTGGCGAGAAAGCCGGGGACGTCCCTGTTGACCCGCACCGGACTCTTGCCCACATCCTGCAGCACCTCCATCGTCGCCTCCACCACCGTTTCGTCAGTATAATCCGACTTGACCACCTCGACCAGTGGAATGAGGTAGGGAGGGTTCCAGAAGTGGGTGCCGACGATGCGGTGTCTGCTTTTGGCCCTGGAGGCGATCTCGGTGATCGACATCACCGAGGTGTTGGTGGCGAGTATCGCCTCGGCGCGGCACAGTTTTTCCAACTGGCAGAAGAGCTCTTGCTTCATCGCCATGTCTTCGGGTATGCACTCGATGACCAGGTCGGCATCGGCCGCGGCCTTGGCCATCTCGGTGAAATGCCGCACCCGGCCGATAAGCGCCGCCGCATCCTCGTCAGTCAGCAACCGTTTGGCGATAAAGCCCCGCAGGTTGCCGCTGATTCGGGCGGTGACATCGTCCTCGGAGGCGAACCTGTCATAGGTCGCGACCCGGTAGCCTTTCGAACCGGCAAAAATCTGGGCGATGCCGCAGCCCATCAGGCCGGCGCCGATCACGGCGATATTTTTTATCGTCTTTGTCGTCACAACGCGCTCCTGTTCGCTCAACCGGCGGCGTAGCCCCCGTCTATGTCGATGATGGTGCCTGTCATAAAGTCCGAAGCCGAGGAGGCGAGCATCAGCAGAATGCCGACGAAATCGCTGGGTTCACCAAGCCGGGCCAGCGGAATCCGCCTGAGGAAGTTCTTGTAGAACTCCTTGTCGTCGAACATCCACTGGGTCAGCGCCGTTCGGAAAACCGTGGGTGCCAGGGCGTTGACGTTGATCTTGTGCGGCCCCCATTCACAGCCAAGCGACTTGGTCAACAGGTTGACGGCGGCCTTGGAGGAACTGTAGGCGGTGTAGCCGGCCATGCCCAGATTGCCGCGGGCCGAAGAGACATTGATCACCTTGCCGCCGCGGCCCTGCTCGATCATCACCTTGCCCACCTCCTTGCAGTAGAGGTAGGTGCCGTTGTAGTTGGCCTTCATGATGGTCTGCCAGTCATCCACCGACTGCTCGGCGATGGTGCCGAAAATATTGACTCCAGCCGCGGTTATCAGGATATCGATGCCACCGAAGGCCTTGACCGTGTCGGCCACGACGCGCTTGACATCGTCGTGATTGTCGGGGGAGCCTTGCGAGCAGGCCGCCTGGCAACCCGCCGCCTGCAGCTCTTTGACCAGGGCGTCCAGCTTGTCTGCCGAACGTCCGGTAACCATGACGTTTGCTCCCGCTGCCGCCATCGTCTTGCAGGCGATCATGCCAAAACCGCCGGTGGCGCCAGTGATCAGCGCCGTCTTGCCTTTGATGTCAAATGTTTTTGTGATATCCGGTAATTCCATGTTGTCACCTCACTGCATGGGTTTTGCAGAAGAAAGCCGGATGGAAAAAGGTTCCGGCTCAGTTTATATGAACCTCATCAGCACGGAACGCTCTGTTACCGCGCCGAGGAGTTTCATGTTTGGTTGTGGCTGGGATATCTGGTCCAGCCATGCTGGTCAGTTCATTGCCGTCTGGGGTTGATGGACGATGAGTTCGGCATCGGTGCACTGCCTGATCTCCTCGATCGTACAACCGGGCATAATCTCGACAAGCTCCAAGCCTCTTTCCGTTACCTCCATCACAGCCTTCTCGGTAATGATCATATTGACCTTGCCCTTGGCGGTGAGCGGCAGGCTGCAGCGCTGCATGATCTTCGGGGTTCCCTTGGCGGTGTGGAGCATCGCGACCACCACCTTCTTGGCCCCGGCCATCAGATCCATGGCCCCGCCCATACCGGGTACCATCTTGCCGGGGATCAGGTGACTGGCGATGTTTCCCTCTGCATCGACCTGCAGGGCGCCGAGGACGGTTATATCGACATGGCCCCCGCGGATGATGGCAAAGGACATGACGCTGTCGAAAAAACTGGCCCCTTTGGCGATATGCACATGCTGGTTGCCGGCGTTGATCACATTGGGGTCTTCCTCCCCCGGCAGACAGAGGGGACCGGTGCCGAGAATGCCGTTTTCGGCATGGAGGGTGATGCTGACGTTGGCCGGAATATGGTTTGACACCAGACTGGGCAGACCGATGCCGAGGTTGACGATATAGCCGTCCTTTAACTCTTTTGCCACCCGGCGGGCAATGATTTCTTTTGCGTCATATGACTGCATGTCGTTCCTCTTTGTAGACGATGTGGTCGACCAGGGCTCCGGGCGTCATCACCAGGTCGGGATCGAGTTCGCCCACCGCGACAATTTTTTCCACTTCCACTATGACAAGATCACAGGCCATGGCCATGATCGTACTGAAATTCTTGGTCGTTCCCCGGTAGTAGATATTGCCCGACGAATCGGCGACCGAACCCTTGAGCAGGGCGATATCGGCCCGAAGGGGCTCTTCCAGCAGATATTCACGATCGCCGACGACGATCTTCCGTTTGCCGTTTTCGACCTCGGTGCCAAGCCCTGTAGGGGTGAGAACACCGCCCAGACCGGCGCCACCGCAGCGAATCCGTTCCGCCAGGGTGCCCTGGGGAATCAGCTGGACATCGAGCGTTCCCTCATGCATCTTTTGGCCGGCCTCCGGATTCAAACCGATATGGGAGGCCATGATTCTTTTGATCAGACCGGCCGACAGCAGTTTGGCCACCCCCAGACCGGGAACCGCCGCATCATTGGCTATTATTGTAAGATTGTTTGTTTTTCTCGCGACAAGGCCATCAATGATGGTTTCCGGACTCTTGACCGCCATAAAACCGTTGATCATCAGCGAACAGCCGGCGGTTACCCGGTCCAGGACCTGTTCTAACGGGGTTATCTTGTTCATGAACGCTTTCGTACCCTCTCCCTGATTACAGATTTCACTTCCATTCTCGACCATACCCGCCGGCGATCGCCTGAACGACCGCCTTTCCGTCTTGTTTGTAAACATTTACTCACCTCGTGTCTGCCGAAAAACGTGGCCGACGCAGGCGTTCTGCCACTCCGTCCGCGGTGAGCACGGTCACTGCGAGAAGATATCTCGAATAATGTCTTTGCTGTTCTCTTGCTCGATGTAGTGACGGATGACCTCGTCTTTTAAACCGATGCCCCGCATGATGAAGATGACAATGCCGTTATGCAGATCGTCGAGCGAACTGCTGTACGGGAAAAGAAATTCACCCGAGAGATGGAGAAAATTTATCGCCATGGACAGGTGATGGGTGAGCCACATCTTGACCGCGGAGTCGATGATGGGCATATGCATGTCGCCGGTATCCTGTGCTACGTCGATGCTTTGTCGCCAGAGCGGCATCAGACTCCTTTCATACTGCAGAAAAACCAGTTTGGCGAAGGTGGTGTTCTCCAGCAGGCTGTAGGCCAGCAGTCTCTCAAAGAATTTCTGCTCATCGGAGCGACCGGGCATTTCGGTGAGAATCATGCCGGTCAGGGCATAGACCATATGGACCAGAGTGGCGGTCGACGGCGCTTGACCGGCGAAATAGTCGCCGAGCTTTTCGATCTGTGATTCGATATAGAAGTTGATCTCGTTGTACAGCGCTTCCTTGCTAGGAAAATGCTTGTAGATCAGGGCTTCGGAGACCCCGGCCCCTCGGGCGATGTCCCTGATCGAGGTGCCATAGAAACCCTTCTGGGCAAATTGTGCCCGGGCGGCCAGGGTGATTTCAGCCTTCCGGGCCTCTCCTGTCATCCGTCGTTTTGACATGCTCCGAGCCTGGTGAGTGAATGTTTACTTATCAATTACGGCATTTCCTGAATGCTGTCAATAGAAAAATATCCGCAGGGCTCTGTGAGAGATAAATGACGAATATCCAGTGAGATATCCGTTGCATTCGGGTGAAGAAATGTTGCAGGAGGGCGGGGCTGACGGAATGGTCTGTTTGACAGCGTTTTGGTAAGAATAGCGGAAAATATTGACAACTTTCAGTCATTGCGGGGAAATACCGTGGCGGCGGTTGGTGGTCGCTTTCGCTTTGGCGGTTATCGACTAACCAGCATGGCTGGACCAGTGGACCAGGTAAGCGGGTGCAGCGAGACTCCGGGTAGCCTCAGCCACAACAAAATATGAAACTCCCCGGCGCGGTAGCAGAGACATCCGTGTCGGCCAGTTTCGGATAAACCAGCATGGCTGGACCAGGTACCGCAGCCACAACAAACCATGAAAATCCCGAGGAAGTGCCAACGACTCTTTGTCGGCGATTTTCGGATAAAAAGGTAACAAGCTGTAATGGCTCGTTGCAAGAAGAATAGTCAAGGAGGAAGAGATGTATCGACAGAATACCAGGTTACTGTTGCTGGGGATTGTCGTCGTTATGCTGCTGTCGCCGTTGGTCGCTCTCGGGGAAACCGTGCGTCTGTATGCGGCTGGCAGCTTGAAAAATGCCCTTGGTGAGGTCGCTCAGGCCTTTGAGGAGAGCTATGGAATCCACGTGACCGGCACCTTCGGCCCCAGTGGCCTGTTGGCCAAAGAGATAGCTGGGGGCGAAGAAGCCGATCTGTTTGCTTCGGCCAACATGAAGCATCCGGCAACCTTGGTGGCAGCCGGATGGGGTCGGCCGGTGGTGCTTTTTGCCCGGAATACTTTGTGCGCACTGGCTCAGCCCGAGGTCAAGGTGACGTCTGCGACCCTGCTCGAGATGCTGCTCGATGAGCGGATCCGGCTTGGAACCTCGACACCCAAAGCCGACCCCAGTGGTGACTATGCCTGGGAACTGTTTGCCAAGGCGGAAGGTATCCGTCCGGGCAGCGAGAAGGTGCTGACGACGAAGGCCCTGCAGCTGACCGGTGGTCCGAAGAGCCAGGCTGCCCCCGACGGTCGTAACCCGTATGTCTGGAATATGGAGGAAAAAAAGGCCGATGTCTTTCTTACCTACTGCACCAACGGCGTATCGGTCCAAAAACAGCTGCCATCACTGCAGCTGATCACGATTCCTCAAGAGCTGGCGGTAGGGGCCGATTATGGCCTGGTGGTCCGCAACGATGCACCACTTGCGACCTGGCAGCTGGCCATGTTCATTCTTTCGCCCACCGGGCAGGAAATTCTTAAGAAGTATGGGTTTGAGGTCTCCGGCGTATCCTCCTGACGGTTGCCGCTTTGAACTGGTGTCGGGCTCTTACGGTTGGCGGGTTATCACCGCCAACCGTTGAAGCGGATGGCGAAGGAACCTCGCTTCTGGCGGGATACGCCCGAAAGGAGCGGGTCGCCGGCCTCAGAAGGAGGTAGGGCGCGCGCGAGGCGAGGTGTCGTCCTGATGCAGGAAGGCCAGCGTCGCCTCGATAAACCGCAGGGGTTGCTCGCTGTGCAGCCAGTGACCCGCGTTCCTGATGCCGACCACCGCCGAGTCGGGGAAGAACAGCAGCCGCTGGCTGTCGTAGGCGGGCAGGTAGTAGGCGGAATTGTCCCCCTTGACAAAGAGGGTGGGGACCGGGCAGGGGGCGTACAGCGCCAGGTCTTCCAGCCCCAACTGGATATGGGCGAGGAACTTGCCCAGCACCTCCAGGTTGAACTTCCAGGCCATCGTCCTGGTTTGTCCTTGTACAGCGATGCTTTTGCTGAGAAAGTCGGCCAGGCGCTTGTCTGCCAGGATGCGTTCGAGCTCTCTGTGGACCGCGCCCCGGCTGGCGAAGCGGTTGAGATCGATGGCGAGAAGGGTGTCGATCAGCTGGCGATGAAAGGTGTTCTCCGTCGACCGGTAATCGACGGGAGCAATGTCGACGACCACCAGCTTTTCCAGCCGTTCCGGCGAGAGCAGGGCGAAGACCATCGCCAGTTTGCCACCCATGGAGTGACCGATCATCTGGACGGTGTCGAGGTGGTGAACGTCGAGGTATTCCAGCAGGTCGTCCGCCATCTCGGTGTAGCGGTGGCTGGCGCTGTGGGGGGAGTTGCCATGATTTCTGAGATCTGGAATATGAACGGTAAAATTACCGAGCTGGGCCAGTTGCCGGCCGACGGTGAGCCAGTTATCCGACATGCCGAACAGGCCGTGCAGGATGACCAGCGGTGGGCCATCGCCCAGTATCTGTGAGAATAACCGCATTGTCTGTCACTCCGTCGTATCGTTGGCGGCCGGGCTCGGTTTTCCGGTTGTGCGGCCGGCGTAGACGATGCCGCCGAGTAGCAGGGCGCTGCCGACGATGGTCAGGGGTTTGGGGATCTCCCGGAAAATGATCAGGGCCAGGATGGTGGCGCCGATCGGCTCGGCAATGACGGCGACGGCGACCGCGGTGGCGGAAAAGTGACCAAGCGCCCAGTTGTAGGAGGAATGACCGACCAGTTGGGGAAAGATGGCCATCAGCAGCAGGGTGAGATAGGTGGCTGCTGGGTAGCCGAACAGCTGATAACCGCCGGCAAGGGCCATGCCGACCAGTACGACGGCGGCGGTGGAATAGACCACGGTGGTGTAGCAGAGCAGGCTCATGCTACTGCGCAGACGCCGGCCGGTCATCAGATAGGCCGAAGCGGCGATGGCGCCGATCAAGGCCAGACCGTTGCCCAGAAGCGGGTTGGTCTGACTGGAAAATTGGCTCAAACCAAACAGCAGGCGGCCATCTTTTACCGCAACGACATCGGCCAGGCCGATCAGGACGCTGCCGGCCATTGCCAGGCCGAGGGCTCTTTTCATGGAACTGCCAAGTTTCTCGTGCAAAAAGATGGGCGCGGCCAGGCCAACCCAGAGTGGCGCGGTGGTGACCAGTACCGTGGAACTGGCCACCGAGGTGTAGGACAGCGAACTGATCCAGCTGGCAAAATGGATGGCCAGCATGGTCCCGGAAAAGAGCGCCAGCAGCCAGGCCGAGGAGGACATGCTTCGCAACTCCATGCGCCGGGAGGTGAGGGCCAGGGGCAGGAGCAGACCTGATGCCAGCGTCAGGCGCCAGGCGGCGATGACCAGTGATGGCATATCCTGTCCCTGGACCAGCCGCACGAGGATAGAGCTGGAGGAAACCCCGAGGATACCGAAGGCGAGGACCAGGATCATCTGTAACGGCGTCGGCGTTCGGTGGTTCATCTGATGGTGATGGGTGGTCGATCGAGTTCCATATTTGCCGGATTGCCCGCCTAACGTTGTCTGATCACGGCGCGTCAGATGAGCCCCTTGCCGGCGAAAAACGACTTGTACTGCATGTCCTCGTGCAGAATGTGATTGGTCAGCCAGCTGCCGAGGTATTCCAACAACGCGACGGAGAGCAGATTGGGTCCGACCTTGGCCTCCATGAATTCGACCGTCTTGTCGATAAAGGCCCTGTGACTCTGCTCCTGGTCGCGCAATCGATCATAGCCATATTCCGCCATCAGGTACTCTTCGGCGCGAAAATGCTCTTCGGCGTAATCGGTCATCTCCATGATCAGTTCGGCAATGGTGGCCGGCTCGGTCAGGGTGTGCTGCTCCTCGATTAAGCGATTGATCATGGCGATGAGCTTCTGGTGCTGCCGATTCATCTCCTGTACGCCAACACTGAGTGAATCATTCCATTTGATTGTTTCCATAAAAATAACTTTTCAAATGACTGATATGATTTGATCTTTATCGTTCATAGCCCGGCGACAGTATACCATATCCCGATCTGCGGGCAAGACTGATTCTGCCGGGAAGACCGATGGGGAGGGGCAGACTGTCTGCTGGTGATGACAATGGATGAAAAAAAGGATGAGATACAAAATGTAGTTGCATTGATATTTATTATTGCAATATATTGTAGGTGTTCCGCCAAAGATGCTTTGTAAGCGGGACATGTTACTGTGGTGTCGGGCCGGCTTGTCTGAGCCGCCCGGTGAAAAGGGAATCCGGTGTAAATCCGGAACTGACGCGCAGCGGTAACCAGGAACGAAAACCATCAGATGCACTGGCGAAAGTCTGGGAAGCGATGGTGAGTAGATAGAATGTTGATCTATGCCTGGGAGTCCGAAGACCTGCCACATTGTAGCGGCCAGTCAGCCGAAGACCTGGTCCGGATCGTATCTGCTCGTCGCCTCGCGATCAAGGAGACAGTCATGCCACAGTGTACCTGCTGGAAGTATGCCATTTTGTTCGTTATTCGACGAGCCGTTCAGGTGAAAAAGTACGAGACCTACAGCATCGCGGGAGCATGATTGACCTGCCGGTATGGTTGAATTGTTTGTGCTTTGAATCCTGTTGGTTATATGAAACTGGCCAGTGCGGAAAGCTCTGTTACCGCGCCGACCTGTTTCATGCTCCGTTGTGGCTGAGGCTATCTGGTCCAGGCATGCCGGTTATCGGATACATTCTCAAGTGGCCAGGGCTGGCCAGGGCCGATTCATGAATTTTTTGGGAGGAACGCGATGGAACGAAACGAAATGGCCTTTATCAAGCAGGGGATCGTGGTCACCAGGGATTGGGATGACTTTCAGCGACTGGTGAGGAGAGCAAAAAGGATTCTTACCGGTGAATTGAATCTGGTTCGTAAGCCACAAAAGGAGCGATAACGTGCCTCTTTTACAGTCTTACAGGCAGAGAATTGGGGGAGTGACCGGAGTGCGCATTTTTCTGGTAACCTGACCAGAGCAATGCGGCAGGTGTCTGACAGGGGCGATTTTCAAGGAAGAAAATTTCTTCTTTCGTGGAATCGGCAGGATGAAAAGTATCAGCCGCAGGCTGAATAATTTTCCCTTGAAAAAACGCTTTTTCGCTGGTTGCATTATGCTAGCTGTCCGACGAAGAGGAGAGTGCGAGGTGACTGCAGCAGGTACTGAGTCGAGACTCTTCCCACCACATGTTGTATTTTTCTGTTGAATTAGATACCAAATAGAGTGTATAGGTTGGGAGCACCTTTTGGGCAGGCCCGACGATGTGCTGCGCCATAGCGCAATGAGAAGGCGGGTGACAGGGGGCTGATCGATTGAGCCGTCAAACAGAAAGGCAGGGGGCGGGAGAGGCCGGCATCCTCATCATTTCGGAGCCGGCTGTCCGCTGACCGACCTGGTGGTCATCGCCCCTTTTGGTCACTGGCTGGTCAAAAAGAGGTGGTGGTGCCGTATGCGGTACCGGCTGGCATTTTTATTCCCAGCTCAAGGGAACAACGTTGCAGGGCGCCTGGTCTGGGCGCGATAAATTCTGTTATGAGGAGAACACCGAAGTATGGCACCTGATTTGACCAAGCAGGTATTGACAAGTACCGCGGAAACAGTATTGGCCCGGCGTTATTTCCTTAAAGATAGTGAGGGAAAGCCCGTTGAAACCTGGGAAACCCTCTGTCACAGGGTCGCTGACGCCATTGCCGTGGTCGATCAGGATCTCCCTGGCCATGATGACCTGCGGGAAGCGTTTTTCAATATGATATACCGCATGGATTTTCTGCCGAATTCTCCTTGCCTCATGAATGCGGGAACCGATCTGGGCCAGCTGTCGGCCTGCTTTGTGCTGCCAGTCGAGGATTCCATGGACGGGATCTTCACCGCCATCCGCAACGGCGCGCTGGTGCATAAGACCGGCGGCGGTACCGGTTACTCCTTTTCCCGGCTCAGGTCGAAAAATGCCTCTGTCCGCTCGACTCAAGGGGTTGCCTCGGGTCCGCTGTCCTTTGCCGCGGTATTCGATGCCGCCACCGAGACCATCAAGCAGGGGGGGAAACGGCGGGGGGCCAATATGGGGGTCCTGCGGGTCGATCATCCCGACATCCTCGATTTTATCTGTGCCAAAAGGGAGCAGGACCGCTTCAACAATTTTAACTTCAGCGTGGCCATCACCGACACCTTCATGAATGCGGTCGAGGATGGCAGCGAATACGAGCTGATCGAACCATCCACCAAAAAGGTGGTGTGCAGACTGGAGGCTCGAGAGGTTTTTGAAAAGATTATCGATCTTGCCTGGCACAACGGCGAACCCGGGGTCCTGTTCATCGATGCCGCCAACCGGGACAACATGACGCCGCAACTGGGTGAGTTTGAGGCGACCAACCCCTGCGGCGAGCAGTGGCTGCTGCCGTATGAGAGCTGCAATCTCGGTTCCGTCAACCTGGCCAACTTCGTGGTGCAGGGGCAGGTCGATTACGATCGGCTTCGATCGGTGGTCGAGACGGCGACGATCTTTCTCGACAACGTGATCGACTGTAATCGTTTCCCGATCCCGGAAATCGAGAAGATGACCTTGAAAACCAGAAAGATCGGTATGGGTATCATGGGCTTGCATGATATGTTGATCCAGCTGCAGATTCCCTATGCCTCGGAAGATGGACGCAGGGCCGCCGGCAAGGTGATGCGTTTTATTCGCGACACCGCTGCCGCGCAGTCCGAGAAGATAGCCTTGGCCAAGGGGCCTTTTCCGGCCTACGACCCCAAGGTCAATGCCTATCCCGGCCGCAGGAACGCGGCGCTCACCTCCATCCAGCCCACTGGCACGGTGTCGATGATCGCCGACTGCGCATCCGGATGCGAGCCCTACTTCTCCATCGTGATGGTCAAGAACGTGATGGATGGTGATCGACTGATCATGGTCAACAAGCATTTCGAGAAAATTGCCAGGGCCGAAGGGTTTTATTCCCAGGAGCTGATGAGCCGGGTGGCCGATACCGGCACGGTGCTCGGTCACCGGGAGATTCCGGCGAAGTGGCAGGAGGTGTTCCGGACGGCCCAGGACATCCAGCCGCAGGACCATATCGCCATGCAGGGTGAACTGCAGAAAAATGGTGTGGATTCTTCTATCTCCAAGACCATCAATCTGCCCAACAGCGCCAGCCGCGAAGAGGTGAAGCTGTCCTATATCACCGGTTTTCAGCAGGGGTGCAAAGGGCTGACGGTCTACCGTGACGGCTCTCGTGACTCCCAGGTCCTCAACACCAAAGACCCAGCGAAAGAGGACAAGGTGGCCATGGTTTCGGCCCATGGGCCGGTCAAGAGCATCCTGCCGGACACCCTCGACGCCAAGCGCTACCGGGTCAAGGATCAGGACCAGAAATCGGTCTATATCATCGTCTGTTTCGATGAGAATGAAAAGCCGATGGAGGTCTTTGCCAAGTTCCCGTTCGACAACAGGGTCGATCTCAAGGACAAGTCCACCATGTGGACCACCACCTGCCGACTGGTGTCGCTTGCCCTGCGCTTCAATGTGCCAATGGACGAAATTATTAAACAGCTGGATCGTTCGAGTGGACATATGCTTGACCTTCCTGCCCAATTGAGTAAGCTGTTCAAGTCCTTCCTCGCCGGGACCCAGCACGGTTTTTCCAGCGTCTGTCCAGAATGTTCCGGCACCCTTGTTTTTGAGGAGGGATGTGAGACGTGTCATGACTGTGGTTTTAGTAAATGTGCTTGATTTTTCGTGAGCAATCGACTCTGCTGGCCCCAAACCGGCCTGGTGCCGCGCCGGTGCGGCGACAATCCGATCATCGGTTTTGGGGCCGATTTTTGAGGTTACAGACACATGGCGAAGATTGGCAGGAACGATAAGTGTCCGTGTCAGAGTGGCAAGAAATACAAACACTGTTGTGCCCGAAAGGTGAGCCCCTCCAGGGCCGGAGCGGCGGCGGGGCAAGCGCCATCGGCCAGTATCACCTTGATGGACGGGGTGGCCGCTATCCAGGACAAGGCGGTGAGATACGAGGCTGCGGTGAGGGAAATCGGGGTGTTCCTGTTTTACTCCACCACGGCTGGTGATGCCTGGTTGCTGGAGATGACCGACTGTGACTGCGTGCAGTTGGCCCAGCAGGGTACGCGGCTTGAACCGGCCATCGACGAGAACAGTGAAACGATCGAGGTAAACTGGAGTCACCAGTTCAAAATCGTCAACAAACAGCTCGAATTCACTGCCTATCTCGATAAAAGCGTGCTGATCCCGGAGGGGGCCCCGGCCCAGGCGGCCAACGCCATGCTGCGGCGGATCCGCAGGCGATTCTCCCCAGAGCAGCTGCAACGGGTTCATGTCCGCAGTGCCGAGGAACGTGTCGTTGAGTGATGGTGTCGGCTTGGCCGCGATTGCTGCGTCTGCTCCCCATGATTTCTGTCATGGGGAGCATTTTTTATCTCTCGCAGCAGAGTGGAGAGATGTTCGATATGGGTCAGGTGACTGGCCTTGACAAGCTGGCTCATTTCACTCTGTACGGTCTGCTTGCCGCAACCGTCATTTTCGCCCAGAGTCCTCTGCGACGGCAGCACGTTCCCCAGCGGGTCTCCTGGCTTACGGTCATTGTCTGTCTTGTCTATGGCTTAAGCGATGAATGGCACCAGTCCTTTGTCCCGGGACGTGATGTCAGCGGCGCCGATGTGGTGGCGGACCTCCTTGGCGCGATAGTGGCGGCTGGCCTGTGGTTGTGCTGGCGAAGGTGGCGAGCGCGACTGGCCAGGGTGCGGGATCTGGAATTGGGGCGTAACGACTGAGCATCACGTGTAACCGGCGACCACTGGTTTAGCAAAAACTCGTCAGCGGGCAAAAATCTGTTACCGGGCCGAGGAGTTGCATGGCGACGCAGCGGTGTGATCGTTGCGGCTGAGGTAATCTGGTCCAGCTCTGCTGGTTGGCAATGACATGGAAGATATCATCATTCATCCCCGTCAGAGTAAACGGGAACAACGGGTACCGCCCTGCGGGCTCATGCTGGTCACTCCTCCCGAACTCCAGTATGGGCACAGGCGGCTTACGGCCTCTGGTGGACGGAACCAGTTCATTTTCGGCTCCAATCTGGTCATCTCCGCCGATAAGACACGTTTTGCGGCAGGGCCAGCAGTCGGTGCGCCTGTCGCGGCGATGCTGATGGAGAAGCTGATCGTTCTTGGAGCCCGGCGAATTATCATGTTCGGCTGGTGCGGGGTCATCGACCGGGGTCTGCAGGTGGGTGACGTGATCGTCGGCGGCTCTCCGGAGAGCGGCGAGGGGACCAGCCGCTACTATCCCACCCCGACCCCGCCTCTGCCGTCGTCGTCGCTGCAGGCCGGTTTGGTCGGGAGTCTTGCTGAACGGGGCATCGCCTCAGTCGTGAAAAATGTCTGGTCCACCGATGCCCTCTACCGGGAAGACCGCAAGTATCTGAACAGGCTGCATCGAGAGGCGGGGGTTTGCTGCGTGGATATGGAATATTCCGCGCTCTGTGCGGTTGCGGCCTTTCGGGGGGTCGAGTTTGCCGCGTTGCTTCTCGCTTCCGATGAACTGTATCGCCAGCAGTGGGTGGCCGGGTACACGCGGGAGGATTTTTTGCAAAAGAGCAGGACCCTGGTCGATCTGCTGCTCGATGACAGGGTGTTTCGAGGAGAGTGATGCATTCGTTTTATCTCGTCAGTCTTGGCTGCGCCAAGAATCTGGTCGATTCCGAGCTTGTCATCGGTAATATGACCGCGGCGGGCTGGTCTCTTGCGGCTGAGCCGGAAGCGGCCGATGTGGTGATGGTCAATACCTGTGGCTTCATCCAGCCGGCAGTGGAGGAGGCCATCGATGAGATCCTGGCCCTGGGTCAGCTCAAAGCAGACCACCCGGGGCAGAAGCTGGTGGTTATCGGCTGTATGGTGCAGCGATACGGCGCCAGTCTTGCCTCTGAGCTACCGGAAGTCGACCTGTTTGTCGGCACCGAGGGCTGGGCCGATATGGGCCAGCGGATCGAGTCGCTCATCTCGCCAGGAGGCGTCACCGACAGTGTTCATCTGCCCGATCGGTTGCTGATGGACAGCCGTCAGCCGAGAGTTCTCGCAACGCCTTTCTTCCGGGCCTGGCTCAAGATCACCGAAGGCTGCGACAATCGCTGCTCCTACTGCATGATCCCCTCGATTCGGGGGCAGCTGCGCAGTCGGCCAATGACCGACCTTGTCATGGAGGCCAGCCGGCTCGAACGACTCGGGGTGCAGGAACTCTCTTTTATCGCTCAGGACCTGACGGCCTATGGTGATGACCTGCCCTCTGGTTCGAACCTGGTCGCACTGCTGAGGTCGGTGCTCAGGGAGACGGCCATACCGTGGCTGCGGCTGTTATATCTCTATCCCTCTTCTGTCGACGAGGAGCTGTTGGCGCTGATGGCGGAACAGCCGCGGATCGTGCCATATCTGGATATCCCGGTCCAGCATGCCAGCAGTACGGTGCTGGCGAGGATGGGACGACGTTATACCAACGACGATCTTTACCGGGTGGTGGCGCAGATTCGCCGCTATCTGCCGGAGGTCGCTCTGCGCACCAGTCTGCTGGTCGGCTTTCCCGGGGAGACGGACAAGGATGTCGAGGAGCTTGTCCGGTTTGTGCGCGATGTCCGCTTCGATCATCTGGGGGTTTTCCCCTATGCCAACGAAGAGGGGAGCGTTTCGATGCATTTCCCCGGACAAATCGGCCCAGAGGAAAAACTCGCCCGTCGAGACAGGATTCTGGAGGTGCAGGCCCAGATTTCCCAGGAGATCTGCAGAAAATACCTCGGTCGTCGGGAACAGGTGCTGGTGGAAGGGTTGAGCGAGGAGACCGATCTTTTGCTGGAGGGGCGAACCCGTTTTCAGGCCCCGGATGTCGATGGTTGCGTGTATATTAACGATGGCATCGCCCGACCCGGTGAACTCGTCACCGTGCTGATAGAAGAATCACAGGTGTACGATCTGGTGGGCGGTATTGTAGAGAACGACCAGCGGTAGATGAACTCTCCCTCCTTCACCCCGGCTGAGGCAAGGAGTGAGGGGGACGAACCTCACGGCAGTGTGTGGTATCGCGTGAGGTTCGCGGCGGATCTTATCGGTTTTTACTGTTGACTTTTTCCCGCAGGTCCTTGCCGACTTTGAAGAATGGCAGTTTCTTCGGCTCGACCAGGATTTTTTTGCCGGTCTTCGGATTGCGTCCCTCGTAGGCATCGTATTTTTTGATGACGAAGCTGCCAAAGCCACGGATTTCGATGCTTTCGCCTCGGGCCAGAGCCTCTGTCATGGTCTCGATGACGGTGTTGGTGATCGCAGCCGCCTCACGGTGAGGGATGTTGATATCCTGTGCCAGCGCCTCAATGAGTTCCGATTTGTTCATGCCATACTCCTGTTCAGAAGTCTGATTGTCGCCAAGCCTGTAAAGACGAGGCCTGCTGAGTGGTATAAAAGATGTGGCCCGGTCGGAGAATCCCTTTTCGCCGGTCAAGGTACATCCTCTCTTGCGGCGGAAGATGATGGCAGCCGGCCTCTCAGCTGGAGGGGATGTCTGCTAACCTCCCTCAAGATTTACTCTAACTGGTCAGATTTAATCAGTTAATTCTTCGTTTGTAAAGAAAATTCTATAAAAATATTTTTTTTAAATCCTTGGAGTTAAGTATTTTATACTGACCTGAGGGCAGTTTGCCCAGGTGGAGCCTGCCATAGGCGACCCGTTTGAGGCTGATTACGGGATTGCCAACGAGTTCAAACATTTTCCGCACCTGCCGCTTGCGGCCTTCATGAATGGTGATCCGGACGAGGGTCTGGCGATGCAGATGCTTGATGACCTCGATGGTCGCCGGAGCCGTCATTTTCTCCTCGAGCAGGATGCCCTCTGCAAGCTGGTTGAGTTTCGCCTGGCCAGGATGACCCTGGAGCAGGGCTTCATAGGTCTTGCTGGTCTCGTTGCTCGGGTGCTGGATCTTCTGGGCGAGATCGCCGTCGTTGGTCAATAGCAGCGCGCCTTCGGTATCGAGGTCGAGCCGGCCGACAGGGACCAGTCGCTCGCCAAGGTCGGCCACCAGCGAGGTGACGACCGGTCGCCCCTGGGGATCCGCCCGGGTAGTGACATACCCTTTGGGTTTGTTGAGCAGTACATAGATGTACTGTCGCGGCGGCAGAACCCGTTGGCCGGCACAGGTAACCGTGTCGCGTTCGGGGACGATCTTGGCCCCCATCGTCGTCACCAGCTGGCCGTTGACTGAGACCTGACCGCTGCCAATGAGTTCCTCGGCCTTGCGTCGAGAGGCAATGCCGCAGACAGCGAGATATTTGTGTAATCTGACTGGTTCATTCATCGCGATGGAACCTGATGGAGCGTTGCCGCTCTGTCGGTTCAGGGCGGAGCGGGACCGTCGGTTCCTGTCGCTTGTCGTGTTGTTTTTACCACGCACCGTCATTGGAGCGATCCTGATTCGTCACTGGTTGGTTGATCTTGTCATTCTCGGTCCTGCAGGAAGATCTTGTGGTATTCATCCTCCGAGAGATGGGCGTGCAGGATTCTGGTGAACAGATTGAGAATCTCCTCGATTTCGCTATCGGCCAGCCGGGATGAGAGCAGGTCTGCCATCTCCTGCCGGCCGAGAAGGCGAAGATAGGCGGCAATGGACGATTCGTCGAGTTGACGGTTGAGCCCGAAACAGATCTGGTTCGGAGCGATAATGTCGTCGTGTGTCATATGGTGTTCTCAGGGGAGGGGGAGGGCGTGGAGTCGCAGGTGCACCTTTCTGGTTCTGGGACCGTCAAATTCACAGAAAAAGACCCGTTGCCAGGTGCCAAGCGTCAAACGCCCATCGCTGACCAAAAGCGACAGGCTGCAGCCGGTGAGCGTGGCCATCACATGGGCTGGCGAATTTCCCTCGGCATGCCGATAGTCCATGTTCATGGGGACGATCTGGCGCAGGGCACTGATGATATCCCGCTGGACGGCCGGGTCTGCTCCCTCGTTGACGGTCAAGCCGGCAGTGGTGTGGGGATTGAAGAGCGAGCAGTATCCATGGTCGATCTTTGCCCTGGTGACAAGGTCTTCTACCGTATCGGTAATATCGACCATCTCCATGCTGGTTGAAGACTTCACTGTAAATATCTGTGAAAACATGTCAATTTCTTGTGGCATAGGGGACGGCTCCTGATTGCCAGGGACCGTGAAGCGATGACGTTTCTCTCCACTTTCTCAGTACGGAAAGCTCTGCTACCGGGCCGAGGAGCTTCATGTTGTTGTCGTGACTGGTCGTGACTGACTGGGGCAATCCGGAGTCTCGCTCTCTTCGCTTACCTGGTCCGGCCAGGCTGATTAAACCAGGAAGAGCGCTGTCCCTCGGTTGGCTGACCGGTTGGCACGGTATCGTTATTTCACCACTATAGGCGAAGTTTTACTTGTAGTCAATGCTCTGAAATCTTTATGGATTAAAAGGTACGGCAGCCAGGTGGCGCCGGCCTGTCCATCGGTTTGTCCGAAATTTTTTGGCAGGTGGTCCCCGGTGGAAGAGGCCGATCCTCGGCCAGGGGATCCAGCCAGTTGGCCGGAGGCCGGGAGACTCCGCCATACCCTGCCGGGCGGCCATGGCGCTTGCCATTTTCAGCAAGTATGCGTATTCTAGGTCATCCATGAAGGAGGCTGTCATCAGCGTTGCCGTCAGATCATTGCCATTCCATCGGCAAGAGACAACTGACGATTGGCCGTACTGCACAGTCGTTACCAGCGAGTGTACGGGGTGAAGATTTCCGCAGCTTCGCCAATGGATTCGGTCTGCGAAGCGATGGGTGTGGCCTGCTGTGCTGGATCACCTGTTGAGGAAAATACGATAAGCGAGCCCCCGGGTTGAGGAAACAGTGAGGTCCCGATGTGATGAAAAGGTCAAAGACAAAGGCGGCGCAACTGCTCAATGTCTGGATGCTGAGCCGTGAATATGGCGAAATTGCCGGTGCAGGCGGGGTAAAGGATGTCGTCCGACAGTTAGCTGAGGCTCTGGCCATCATTCCTGGGACAGAGGTTCGGGTGGTTTTGCCGCTGTACGGGTTTATCCGGCCATCGGAGCATGGTTTTGTGCCGCTGAAGGATCCCCTCGATCCCAGCCGTCAGCTGGAATTTGCCGTCGATATGAACTACAGCCTGGAGGAGCGGCAGGAGCGTTGCCGGATCTGGTCGATGTGCTCGGCTGGAGTCACCATCTATCTGGTCGAGGCCGATAGATTTCGAGAAAAAATGGGAATCTACACCTATTCGACCCTGGATCGTGATCTGCCCGACTGGCAAAGACCCGGGATGGGGCATTACGATTATTTCGCGATGAATGTCCTGTTGCAGAAGAGCAGTATCGAACTGATGCTGCTGCTCGGGGAAAAACCGGACGTGATCCATTGCCATGATGGCCACACGGCCCTGGTGCCCACCTTTATCAACGAGTGCCAGGGCTGGCGCAACTCTTTCAGGGAAACCGGGTGTCTGGTCACGATCCACAATGCCGGCATGGGCTATCACCAGGAAATTGGCGATGCGCCGTTCGCCCATGCGGTTACCGGGCTTTCCTGGAAAACGATCGGTGAAAACCGCTTGACGGGCCAGTTCGACCCCTTTCTTGCCGCCAGCCACTACGCGGTGATGAATGCTGTCAGCGAAAACTATGCCCGGGAATTGCAGGAGACCGACGGCGATCGGATTACCGACTGGCTTGGTCACTCCCTGCTCGCCCGTGGCGTGCGGCTCGAGGGCGTCACCAACGGAATCTGTCCGGAGTTGTTCGATCCCAGCCTCGGGGAGAAGATCGGCCTGCCGGCGGCCTATGATCCTGCCGACGGTCAGGACCGGCTTGCGGGAAAGCTGGTCTGCAAGGAGCATCTGCTCGCGCTGGTCAACGCACAAAGAGCCCTTGCCGGGGTCGAATCATACGGTGAGCTGGCAGGGGCGAGCGACGAGCCGCTTTTCGTCTTTATCGGTCGCTTGAGTGAACAGAAGGGGGTGGACTATTTTCTGTCTGCGATCGAGGATCTTTTTTCAAGCCATGGCCATGGCCAGGCTGTCATTCTCGGGAGTGGCAGCGAGTTCTTCGAATCGGCGGTTCGTTCACTGGTTTTTTCCGACACGCTTAAGGGGCGGCTCTGTTTTCTGCGCGGCTTCAGTTCCGAACTGGCCAATCTGGTCTATGCCGCAGGTGATTTTTTCGTGATCCCTTCCCGTTATGAACCCTGTGGCTTAACTGATTATATCGCCCAGCTCTTTGGTACGGTGCCGGTCGTGCACCATGTGGGCGGTTTGGTCAAGGTCGAAGACGGTGAGACCGGCATAGCCTATGGCGGTGATTCGGCCGAGGCCCTGCGTGGGGCCCTGGACCGGGCCTTTCTGCTCTATGCCGATAAGGATCGGCTGCGCAGCATGCAGCGACAGGCTGTCGAGACGATCAGGAAAAAATACACCTGGGATGTGGTAAAACAGCAGTATTTATTGTTATATGACAAGGCAAAGGCGCGACGGATCGATGGTCTGGCGACATAATGATCTGCTGGGTTGGCTGGCCAGGAGAAGACGAAGAGTGGGCCAACGAAACTGCATGCGGGATGAGGTTCTCCCCCGCTGGCTGTGAGGTGGGGCTGCAAGAATCGAGAAAATCGTGAACGAACGTGACGTTATTTTAAGGAGAGAAAGATGACTGTGAAAATAGGTATTAACGGATTTGGTCGAATTGGCAGAAATATGTTCAGAGCGATGAGCAAAGACCCCCTGTTCAAGGACATCGAGGTGGTGGCCATCAATGATCTCACCGACAACGCCACCCTTGCCCATCTCGTCAAATATGACTCGATAATCGGCACCTTCGAAAAGGACGTGCAGAGTGACGAGAAGGGCATCATCATCGATGGCCAGCATATCGAGGTGACCAGCCATCGCAACCCGGCAGAGATCCCTTGGGGACAGTTTGGGGTCGATTACGTGGCTGAATGTACAGGTATTTTTCGTGACGCTGAATCGGCTCAGGCCCATATCGACGCCGGGGCGAGCAAGGTTGTCATTTCAGCGCCAGCCAAAGGCAACGTCAAGACCTTCGTGATGGGCGTCAATGAGGACGAGTATGATCCGACCAAACATCATATTGTCTCCAACGCCTCCTGCACCACCAACTGTCTTGCGCCGTTTGCCAAGGTCATTCTCGATAAATTCGGCATCGAGCGGGGGCTTATGACCACGATCCATGCCTATACCGGCGACCAGCGGCTGCTGGATTTTCCCCATTCCGATCTCCGCAGGGCCAGGGCCGCGGGGTTGTCGATGATTCCGACCAAGACCGGCGCCGCCGCCGCGGTGTCTCTGGTCATTCCCGAACTGAAAGGGAAATTCGATGGCCTGGCGGTACGGGTGCCGACGCCGACGGTGTCGATTGTCGATCTGGTGATGGAGGTTGGCAGGGAGACCACGGTCGACGAGGTCAACCAGGCCCTGCGGGACGCAACCAGCCGCTATCTGGGGTATACCGATCTGCCCCTTGTTTCCAAAGACTTTCAGGGTGACAACCGGTCCTCGATCATCGATGGATCCTGCACCAAGGTGCTGGGCAAGACCGTCAAGGTCATGAGCTGGTATGACAACGAGTGGGGCTATTCCAACAGGATGCTCGATCTCATTCTGCACATGGACGCCAATAAGGCCCTGTAGCAAGTTTCGTTTCTGGCTGGGCACCAGGTAGTGCCCAGCCAGAAACGCAGGGGATGTCCATCCTTTACTGGCGCAGGAGTTTCGCCATATCCTTGGCGAAATAGGTAATGATGATATCGGCGCCAGCTCGTTTGATCGACAGCATGGTTTCGGCCATCACCCGGTCGCCGTCGATCCAGCCCTTTTCGGCCGCGGCCTTGATCAACGCATACTCCCCGCTGACGTGGTAGGCTGCCACCGGCAGATCGAATTCATCACGCAGCCTGGCGATGATGTCCAGATACGCCACCGCCGGTTTGACCATGAGGATGTCTGCCCCCTCGTCGACATCGAGAGTCGCTTCCCGCAGGGCTTCACGGCTGTTGGCCGGGTCCATCTGATAGCTGCGCCGATCGCCGAACTGCGGGGTGCAGTCCGCCGCATCCCGAAAGGGCCCGTAGAAGGATGAGGCGTATTTCACCGCGTAACTCATGATCGGTACCATCTCGAAGCTGTTCTCGTCGAGTGCGGCCCTGATCTCGGCGATGCGGCCATCCATCATGTCCGAGGGCGCTACCATGTCGGCCCCGGCCTCGACGTGGGACAGAGCGGTCTTGGCCAGGATCTCGAGGGTCGCGTCATTGTCCACCTCCTGGTTGATCAGGCAGCCGCAATGGCCATGGTCGGTGTATTCACACAGGCAGACGTCGGTGACGATCGTCATTTCCGGTACCCTGTTCTTCAACTCACGGATGGCCCGCTGGACAATGCCGTCCTTGATGTGGGCGCCGGTGCCCATGGCGTCCTTGGTCTCAGGCAGGCCGAACAGGAGGACCGACCTGATGCCGAGGTCAAGGCATGACCGGGCTTCGGCTGCCAGCTGATCCACCGAAATCCGATACACTCCCGGCATCGAGGAGATCTCTTCGCGCACCTTTTTGCCGGGTTTGACGAAGAGGGGGTAGATGAACTGGTCGGCCGAGAGGTGGGTCTCGCGAATCAGGCCTCTGAGGGTGTTGTTTCGCCGCAGGCGGCGGGGACGATATTCCGGAAAAACCATTTCTGCTCCTGTATGTTGCTGTAGTTACCGTCCCGGCCAGTGGATCGGGATGCCGGGACGAGATGATGTTTCGTGTCTACCTGTCTGCGTCTCTAGCCAGAATTGCTCATGAGGAAAGCCGGGCCGGGCGAGGATCAGACCGCGATATCGAGACTCTTGAGTTTCTTGTGCAGGTGGCTGCGCTCAAGCCCCACCTGTTCGGCGGTTTTCGAGATGTTGCCCTGGTTCTGCTGGAGTTTTTGTTTGAGATACTCCCGCTCAAAGAGCCGCTTGGCCTCTTTGAAGTCGGCGCCAAGGAACATCGAAAGCGACGAGTCTTCCGCCGAGATCATCTCCTGGCTCGGCTTGAGAAAGAGCCTGACCTGCTGGCCGGTGATGACCTCGTCGGGGCACATGATCAGCAGCCTTTCCACGAAGTTGCGTAATTCACGGACATTGCCGGGCCAGGGATGTTCGCCAAGAGCCGTAAATGCATCTTTGGCAAAGGTCTTTGGTTTGACGCCTTTGCCGGTCATGGATTCCATGATGCTCTCCACCAAGAGCGGGATGTCTTCGAGGCGCTCCCGGAGTTTGGGAACGTGGATGGGTACCACATTGAGGCGCCAGAAGAGGTCGGCACGGAAGTTGCCGTTTTCTATCTCTTCTTCGAGGTTCTTGTTGGTGGCGGCCAGCACCCGGACGTTGACCTTGATGGTCCTGGAGCCGCCCACCCGTTCGAATTTCTGCTCCTGGAGAATGCGGAGGATCTTGGCCTGGGTCTTCATGCTCATATCACCGATTTCGTCGAGAAAGAGAATGCCGCTGTTGGCCTGGTCGAACTTGCCCTTCTTGTTGGAGTGGGCGCCGGTGAACGAGCCCTTCTCGTGGCCGAACAGTTCCGACTCGATGAGTTCTTCGGGGATCGCCGCGCAGTTGACCTCGATCATCGGTTTGCCGGCACAGGCGGATAACCGGTGAATGGATTGGGCGACCAGCTCCTTGCCGGTACCGTGGTCGCCACGGATCAGTACCCAGGCGTCGGTCGGGGCGACAATCTCGATCTGTTGGCGGATGGCGGTGATGGCCTCGGATTTGCCGGTGATCTGGATCGGCTTGGCGGAGGTCTGACGCAGCAGCTGATTTTCCTGCTCGAGTTGCGCAAAGCGCAGACCGTTGCTGATGGCCAGGATGATCTTGTCATAGGAGAGCGGTTTTTCGATAAAATCAAAGGCGCCACTGCGGGTGGCCTGCACGGCGGTTTCGATGGTGCCATGACCGGAAATCATGATGACCGGCAGATTGTGCCGCTCCTTTATCACCGGCAGGGCGGCCATGCCGTCCATCTTGTCACCGAGCCAGATGTCGAGCAGGACCAGATCGACCGGTTCCTCGTCGAGTATCTCGAACCCCTCTTCGGCGGAGGAGACCGCGACGGTGGTGAACCCTTCATCCTCTAAGATGCCGACCAGGCTCTGGCGGATGGATGATTCGTCATCGATGATAAGGATGTGTTTGCTCATAGTGGCAGCGGTGGGTGGTTGACGGTGATATGTAAACTCCTCAACACGGCGAGCACTGTTTCCGCGTCAAGGAATTGCATGTTGTGTTGTGGCTGAGGCTTTTCGGAGTCTCGTTCTTATCGCTTACCAGGTCCAGTCATGCTGGTTAGCTCGTCTTGGCCTGCCACTCCCCTAAAGGCAGCTCGATGACGAAGACGGAACCCCGCGGCTGGTTGTCCTGGACCCGGATGTAGCCGCTATGGTCGGCGACGATGGTGGAAACGATGGCCAGGCCGAGTCCGGTACCGGTCTTTTTGGTCGAGAAGTAGGGCTCGAACAGTTTTACCTTGTTCTGGCTGGAGATGCCCGGCCCGTCATCGGCGACCTTGATGAAGACCGAGAGCCCTGGTTCGTCGAGGCTGAGTTCGATGTCTATTCTACCCCCGTCGGGCAAAACTGCAACCGCGTTGTCCAAGAGATTGATCAGGCAGCGCTTGATCTGTTCGGCATCGAACTGAAAGATCGGCACCGGGCTGGTTTCGCGCAGATCGAAGGTGATATGCTTGTGGGCCTCGCGATAGAGGACCAGGGTGTCGTGGGCCAGGGCCATGAGGTCGGCCGGGCCCTTATGGATATGCGGCATCCTGGCGAATTGACTGAATTCGCTGACCAGCCGCTTGAGTTCGTCCACCTGACCGATAATGGTGCTGGTGCACTCGTCGAAGACCCGGTCCTCCTCGGCGAGAATGGCCGGATAGCGCCGGCGCAGCCGCTGGGCCGAGAGCTGGATCGGGGTCAACGGGTTCTTGATCTCATGGGCGATGCGCTTGGCGACCTCGCGCCAGGCGGCCATTCGCTGCATCTTCTCGAGCTTGGTGAGATTGTCGAAGACCAGCACATGACCCAGCGAGGTCCCGTCTTCATCGGTCAGCCGGGTGAAGTGCACCAGAAGCGAGAAGTTGCGACCCATCACGTTGAGTTTTAAATGCTGTTCCACCGAGGTCTTGCCGGTGAGATTGAGCTGGTCGATAAAACCGAAGATGATCGCCTGCTGGTGTACAGGCAGGACCTCGACAAAGGTCTTGCCGATGAAAAAACTCTTGTCGATGTTGAGCAACTGTTCGGCAAAGCGGTTGATGGTGATGATCCGGTTCTGCTCGTTGAGTGAGATGACGCCAGCCGAGACGTTTTGCAGGATGATCTCGGTATAGCGGCGGCGCTGTTCGGATTGCTGGGAACTCTGCTGCAGCGCGGTGTGGGTTTCGGCCAGTTGCCTGTTGCTGAAAGCCAGATTCTCGGTCATCTGATTGAAGGAGTTGACCAGATAACCGATCTCGTCGTTGGCGTCACTTTCCATCTCGAACTCGAGATCTCCTTCCGCCACCCGCTGGGTGGCGGCCACCAGTCTGGCGAGCGGATCGGTGATGCCGCGGGAGATGTAGAGGCCGAACCAGATGGCGGCAAAGAAGATCAGCAGCAGAACCAGCAGAAGGATGATGAAAATCCAGAACTTGAACGGATCCTTGAAATGCTTGAGCTGACGGTATCCCTCGAGCCCCCGGGAGATGAGCTCCATTCGCTGCAACTGCTCGCCCGGGATCAGGATGGAGGTGGCGATAATCGCCGTGGTCCGCTGGTTCTCCCCCATGGTGATGGCCAGCAGGCTGCGTACCAGATCGCCCTGGTCGGTGTCCTGGGTGACGGACGTCGGGCCGCACTGCGTTCTGGTCTGGCTCACCACGTCGATGGGCAACCGTGGCACCGGCAGGACCCGACTGCCGGGGCCGACAAGCGAGATCTGCAGGTCGGAGTTGTCGGGTATCAGGGTTATCGAATCGAACCTGCTCATCACGGTTGGCGCCACCACCCGGGTCAGGAGCTCTTCGACCTCCTCGGCCGAACTGCCGGCAATGTCGTAGGGTGCAAGTTTTCTGGCAATGCCGCCATTGATCCGCCTGGCCCGGGCGGTGGTGTCGTGGAGGATCGACTGGGCGAGTTTGAGCGATTCCGTCAGCGAGTTTTCGATATTGGCGTTGAACCAGTACTCCATGCTGGTGGAGATAAACTGCAGGGCGACAAAAAAGAGCAGAATGGTCGGGATCAGGGTGAGCGACAGAAACGAGGCGATCAATTTGCTCTTTAGCCGGCTGCCGGGCCGGCCGATGCGCCGCTCGAACAGCAACTCCGCCAGACTGCGCAAAACCAGAAAGAGCACGAAAAGAACGAGCAGAACATTGACATTGATCAGGGCAAAGAGCAGAATGTTGCTGCCGCTGGGCAGGGAATCCCCGTGGCTATATAAAGAGCTCTGCAGATAGATGAAAATCGGGATGAGGCAGAGGCATATCGCGATTGTCCAGCGGACCAGGCGCCGTTTCTGCCGGATCTGTTCGCGGGAATAGGGCATTTTCGCGGGTAGCCGGCCTGGTCGCTGTCTGGAACCGTTTGCGGACGGGGTCTGAGGATATTCGGCCACGGTAGCTGTCAGTAGTTGAATTCTATCGTCTGCCAGTCCGTCTCTCTGTCCCACCAGGAGACAAACGGGAGTATGTGGTGCAGACTGAGCGGCAGGGTCTGTTTGAACAAATCGGCTCTGACCCGGAGTCTATAGGTGCTGTGGATGACCAGCTGACTGAGTTCGACGATGGTCGCCCCGTTGATCTCGCCCATGGCCGCCTGGGCCTTGGCGAGGTCGACAAAGGAGAACACCTGGTTATCATGCTCTTCGAGCGCGACCCTGTAGTTGTCTTTCAAGGTGTCGTAGGTGAGGGTGTGGCGAAACTGTTTCCGGGCCAGAATCTGTTTGTCTCTGCCGGGATCGTTGCGTTGCAGTTCGAGAAAGAATGAAAAATCGATTGGTACCCCGCTTTGCAAACCGGCAACCATCTCGGTGCTGAAGGCATTGGCGATTACACCGAACAGCAGCAGATCGGTCTCCGAGGTGGTGACCACCAGTTCGCGGAAGGTGGCGGTATCTCCGGCGCTGTCTGCCGATCTGCCCGGTGTGGCGGAAAAGATGAAAAACAGCACGACAAGGATCAGGCCGGCCAACGACCTGATCGCTCCCTCGCCCCGGGGCGATCGTCTTCTCGGCAGATGAGCTTTGACCCGAACCGGTTGCTGTCGGGCAGGATTTTTCATGGCCGCTGGAGATGTTGAGAAATGGCCATGATCTCCGCTTGTTGTCTGACCGGATAGGGAATGTGGCATACCGTTTAAAGGAAAGTTTTCGCACTGATCATGGGCGCGGTGACAGAGCTTTCCGCGTTGATTGCGTTGCATACGAATCTACTGAAAATTCTTCTCTCTGTCCATTTCTTGTTCGTGCGCCCGGTACTTTGCCGTGTTGCGGGGCAAGCGGGTTTGTATGAAACTCGCCAGTACGGGAAAGTCTGTTGCCGTGCCAAGGAGTTTTATAACAGTGAAGCGGGGTCATCGTTGTGGTTGAGGCTATCTGGCCCAGCCATGCTGGTTTCTATGAAACTCGTCAGTGTGGAAAGTTCTGTTACCGCGCCGAGGAGTCTCATAACAGCGTAGCGGTGTCATCGTTGTGGCTGAGGCTACCTGGTCCAGCCATGCTGGTTATCAAAAACTCTTGCCAGCCTGGCATCGAGGGACTATTATGTGCATATGTTTAATAAGCGGCCGGATGGCGGCGCAGGTTCCGGTCGCAGGCAGGATGACAGCAACACGTTACGACGACCGTCTGGTTGTTCAACCAGATGATTTTTCAATACATGTCGTAACAAAAACAGCAGACAACCATCAAACAGGAGCAAAAAGAGGTCATGAAGTTAGCTATTCCTTCAAACAGTCCGGGTGGGCTTACGTCGGGCCGGTCGGCCCATTTCGGTCATTGTGATGTCTTCACCGTGGTGAGCCTCGATGCGTCTCAGGAGATCGAGCAGGTGGAGATCATCGTCAACCGTGATCATCAGGCCGGCGGCTGTATGGTGCCGGTGAAGATCCTAAACGATGCCGAGGTCAAGGCCGTGGTCGTTGGCGGTCTGGGGGCCCGACCGATGCAGGGGTTCGCTCAGGTCGGTATCGATGTGTATTTCGCCGCGGCCGACAACGGCGGCGATGTGCAGTCGATCGTCCAGCACTTCGTCGAGGGGAAACTGCCGCGCATGCAGCCGGCCGACCTCTGCCAGGGGTCTGGCAATTGCCACCATTAGAGAATTGCATTTTTGGATCTTCGGCAGTATAAAGACCAGGTACTACAAATGACCGCCGGTCCTTTCGTGGGGCCGGCCTCTTTTACGCACTGCAATACATATGTCGCCAAGACCCAAAAAAGCACGAAATTGTGAGGGGCGCTTCTGTGGGCATGCCTTCAAGCCGACGGGAGCTCCATTGAAAGATCTCAAGCAGGTGGAGTTGCACCGTGATGAGCTGGAGGTCCTGCGGCTCTGTGATTCCGAGGGGTTGACCCAGGAGGAAGCCGGGGTACGCATGGGTGTCTCCCGGGGAACGATTCAACGGATTCTCACCGTTGCCAGAAAGAAGACCTCGACGTCTCTGGCCAAGGGCTTCGCTCTGGTCTTTGTCGATGACGAGCAGTGATGCTTCTGCCAGGGATTCTGCACCCCTCCTTTACCACCCATTTCTGATGCTCTTTTGCGTGTGGTACGCCCTCGGAGCATCTCCGAGCTTTGCCTATTGGCCGGATCAGAAGTTTTCCCGTGTTTTCAAGAATTCGATCTCAGGCCACTTTTCCTGGTGGTAGTTGATCATCCATTCGCTGGCCGAGAGGAAGGTGAGGCAACCTTCGGTATCGCGGGCCAGGCTGTCCTGATTTTTGCGCTCGAACTCGACCAGCTTTTTCGGATCGTCGCCGTGGATCCAGCGTGCCGCCTGGTAGTCCACCGGTTCATAGATCGCGTCGACGCCATACTCGTTCTTTAATCGGGCCATCGTCACCTCGAACTGCAACACCCCGACCGCTCCCATGATGTAATCAGAGCCGATCAGCGGTCTGAACACCTGGATGGCCCCCTCTTCGGCCAGTTGAACCAGTCCCTTCTGCAGTTGCTTCATCTTCAGAGGATTTTTCAGCAGTACCCGGCGGAAATGTTCGGGAGCGAAGTTGGGTATGCCGGTGAACTTCAATTCCTCTTTGCTGGTGAAGGTATCGCCGATCTTGATGGTGCCGTGGTTGTGGAGACCGATGATGTCCCCCGGCCAGGCCTCTTCGACGTTGGCCCGCTCCTGGGCCATGAAGATCGTGGCATTGCTCAGGGCGATTTCCTTGCCCAGCCGGTGGTGTTTGACCTTCATCCCGCGGTTGAAACGGCCAGAGCAGATGCGGAGAAAGGCGATACGGTCGCGGTGGGCCGGGTTCATGTTGGCCTGAATCTTGAAAACGAAGCCGGAAAATTCCTCTTCCGCCGGTTCGACCGTCCGGCTTCTGGTCTGACGGGGGCCAGGCGGCGGGGCCATCTCCACGAAGGCGTCCAGCAACTCCCGGACCCCGAAATTGTTGATGGCGCTGCCAAAGAAGACCGGAGTCTGGCTGGCGGCCAGATAGTGGTCATACTCGAAGGGGTTGGCGGCGCCGGCCAGCAACTCGATGTCCTCACGCAACTCGTCTGCCTGGCGGCCCAGCAGGTGGTCGAGCTGCGGGTCATCGAGATTGTCTATGGTCAAGCCCGCGGCGTTCCGGGTTTCCTGGCCGGGGGTGAAGAGGTGGAGGCGGTTCTGATAGATATTGTAGACCCCCTTGAAGCTCTTGCCCATGCCGATTGGCCAGGACAGCGGCGTGCATTCGATCTGCAGCTTCTCTTCGATCTCCGCCATAATGTCGAGCGGGCTGAGACCTTCGCGATCCAGTTTGTTGATGAAGGTGATGATCGGGGTATTGCGCATCCGGCAGACCTCCATCAGTTTCTCGGTCTGGGACTCGACACCTTTGGCGTTGTCGATTACCATGATAGCGGAATCCACCGCGGTGAGAACCCGGTAGGTGTCCTCGGAAAAGTCTTGATGGCCGGGGGTGTCGAGAAGGTTGACCTCGAAATCGTCGTAGGTGAACTTCATCACCGAGGTGGTGACCGAGATCCCGCGTTCCTGCTCGATGGACATCCAGTCGCTGGTGGCATGGCGTTCCGCCTTGCGTGACTTCACCGCCCCGGCCATATTGATCGCGCCGCCAAACAGCAGCAGCTTTTCGGTCAGGGTGGTCTTGCCGGCGTCGGGGTGGCTGATGATTCCGAAGGTTCGGCGTTTCTTGATTTCGTTCTGTAATTGTCTGTTCATGGGTGTTGCCGTAGGTCAGTGTTACGGGGTGTTGCCTGAAGATGGGCTCTCTGGCGTATAGGAAACTCGCCAGCCCAGACAGCTCTTTTGCCGAGCCGAGGAGTTTCATGTTTCTGGACGGACACTGGTTAGCGGTGGTGATGTCGTCTTGGCTATGACGTTGTTGAATGCGTAAAAAATGGCACTATACTGTACTACAGAGCATGTTGGAATCGTTTTTGCTTCGCGATTGCTGTTGGCACGGCCTGCCGCTTTGCCGGTGAAGGGCCGGGATGAATGGTCTCATCTCCCTCCGGGAGGTGCGTTGCTGGAGCAGTGTATGCAAAAGATTCTTGTCGGAAAAAATTTTGCCGCTCTCAAGATCGTGTCGATCTATGGAATCGTCTCCGTGCTCTGGATTCTGTTTTCCGACCAGCTGCTGCTGTGGCTGGTAGTCGACCCCCAACTGATGACCCGTATCCAGATGATGAAGGGCTGGATCTTTGTCCTGGTGACCTCACTGGTCATCTACGTTCTGCTGCGTCGAGAAATCTCTTTGGCGGTGGAGGCGGAAGGGGCGTTGAAGGGCAAGGAACATGATTACCAGGAGGTTTTCAATGCCACCAAGGAGGGAATTGCCATTCATGACGTCGATTCCGGGGCGATCATCGACCTGAATCTCTCTTTTGCCAGGATGTTCGATTATTCGCGAGATGAGATAATGAAATTGAATATCGGTGACTTAAGCCAGGGATCCGCGCCATATACCAGAGAGAATGCGCGCCGCCGGGGCCAGTTGGCGTCACGGCAGGGACCACAGATGTTCGAATGGCAATATCGCCGGAGAAACGGCGAGATATTCTGGGGTGAGGTGATCCTGAAAGAGGCGATTATCGGCGGCAGACGACGCCTTATCGCGGTGGTTCGGGATATCGAAGACAGAAAGGCGGCCGAAGCCCGCAATCTCGAACTCGAGCAGCGGTACCAGCAGGCCCAGAAAATGGAGGCGATAGGGACACTGGCCGGCGGGATCGCCCACGATTTCAACAATATTCTTACGGCTGTTCTCGGCTATGCCGATCTGGCCGGCCTGGAGGTTACTCAGGGGAGCCAGGTGGAGAAGTACCTGCAGGAGGTGAACCGCGCCGGCAATCGAGCCAAGGAACTGGTAAAACAGATCCTGACATTTTGTTGCCGCAATCAGCCCGAAGCCATGCCGTTGCGGCTGCAACCGGTGGTCGAGGAGGCGATGAAACTGCTCAGGGCCTCGATTCCGAAAACCATCGATATCGCCGTGCGGCTTGACGACGGCGATGCGCTGGTGTTCGCCGACCCGACCCAGATCCATCAGGTGGTGATGAACCTCTGCACCAATGCCTACCACGCCATGCGCGAGAGCGGTGGTGAATTGACGGTCGCCCTGGACAGGGTGGAGCTCTCTGGCCAGGAGGTGCATGGCGTCTCGGCCAGTTTGCCCCAGGGGAAATATCTGCGGCTGATGGTGGTGGACACCGGGGTCGGCATGCCGCCGGAGATCGGCAACAAGATCTTTGAGCCGTATTTCACGACCAAGCCAAGAGGAGAGGGCACCGGTATGGGGCTCTCGATGGTGCATGGTATCGTTGCCAGCCTGGGCGGCGAGGTCACCTTCCGCAGCGTGGTTGGCGCAGGGACCACCTTCGAGGTGTACCTGCCCATCCGGGGCGTGGAGGTCGCCGATGAGGCGGTTATGGCGCCGGCCGAAGTCAAGGGGGCGGGGTCCATACTCTTTGTCGATGACGAGAGCGCTCTGGCCGACCTCGGCCGGCAGATGTTGACGATATCCGGCTATGAGGTGGTGACTGAAACCGATAGTGAGCGGGCGCTGGAACTCTTTCGGCGTAACCCTGACCGCTTTGATCTGATTATCAGTGACTTGACCATGCCACGTCTGGATGGGCTGAGCCTTATGCAACAATGTCGGGTAGTTGCTCCGCATATCCCGGTTATTCTCCAGACCGGCTACAGTGAGGTGATCGACAGGGAGCGGGCCCTGGCGGAGGGCGCCAACGAATTTCTTTTCAAGCCGCTCAGCTGGCCGTCTCTGGTTGAATGCGTCGAGCGTGTCCTGCGAACCAGCACGGCTGGAGCAGGTGAGCCTCAGTCACCTCGATGACACCGCTACGCTGTTCTGCAACTCCTCGACGCGTCAACCGGACCTTTGCCCTGGCGAGTTTCAGATAAAGAGGGGTGGCCTGTCAAGCCGGCACCCGGTTCCTGACCGGGCGCAAAAGAGATTGTCTTTTGAATTCCAATATCCTACTCTTGCCCCAGAAGTTACCTACACCATCTGTACCAACCCAACCAAAGGTGAGAGGAAATATGCAAAAGAGTATAGGCCCCATTCTGTTGATTGCTGTCGGCACAGCTCTGCTGTTGTCCAATCTGGGGTATATCCGGATCGGGATGTTAAAAGAGATTGCCCGGGAGTGGTGGCCGGCCCTGTTGATCGTTATCGGTCTGCTGCAACTGCGACGGCGTTGAACGGTCTTTTGTGTCGAGGCCGTGGACGGGTGCGAGAGTATGGGGGACAGCCTTTCGCTGATACTCTTCTGCCAGACCGGAATCTCAGGCCATCTTTGCCGGAGTCTGGCGGCTGGAATTCAACCGTAGGCCAGTTCGCCGCCTGAAAAACCGAGCCCGCCGGCACATACCAGACAGAGAAGATAGAGAATCAACAGCTGCCTGGCGGAGGCGCCTCGCGCCCTGAAGATCACCGCGGTCGTCAGCAGACCGGTGAGCAGCAGGGCCAGAACGATTTTGACGATAATGAGTGTTTCCAACTCGCCACCCATTCTGGCCTGCCAGTCGAGCAGCCCGGTGATGATGGTCGGGCCGATAAAGATCAGAGCCAGGGCGGTGCAATGCGCGGCGGTGGTATTGAGACTGTCCTTTCTGCTCAGGAGGGCGGCGAGGGCGAAAAGCGTCGTGCCAACGACCATGCCCATGGGGAGATGCACCAGGATGGGGTGCAGAGGATGGCTGAAACCTATTGCCTCGAGGGCAGCATACAGTGTGTCGATCATGGGTCTCTCCTCAGTGCCGACCTCAGCAGTGTGCGTTGGCGGCGGTCTGATTGGGGCAGCGGGCCATTATTGTCCGGTTCCCGACGAGGTGGTGCCGGACGGGGCGAATTGCCGCGCCAGGTGGGTAAGAAGCTCTCTGCGAGTATTGGTCTGCTGATTGAGCAGTACCACAAAGAGCAGGGGGCCTCTGTCACTGTCGAGATATCCGGCATAGCAGTAGACATTGGTCATGGTGCCTGACTTCAGCTGCGCCCCGTGGCGTGTCGGCAACAGGTCGCGATAGGGAGCAAAGGCCAGAAGAATCTTCAGCATGGCAGTCGGAGTGATTCTGGTCTGGCGGGAGAGTCCCGAGCCTTCCGCCACCGACAGCTCCCGGGGCGAGACCCCCATGCGGTTTCGGGCATAAGAGGTCAGGACCTGCCGTGCTTTGCCCCAGGTGGCGGGAGCGCCATATTTATGGGCACCGGCCGTCAAGGCCAACTGGTTGGCGATATAGTTGTTGGAGACAGCGAGGCAGGAACGGACGATGGACGTTAGCGGTGCGGAGAGGTGTCGGTAGATGGGTTTTGCTCCGCCCGCAACCGTGCCTCGTCGGAAATTTGCCCTGCAAACAACCCCTTGTCGCTGGAGCAGCTCATGGAGCAACTCAGCGGTGTACTGCAGTGGCAGGGGCAGTGACGAGGGCGTGACAAAGGCATCGATATTGACCCGGTGGCGGCCCGGCTTCAACTGCCTGCCGATCACCCGGGCCAGCGGGATGGTCGGGGTGTGCTCCTCCCCGGAGAGGATACGACCGCTTCTGGTCTTGTCGATGGCAATCGAGTTGAAATTGACGGCAAGGCCACTATTGGCCACATCGTAGGGGTTGGCCGAGTTTTCCGAACCGTCCGGCAGGGCGTGCTCCAGGGCGAACAGGTGATCGTCCAGCACATAACCGCTGATCCTGACGACACCCCGTCGCTTGAGTTCTCTCGCCACCTCGATGAGTGACTCGGTGGTCAAGGTGGGGTCGCCGCCGCCGCGGATGTAGAGCAGCCCAGCGGCATCGAGATAAAATGAGGTGGTGAACCGGTAGTCGGCTCCCAGCTCCTTTATCGCGGTATAGGCGGTCAGCAGCTTGATGGTCGACGCCGGGATGAAGGGATCGTGGGGGTGAAAACTCTCAATGATGCCGCCATCCTGATAGATAATGTAGCCACCGTTGCTGATAGTGTCGCGTGGCAGGATGGTGGCGGCTGCCGGCTGCAGGGTACTGCCAAGCACGACCAGCGCGAAAAACAGCACCAGCGACAGCGCCCGAGAGGCTGGCGTCGCAGCGGCCGCTGGGGGTCTCCGGCTGGCTGGCAGCCGGAGGAATGGCAGCAGGCTCATATCTTTGGCAGATTGGCGATCGAGCGGGCGATCGCCTGTTCCGAGTAGTCGTGATTGTGGAGCTCACCGGCGAAAAACTTGTCATACGAGGCCATGTCGATGAGACCGTGGCCGGAAAAGTTGAAGAGAATGGTCTGCTCTTTTTTCGGCTCGCGCATGGCCTCGATGATCGCCCCGCGGATGGCGTGACAGGTTTCCGGGGCCGGGATGATTCCTTCGGTGCGGGCAAACAGGACGCCAGCCTCGAAACACTCCAGTTGCTGCAGCCTGAGTGGTTCGATAATCCTCTCCCGCACCAGGGCGGAGATGATAGGGGACATGCCATGGTAGCGCAGGCCGCCGGCATGGATGCCCGGCGGGATGAAGTCGTGGCCGAGGGTGTACATGTAGAGCAGAGGGGTGGTCTGGGCCACATCGCCGAAATCGTAGGCCAGCGCGCCCCTGGTGAGCGAGGGGCAGGAGGCCGGCTCGACCCCCAGCAGGCGGATCTTTCTGCCGTTCAGTATCTCGGGCAGAAAGGGGGTGGCGATGCCGGCGAAGTTGGAACCGCCGCCGCAGCAGCCGACGATGACGTCGGGAAACTCACCGGCGATTTCCAGCTGCTTTTTGGTCTCAAGCCCGATAATGGACTGGTGGAGGCAGACGTGATTGAGTACCGAACCGAGGGCATACCTGGTGTCGTCCCGACCGGCGGCGTCCTCCAGGGCCTCGGAGATGGCAATGCCCAGAGAGCCGGGAGTGTCGGGAAATTCGGCCAGAATTTTGCGGCCGGTGCGGGTCTCTTCGCTGGGGCTGGCGGTGACCTGGGCTCCGAAGGTCTGCATCATCGATTTGCGGTAGGGTTTTTGCTCAAAGGAGACCCGCACCATGTAGACCTTGCAGGTAAGCCCGAATTTTGCAGTGGCAAAGGAGAGGGCGCTGCCCCACTGGCCTGCGCCGGTTTCGGTCGACAGCCGTTTGACGCCTTCTTTCATGTTGAAATAGGCCTGGGGCACGGCGCTGTTGGCCTTGTGCGAGCCCACCGGTGAAACCCCTTCGTTCTTGAAAAAGATCTTCGCTCTGGTACCCAGGGCCTTTTCGAGTCCGCTGGCCCGAACCAGAGGGGCGGGACGCCATATCGCATAGATATCGAGGATCTCCTGAGGAATGTCGATATACCGCTCCATCGACATCTCCTGCTCGAGCAGGCCGAGGGGAAAGATCGGCGCGAGCTTTTCCGGCCCTATCGGCTCCCTGGTCGCCGGGTCAAGGGGAGGGCGCAGCCCGTTGGGGATATCCGGGACGACGTTGTACCACTGCCGTGGCATCTCCTCATCGCGCAGCACGATCTTCTTGCCCATCTCTTCCTCCTGGAGAAGTGTGGCGTATCGAGTTGGTGCTCATCCAGAAACGGGATATTTTCGACTCAGTCGAGGCGTGAAAGAAATTTCACCACAGGTATGTGATTGATATACCATTGATAGAATTTCGAGCACGACGAAGAGTCCGGATAAAGTAACCGTTTCTGGCTGGGCACTACCTGGTTCAGCCATGCCGGTTGGTCAAAATAGAGTGGTACCATGGAACGAAAAGCGAAGCAAGTTCGATGAACCTTCAGCTGATGGCCTGCCAGTCGGTTTTGGTCACCCGCGCCGCCAGGGCCTCCTGTTCGCTGATGCCGAAGATATGGTGCAACGCGTCGCTTGGCTTGATGCCCGGCTCGGCCGTGGTGGTGATGATCCGCAGGACGAAGGTGTACTGATCGGCCGTCGACAGTTCGGTTATCAGTTTACGGATATCGAGGTCTCTGGTCTTGCCCTTCCTGGTCCTGGTGATGGTGAAGGTCTCGGCGGCGAGGAACTGTGCGGCCAGCTCCTTTTCCGCGGCCTCGATGGGCCGCGACAGGCGCAGGGTATATCGGCTCGCCGTCACCAGCGGCAAGTCGCCGGAGTGGGAGGTGATGGCGTTGACCACGAGACCGGGAGGCAGCTTGCTGGTGAGCAGCGCGGCGGTGACTTCGGGGTCGTCAAGCGGTGCCGGCAGGTCCATGATGAAAAATTCCGAGTCGCTGATGGTGCCCACCGGCAGCGCCGGGGCAAAGGAGACCTTGGGGGTCGGGTTGAATCCTTGGGAAAAATTGGTGGTGATATCGGCCCGCCTCAGCGCCCGAAAGAGCAACTGGAGAAATTCCAGATGACCGAGATAACAGATGTCGCCCTGTCGGCTGTAGCTGACCAGATACTTATGATGCTCCTTTTTATCTGCAACGTGCCGGCGTGGCAAGACGGCTTTTCCGGAACTCGGCGTTGCGTTGCTCGTTGCCGCCGAGGTAGTCTGGTCCAGCTGTGTTGGTGTATCGGTCAAGGCGGGCTGCTGCTCGTGCTGACCGGCAGCAGGGCCGGCGGGGGCCGGTCCGGCCGTGCCCGGCTCCTGGGGATTGTGCACGATCGGCCGGATGATGTCGAAGTCGCAGAGCCCGCATTGCTGGCAGCCGTGATAGCGGCAGTCCGGGGTGTAGGTCCCGGTGGTGGCCTTCTGCCACTGGTCCTTGAGAAAATCCTCATCGACGCCCGAGGCGAGGTGGTGCCAGGGCAGCAGCTCATTTGGGTGCCGTTCTCGCAGATAGTCCTCCAGAGAGAGTTGGCACCCCTCTGCGGCCTGCTGCCAGGGACTGAGATCGAGATGATCGTGCCAGCCATCGAGCCTGGCGCCGTTTCGCCAGGCGGCGATGATCAATCGGGCCAGCCGACGGTCGCCGCGGGCAAAGACTCCCTCGAGAAAGCTCTGTTCAGGGCTGTGCCACTTCATGTTGCAGTTCTTGCGCGGCAGGTGGTTTTTGAGATAGGCGAGGCGTTCACGACTTTCTTCAATACGGAGTTGTCTGCTCCACTGGAACGGGGTGTGTGGCTTGGGGACAAAGGTGCCGACACTGACGTTGATCTGCCGCTTGCCCTTGCCTGCCGTGCGGATGGTGTGCGCGGACCTGTTCACCAGTTCGACGATCGCCTCGATATCTTCCGCGGTTTCGGTGGGCAGGCCGATCATGAAATAAAACTTCATCAGTTTCCAGCCCAGGGAGAAGGCGGTCTGGCAGGCGGCAAGCAGATCCTCCTCGCTGATACCCTTGTTGATGACCTGCCGCAGCCGTTCGCTGCCGGCCTCTGGGGCCAGGGTGAAACCGGTTTTGCGAACTCGCTTGATCTGGCCCATGATCTCCGGGGTGAGGGTTCCGACCCGCATGGAGGGCATGGCCACCGCCACATAGTGGTTGGCAAAACGGTCCATCAGCTGAGGCAGTACCTCGCCAAGGCAGGAGTAGTCGCCGGTGGAAAGTGACAGCAGCGCCATTTCCTCAAAGCCGGAGTTGGTGATGCCGTGTCGGGCCAGGGTGAGAATCTGTTCCGGGGTCCGTTCGCGTACCGGTCTGTAGGTGATACCCGCCTGACAGAACCTGCAGCCGCGGGTACAGCCCCTGGCAACCTCGATGGCCAGCCGATCGTGGACAATTCTGGCATTGGGAACGAGAGGGTGCAGCAGGTGGTCGAGGCCAGAGAGGTCCGGCAGGACCCGGCGCCTGACCACGGGCCGGTCAGGGTCGACGGGCGTTATGGCGCGCAGTCTGCCGTCGGAGTGATATTCGGGGGTGAAATGTGCCGGGACATACACCCCGTCGATTGCGGCCAGCTGGTGCAGGAGCGCTTTTTTCGACAGCCCTTTCCCACGGGCGGAGGCCACGGTCGCGACGATCTCGATAATTGCCTCCTCTCCGTCGCCGAGCAGGACCGCATCAAAGAAGTCGGCCACCGGTTCCGGGTTCAGGGCGCAGGGCCCGCCGCCGATCAGGAGGGGATGGGTCTCGGCACGGCTTGCGGCCAGAAAAGGGATTCCCGCCAGGTCCAGGATGGTGAGGATGTTGCTGTAACAGAGCTCGTAGGGCAGGGTGATGCCGATCAGATCGAAATCGCCTAAAGGGCGCGCCGATTCGAGCGAGGTGAGTGGCTGTCCCTGAGAGCGCAGGAGCTCTTCGACGTCCCGGTCGGGACAATAGCAGCGCTCGGCCAGCATATTGTCATGCCTGTTGAGGATATGGTAGAGGATCTGCAGACCCTGATGTGACATGCCGATCTCGTAGAGATCCGGGAAGACCAGGGCGCAGCGGATATCGACCGTGTGCCAGTCTTTCAGCACGCTGTTGTATTCATTGCCGAGATAGCGGCCGGGTTTTCTTACCTGGGAGTAGAACATCGTATCGGTCATTATGAAAAACTCATGGTTGAGGAGTGGATGAAAAGGCGGGAACGGTGGGCGGAACCGGTGTGATCTGCAGTTTCCAACGCTGCCCGGGAGTTCGTTTTGCCGCAGTTCGGAGCTGTACCGCGGCCTGGGGTATGTGGCCGGTCGTGGCGGATGAGTCTCTCTATTTACTGGAATTCGATCGACTTTTCAAGGTATCATACGGTAAGTTACGGTTGTATTTTTTCTCCTTTTTATACATAATATCAATGTAAACGGTATCTTGTCCGTATCGTCACCCGGTTGGTGTCCTCCGCCGAGGTCGCGTTGCCGCCACGTTTGAGGCTGCGGTCGGGATGGCCGGCAACTGCTTTCATGGAAAGCACAGAGGATGAGCCGATATGCGATGTATAGTCATTCTACTGGCGGGACTCGGGATGTTGAGCGGCCTCTTTGCCTTTGGCCAGGGCAATGCCGCGGAGGATACCAGGATCGGTCCGATCTCGCATCTGGCGGTGGCCGGTGGGGATGACATGACCATACGGCTGAACGGCAGGGAGCGAATCGTCGTTCAGACATTCATGATCAAGGGAGAAAAACCACGTCTTGTTCTCGACTTTTTTGATTGCACCCCTACCGGTCGGATGAACACCACCATCTCCGGCGGGAACCTGGTGCGGGCCGTTCGCGTCGGTTTGCACCATCAGCCCCGGGAAAAGGTGCGTGTCGTTTTCGATCTGGCGACCGATCGTGAGATCGTCTGGACCAAGACCTTTCCTGCCGGCCAGGATGTGATGCTGATCTCCCTGCGGCCGGCAGGTTACGGCTCCTCGTCCGCGCCAGCGACCGCCACCACACCTGAGACCACGCGGCCCACAGCGGACGTTCCTCGGACGGCAGTGGTCGATAGCGGCGGAGAGCCGGTGCAACTCGGCAGAGACCATACCAAGGTCAAGGTCGCTCCGTTGCCGGTTCTGCAACGGGGTAAGGGGGCTGGCGAAAAAAAGGTGGTGGCGGCCAAAGCTGAGCCCGGCGCATCAACGCCTGAGGACAACGCCGCACCGGCGTCAACCGCGCCAGCGCCGGCGGCTGCAGTGCCCGATGACGACCAGCTTCCACCCGCGGAGTCGACTGGCGCCGCGGTACCTGCGGCACTGACGACACCGTCGGTTCTGACCGAGGTCTCCTTTGACGATGCCTTTTCCCGAAGTGGCGAGATGATCCTGATGCAGCTCAGCCGTTTCCAGCCGCCAGCGATCACCACCCGGGAACTCGACCCGCCTCAGGTCTTTTGCGATTTTGGCGCCACCACGGTTGGGAGCAAGGTCCCCGCCAAACTCGAAGTCGGTGGTAAATATGTGCGACGGATCAGGATCGGTGACGAGAGCGGCAAGGCCCGGGTGATCCTCGATCTCGCTCCCGGTGGCAGTTACGATCTCCAGCAGGTCTTTTTCAAGGAGGACAATCTGTTTGTGCTCATTGTCAATCACCTCGAGAAAGATTGATGGCGTCGTAAAAAGCCCGATCTCCTGCGTTGCAGTGGGATCGGCCAATGCTCGACGTACCATATGTACGCCTGTGCTTGGCCGACACCACTGCGCCTTGTATATCGACCTTTTGTACTTAGCCATCCTGTATGCACGTTTGAGGTTTTTACGAGTTCATCAAGATTGATGGCGTCGTAAAAACTCCGATCGACCTCGCCCTCGGTCACAAACGACACTTCGCCGTGCCTTATGTACTCTCAAAGAGCCGTTTGAGACGCGCTACGCCTCGTATAGCAAGGTTTTTCCAGAGCCCATCAGGTAGACCCGGCCTGGCGGTCTCCCCCGGGTGAGAACTCCGGACTTAATCGGCTGACAGGGGCTGATACTGGTAGCCGGGGGGAATCTTCAGGCGGAAATCGCTTGGCTGACAGCTCTCGATGGTCTGGATGTCATTGAAATGGATCTCCAGTTTTCCGTTGTAATCGAGGCCGTCGATGGTGATTTTTTCCGGTTGTCGGCCGAGATCCTGCGGGGGCTCTGACTGCGGGTTCTGATACAATATATGGGCCTTGAAACTGTCGCCGCTGCTGGCAAGGATGCGCTCGAGGATCCGTTTCTGCCGGGTATCGATCAGCAGGTGCTCACGGACGGGGGCGGCGTTGTGATCGCCGGTCACCACCGGGGGCTGGTCGGCCAGACTGAGCCATATTCCCCGGTTTTTTTCATCTTCACGGATTGCCGTTATGTTCAAGGTTCTTGGCAGGCGACCGGTCAGCCAGATTCCCCAGTCGCTGGCAGAGGCCAATGGCGGGATGGCGTAGGTCGTGGCAAATGACGCGAGTGGTCCCGCGCTGGCAAAGGCGTCGACGGTGTTGATCAGCTGGCAGGTTGTACCGTCACTGACGAATGCCAGCAGCGGCTGGTCGAGGGGATTGAAGATAATGACCTTCAGATATTTGGGCTGCAGCAGCTGCAGATAGCCATTGGCGGCCCTGTTTCTGACGGAGCTGGTGAAAAAGATGTCCACGTCGCTGTCGATACAGTCGCTGCGGGCGGCGTCGCTCTGCTGCATCTCGCGTATCGTCTCCATGATCGGGCCGTACCGGTCGGTGGTGACCGGTTCTCCCCACGGTTTTCTGGCGCAGCCCGCCCCGCCGAGCAGGGCGAGGATGGCGACAAGGGCCAGGAGCGGGCGGAGACGGCTGCTGACGGCGTTACTGTGTGGTCGCAGAGAGTTCATCGATTTTCCTCTTCAGCCTGTCCTTGTCCTCGGTGCTGGAAAACAGCTCCCGACTCTTCTGGTAGGCTTTGCGCGCTTCGGCCAGCTTTTTTAAGGCAAGGTACACATCGCCCAGGTGTTCGTGGATACTCGGGTCATCGGGTTCGAGATCGAGTGCCTGCAGTAACTCGGCCCTGGCGGTCTCATAGTTGCCGAGCCGGTATTCGACCCAGCCGAGACTGTCCCGGATAAAGCCGTTGTCGGGCTTGAGATCGACCGCCTGGAGAATGTACTGTTTGGCCTGGTCGAGATTGAGGCCGAGGTCTGCCCAGGTGTAGCCGATGTAGTTGAGCGCCTCCGGGTTTTCCGGATTGATCGCCAGGACCTTCTGCATGGTGGCCAGGGCCTGCTGTCGCTGCCCGGTGCGTTCCAGCAGCAGGGCCCGCTCAAAATGGAGCTGTTCGCTTTGCGGGAAAATGTCGGTCCCCTTGGTCAGCACCGTCATGGCCTCGTCCAGCCGGTCCTTTTCCTGGTACAGGGAGGCCAGCAGGGCGAAAAAGAGCGGATCCCTGCCTTTGGGTTCGGCGCAGACTTTTTCCAACAGGGAGTAGGCCCGATCATACCGGCTGAAGTCTCGAAGAAGACGCACCTGGAGATAGACCGCATCGGCATATTCCGGGGAGTCGGCGGCGACTAACTGGAAGTACTGCAACGCCTTTTCGGTCTGTTTTGCTTGAAAGGCGATCAAGCCCAACAGATAATTGGCCTCGTTTTCCACCGGGCCCTGCTGCAGTTTATCCAGAACGGTCTTGGCCTCGGCGATCCTGTTCAGCCTCAGCAGGGTCTTGGCGATGATCAAATCGAGACTGTCGGTGTTGTCGTTGGTTGCCCGGAGGGCCTTCAGCTCTTTTAAGGCCTCCTTGTCCTTGCCGATGGCCAGCAGGGTCTGGATTTTGCCGGCGATGGCATGTTCGTTGGTCGGGTCGTTGGCCAAAATCGCATCGTACAGCCGGAAGACATCGGTGTAACGTTCCATCATCGTGTAGAAATCGATCATCTCAAAGACCAGGTCCTGGGACCAGTTACGGTCGAGGGCCTCCTCGTAGATCCTGGCCGCCTCATCGTTGTCGCCTTTCATTTGCAGCAGGCGAGCCAGATAGATCTGAGCGAGATAGAGATCCTTGTTTTTCTCGATGAGGTCACGGAAGATCTTTTCTCCCTCATCGAGTCGATCCTTCTGGACCAGCAGGATGGCCAGGCGCAGCCGGACGTTTTCATCGTTTGGATCGTATTGCAGCGCCCGCCGGTACACCTCGATGGCGATGTCGCGATTGTTCTGTTGAATGGCGATGTGGGCCAGGAGCAGGTACTGCGAGGTGTCCTCGGGATCCTTCTTGATTCCCTCTTTAAGCAGTTTCGCCGCCTGTTCGTTTTCTCCCAGACGAAAATGGAGTATCGGCAGTTTCTTTTCGATGTAGAGGGCCTTCGGGTCACAGATCAGGGCCTTTTCATAGGCCTGCAGGGCCTGGGTGAACTGCTGTCGGTATTCGTCATCGACGCCCCTCAGGAAAAAGAGGTAGGCGCAGGCCTGGTCGCTGACCAGCGCACCCTTTTCGTACGGGCTTACCGCACCGTGACTGAGAGTTGGGCCGGTGACGAGCGGAATGATCAGGATGATGACGAACAGCCGGAGACATTTCATGGCGCGACAGAGGTGGACAGAACCGGTTGAGGAAGGACCTGCCGAACCGCGCTGACAACTTCGCGATGGATCGCCTCAACGGGAGTTTCCGCATCGATCCGGCGGATGTACGGCAGATCGAGGCGGGCAAAGAGCGCACTGACCCGGTCGAGCATCTCTTCCTGCTCAAAGGCATTGGGTCGCTCTCCCCGGCCCGAGGTGATCCGTCGGCGACTGGTCGCGGTCGAAACTTCCAGAATCAGGGCGAGATCCGGGTCGGGGGCGAAACTGTTCCGTCGCAGGAGATCGGCACAGGCAAAGCCGTTTGCTCCCTGGTAGGCGATCGTCGACAGAAAGTACCTGTCGCAGACCACGATCTGGCCGGCGGTCAGTGCCGGAATCAGTTCGGTTTCCACATGCTGACGCCGGTCGGCGAGAAAGAGCTCGAGTTCCTCTTTTTTGCTGACCAGGGTCCTGTCACTGTACAATTTTCTGATCTTCTGACCGTATTCGCCATCGGTCGGCTCCCGGGTGACCAGTACCTGGTATCCGCCGTGACGCAGAAAGTCGCCGAGCAGCTTCGCCTGGGTCGATTTGCCGGTTCCGTCGATACCTTCAAAAACGATGAGCCGACCTGGCAGTGAGTGGTTCATGATGGAAAGCCGAGAGGTTGATGGTGGCGGCGATTGCCGGCGATGTCCCTGGCCATGGCAATGGCGGCGGCGAGGCTGGACGGATCGGCGACACCTTTGCCGGCGATGTCGTAGGCGGTGCCGTGGTCAACCGAGGTGCGGACGATGGGCAGGCCGAGGGTCACGTTGACCCCATCCTTGAAATGCAGCAACTTGAAGGGGATGAGTCCCTGGTCGTGATACATGCAGACCACGGCGTCGAACTGGCCGTTGGCTGCCGCAAAGAATACGGTGTCCGGGGGGTAGGGGCCGCTCACCTCGATCTGTCGGGCCGCCGCGAGTTCGATCGCCGGGCGGATGATCCGCTGCTCCTGGTTGCCGAACAGACCATTTTCGCCACTGTGCGGATTGAGGCCGGCCACGGCTATCCGCGGTCGAGAAACGCCGAAATCGGCCTGCATGGCTTCGGCGGTCACAGAGATCAGTTCACTGATTCCGGCAATGGTCAACCGCTCGGCGACCGTGGCGAGTGAACAATGAATGGTGGCCAGGGTCACCTTGAGCGAGGTGCCGGCCATCATCATCGTGTACCGTTTGGCTCCGGTCAGTTCCGCCAGCATCTCGGTGTGGCCGGGGAAGGCGTAGCCCGCCCTCTGCAGGCCACTTTTGCTGATGGGGCAGGTCACCATTGCCGCCAGATGACCCTGACGGATCAATTCGACAGCCGTGACGATATACTCGGCCATGGCCGTATCGGTCGCCATGGATGGCTGGCCCCAACGGTGTGCACCCAGGTCGATCTTTGCGAAATCGACAACCTGTATCGCGTCGGAGGATGGCTTCTGGCCGGGCTGCCAGGGGAGAAGCTCCACCTTTATGCCGAGCTGACTGGTGCACTTGGCCAAAACCCCGCGATCGCCTAAAACCACCAGGTTCGAGTCGGTGGGCCGGTTCTGGTCGGTAAGATATTTCAGGATGACTTCCGGGCCGATACCTGCCGGGCACCCCATGGTTATTCCAATGGTTGTGGTCATGTTGACAAGTGTAATCCATGCATGGAATTAGTCAAAGAAAGTCTGCCGATCACCCCTCGCCCGCTCAAAGGTGGTGGAGTTCGAAGGCGTTGGTGATGATCTCGATGGTCACTGGCTGGCCCGGGGGGGCGACAATGGCCACCACATCGAATCGGGCCGGCATCTCGAAACGATTTTCTCTGGCCAGATAGTCTTCGGCCACCCGGCTGATCTGTCTCTGCTTTCTGGGGGTGACCGCGGCGGCCGGGCTGCCAAAGGCCACGCTTTTTCTGGTCTTGACTTCGACGAAGACCAGGGTCGACCCCTGCATGGCGATAATGTCGATTTCACCCGCTCGGCAGCGGTAGTTGCGTTTGAGAAGACGATAGCCGTTTCGGCTCAGGTGGTCGGCGGCCAGATCTTCGCCTGCCTTGCCGACAACTCTCCGTCGGTCCGGAACCCGCTGGCGCAAAACGACTGTTTCCTCGGAGTTCGGAGTTTTTTTACTCGACACGGCTGAAGCTTTCTGGTCCAGCTCTGCTGGTTTATCGAAAAGTCGTCGGGGAGAAAGCGTCGTTGCCTGGCCCGGAGTCTCATGGTTCGATGCGGCTGAGGCATTCTGGTCCAGCTCTGCTGGTTTATCGGACAAATTCCTTTACTCCGCTAAATGTTTTCCGGTGTGCCTCGCAGGGACCCAGGGAGGCAATTGCCTGGCGGTGCTCCCTGGTCGGATAACCCTTGTTCCGGTGAAAACCGTAACCGGGATACTGGCTGTCAAGGCGGTCCATCAGTGTGTCCCGGGTGAGTTTCGCCACAATGGAGGCGGCAGCGATCGAGGCACTTTTGTCCTCCCCTTTGACCAGGGCCAGTTGGGGGGTGGCCAGAGGGATCTGGAAGGTACCATCCACCAGAATGAAGTCGGGGGGACGACCTTTATCGCACAGTTGCTCGATGGAACGGCGCATCGCCAGCAGAGAGGCCTGGAGAATGTTGATCGTCTCGATTCTGGCGACTGAGACGACACCTACCCCGATATCGGCTCGCAGCTCCAGCAGAAGGCGATGCCGCTGCAGTCGCTGTTTATGACTGAGCCTCTTCGAGTCGACAAAGGGACTCGGATCACAGTCGGGCGGCAGAATGACGCTGGCGGCGACCACCGGGCCGGCCAGCGGTCCCCGCCCGGCTTCATCGCAGCCGGCGATGCCGGTAAACCCCTGGCCGGCCAGCACGCTCTCATGGCCGAAGTTTGGCCATCTGCCGGAGACAGGGGAAAACGGGCTGTGGTTCTCGCTCATGGAACATCCCCAAACACATTCACCCGGAGCCCTGCAGAGGCAGGAAACCGGGTGAAACGTGGTGACTGGCCGTGTCGCGCCGTTTTAGCGGACGATACCTTTTTCCCGAATACGTGCTGCCTTGCCGCGCCGGGAGCGCAGGTAGAACAGACGGGCCCGACGGACTCGGCCACGGGAGACCAGTTCGATTTTTTCAATACGCGGATTGTGCAGGGAAAAGGTCTTTTCCACCCCGCAACCATGGGAAACCTTGCGGACGGTGTAGGTGGCACCCATGGTGCCGCCTTTGCGCTTGATCACCACGCCCTGAAAAATCTGTACACGCTCTTTATTGCCTTCGATGATGCGGATGTGGACTTTGACGTTGTCGCCGGTACGGAAGTCCGGGTGGTCCTGACGCATCTGTTCTTCGTTGATTCTTTCGATAATTGTGCTCATGACGTCATCTATGGGTTGAGGTAAGGGATAATCCCGTATCGGCTCTTGCCTGTGTCGTTTTTCCGTTTTTCGTTTTTAACTGCCCAGAAGCCGGTCGAGTATGATCGAAGCCGCTGAGCGGACGGAAAGATGATTGTAATCGGTCTGGCCCAGTATCGGCGGCAACATGTTGTCTGCTCTGGCCATGATCTCCGGCGCGAGCCCGTGGGCCGTGCCGAACAACAGCAGCACCGGCAACCCCGAGCAGATCTTTTCCCGCAGCGCCGGATAGGAAAGAGCCCTGTCATGGGCTCGGGCGCTGGTCGATACCACCAGTGGTCTCCGGCCGTAATCGTCGGTCAACTCGGCCAGGGTTTCCTCAAGGGAGGAGCTGAGTCGAACGATGTCGAGGGCCGCCTTCCTGGCCGGATTGTATCTGGCGCCGTGTCCGTTCTGCCAGTGTTCGACGATCTCTCGTATCAGCTCCTGCTGCTCGGTAAACGGGGTGACGATATAGTAACGATCGACTCCGAAGGTCCTGGCAGCCCTTGCTATATCATGCAGATCGAGATTTGTCACGGCCGAGCCGATGGTCTCGCCATTTTTATTGACCACCGGATGGTGAATCAGGGCAAGGCTAACTGTCTTCTTCATGTCCCTGCCCGCTCTCGCTGGTGTCGACCTGCCTGCACAGCCTCAACGGCGCCGTACAGATGATGCCGCCGTAGCAGTCGCTTCTCGTCGTCGGTAAACACCTCGTCGCGTAACAGATCCGGTCTACGTTCGAGGGTGCGCTGTACCGATTCGAGAAAACGTTGCCTGGCAATTGCCGCATGATTGCCACAGAGAAGCTCTGGCGGCACCTCCATTTCATTCCAGACTCGGGGCCTGGTGTACTGGGGGTGTTTCAGCAGATTCCTGCTGAAGGTATCGTTGGCGACCGAATCACTGCAGCCGAGCACTCCCGGCACCAGCCTGGTCACCGCATCGATCACCACCATCGCCGCCAGTTCGCCGCCGGTGAGGATATAGTCGCCGATCGATATCTCTTCATCCACGTGGCTTTGGAGGAACCGCTCGTCTACGCCTTCATAGCGGCCACAGACCATGATGAGATGGGGTTCAGCGGCCAGACGCCGGGCCAGGGCCTGGGAGAACCGACCCCCCTGCGGGCTCAGCAGCACCACTCTGCCATCGCCTCTGGTCTGTTGCACGTGAGCCACTGCAGCCGCCAGTGGTTCAGGTTTCATCACCATGCCTTCGCCCCCGCCGAAAGGCCGGTCATCGGTCATGGCGTGCCGGTCCACAGCGAAGTCTCTGATGTTCGTGGTCTGAACATCGATATGACCATCCTGGCGCGCCCGCCGCAAGATCCCCTCATTGAATGGCGAGATCAGCAGATCCGGAAAAATCGTCAGAATATCAAAGCGCATCACTGCCTCGGTTCTCTTGCCTGTCACAACACCAGCAATCGAGGTGTCGTCTGTATCCCACGGGGTCGAGCCTGTCACTCACTCTCCGTCTTTCCGGATACAGCCTCTCACTCTTCGTCGTTGATCGACAACAGGCCCGGTGGCGGATCGATGATAATTTCCGATCTCTCTATACCAGTTACGGTACCAGGGCTCATCGGTACGAGATACTCGCTGTCGCCGTCACCGATCACCATCACGTCCTGGGCACCGTTGGAAAACAGCGCCAGCACCGTGCCCAGCTTTCGACCCTGCCTGGTCCGCACCGGCAGGCCATACACCGCATGCCAGTAAAACTCGTCTTCCGCGAGTTCGGGCAGGTCGTCTCTGTTCACCAGCACTCCCATTCCGGCGAGCCGTTCGGCGAAGGTACGATCGACAACCTGAGCGAAGCCGATAATCGCCCTGTTTTTCTGCACTCGAAACGAGACGACCCTCAGCTCCGGAGAGAGTTCACCCCTGTCGTCCACCAGGGTGAACGCCGGATAATGGCGAAGATTTTCGCCCTTGCCGGTAAAGACATGAATGCTCACTTCACCGGCCAGCCCCTGGGCCTTGGCCACCGTCCCCAGGAGAATATAGCGATCTTCCGGGAAGCGATACTGGCTTGAACTCATCTGTTGCAGGCGGAGAACAGCTACTCGATGATTTCCAGACGAGAGCGTTTGTTCTCTTTGGCCGCCGCGGCTGCGAGGACCGCCCGCATCGCCCGGGCCGTTCGCCCCTGTTTGCCGATCACTTTCCCCAGATCATCCGGGGCCACGGTCAGCTCGACATTGAGGTTGTCGCCGTCTTCGTTGACCACCACCGTAACGGTGTCAGGCTGATCGACCAGCGACCGGGCAATGAACGTTACCAGTTCCTGCATGCCTTACTCTTTTACCGCAGCTGCCTTTTTGATCAGGCTGGCCACCGTGGTGGTCGGCAGGGCGCCCCGACCGAGCCAGTCCTGCAGTTTGGCGTTGTCGATGTTGATTGTGGCCGGATCCTGGAGCGGATCGTAGGTGCCGACAACGTCGATGAATTTGCCATCGCGCGGGCTCTCACTATCGGCAACTATGATACGATAGAAGGGCTTTTTCTTCCTGCCAAGTCGAGTTAAACGAATACGTACTGCCATTTACGGTCAATCCTCCGAATACGTTGTTATAGGTGCCGCGCCCGCCGGTCTGCTGGCGGGCATGCGACCGGTACTCCGGTTTTATCTTCTCAGGCCTTTCGGTAATTTTCGACGCTTCACGCCGGAAAATGCGCCCGGCTTTCCCCGCATCTTTCCCATCATTTTCAGCATTGCCGAATAACTTTTCAACACCCGGTTCACATCGGCTATACCGGTACCCGAGCCATCGGCGATACGTTGTCTGCGGCTGGTGTTGATGATCTTGTGGTTGCGACGCTCCTTCAAGGTCATGGAGCGGATGATCGCCTCGGTCTTGACGAGTTCGCGTTCGTCCGGCTTTGCCGCGTTTTTCAACTGTTTGAGCTTGTTGATTCCCGGCACCATGCCAAGGATCTGCTCCAGAGAGCCCATTTTCTTGATCTGCTGGATCTGATCGAGGAAGTCTTCCAGGGTGAACTGGTTCTTCTGCAGCTTCTTGGCCAGTTGATCGGCCTGCTCTTTGTCGACAACGGCCTCGGCCTTTTCAATGAGCGTCAATACGTCGCCCATTCCCAGAATACGCGAGGCCAGCCGGTCCGGATGGAACACCTCCAGGGCCTCCATTGCCTCGCCGACACCGACAAATTTGATGGGCTTGCCGGTAACCTTCTTGATGGAGAGCGCCGCACCACCTCGGGTGTCGCCTTCCATCTTGGTGAGAACCACCCCGGAAATCTCCAGGGTCTTGTTGAAGGTATCGGCGACGGTGACGGCATCCTGGCCGGTCATCGCGTCGGCGACAAAGAGGATCTCGGCAGGCTGCACCGCCTTGTCGATCGCTCTGAGCTCATCCATCAAGGTCTCGTCGACATGGAGCCGTCCGGCGGTGTCGATCACCAGGGTGTCGTAGCCATGGCTGGCGGCACGGTCCAGAGCCTGGCGACAGATCTCGACCGGCTGCAGTTCGGTGGTCGACGGGTGCACCGGCACCTCGATCCTCTCGCCCAGGATCTGCAGTTGTTCGATGGCGGCCGGGCGGTAGACGTCGGCCGGGACCAGGTAGGGCTTTCTGCCCATGGCCTTTAACATGCGGGCGAGCTTGCCGGAGGTAGTGGTCTTGCCCGAACCCTGCAGGCCGGCCATCAGGATCGTTACCGGTTGCCGGCCGTCGAGGCGAATCTGCTGGGTGCTGCCCCCGAGCAGGTCCACCAGCTCCTGGTGGACAATCTTGATAACCTGTTGACCCGGCGAGAGTTTCTTGGAGACTTCGCTGCCGACGGCCTTCTCGGTGACCGAGGCCACAAACTCCCTGGCGACCGTGAAATTGACGTCGGCATCGAGCAGGGCCATGCGCACTTCGCGCATCGCCTCTGCGATGTTCTCTTCGGTCAGTATGCCGTGGCCGCGGAGCTTTTTAAACACTCCTTCAAGCCGATCTGTCAGGTTTTCAAACATGATCTCTAATGTAAACGATTGTTCTTTCCCAGCCGTGCTCCATAGCGAGGTCGGGACCCGCGGTAGGGGCATCTCCCAGTGGTCCTGATGTAGAAGGCACACCGCATTGCCATAAACCGGTGCGACTTCTGTCCACAAAACCCCTTGGCCCTCTTGGGGGAGCTTGCCGGAAATACGCTGAAAAAAACTGAAAATACAGGCTATGCAGAGATATGTCAAGTCGACAACGTCGGTTGGGGAAAAAAGTCAGATGGAGGATACCGGTTAGCGCACGTCGTAACGATGCCCTGGAGAAAGCGAGGAGCGAAGAAGCTTGTTTTCGTCCGATTGATCACTATTGTTGTTACGATAAGGTAGTGATAAAGAACAGCAAAAGGAGCAGATCGTGGCAACACAACCGCAGGCGCTTGCCAAACACAGAATTCGCGAAGAGCCCTTTTATCTGGCCCGGGGCAATGAGGTCGAACTGGCCCTTGCCGCCTATCGCAACCGCTTCCCGCTGCTGCTCAAGGGGCCGACCGGCTGCGGTAAGACCAGGTTCATGCAGTATCTGGCCTGGCGGGTGCAACGGCCGCTGGTGACCGTTTCCTGCCATGATGATCTTTCCACCTCCGATCTGGTGGGTCGGTATCTCATCCGGGCCAACGAGACCGTCTGGGTGGATGGACCGCTGACCATGGCGGTCAAGGCTGGCGCGATCTGTTACCTCGATGAAATTGTCGAGGCCCGCAAAGACACCACCGTGGTCATTCACCCCCTGGCCGATGACCGGCGAGAGCTGCCGGTGGAAAAACTGGGCAAACTCTTTCTGGCCGCTCCGACGTTTATGCTCTCGGTCTCCTATAATCCTGGCTATCAGAGCGTGTTGAAGGATTTGAAGCCGTCGACCAGACAGCGGTTTGTCTCCCTCAGCTTCGCTTACCCCGAGCCCGAACTGGAGCAGCGGATCGTCTGCGAGGAGGGCGAGGTCGAGAGGCATCTGGCGGCCCGGCTGGTCAAGCTGGCGCAGATGACCAGGGGCTTGAAGGAATCGGGCCTGCCGGAGGGTGCTTCCACCCGGTTGCTGATCCAGGCGGCCAGACTGCATAAGGATGGTATCGCTATCGCCGAGGCCTGCCGGGCCGGAATCACCCATAGTCTCTCCGACGACCCTGACATTCTCGGGGCCATGGATGAGATGATCGCCTCGTTGTTTTGACGGTACCGTTGACCAGCTCTGCCGACCACCGATGGATTTCGTATGACTGCTGACGAAATAAAACGGCTGTTTTATCACGAGGTGGGCAATGCCCGACCCAATGATTGGGAGGTCGACGAGATTGTCGAGCAACTTGGCCAGCTTCCTGCCGACCGGGTGCAGGCTCTGCTCGGCCAGGTACATGTGGTCTGGCCGGTCAGCCACAGTCTCTGTTTTTCCTTTCTGCAATACGGCTGCGATTATCTGCGTCGCTCAGATACGAGCCAGTTGGCCGTCTGGGTCCGTGAGCTTCTTGGTCACTACGAGAAGGACGGCCTGCGCGGGGCTCGGTTGTATATGGCCCAGAGCGCGGCCACCGGTGGGGGAGGAGCTGGCGATTCCGCAGTCCGCCTGGAGGAGGTGCGTGGCCGGCTGCTGCCGTTTCTGCACGGTCTTTCCGGCTCAAACCTTGAGATCATGCCGGCCACGGTGGCCTGGACCGATACCGAGACGGTGTATCTTCCGGTTGAAATCAACCTGTTTGACGACAGGCGAGACAACGAACGTCTCTACACCTTTCTAACCAGCTGCCAGTGGGGCTATCTGGCTCTGGGCACCTTTTTCCCGCTTATCTCCGCCGGGGGCGAGGGTGGGCTTGCGGCGTCGCTTTCGGCCTACGACGACCCGGATCTGGCGGCAACCATTTACCATTTTCTGGAGTTCTCCCGGGTCTGCAACCTGCTGGCCGAGGAACTGCCGGGCCTGATGCGCCAGGTTCTCCCGTTGATTCGGTCTTGTCTTGCCGGGCGGAGCAGGTTGGCCGCAGAGGTCGATGACAACGCCTATTGGGGGCCGCTCAAGGCGCTGATCGACTCGGTGGGTGGTGATGCTCGAGATGAGGGGGCAGGCACACTGGCGCACAGGGGGGAGGAGCCCGCCAGCCTGGCTGGAATTGCAGAGCTGTACAGCCATCTGCCAGCTGCCGCCGCCAACGACTGGGCCGTCTGGCAGCCCCTGACCGGCAGGCTGGATTATGGTGGAGTACGGGCCCGGCTGGCGAAACGTCGCCTGGAAGACCGGCAGGTGGCGATAAAGGAACTGGCACTGATCATCAATCGGCAGGTGGCCAGAAAAAGAGAGGAGATCGGTCAGGGCGGCTCTGGTGGTGCGCAGGACGGTGGAGATCGCCTGGTGGTGCGACTTGCCACACCCCAGGAAACGCGAGCCGGTTATGGGCTGCGCATCGACAATGTCACGGTCGAGCTGCCGGCCGAGCTTGCCGATACGCTCTCGCGGATAGAACGTGATCTTGGCCGGGTGCCTCAGGGGTATGTCCAGGCCGCCGCCGGAATCGGTAGCCAAGGGGTGATGGTTGGCAGTGGGGGCAGTGCGGAGGGGGGAGAGAGCCGGTCGGCCGAGGGCTCTGTCTATGACGAGTGGGACTACCGGCGGCGGGGCTATCGCAAAAACTGGTGTACGGTGCTGGAAAAGGAGTTGCAGCCGGTTCGTTCGTCGTTTGTGGAAAACACCTTCGTCACCTACCAGGGGCTGCTGGTCCGTCTCAGGCGTCAGTTCGAGTCGCTGCGGACCAGGCACCGGTTTGTTCGCCGCCGCCGTGATGGCGATGATGTCGATCTCGATGCCCTGGTGGAGGCAATGGCTGACCGCACCGCCGGTATCGCCCCGTCAGAGCGGCTGTTTGTCCGGCTACTGAGAGACAGCAGGGATATTGCCGTGCTGTTTCTGGTGGATATGTCCAATTCCACCGAAGGCTGGGTCGGCAAGGCGATCAAGGAGTCACTGGTTCTGCTGGGTGATGTGCTCGAGGTGGTCGGTGACCGGTACGCCATCTACGGTTTTTCCGGGATGCGACGTTCGCGCTGCGAGGTGTACCGGATCAAGCGGTTCGACGAACCCTATGGCGAGCCGGTGCGGCAGCGAATCTGCGCGATCAGCCCCAAAGAGTACACCCGGATGGCCGCGCCGATTCGCCACCTGACCCGGACCCTGCTGGCCAGCGAGGCGAAAATTCGCCTGTTGATGGTGATTTCAGATGGTAAGCCAGAGGATTACGATGACTACAAGGGGGAGTACGCCATCGAGGACACCCGTCAGGCGCTGTATGAGGCGCGTGGCAAGGGGATCATCCCGTTCTGCATCACCGTCGATCGCCAGCCGCAGGCCTACCTGCCCCATATGTTTGGTCGCGACAACTATGTCGTTGTCGACAGCGTCGAAAAGCTGCCGCTCCGCATGCCGGAGATCTATCGTCTATTGACCAGCTAACCAGCATGGCTGGACCAGGTAGCCTCAGCCACAACGAAGCATGCAACTCCTCGGCGCGGTAACAGCGTTTTCCGTACTGACGAGTTTCGGATAAACCAGCATGGCTGGACCAGATAGCCTCAGCCACAACGAAGCATGCAACTCCTCGGCGCGGTAACAGCGTTTTCCGTACTGACGAGTTCATATACACACCGGGGGCGATCAGGCCAGGCCAGCCGGTTCAGTTATCGCTCTGCTCTTTGGCGATCTGCTCGGCCGACATGCTCCAGAACGGGGTACCGTCACTGGTCAGACGGACCTTGAACTCGAAATGTTCACCCTGCTTGACTTTGGCGGCAAGAAAGACATCCTGGTCGTTGATATAGGCCCAGCTGCCGCGGATTTTGGTCTCAACCCCCCGGCGCAGGCCCGTTTTATCCGGCTCCGCGTAGGCTGTGGGGCAGAGATGGACGAGAATCTCCTCGCCACCGGCTTCATCGAGATAGAAGGCGGTTCCTCTGGCCATTCCCGGCAGCGGCGTCACCTCGACGAACTTGCTGATGGTCCCCTTGAGGCGGTCGAGTTCCTTGGCATTGTAATAGTGGTTGTATGCGGAATCCGCCTCCCAGCCCTGCAGGCCGTTCTGCTCCTGGCCCCATGCGGTGGGAGTGGAAAGAAGTGGGGCGACGAGGACGGAACAGATGACGGTTAAACGAAAAAAAGAAAACGTGCGCATAAGGTAACCTCTCTATATTCTGAGTTTTGGTGTGGGAGCGCAGGAACCGGCGTGGCGTAACTCACTGTTTCTGCCACAACGAACAGTGAAATTTGCTACTCCGGGTAAAGCGTTTTTGTCGTCAACGAGCCTCATATATTACTCTATCGTCAGGTGGTGGCAAGCCCGGTCCTGATTCGCGGCCCCTGTCATCCTGGACAGGACGGCAGGGGCGCCGGCGTATTGTCGGTCAACGGTTGTAGCGGAAAAATTCTTCGAGAAAGCTCTTTCTCCAGCCCTCTGTTTGCCTCAGCTGTGCCAGGTGTGCCGATCGGCTGTTGCAGAGAAGTTTCGCCAGGCTCTTCAGCTCACTGTTGTTGCCTAGCAGAACGGGGTCGATGCCCAGAAGTTTTGATTTCAGCTCGATCAGGCCGTGCAGTTTCTGATAGAGACGCGTCTCCTGTTCGGACAGGCGCATCGTTTTGACCGGCAGAGGGTAGGTGGTGTCGTCGCACGCGATCACCTGACCGATGATGGTGCGTATTCTCTCACTGTCTTTCTTGTGGGCCCTGGTGGACAATCCGCCCCTGTCGGTGCCGATGGCTTTCAGCTCTGTGTCCTTGGCCTTGGCCAGGGCGACGAGGGTCGCGTCTTTCATGATATGGCCGCGCGGCTTGTTCTGTTTTTGGGCCTCCTCGTCACGCCAGTGGGCGAGGTCTCGGAGAATTGCCAGGCTCTGCCGGCCGAGGGTTCCGGCACCGCGCACCTTCCGGTACCGTTCCTCCTTGCCGTTGCTGTCGAGGTAGTTGAGTGGGTTGTTCAGCAGGTTCAACTCTTCCTGCAGCCAGGCTCTGATCTTCGGACCGATGACTCTGCTCAGCAACAGCACCCGGATGGCCCTGAGATAGCGAACGTCATCTAAGGCGTACTGGACCTGTTCGGGGGCGAGCGGTCGTTGCAGCCAGTTGGTCCGCGTTTCCGATTTCGCCAGGCTGATGTCGAGCAGTTCGCGGATCAGGTTGGCAAGTGAGAGGGTGGAGGGCAGGCTGACGAAACCGGCGGCGAGCTTGGTGTCGAAGACATTTTGGCCGGGGCTGCCGGTAGCCTGGTAGAGTATGGCCAGGTCCTGGGGGGCGTCATGGAATATTTTTACCACGCCGCGGTCTGAGAGCAGATCCGCCAGGGGACTGAGATCCTCGATCGCCAGAGGATCGATGAGCGCGCAGTCCTCATCGGAGAGTGCAATCTGGATGAGCCCCAGCTGCGGGTAATAGGTGCGTTCCCAGACAAATTCGGTGTCCAGGGCGACGGCGTCGGTCTGACACGCCCTGTCGACGAGATCTGCCAGATCCCGGGTCGTTTCGATTATCATGGATGGTCTGTTCCAATTGAAATTTGTGATGATGGCTGTTCTTTTTAGTCAATGATCTTTTCGCCGTCAAACACTTTTCCGTAAACGTTCACCAGCACCCCATTTTCGTCCGATCAGGCCTCCTCACAGAGCAAACTCTTGGGCAACGGCCCGCTTGAACGAATCTGGAGTACTGGATAAACGTTTACAGATCCAGGTTACGGAACATTCCCGGTATCACCGGTGAACGATTACACTTTTCCAATCAGACCCTCGGCAAGGAAAGCGGGTGATGGCGAATTGTCGGGAGTGCCCATCCGGAAACGGCTGTTTTCTCCTGCTTCTTTGTTGTGTTGAAGATTTTATCCTCAAAATATCAAATATATGCCTGCGGTGAAATTTCTTTGATGTCTCGCTTGAGTCAAAAAACCTTCATTTCTGGACGGGCACGAAGTAAACGTTGCGGTTCCCTTTTTCGCTGCGCTATGATACCTCAATGCGCGAAGCGGCAGTTCGGTCGTCTGAGGTGACGCCTGCCGGGTTCTGACCTCTGCTGAACACTGGGTCTCTCCGACACCCTCGCTCCTGTTTACGAGATGTCTTGTCCAGACTGAAACATCAACACATGCACACGGTGTTCATGAGAAATTCGGGCTGAAGACTTACGGCGAAGGTGAGGGCATATATGCCGTATTGGCACAGTGATTATCCTCCGGCTGATGTCCGCGAAGCTCGACCGCTCTTTTTCTGACGGGGAGATGGGTCCCGTCGCCAACATTGCCGGCTGCCAACGATGGCTCTCTATATCTGTAAACGACTGCTGCTGATGATTCCCACCCTGGTCGGGGTGATGTTGATCACCTTCACGGTGACCCAGTTCGTCCCCGGTGGGCCGGTCGAGAAACTGATCGCCGAAATGGAAGGACTGGGGCCCGGCGGCGGAGAGACGGCTGGAGCCGCTCGCTCGTTCTACCGTGGTGACGCAGGGATCAATGCCGAGCGAATTGCCGCCCTGGAAAGGCTCTATGGCTTCGATAGGCCCGCCTGGCAGCGGTTCGTCACCATGATGGGCAATTACCTCGTCTTTGATTTCGGCGAGTCCTACTTCTATAAGCGCAGCGTCACGGATCTGGTCATTTCGAAGCTGCCTGTTTCGATGTCGCTTGGCCTGTGGAGTTTTCTGATTGTCTATGGGGTCTGCATTCCCCTGGGGATCAAAAAGGCGGTACGTGACGGCAGCCGGTTCGATCTCATCTCTTCCTCGGTCATCCTCATTGGTTACGCGATCCCCGGCTTTGTCCTGGGGATCGTTCTGATAGTGCTCTTTGGCGGGGGCAGTTTCTTCAGTCTCTTCCCTCTGCGCGGACTGGTCTCCGACGATTGGGCCTCGATGAGCTGGACCATGAAGGTTCTTGATTATCTCTGGCACATGGTATTGCCGATAAGCGCCGGGGCGGTGGGCAGCCTGGCGGTGATGACCATGCTCACCAAGAATTCCTTTTTGGAAGAGATTCGCAAACAGTATGTCCTCACCGCCCGGGCCAAGGGCCTCTCGGAGAATCAAGTGCTCTACGGGCATGTCTTTCGTAATGCCATCATTCCCATCATTACCGGTTTTCCCGGCTACTTCATCGCCTCGTTCTTTACCGGCAGTCTGCTGATCGAGACCATCTTCTCCCTCGATGGCATGGGTCTTCTGGCCTACCAGTCCGTGCTGAACCGAGACTATCCGGTGGTTCTGGGAACGCTCTATTTCTTCACCCTGATCGGGCTTGTCTCCCGGCTGTTGTCCGATCTCAGCTACGTGGTGGTCGACCCGCGCATAACCTTTGGGGATGTCGATGGGTAGCGGCAGACCGACCATGGTTTGTCCCTTCCAGCGGGAGAGCCCGAATCGGAGGCGCTGGCGCCGGTTTCGGCGGAACAGGCGGGGGTACTGGAGCCTGGTGATTCTGGCCATTTTTTTCTTCATCAGCCTCTTTGCCGAAGTGCTTTCCAACGACACGCCGCTCCTGGTGGTCTACCAGGGCAAACCCTACGTTCCCCTGCTGGTGAGCTATCCCGAAACCACCTTCGGTGGTGAGTTCGCCACCGCCACCGACTACAGCGACCCCTATTTCGCCGAACTGCTGACACGGGCCGGGGGGTGGGCCCTCTATCCGCCCAATCGGCACAGTTTCAACTCGATCAATCTGCTGATCGACGGGCCCGTGCCCTCTCCACCCGACGCTGATAACCTGCTCGGCACCGATGACCGGGGCCGGGATGTCCTGGCCCGCCTTCTCTATGGCTTCCGGCTCAGTGTCCTTTTCGGTTTTGCCCTGACCCTGGTGGGCACCGGGGCCGGCATCGTGGTCGGTGCGGTCCAGGGCTATTTCGGGGACAGGACAGACCTGATCTGCCAGCGGTTCATCGAGATATGGGGAGCGATGCCGGAACTGTATCTGCTGATCATTTTTTCTTCGATCTTTGAACCGAGCTTTCTGCTGCTCTTGGTGCTGCTCTCACTCTTTAGCTGGATGGGGCTTGCGGACTATGTCAGGGCCGAGTTCCTGCGGGGCCGTAACATGGACTATGTCAAGGCCGCCAGGGCACTTGGGGTGGGCAATGTGACCATTATGGCCCGGCACCTTCTGCCAAACGGCATGACTCCGGTGATCACCTTTCTCCCCTTTCGGGTATCCTCGGCCATTCTGGCCCTGACCAGTCTGGATTTTCTCGGCCTCGGGGTGCCGCCGTCGACCCCGAGTCTCGGCGAGCTGCTGGCCCAGGGCAAGGCCAATATCGATGCCTGGTGGATCTCCCTGCCGACCTTTCTGGTTCTGGTGGGCATGCTGGTGCTGCTCATCTTCATCGGCGAAGGTCTGCGTGAGGCGTTTGATCCACGGAAAAACTGACCGCCAGCCGGTTTGTCCTGGCATCGGCTTGGTCTGCGATTTCCTGATCTTCTCTGACCGGCTCCAGTCGATGTCGATAAGGGAAAAAGTTCTCAGCTGACTGTTATTTAGCGGGGCTTGTTGACAGAGTATGGGAATGGCTATATTGTTACAGCCACACGTTCACGGAGTGAAATTTTCAAATCGATGAAAGGGGATACGTCTCTTTTCGTCTCTCAATTCTGTGCTGATTCTGCACACAAACAACATGACACTACGTCCCATTCAAAATCTTGGGGATTCTGGATTATATATCCTTGCGGATCTTGGCAAGATGACCATGTATCTGGTGAGAGCGGTGGCTGCCGTCTTCCATCAGCCTTTCCGGTTTCGCGAGTTTTTACGCCAGGTTCAATTTGTCGGTGCTGGGTCGCTTGCCGTCATTTTTTTTACCGCCGCCTCCACCGGCATGGTTCTCGGGCTGCAGGGATATTATTCATTGCATAAATTCGGGGCCGAGGGCATGCTCGGCTCCGCCGTCTCCCTCACGCTCATCATGGAACTGGGCCCCGTACTGACGGCCTTGATGGTCGCTGGTCGAGCCGGCTCGGCCATGTGTGCCGAACTGGGGATCATGCAGATATCGGATCAGATCGACGCCCTGGAATGTATGGCGGTTGATCCGTTCCGCTATCTGATCTCGCCGAAGTTCCTGGCCACCCTGGTCTCGGTTCCGCTCTTGACCGCTGTCTTCGATGTGGTGGGGATCGCCGGCGGGTACGTGGCCGGGGTGAGCCTGATGGGGGTAAATCCGGGCAGCTACGTCGATGGAATGGTTAACAGTGTCACCAATCATGACCTGCGGCTGGGGGTGGTCAAGTCGGTCGTTTTTGCCTTGCTGGTGGTCTGGATCTGTACCGGCCGGGGCTATTTCGTCAAAGAGATTCGCGGGGCGGGCTTTGGGGCCGAGAGTGTCAGCAAGGTGACGACCCAGGCCGTGGTGCTGTCGTCGATCTCGGTGCTCGTTTTTGATTATCTGCTGACTGCGGTGTTGCTCTGATGACTGCTGCGATAGAATTCAAGGGCGTGGAAAAATTCTTTGCCCGGCGCGACGGTGGCCTGCAGCGGGTGCTGGATGGGGTCAGTTTCACCGTGCCCCGTGGCAAGACGACGGTTGTCGCCGGACGGTCGGGCCAGGGCAAGAGCGTGACGCTCAAGCTCATCCTCGGCCTGATGCAGGCGGATGGCGGCTCGATCCTGGTCGAAGGGCAGGAGGTGAGCGGCCTGCGTGGCAGGGCGCTCACCCAGTTGCGAACCCGGTTCGGGGTGCTTTTTCAGGGGGCGGCTCTGTTCGATTCGCTTTCGGTGTTTGAAAACGTGGCACTGCCGCTTCGTGAGCGAACCCGGAAAGGTGAGGAGGAAATCCAGGAACTGGTTTCGACCACCCTTGGCCAGTTGGAGCTTTTGGGGCATGAGGGAAAATACCCGGCCCAGTTGAGTGGCGGCATGCGCAAACGGGTGGGATTGGCAAGAGCTCTGCAGCTCAATCCGGAGATCATGTTGTTTGATGAGCCGACCACCGGGCTTGACCCGGTCATGACCCAGGAGATCTATCAGCTCTTTGCCGAGACCCAGGCGAGAGTGGGATTTACCTCGATCATCGTCAGTCACGATATACCCAAGGTGTTCAATCTCGCCGATCAGGTGATCATTCTGCACCAGGGGCAGATGGATGTTTTCGACCGCCCTGAAGAAATACCGTTGTCACAACGGGAACATATCCGGGCCTTCGTGCAGATGACCATGGGAGAAATTTATCAGAGTCAACTGGTGGAAGAATGAAAAAAGGAACGCTTGAAACAGTTGTTGGCCTCTTTATGCTGATCGGTTTTGCCGCGTTTGGCTATCTGGCGCTGCAGCTTGGCGAAGTCCGCTGGCTGTCGAGTGGTACGACCTACCCGCTGCGGGCGCAATTTGACAATGTCTCCGGTATCAAGGATGGGGCATCGGTACAGATCGCCGGCGTGGTGGTGGGCAGTGTTGAAAAGGTCGCCCTTGATGCCCAGAATTACGCGGTGCTGACCATGGATATCACCAAGAGTGTGGAGGTACCGACTGATTCGATGGCCTCGGTGAAATCGCAGGGGATCATCGGCGACAAGTATATTCAGATCAGCCTTGGCGGCGATACCAAGATGCTCAAGGAAAATGAGATAATAACGGAGACCGAGTCGGCCGTCGATATCGAATCCCTGATCAGCAAGTTCGCCTTTGGCAGTGCCAAGTGATCATCGTCCGCCTTCTCCTGCCAGGGGCCAGGTCGGTGTCGACTGGCCGCAGCCGATGGAGTGAGGCTTGCGGTGAAAACTCTTGGCCGGAAAGAGACGATGGAATACAATGTATACAGTGTTAAAGCCAGGCTTCAACCACGGGGATTGCCGATGTTCGGCATTATTATTTGAGCAAAGGAGGTTCCAGTGAACGTGATACGGTACATGGTGCTCGGTGGGGTGTTTCTGCTTCTTTCACCGACTCCAGCAGTGTTTGCTGAGGAGAGCTTCGGTGTCGGGGGCGATGATTATATTCTCGATCACAGCACCCCGGATCTGCTGGATAACGACAGCGATGCCAGCGCCAAGGTGGATGAGGAGTATGTGGCTGTTTCCGATCCGCTCGAGCCGCTGAACAGGGTGTTTTTCACCTTCAACGACAAGCTGTACTTCTGGGTGCTCAAACCGGTCGAGAGGGGATATGTGGCTGTTATCCCATGGGACTTCCGATTTGTCATCGGCAACTTCTTTGACAACATCACCTCGCCGGTAGATTTTGTCAACACCCTGCTGCAAGGGCGTTTTCGCGACGCCGGTATCGTCCTTGGCCGGTTTGTGATCAACTCTACCATCGGTGTTTTCGGTTTCGGCGATGCCGCCAAGGAATCCTTTGGTATCGAAGCACCGGGAGGAGACTTCGGTCAGACCCTCGGGGTCTATGGGATCGGTGAGGGAATTTATCTGAACTGGCCATTTTTCGGACCATCCAACATCAGGGACTCGGTGGGGCTGGTTGTCGACTGGCAGCTGTTGCCTTACCGGTATATCGGCATGGATCGTGAGGAGATCTGGGTTGCCCGGGGCGAGGAGTTCGTCAACAAGATGTCGATTACGCCAAATACCTACGAGGAACTGGTCAAGGCCTCCCTTGACCCCTATGTCGCCGTCAGGCAGGCCTATATAGACTATCGGAGAAACAAGGTAGCATCGATTAAGGACAAGTAAGAGATAGGCGGGATATCGGCGAAGGTTCACCACGGCGCAGGCGAAAGTTGGGAACCCTCGAACCGTAACCGTGCCCCGGTGCTTCATGTTCGTTGAAGCAGATCGTTTCAGGTAAGTTGACTCGGTGAAACGGCCTGATCGAACGAACATGGTGTGCTGGTGAACGATGGCGGATATCATCCGTTTCATGACAACCTACAGAAGACCCGAGATTATGAACACCAAGCGATATTTCACCACTATTGCCGCAGTACTGTTGTTCTGCTGTCTTGCCATACCGGTATGGGCTGCCCAGGGGCCCATGGAACAGTTGCGCCCGACCCTGTCGAAGTTGACGACGATACTCAGCGATCCGGCCCTCAAGGGTGATGCCCACAAGGAGGAGCGGCGCAGCAAGATCATGCAATCGATTAGGGAAGGCTTTGATTTCCGGGAGATGAGTCGACGCATCCTGGGCAGCACCTGGAATACGATCTCTGTCGCCGAACAGGAGCATTTTACCCAGCAGATGACCAAACTGCTGGAGAATGTCTATATCGGCAAACTGGAAGGCTACACCGGTCAGAGTATTGGCTATGTCAGCGAACGTATCAAGGGGAACCGGGCCCAGGTGTCGACACTCATCGAAGACAAGAACATGCAGATGCCCGTCCACTATATCATGTCGCTTGAGAAGAACAGATGGATGGTCTATGACATCAATATCGAAGGTGTCAGTCTGGTCCGGAACTATATGGAACAGTTCAAATCGATTCTCAGGACCGATAAGTACAAAGGGCTGATCAAGGTGATCGAGGACAAGAACAGATCCTTTGCCCAGGGCAAGGAGTCGAACTGAGCATGGAAGATGGCCTGGTTGCGCTCTTTGAGAGGTTCTTTCCTGGCAGGACCAGTGAAGAAAATGCGCTGCTTGAGCGGTTGATGGCATCGCGGCAGGTGGCAGCTGGCGAATCGTTGTTTTGCGCCGGACAGCCGCGCGACGCTCTCTACCTCGTGGCCCAGGGTGCCTTTGCCGTCCACCGGCACCTTGGCCTTGAGGAGCGCAGTCTGGTCGTTGCGCTGCTCTCGCAGGGGGCCGCTATCGGCGAGGGAGTGATCGGTGGCCCCAAACCGCACTGTTCGACGGTCGTGGCCATGGAACCTTCAACTGTGCTGGCTTTGACTGGAGAAGCCCTGACGGAGTTGGAGACCGAAGCTCCCCGGCTGTTTATCGTCTTGCTCAAAAAGATTCTGGCGATGTCCTCACTGCGACTTGAAAAGAACACCGATCGCCTTGTGCTGGTGCTGTAACGCCTCTTTCAGGTAACTCGCCTGATTCCCTGTCTCGATTTCTGGTGATTGTGGGCCGGATCGTCTTCCTTTCTGCTGACGGTACCGTGTACCGATGGCAGCGTTTTCTATTGCCTGGGAGAAGCACAGCCTCCTGACGCAGAGGAATTCGCCGGTACATGGGGGGCTGCACCGACAGCTCTGTGAGGACTGCTGATTTCAGCTGGGGGCAAACGATGGACGCGAAGGCGACACGACCGGTTATCGCCGGAATAGGTGAGATACTTTGGGATGTGCTGGGGCAGGATGAAGAACTTGGCGGCGCGCCGATAAATTTTGCCTATCATGCAGGGGCGCTTGGGGCCGAATCCTATGCCATCTCCTGTGTTGGTGATGATGAGCGGGGCAGAAACGCCCTGGCAGAACTCCGTAAACGACGGATGTCGACTGGGTGTGTATGTGAACTTCCCGGGGCGATAACCGGTTATGTGCTTGCGACAATCGATGGGGCAGGGAGCGCCTCGTACACCTTTCCCGACAATGTCGCCTGGGACAGGCTGACCATCAACGAGCGGAGCTGGCAGTTGGCACCGCGTCTCGACGCCATCTGTTTTGGCAGTCTGGCCCAGCGGTCGGCCGTCAGCCGGAACGCCATACACCATTACCTCTGTCAGCTTGAGGAGGGGGTGCTGAAGGTCTTCGATATCAATCTGCGTCAGCAGTTCTATACCGAGGAGATCATTCGAGATTCTCTGGCGCTGGCTGATGTGGTCAAGCTCAACGATGAGGAGATGGTGCTCCTTGGCGCAATGCTTGGACTGGCAGGTGGTGAAGAGGAGATGCTGGGCCGATTGGTGGAAAACTATGGGCTGAGACTCGCCGTCTTGACCAGAGGCGGCAAAGGCAGTCTGCTGGTGTCCGCTGACCAGTACGCCAATCATCGTGGCTATCCGGCCGAAATAATTGACACCATCGGTGCCGGCGATTCCTTTACCGCCACCACTGTACTTGGTCTACTCAACGGGTATTCTCTTGCCCGGATCAACGAGCATGCCAACCGGGTCGCTGCCCATGTCTGCTCGTGCCAGGGGGCGATGCCCTCGTTACCCGCGGGATTGCTGGAGGCGCCGGGACCGTGATTTTTTCCCGGTCGCTCGACGAATGTAGCATCCGCTTTGATCTCCTTCGTTGTAGATCACAAGCGGCAATTCACTGTACCATGGGTACTACCAACTTGCCATTTGAGAAACGACGCCTCGTAGAGCAAAGTTTTTCCTGAGCCCATCTTGGGGAAACATTCGACTTTTTACGAGAGTATCAAGAGATTGTGGCTATCCATCTTTTTTTTGTGGCCATTATTCGCTAAATTGAGTAGTTTTTCTTCCTTTGTTTTCTCTGGCTGACTACCGGGCTGTCGAGGTGCGTATGCGTATTGCCTTTGGTGAAATCAGCGGATTGAAAACCTCCTGCACCGTAACGGACAGCAGCTGGCTGCCGTCTGACGAGTTAGAGGTGGTGGTTCCGCTGGTGGCGAAATTGGAACTGCAGTCAATCGACGCGGTTACGGTCGCCTTGCGGGGTGTACTGCAGGGGGCGATACGACTGGCCTGCTGCCGCTGTGGCGAGCCAGTGGCCTGTGGTGTCGATGAGGCGTTTTTCTACCGGCTAACCACGCAAGAGGAAGAGATATCGCCGTTGCCGGAAAAAGAATGTAATGACGAAGAGTGCGATACCCTGTATCTGCGGGAGCCTTGCATAGAGATTGGCGACATTTTGTGTGAACAGATACGTCTTGCTCTCCCGGCCAAGCCGCTCTGCAGGGTCGACTGCCGGGGTTTGTGCCCCCGATGTGGTGGCTCATATGACCAAAATGATTGCACCTGCGGAGATCCTGACACCGATTCTCCGTTTAAGGTGTTGGAACAACTAAAGAAAAATATGAAGCAGCCGACGTGATCGGTAGCGTTATATCAATTGGAGGACATCATGGCTCTGCCGAAAAGAAGACATTCCCGTTCCAGAACCCGTTTACGTCGTTCACACGATGCCTTGAAGGCGCCCGGTGTTTCTCTCTGCGCTGAATGCGGAGAACCGAAACAGCCACACCGTCTGTGTGCGGCCTGTGGCAAATACAAAGGAAGAACAGTATTCAGTTTCGATACCGAAGTAGAGTAGGAGTATCGCCGTGCATATTGCCCTGGACGCCATGGGCGGAGACCATGGGCCGGAGGAGCTGATTGCCGGGGCATTGTTAGCCACTCAGCAGGCTGACAACATACGTGTCAGCCTGGTGGGGGACGAAGCTCTTCTGCAATCACATATCAAGACCGCCGCTCCCGATTTCCCCACTGTTTCGCGAATTCAAATTGTTCATTCCTCTCAGGTCGTCGAGATGAGGGACAATCCCGTCGATGCCATTCGCCGGAAAAAAGACTCTTCCATCATGGTGGCCTTCGGTCTTGTCGCCGCCGGTGGAGCGGACGCAGTCGTCAGCGCCGGTAACTCCGGAGCGACCTTGGCGGCGGCGGTACGCAAGGTCGGGCGGATCAAAGGTGTTTCTCGACCCGGCATAGCGTCATTTTTCCCCACTCTGAAGAAACCAGTGGTGATCATGGATATCGGCGCAAACGTCGAATGCCGTCCCCAGCACCTGCTGCAGTTCGGGGTGATGGCCTCGGCCTTTGCGCGGCTGCACGGCACCAGGACCCCGCGTGTCGGCCTGTTGACCATAGGTGAAGAGTCCGGCAAGGGCAATAGCCTGGTCAAAGAGACCTATGACCTGCTGGAAGAGAGTTCCCTCAACTTTATCGGTAACGTCGAAGGGCGGGATGTCTACCGGGGCGATGTCGATGTCATTGTCTGTGACGGCTTTGTCGGCAACATCTGTCTGAAGATCAGCGAGGGGTTGGTGGATGCGGCGATGCGGATGCTCGGGGATGAGATTGTCAAATCCTGGAGGTACAAACTGGGGTACCTGTTGGCCAAGCCTGCATTTCGAGCGTTCAAACGGCGAGTCGACTATTCGGAGTACGGTGGCGCACCGTTGCTCGGCGTCGATGGCACTGGTATTGTCTGTCACGGCAAATCCAACGCCATCACCATCAAGAACGCCATTTTAGAGGCAGAGCGAATGGTGCAGAAAAACGTGAATCGGGAGATTCAGAATAGAATAGCGGCTGAGGCGGCTGTTGCACAAGTGGAGGAGTGATGGGAACAGTAGTCCTCGGAACCGGATCGTGTCTGCCGCAAAAGGTGCTCACCAACAGCGAACTTGAAAAAATTGTCGATACCAGTGACGAGTGGATCCGTAATCGTACCGGTATAGAGAGTCGGCGCATAGCCAGCGGCGACGAATACACCTACAGACTTGCGACCGAGGCCGCTCGCAACGCTCTGGAAATGGCGAAGATCGAGCCCGCAGAGCTCGATCTGATCGTGGTTGGCACCATTACCCCGCATATGTTGATGCCGTCTACCGCCTGTTTCGTACAGAAGGAACTGGGCGCGGTCAACGCCTTTGCCTGGGATCTCAATGCCGCCTGCTCCGGTTTTCTGTATGGAATGGATGTGGCGGATAAATATCTGCGAGCCGATCCGGACAAAAAGATCCTTGTCATCGGGGCAGAGACCATGTCGACCCGAATCAATTGGCGGGATCGCGGAACCTGCATCATCTTTGGTGATGGTGCTGGAGCGGCGGTTTTCGGCCATGACGACCACAATCCTGGATTTATCGGTTCGTTTCTTCGCTCAGACGGTTCGTTGTGGGGGCTGTTGCATATGAGCGCCCCTAAAAGCCTCAATGCTGATCTGCAGCTGCCGGGCAATGGTGAGGCCCACATTGTCATGGAGGGGCGCGAAGTGTTCAGATATGCGGTGAAAGCGCAGGAAGATGCCGTGCGCTGCCTGCTGGAGAGGGAGAAGATCGCCATCGATGAAATCGATCTGGTCATCCCCCATCAGGCAAACAGCCGCATTATCAATAAATTCAAAGAACGTCTGCAGTTACCGGAAGATAAGATATTTATTAACGTGTCCAAATATGGTAATACCTCGGCTGCGTCGATTCCCATCGCCCTGGATGAGGCGTGTCGCGGTAATCGTATCAAGCCAGGAGATTTACTATTGTTCTGCTCTTTTGGTGGTGGTTGCACCTGGGGCGCGGGACTGCTCAAGTGGTAGGGAGGAGTAAACAATGGATTATTTTTTGACTGAAGAGCAGCAGATGATTGTCGATACCGCTCGACAGATCACGGAAGAGCGCATTGTTCCGCACCGGGCGGAGCTTGATGAAAAGCATGAGTTTCCAAGAGCGATACTCAACGATATGGCGAAAGCCGATCTCTTTGCTCTGCCGATCCCGGAAGATTTTGGCGGTTTTGGTGGTGGCTGCCTTGACATCGTTCTTGCCCTCGAACAGATCGGCAGAGGCTGTGTCGGCATTGGCACCGCTTTTGCTGCCAGTACACTGGGCATCTTCCCGATCCTCATCTCCGGTTCCCAGGAGATGAAGGAGAAATACCTCCCCCAGGTCGCCTCCGGCGAAAAATTTGCCGCCTTCGGCCTCACCGAAGCAAACGCCGGTTCCGATGCCTCCGGTATCCAGACCAGCGCGGTGCTCGATGGTGATGAATGGGTACTCAACGGCACCAAGCAGTGGATTACCAATGGGGGCGAGGCCCAGATTTATACGGTCGTCGCCATCACCGACCGCAGCAAGGGACCGCGTGGTGCCTCGATGTTCGTGGTGGAGGCGGGTGATCCCGGTTTCTCCTGCGGGCCGAAGGAAAAGAAAATGGGCATTCGCGCCTCATCGACCACCGAGCTGATCTTCAAAGACTGCCGTATTCCCAAAAATCGTCTGATCGGCCGGCAGGGAACGGGGTTTATCACCGTGATGAAGACCCTCGATTCGTCCCGCCCCGGTATCGCCGCCCTTGGTGTGGGGTTGGCCCAGGGAGCCCTCGATATTGCGGCCAGCTATGCCAAACAGCGGGTCCAGTTCGGCAAGCCGATCATCGCCTTTCAGGCGGTTCAGCATATGCTCGCCGATATGGCGATTGCCGTCGAGGCCTCCCGCGCCCTGGTGTACCAGGCCGCGCGACATATCGACGCCCATCCCAAAGACATGTCGAAAGTGTCTTCCATGTGCAAGGTCTTTGCCACGGACTCGGCGATGAAGGTGACCACCGATGCCCTGCAGGTGCTGGGTGGCTACGGGTTCATGTGTGAATATCCGGTGGAGAAGATGATGCGTGACGCCAAGATCCTGCAGATTTACGAGGGGACCAATCAGATCCAGAGGAACGTGATCGGTCAGGAACTGAACAAGGAATACGCCAAGTAGAGATCACCGCAGTCGCTGATCGGTGTTTTCGCGGCAGGTGCATCTTCTCGTTTTTATAGAGTGATCAGGTAGTTTCATGAAAATTTTTGTGTGTGTCAAGCAGGTGCCGGATGCCAAGGATGTCCGACTCGACCCTGTGACCAATACCCTCAACCGCGAGGGTGTCGAGTCGATTATGAATCCGTATGACCAACATGCCCTCGAAGAGGCGGTCAGACTGAAGGAGGCGCACGGGGGCGAGGTGGTTGCCATCACCATGGGACCGCCGCAGGCCGAGGCGATGCTGCGGCTGGCTATCGCCTGCGGAGCCGATGCGGGTGTTTTGATCTCTGACAGAGCCTTTGCGGGTGCGGATACCTGGGCCACAGCCTATACCCTGGAGCGGACCGTTCGTTCTCTGGGGGGGGGAGACCTCATTGTCTGCGGTAAACAGGCGATCGACGGTGATACCGCCCAGGTTGGCCCGGGGTTGGCGCGGCGGCTTGACATGCCGTTTATTACCTGTGTCCAGAAGGTGCGTAGCTGCAGTGATACCGCCATCGTCGTCGAGCGGATGATGGATGACGGCTATGATGTGGTCAAGGCCCCGTTACCGGCGCTGCTCACGGTGGTGAAGGATATCAACGAGCCGCGGGTTCCGTCGTTAAAGGGTAAGATGAGGGCGAAAAAAGCGACGATCAAGGTCCTGGACGCGGCGGCGGTGGAGGCGAATCCGAGTTGTATCGGTCTGCCGGGCTCACCGACCCAGGTCGCCCGGGTCTTTCCGCCAGAGGCCCGGGGAGAGCGCTCGGTTCTGACCGGAACGATCGATGAACAGATCGACCAACTCGTTGTGAAACTCACCCCCTATCTTTAAGCCTGCCCAGGAGCGTCAGGACATGTTGAAACTCAATGAAGAAATCTGCATCGGCTGCGGTATCTGTGAAGCCAATTGCCCGTTTGGCGTCATCGAGATGGCTGATGGGTTGCCGCGGATCGGGGATGGCTGCACACTCTGTGGCGCCTGTGTCGAGAATTGTGAGGTTGGGGCACTCTCCATCGAAACGGCTGAGAAGGCCAATACCGTAACGCTGGCTGACTGGCAGGGGGTCTTGGTCTATTGTGAATACAGACGGGGCTCGCTGGCCGGGGTATCTCTGGAGCTTCTCGGCATAGGCAGGAAGCTGGCCGATGCCCGGGGAGTAAAGCTGACGGCAGTGCTGCTGGGGCATCAGACCGGTGAGACGGCCGAACAGTTAATCGCTCATGGCGCCGATCGGGTGATTCGGGTCGATCTGCCCGAGCTGGCAGCTTTTTCTGAGGAGAGTTACTCGGGCGTCTTGACTGGCATCATCAAGAGATTTCAGCCGGAGATCGTGTTGGCGGGAGCCACGGCTATCGGTCGGTCATTTATTCCCGCTGTCGCCACGGAGTTGAATGCAGGGCTTACGGCCGACTGCACCAGGCTGGAGATCCGCCAGGAGGATGGTCAGCTGTTGCAGACCCGGCCGGCTTTCGGTGGCAACATCATGGCGACCATCGTCTGTCCGGCACATCGGCCGCAGATGGCGACGGTTCGTCCGAAGGTGATGAAATCATTGCCTTTCGATGCAGGTCGCAGTGGTGAGGTCGTTGATTTCACCCCGTCAGCGACGCAGATTGCCAGTCGTATCCAGGTCCTGGAGACCGTCGTCGCCACCGAGTCCAACGTCAATATCCAGGAATCCGAAGTCCTCGTTTCCGGTGGTCGCGGTCTGGAAAGCGACAAGGGATTCGCCTTGATCCGGCAGCTGGCCGAAGCACTGGGCGGCAATGTCTCTGCCTCTCGGGCGGTCGTCGACGCTGGCTGGATCGGCTATCCGCACCAGGTGGGGCAGACCGGTAAGACCGTTGCTCCGAAGCTCTATATCGCCTGCGGTATTTCCGGAGCGATTCAACATGTAGCCGGGATGCAGTCTTCGGAAACCATCGTTGCCATCAACCGTGACCCCAATGCTCCTATTTTCAACGTTGCTGACTTTGGGCTGTTGGGGGATCTTTTCGAAATCATTCCAAAGCTTGTAGAAAAAATAGAAGAGAAACGAGGTGCATGATGCTACGTGGCAAAATTGCGATAGTCACCGGCGGCAGTCGTGGCATTGGCAGGGCGATCAGTATTCGGCTCGCGAGCATGGGAGCCATGGTGTACATCAACTATGTCAGTCGCCCGGACGCAGCCGAGACCACGATGAAGCTGATCGAGGAGGCGGGTGGCAGGGGTGCTCTGGTCCAATTCGACGTTGCCGATGCTGAGCAGGTGCAGACGGCGTTCAAGCAGATTGTCGCCGAAGCCGGTTCCATCGATATCCTGGTCAACAATGCCGGAATAACCCGGGATGGCTTACTGGCCAGAATGAAGGACAGTGATTGGGATGAGGTGCTGACCACCAACCTCAAGGGCGCTTTCCTCTGCGTCAAAGCGGCGCTGAAGCCGATGATGAAAAAGAAGTGGGGAAGGGTGGTGAATATCTCTTCGGTTGTCGGTTTCTCCGGAAATGCCGGACAGGTGAACTATGCCGCGGCCAAGGCCGGAATCAGCGGTTTGACCAAATCCATGGCCCGTGAGGTCGCCTCTCGCAATATTACCGTCAATGCCGTTGCTCCCGGCTATATCGTGACCGAGATGACGGAGGCGATGAGTGCAGAGGCCCAGGCCAAGATCAAGAGTGAAATTCCCATGGCATCGCTGGGAACTCCGGAAGATGTGGCAGGTGCGGTGGCCTACCTGGTCTCTGACGATGGCCGCTATCTGACCGGACAGACCCTGCATGTCAACGGTGGCATGTATATGTAGTGGTGGTAGTGCCGGTACGGCCCCTGGTTCAACGACCCGTCGAGGCGCACAGGGCATTGCTGGCGGACAAGGGCTGTTTTGTATAATGATGCACTCGTCAATGTGGAGAGCACTCTTGCAGGGCCTGAAGTTTCGTGGTCCGTTGCGGCTGAGGCGTTTGGGTTCAGTCATGCTGGTTCGTGGCATTTTGACCAAAAAGCCAGGGTGTTTGGTGCGAAGAGTGGTTTTGACAAGATTTCTGTGGTAGTATTTTGCGCCTCAATCGCGGCCGACCGGGGCCGGTTGTCGCCATTGAGAATGTGGTTTGACCCAGTTCAGTCGATGAACAATAACATCTAGGGAGATTTGTAATGGCTATTGAACAGGAAATGATTGATATAATAGTAGAGCAGCTCAGTGTTGAAAAAGACAAGGTCGTTCCCAACGCCTCTTTCGTCGATGACCTCGGGGCAGACTCCCTGGATCTGGTCGAACTGATCATGGCCATGGAAGAGGGCTTTGACGTAGAGATTCCCGATGAAGATGCCGAGAAGATCAGTACCGTTCAGGACGCTATCGATTACGTCAAGAAGCTCAAGTAGTTGGGTACTCCAGTAAAACGGTAGGATGATGTTTGTGATAATATCTGGTAATTTGCTTGCTGGATAGAGCGACCCACGCAGCCCCCAGGAACAAGGAAAGGAGTGTACAACGTGATTCGCAGAGTAGTCGTCACCGGTATCGGCTTGGTTACGCCACTGGGAACGGGAACGGAAAAGACCTGGAAGAATATTGTCGACGGCGTGAGTGGTATAGCAACCATAAGCCGCTTCGATGCGAGTAATTATCCCGTAACCATTGCCGCAGAGGTGAAGGATTTCCAGCCCGAACTGTTTTTTGAGTCGAAAAAGGCGAAACATCTCGACCTGTATGTCCAATTTGGGGTCGCGGCGGCGATTCTGGCGATGAAAGACAGCGGTGTGACAGTCAACGAGCAAAACTGTGCGCGGGTCGGTGTCATTACCGGCTGTGGTATGGGCGGGTTACCGGTTATCGAAAAATATCATCAGGTGCTACTCGAACGGGGGAGTAGAAAAATTACCCCGTTCTTCATTCCCATGGTGATTCCCAACATGCCGGCTGGGCATATCTCCATGGAGATCGGTTCCAAAGGACCGAATCTCGCCTTATCCACCGCCTGTGCGGCCGGGACCCATGCAGTCGGGGAGGCCTATCGTCATATCAAGTATGGCGTGAGTGACGTCATTGTCACCGGTGGCACCGAGGCGGTCATCTGTCCGCTTGGAATCGGTGGTTTCAGTGCGATGAAGGCCTTGTCTACCAGAAACGACGATCCGCAGCATGCCTCGCGACCGTTTGACAAGGATCGTGATGGCTTTATCATGGGTGAGGGTTCCGGGATGCTGGTTGTCGAGGAACTCGAGCATGCTCTGACTCGGGGCGCAAAGATCTATGCGGAAATTGTCGGTTACGGCCTGAGCAGCGACGCCTACCATATCGCCGCTCCACCCGAAGATGGTGAGGGGGCGGTCCGGGCCATGCAGATGGCGGTTGATGATTCGGGGCTGGCGGTAGAGGAATTTGATTATGTGAACGCCCACGGCACCTCGACTCCGCTGAACGACCGTTGTGAGACGGTAGCGCTGAAAACGGTTTTTGGCGAACATGCCTATAAGTTGGCGATAAGTTCCACCAAATCGGTGACCGGCCATATGCTGGGCGCGGCAGGTGGGGTTGAATCGGCGTTTACCGCTCTGTCGGTACATCACCAGATCGCCCCGCCGACGGCCAACCTGGTTGAGGCGAGTGAAGAGTGCGATTTGGATTATGTGCCCAATACCGCCAGGAGGATGAAGATTCGTGGGGCTCTGTCCAACTCCTTTGGCTTTGGGGGGACCAATGCCGTTGTGGCGATGAAACGATTTGAGGCCTGATGTGGACAACAGACAAGTGACCAGGAAGATAGCGATAGGCGCCGATCATGGCGGCTATGAGATGAAGGTGAATCTCAGGGAGCTTCTGGAGCGTTTAGGTCATGAGGTGGTCGATGTCGGCTGTCACTCATCCGCTTCGGTGGATTATCCCGATTTTGCCGCATCACTCTGTCAACTGATCCTTTCCCGAACATGTCAACTGGGGGTCCTTATCTGCGGGACCGGTATAGGAATGTCTCTTGCCGCGAACCGACAGCCAGAAATACGGGCCGCGCTCTGCCATGATGCATTCACGGCCCGTCTGAGTCGGCAACACAACGATGCCAATGTCCTCTGTCTCGGGGCCCGGGTTACCGGTCCTGGCGTTGCCGAGGAGATTGTCCGCGTCTGGCTGGAATCCGAGTTTGAGGGTGGTCGGCATCAGCTACGGGTTGATAAATACAGCAGGAAGATAACATAGGTGTTGCGTAAGCGTGCATCATGTCGTGTTCCACGGTGAGTAAACTCCGAACTGTAACCGTTCCACAGTGTTTCATCTTCGTTTCAGCAGATCGTTTCTCTCGAGTTGGCTCGGTGAGACCGTTTGATTGGCTGGAATTGGGATGCTGGGCAACGGTTATGTTGTTGCGACTGTGCGTTGCTAACCGCCAGGACCAGTAGCCGCTTGAGCACCATGTGCCTGAGCGGCTTTCGTTTTTGTAACCGCTCAGCAACACCCCCATTTTCTCCCGGTCAGATCTCATCGCATAGCCAACTCGAGCTACGAACCCTGCTTGAGCGAACCCGGTGTACCAGATGAGGTAAAATGGTTACAGGCCCGGGGTAGTTCTCTTTTTTTGTGCATACCGCTGAACGGTTACTCGTTTTTGCCGGAGCTTCTTTTTTGGGTGCATCCTTGTTCATTTGTGATGTATGCGGTATGCAGAACCATGAGGATGGATTGTCGCTTTTAGCATGGCTCGACCAGGCAAGCGAGCGCAGCGAGACTCCGGGTAGCCTCAGTCAATAGATACGGACGAGTTTTTATCCGAAAATCGCCAGTGTGAAAAGCTCTGTTGCCGCACCGAGGAGTTTCATGGTTTGTTGTGGCTGGGGTTGCCTGGTCCAGCCTGCTGGTTTCTATGAAACTCATCAGCCCGGAGATTTTTGTCACCGCGCCGAAGAGTTTCATGGTTGGTTGTGGCTGAGGCTATCTGGTCCAGCCATGCTGGTTAGATAAACGGTCATTTTGATTAAACGTAAGCGATAAACATCATCTCGCCGTGGAGTGTTTCGGCATTGTTGCAAAAGGAAGGAGAGAAATACATGAAATGCCCCTATTGCGGTCATCTGGACAACAAGGTCATAGATTCACGGCTCAACAAGGACTGCACCATCACCAGGAGAAGACGTTCCTGTCTGGCCTGTGACCAGCGATTCACCACCTATGAGCGCCTGGAGGTGATGATGCCGATGCTGGTGAAAAAAGATGGTCGACGAGAGGCCTGGGACCGTCACAAGATTGCCGCCGGCCTGGAAAAGGCCTGTCAAAAACGACCGATCAGCCGGGACCGTATCGATGAGTTTGTCGACGAGATCGAGCATCGTCTACAGGATCTTGGTTCCAAGGAGGTCTTGTCCCAGGTGATAGGAGAGTGGGTGATGGAGGATCTCTCCAAACTCGACGAAGTTGCATACGTCAGGTTCGCTTCGGTTTATCGTCAATTCAAGGACGTCAATGAATTCATGAGCGAACTGAAACTCCTGCTTGACTCGCGGCGGGATGATGAGCTCTGAACAGGATCGACACTATATGCGGCGTGCCCTGGGCCTGGCCAGCAAGGGCCTGGGCAGAACCTCGCCTAACCCCTGTGTTGGCGCGGTGATCGTCAGAGACGGCAAGGTGATCGGTGAGGGGTATCATAAAAAGGCCGGCACCCCCCACGCTGAGATTCATGCCCTGCGGCAGGCGGGAGAGGCTGCGGTCGGCGCGACCATGTATGTCACGCTCGAGCCGTGCAACCATACTGGCAGAACACCTCCCTGCAGTCATGCAGTCGCCAAGGCCGGGATTGCCAGGGTCGTTGTCGGGATGCGGGATCCGAACCCACTGGTCGATGGCACGGGCGTCACGTATCTCCGTCAGAAAAACATCGAGGTGATCTGCGGAGTTTTGGAAGAGGAATGTCGGGAGCTCAACCAGCCCTTCTGCAAATATATCCGCACCGGTCTGCCCTGGGTGGTGATGAAGGCCGGGATATCCCTGGATGGGAAACTCAACTACCGTCATGGCCAAGGTGGTTGGCTTACCGGAGCGCAGTCGGCGGAGATGGTTCATCGGTTGCGAGACCGCCATGATGCTATCATGATCGGCAGCCGAACGGCGATGATTGACGATCCGTCGTTGACTACCAGATTGAAGGAGGGCCGGGGACGAGATCCGATCCGGGTGGTGCTCGACAGTGAACTGCTCCTGCCTTCGACGGCCAGGCTGCTGAGTGTGGATTCGACAGCTCCGGCCTGGATTTTTTGTCACGACAGGGTGCCAAAGAGCAAGCGGGATTGGCTGGAAGAAGGTGGCGCCAGGGTCTTTCCGGTGGAAAGAACCGAAAATGGTCTGGTGCTCGATCAGGTATTCAGGATGCTGGCAGAGCAGGGGGTGCTGTCGGTGTTGGTCGAGGGAGGCGCTGTTCTGCATGGTCGCATACTCCGGGAACGCTTCTATGACTGGGCCAGCCTCTTTCTTGCTCCGGTATTCGCCGGTGATGGTGGCATCTCCCTGATTTCTGGAGTTTGTGCGGCAAATCGAGAGGAGGCGGCGACCCTTGCCGATATCAGCTATACCCGCCTGGGGGATGATATGATGATAGCGGGTCGGTTGGTTTACCCTCCCTCTTCTGCTGTCGCTGGCCCGAAGTTGTCATGAACACTGTGGGCATGTGTTTGTTTTTTATGTGAAACTTATCAGTGCGGAGCGTTCTGTTGCCGTGGCGAGGAGTTGCAACTTTTGTTGTGACTGAGGCTATCTGCTCCAGCTCTGCTGGTGAGTATCCTGAAAATCGGGTAAAGCGTACACTTTAATCCAATATCGCCATTCCGTAAGCACGGTTTCGTTGAAAAGCCGTGCTTTTTTCTTGATTTTTAAAGTGCACGTATTATAGCTATACGCACACTTAAAGGAGGAATTTCTACATGGCCAAACCAATAACCGGAAAAACTCACATCGGAGAGAGGCGCGAAAGGCGTCCGAATGGCGATATTTACGTTTATGAACGGATTACG
>JBKEBZ010000089.1:0-6988 GCA_047973425.1 Desulfopila sp.
ATAAAGGGGATTACTTTGTGGAAGCCCCCCATTTAAAGGGCGATCAAGATATTGGGCAAATTATCCAAATTTTACTGAATGAAGAAAATAAACGTCTCCAACAAACAGGGGAGCACCAACCGATAACCTTTCGGCCGGATCATGGTAACTTAATGCTTACCGATAAGAATCTCGCCCGAAACCATTATTATCCCGGATATTCACTCCTTGGGCGCTTTAAGGCACTCGCCGAGCTCAGAGGTGTGATTTATGCACTTGAAAAATAATTTCACTCAAAGGAGAAAAACAATGATATTACAAAAAAAATTATTAGTAACCGTTGCCGGTAGTTTGGCAATTATGGCTCTTCAAGCCTCGGCACTCACATTAAAAGTTGCCGATAATCATGTTACAGGACATGCCACAGTAACCGCATTAAACGAAATGGCTGATCGTGTGAAAGAACGAACAAATGGAGAAGTCGAATTAGAAATTTTTTCTGATGGCGTATTGGGTGATGAAACCGATACAGTTAACCAAATGCGTGCTGGGGTTGTGGATATGGTTCGCGCCTTCCCCGGAACATTAGAAAAATTTGACCCATCTTATAAAGTATTTTCTATGCCATTTTTATTTAAAGACTTTGATGGTATGAAAACGGCACTGAATACCGAAGATGCAAAAAAACTTTTTGAAAATTCAGAGAAAAAAGGGTTTAAAACGCTAACATGGAACACCAATGGTGCCCGAAGCTTTTATACAAAAGATAAGCCTATCCATAAGCCCGAAGATTTGGCGGGTTTAAAAATTCGTGTCCCCAACAGCCCTTCTTTTGTTCAAACTGTCGAAGCTTTAGGTGGGGCACCAACACCACTTCCTTTAAGCGAGGTTTATACCGCCATGCAACAAGGTATTATTGATGGTGCAGAGGGTTCGATATCGGCATTAGAAGAAGTTAAACATGGCGAAGTTGCCAAATTTTACTCTTATGACCGCCATTTAATGGTTCCGGATCTGTTAGTTATTGGCACAAAAACATGGAAAAAACTAACACCCGAGCAACAAGCAATACTTGAAGAAGAAGCGCAAAATTACTCAGACCGCGCCAATGAACTTTTCATTGCAGCCACAGAAGCCGCCGAAAATTCAGTAAAAGAAAAAATGGGGGTAGAGATTATAGAAGTTGACCCCGCACCATTTAAAGAAAAAGTAAAACCTTTATATGACAAAGCGATGAAAGATAAAGATATTGCACCTTATCTTGAGGCTTTTCAAGCTGCACAACAATAATTGTTTGTGATTTTTTTAAAGTAGAGCGCATGCCCATAACAATGCATGCACTCTGCTTACCTTTATAGGAGTAACTTTTATGAAGTATCGCCATATACTTGAAAATATAATCAAAATTTTGATCGCCTTTTGTTTGTTTAGCGTTTTTTTATTAGTGCTTTGGCAGGTTATTTCTCGATATATATTAGGTGATCCCAGTCGTTTTACAGACGAAGCCGTACGTTACTTAATGATTTGGATGATGGGATTTGCTGCATCCTTGGCATTTGGGATACATGAAAAACATATTTCGCTGACTATTTTTAAAGATAAACTTAACCCTTTTACATACCTTATGCTCGATCTCCTCTTTACTATTTTAATTTGTGCATTCTGTGCCATTTTTCTTATTAAAGGTGGTTATAATTTAGCAATATTTTCATGGTATGAAAGCACAAATAGCTTAGGTTTTTCTAAAGGTTACGTATTTTTAATACTCCCTATTATGGGGGTGTTAATTTGTATTTTTAAGATTTTAGACTGGTTTGATTTGCGCCATATATACAAAACTAATCCGACTCATATTTACGATGCCAGATAAAATAAATAAAGGATTTTTTCCATGGATATTGCACTTTTAGCAACATTAATATTATTTCCAACACTTTTTTTATTTATTGCTGTTGGCTTACCTATCTCTGTTTCTATTTTATTTGCCTCTTTAATTACGGGCTTAGCAACATTGGGTTTTGATACCGTATATTATATTACGCCCCAAAAAATATTTAATAATGTTGATAGCTTTGCCCTTTTGGCCATATCTCTATTTATGCTTGCCGGAAATATTATGAACCAAGGCGGTATTGCCCGAAAGCTTATTAATTTAGCACTTTTATTAGGTGGTCGCTTACCCGCATCGCTCGCCCATGCAAATATCATTGCCAATATGTTATTTGGTACATTATCTGGCTCTGCCCTTGCATGTTGTTCGGCAATCGGTGGGACTATGGCACCAATGATGAAAGAAAATAAATATGAACCCGGCTTTTCTGCTGCCGTCAATATTGCCTCGGCACCCACAGGAATATTGATTCCGCCCAGTGGATTGTTTATTTTATTCTCACTGGTTAGTGGTGGGGCGGCATCGGTTGCAGATTTATTTTTAGCCGGTTGGATACCAGGTATTATGTGGGGGTTAGGCCTTATGTTTGTTACTTTTTTCATTGGAAAACGCCTAAATTTGGCATCAGCTGGAGAACGCCCCCATTTATCACTTATTTTTACAAGTTTTTTGGATGCATTACCTTCATTAATGCTTATTGTCATCATTATTGGTGGCATTGTAGGCGGAATATTTACGGCAACCGAAGGCGCAGGTATTGCTGTTTTATATAGCTTAGCACTCACAATTGTCTATAAGAGTATGAATTTAGAAAAATTCTTTAAAATTCTAATTGATACAGCTCTTATGAGCGGCGTGATTTTATTCCTTATTGCTGCATCGGGGGTTATGTCTTATGTAATGGTGAGTACAAAAATTCCGGCAGCTATCGCTGATATTCTTTTAATGATCTCGGATAATAAAATAATATTACTTCTTATCATTAATGTACTTTTACTAATTATTGGTACATTTATGGATATTACACCGGCAGTACTTATTTTTACACCTATTCTTATGCCTATTTGTGTTAACCAGCTCGGTATGGACCCCGTACATTTTGGTGTTATGATGATTGCCAATATGGCTATCGGTTCAACCACTCCACCCGTGGGAACAGTATTATTTTTAGGCAGCTCCATTGCCAATACTAAGGTAGAAAAAGTTATACCTTATTTGTTACCCATGTTTGCATCAACAATTATCGTCTTACTTCTTATTACATTCATTCCGTCATTAAGTTTATTTATTCCGTCACTTTTAGGATCATAATTATTTTGAAATAAAAGGTTACCGCCATGCAAAAAAATACACTTCAATCCCTTAAACTTCATAAAAACTATATAGAAATTCAAACCGATGACTTACCCTTTCGGCTTTATTTTCTCAATGATGATGTTATCCGCCTACGGGGATCATTTAGCGGAGAGTTTGAAGAAGCATCTTATACTCTATTGCAAACAATGTGGGACGATGCCTATGATAAACTCCTTACTGATGAACGCTCACATATTAAAGGTATTTTGCCCATAATAAAAGAAGGGGATAATGTAACTACCCTAGATACAAAAAACTTATCCGTACAAGTTTATCATAATCCATTTTATATAAAAATATATGACCAAAATAACAATCTTCTTTATAGTGACCAACCTTATCGGAACTTCCGCAAAGACCATTTAGGGCGAGTGATTCACGAGTCACGGCGCTTTGAAAATGATTCATATTTTGGTTTTGGTGAAACCACAGGAGAACTAGATAAAGCCGGCCATCTTATGCAGCTTACCCAGCGTGATTCCGTTGGTTACGACCCCGAATATACAACATCACTTTATAAGCATATCCCCTTTTATATTCGGGTAAATAAGTTTATAAATGATGAAGTCAGCACCCAAAAATCCATTGGTCTTTTTTATCATAATAGCTGGGATTGTAGCTTTAATATGGGGGGGCAAATCAGTGGATATTGGCCACCCTATAATCGTTATACTGCCGATGGTGGCGATTTTGATATCTTTTTTATTCATGGCCCAGATATTGCACAAATTTTAGAGCATTATACCGCTTTAACAGGCCGCACTTATTTATGCCCTACCTATGGTTTGGGTTATCATGGCTGTTCGTTCCTTTATTGCGAGGCTGAAGAAAATTGTGATCAATCCATCGACCAATATGTTCAGGAAAATTTTAAGCATGCACTACTGATAAGCGGCTTTATGATGGCATCGGGCTATACAGCACAAGAACATAATTTGCGCTATGTATTTACATGGAACCAAAAAAAATTCCCCAACCCTAATGCTTACTTTGCCCAAATGGAATCCTATGATATTCCGGTAATCCCCAATATAAAACCCGGTATATTATTAGGTCATCCCCATTATGATGAATATGCCAACGCACAAGCTTTTATTATGTCACAAAAAGATGAGAAAAAACCAAATATTGATGCTTGGTGGGGTGGCTGGGGCTCTTATGTCGATTTTTCTAACCCCAAAGGGCGTGAAATTTGGACAAAACATATGAAAGAAGAGTTATTAGATAAAGGCGTACGCGCCATTTGGAACGATAATAACGAATGTGAAGTCAATGATGAGCTTGCTATTTGCAATGCCGATGGCCTTATGCGCCCAGCCGGCGAGATAAAAGCGATGCAAGCCAATTTAATGTCCAAAACTTCTTTTGATGCCTTACGCCAATATAAACCCGATATACGCCCCTATGTTGTTAGTCGCTCAGGGTTTGCTGGTATTCAGCGTTATGCCCAAACATGGTCCGGCGATAATTATACCAGCTGGAAAAGCCTTAAATATAATTTGAAAACAATGCTTAATATGGGGCTTTCGGGCAATGCCAACTATGGTAGCGATGTCGCTGCTATTTGTGGACCACGCCCCGAACAAGAATTACTTATTCGGTGGTTTCAACATGGTGCTTTTATGCCACGTATGATGATTAACTCGGCCAATAACGATAACACAACAACAGAGCCTTGGATTTATAAAGAAGCTATTCCTTATATTCAAAAAGCCCTTCAGTTGCGTCATCGATTAATGCCCTATATGTATTCGGTTTTAGAACATTCTACCCATACAGGCGAGCCAATAATGCGCCCCACTTTTTATGACTTCCCACAAGATGCACAATGTTACGAAGATAATGATGAATTTATGTTTGGCCCCAATTTATTGGTTGCTAATATTTTAGAAAAAAATGTAAAAACTCAGCTTATCTACTTGCCTAAAGGAACAAGCTGGACAGACTTACAAACACAACAACGTTATAAAGGTGGGCAAACCATTGAAATTGATGTTAATATCGGCTCTATCCCGATGTTTTTACGCGATGGTGGTATTTTACCTACAGCCGAGCCTGTAAAAAGTTTAGCCCAATTTCACCCCAAAGAGCAAACCATTCTCATTTCCCCCTTTAAGCAAGGAAAATTTAGCCTTTATGAAGATGATGGCAATACAATGGAATATGAAAACGGACAATATTTACATAGCCATTATACACTGAATTCGAATGATCGATTTATTATATTTAATGCAGAATTTGAGGGAGATTATCAAAGTAGCTATACCATCATAAAACTTCAATTCATCAATAAAGATAAAAATGCCATTGCTGTTAAACTCAATGGAAAGATAATGAAACTTTATCCCGAAGAAGAAGATTTAGTAAAAGATGGTTTCGGCTGGTGTTATAATCATGATAAATCAGCAACAATTATTTATTTGCCTCATCAACAACAAGATTTTGAAATCCAACTGGATTATAAGCGTTTTAATCTTGCTGCATTTGATGAATGATGATTATGATATATCATAACCTTTCATATTCTAGAAAATGGTTTCAGGATTAATGGAAGTATCATCCAAGAGGTTTGAATAAGCATAGGCCTATTTTATAGTGAGTATCTTTAGAGATTTTTTTAATTCTGTTAGATGTTTCGTACAATCTTTGTTATTTTGATTAGATAAAAGATTGAAAACATATTTGGAAATAACATATATGATTAAAAAATTTCTATTCCCACTTGCTATCAGCCTGTTGGCGTTCTCCCTATTAAGCCATGCAACATCATGCGATAACGGTATTATAATAGCAAAAAACTGTGTAGAAAAAGATCGCACATCCGTTGCCATTGAAGATGCAACAATGGCGGATTACACCCAGCTAAAGCAATTGCCTAATCTGGAAAGATTACATTTAATCTACCCCATAGATATTGATTGGCAGGCTATCCATGCCATACCCAACTTAACCGAGCTATGGTTTCACCGGGCGGCTTTGGATGATTTAGAGCCTTTAGCCGAGTTTAAGCAAATTGAGGAGCTTTTATTTTTTGGTATGAATATCGGCGAGCTCAACCCCTTGATGGAAATGCCTATGCTGAAAAATTTATATTTTGATGCTTGTGCAATTGGCGATATCGCTGAACTTACTTATTTAACCCAGCTACAAAAATTAAAGATAAGCACTACAGGCTTTTATCAAACGGAAATTTTAGCTCCACTCACCCAACTAAAATATCTTAATTTAAGTGTTTCAACGGTTGCGGATATTTCCCCCTTAGCCAATCTTGCTCATTTAGAGGAGCTATATATAGCCGAAACAAAAATATCGGATATCCAAATTTTAGCCAATATGCCCTATTTACGCAGCCTCAATATCGCCCTAACCCCCATAAGTGATATTAGCGTTTTGGCCAAACTTAATAATTTAGAAGAAATTATTTTAGACGGCTCAGATGTTAGCGATTTATCCCCCATAAGCGAGCATCAAAAGCTCAATTTGCTGAGTGTTAAGGATATTGATATAACCGATCGCTCCCCTCTATTAAATTTAGAAAATCTCAAAATATTAATGGTCAATGATAATGAAACATCTAGCTTTGGTGGGGCATTAATCAGTACCGATGAAATCAATGAGTGGGTAAATAACGCACCAAAAGTCAAATAAACTTAATTGCTCCACCGGGTTAATCGATGATAGGGGTTGCATGGGTATCGTTACTCTTACCGCCGCCGAAACCCTCCCTTTTCATTGGCTTGCACATAACAAAATTCCGCACCA
>JBKEBZ010000020.1:0-31458 GCA_047973425.1 Desulfopila sp.
ACCAGGTCGTGCCATTTTCCAACAACCAGGCTGAAAACGATCTCCGCATGATCAAGGTTCAGCAGAAGGTGTCTGGTTGTTTCCGTTCCATGGAAGGGGCCAAAATATTCTGTCGCATCCGAAGCTACCTGACTACCTGCAGAAAACAGGGGGTATCGGTTACTGAAGCACTGCGTTTGCTGTTCCAAGGCAAATGGCCGGCATTCATGGATTCGGCTGTGGGTAAAATGGGTGCTGAATAGTTACGATCTGTTTTCATGAGATGTCTCCCTTGATGGCGTCGTACAACGTCCGATCGCCTGCGTTGCAGCAGAATCAGTCACTGCTCGACATGCCACATGCAGGCCTGTGCTTGACCGACACCACTGCACCTTGCATATCGAACGTTTGTACTTCGCCATCTCGATTACACGTTGAGAGTTTTTACGAGTCCATCAATCATGGAGAGAGAAACGACCCTTCACCCTGGTGACCGAGAACGGGCGTGAGGGCTGAACGGGGGGCGAGGGCCTGCGTCTCTTGAAGAAATTGGCTCGAACCCAGGAGAGTCAGGAAGCGGGTTCTCCGATATCTTCGGAACGGCACCAGACCACAGAGGTGTCTGCCATGCCCCTGGCCGCACAACCGTTTCCGGGCCTCATATGGCCCTTTATGCTAGACAGCCGTTATCCTTTCTTGCCCAGATAGGCCTCCTGGACCTTCTCCGAGGCCAGGAGTTCGGCCGAGGTGCCGGACAGGGCGATTCTGCCGACATCGAGCACGTAGCCGCGATTGGCCAGCTTCAAGGCGGCCTTGGCGTTCTGTTCGACCAGCAGCACCGTCACCCCCTGTTGGGAGATCTGGCGGATCTGCGCGAAGATCGCCTTGACCAGAATGGGGGCGATGCCAAGCGACGGCTCATCGAGCAGCAGCATCTCCGGTTTACTCATCAGCGCCCGACCGATGGCCAGCATCTGCTGTTCACCACCGGAGAGAGTGCCGGCAAGCTGACGACTGCGTTCGGCCAGCCGGGGAAACAGCTCATAGACCCAGGCCAGGGTGTCCCGGTCGATGCTCTTTTGCGAGAAGGCCCCGAGCATCAGGTTCTCTTCGACGGTGAGGACGCCAAAGACCCGGCGCCCTTCCGGCGCATGGCTGATGCCCTGTTTGACGATTTTATGGGCCGCCATCCCGGTCAGCTCCTGCCCCTTGAAACGGATCGAGCCGGACACCGCCTTCAGCAGCTGACTGATCGTGCGCATGGTGGTGGTCTTGCCGGCACCGTTGGCCCCGAGAATGGCGACGATCTCGCCCTTCTGTACAGAGAGCGAGATGCCCTTGATCGCGGCGATGCCGCCATAGCTGACATGCAGATCTTCCACTTCGAACAGGACATGGTCACTCTTCGTCATCATCGCCTCCCAGATAGGCTTCGATCACCGCCGGATTCTTCTGGATATCGGCCGGCGTCCCTTCGGCGATCTTCTGACCGAAGTTGATTACCGTCAGATAGTCGGTGACCTCCATGACCATATCCATATCATGTTCAATCAGCAGAATGGTGATACCGTTGTCGCGAATGCGGAAAACGGTCTCCCGAAGGTCGATGGTCTCCTTGTCGTTGAGCCCGGCCGCCGGCTCATCGAGGATCAGCAGGCGCGGCTCGATCGCCATGGCCCGGGCCATCTCCACCCTTCTCTGCAGACCGTAGGGCAGCGATTCCACCGGCTGCGCCGCCACCTCGTACAAATTGAAGAAGTCGAGCAGAGACTCGATCTTGTGCCAGTTCTTCAACTCGTCGCGCCGGGAAGAAGGGGTGTGCACGATCCCATGCCACCAGCGCTGGCTGCTGCGGATATGGCGACCGCTCATGATATTTTCAGCCACCGACATCTGGCCAAAGAGGCGAATGGTCTGGAAGGTCCTGACGATGCCGCGATCGACGACCTTGTAGGGCGAAAGGCCGCGCAACTCCTCGCCACACCAGTTGATAGAGCCCTCTTCAGCCCTGTAGATCCCGGTGATACAGTTGAAGACCGTGGTCTTGCCCGCGCCGTTGGGGCCGATGATGCCGTAAATCTGCCCCTGCCAGACGGTAAAGGACAGGTCGTCGACCGCAGTGAGCCCGCCGAAACGTTTGGTGACGTTGTTGAGGATCAGGTCATTATGCGCCATGACGTTTTTCCTTTTGCAAAAAGGCGGGAATATTGCCAAAGGTCGCCGGCCAGATCCCCCGCGGTCGGAGGATCATGGTCAGGATCATCGCAAAACCGAAGATGAAATAGCGCCAGGTGGCGAATTCGCGGAAAATTTCCGGCAGCACGAACATCACGAAGACCCCCAGCAGCACCCCGGGAATCGAGGAACCGCCGACCAGAACGATGCTGAAGAAGAGGACCGATTGAATGAACTCGAAGGCCTCCGGGCTGACCGCCGAATACTGGGTGGCGTAGACCGTGCCGGCCAGACCGGCGATCCCGGCGCCGAGCCCGAAGGCGAAGATCTTGTACACCCGGGTATTGATGCCGATGCTCTCTGCCGCCAGGGGGTCTTCCCGCAGGTAGTTCAGGGCGCGTCCCGCCTTGCTGTGCTCGAGATTGCTCATGATCGCCAGGGTTACGAGCAGGATGAGAAAGGCGAAATAGTAGACCGCGACCTGGCTCGACAGGTTCATCCCGAAAAGACGAAGCGAGTCGAGGCCGAAGATCCCGTTGGGGCCGCCGGTGAGGCCGCCGAGGTTGTTCTGCAGAACCTGGACGAAGACGATGTTGAAACCGATGGTCGTCACCAGGAGATAGTCGCCGCGAAGGTGGACGATCGGCCCGGCCAGAACGATGCCGAAAAACACCGGAATCAGGATAGCCAGAGGAATTGTGGCGATGATCGGCCAGCCGAACTGGTGGTTGAGGATAGCGGTGGTGTAGGCGCCCATGCCGAAAAACAGGGCCTGCCCCATATTGAACATCCCGCTCTTGCCAAGAATGATATCCTGGGACAGGGCGACGACGGCAAAGACGAGAAAGGTGATCGCCACCGCCTGCCAGCGCTCGTTCAACAGAAACGGCAGGATGGCCATGACCAGGATAAACGCCGCCAGGGCGTAACGTTCCAGATGTTTCATCAGACTTTCTCCGCAACCCGCTCACCGAGAATGCCGGTGGGCCGGACAATGAGGATCAGGATCAGCAGAATGAAGGTGAAGGCATCCGCCCAGGTACTGGAAACGTAGCCGGCGATAAAGGCGTTGAACAGCCCGAGGAGCATGCCGCCCAGCATGGCCCCGGGGATATTGCCGATGCCGCCGAGAATCGCCGCGATGACGGCGTAGAGGCCATACTGCCAGCCCATGTTGAAGGTGATCCCCCGGTAATAGAGACCGATGAAAAGTCCACCGACCGCACCGAGAGAAGAGCCGATGACAAAGATCAGGGCGATGACCATGTTGACGTTGATGCCCATCAGTCGGGCGGCATCCTGGTCGATGGAACTGGCCCGGATCGCCGCGCCCATCCTGGTCTTTTCGACAAACAGGTACAGGGAGATCATCAGGATGAGGGAGATGGCGAGAATCAGCACCTGGATCAGGTTGATGACCACGCCACCCAGATCCCAGGATATCGACGGAACGAGCTCGGGAAAGATCCGCATCCGTGGGCCCCAGATCAGCATGATCCCGTTCTGGATCACCATGCTGGCGCCCAGCGCGGAGACCACCGCGGAGAGACGGGGCGCCGTCCGCAGCGGCCGGTAGGCCACTCGCTCGAGGATCACGCCGATACAGGCCATGCTGACCGCGGTCAGCAGGAAGATGCCGAGAACGGCCGCCAGAGAGGTCGCCTGGCCCATGACCTGGGTGTAGATGGTCAGACCGACAAAGGCTGCGGCCGCCACCATGTCGCCATGGGCGAAGTTGATCAACTTCATGACGCCGTAGACCATGGTGTAGCCAAGGGCGACCAGAGCGAACATGCTGCCGATAGTCAGGCCGTTGGCCAGCTGTTGCAGAAAGATGTCCATACACGTCTCCGGGTGAATCCGCACCGTTTGCCCCGGCAGGTGGCAAGGCGCCCTACTTTCCCGTTGAGATGAAACTCGCCGGCATGGATATCTCTATCGTGCCGGCACGTTTCATCGCTCGTTGTGGCTGAGGCCGCCTGGTCCAGCCCTGCTGGTTACTGCACGTACTCGTTGGCGTAGCTGCCGTCGGCCTGAATCCTCTTGACCACATAGGCCCCGCCCTTACGGTTGCCGTCAGCGGCGAAGGCCACCGGCCCGGTGATACCCGGCATCGGCTCAGGCATGTTGCGGAGGAACTCGGCCGCCTTTTTGGTATCGAAATCCTGGTTCTGTTCCATGGCGTAAAGAATGGCCCGCATGCCGTCGATATTCATCAGCCCCCAGATGGACGGCGGCATTTCGCCATATTTTTGCTGGTAGTCGGCGATAAAGGTCTTGGCGATGTCATAGGGCAGCACATCCGGAGAAGGCACATTGATGATAAAGGCACCTGCCGCCGCCGCCCCGGCCAGCTTGACGAAATCCGGGTTGTCATTGGCGTCGCCACCATAGAAATCGGCCTTGATCCCCAGAGCGACCTGCTGGGACCGCAGTTGGCCGCCGTCGGAGTAATAGCCGGCAAAGAAGATCGCGTCGGGGTTCTTCGACTTGATGTTGGTCAGAACCGGGGTGAAATTCTGGGAGTCGGCCTTGATCTTGTCGCGGGAGACGACATTGCCGCCCAGCGCCTTGATCGCCGCTTCGGCGGCGTTGGCCAGACCGTCGGCATAGGTCGAGAAGTCGGAGAGAACCACGATCCGCTGATACTGCTTGACCTTCACCATGTAGTTGGCGGCGAACTCGGCCTCGGCGCTGTTGGGAAAGGAGTTGCGCAGAAAGGTCCAATAGCCTTTTTCGGTGAGGTTGTCGGCGGTACCGTCCGAGGTCTGCAGGACCCCGGCATTGAAATAGGTCTTCTGGGCGGCTTCGGCGCAGGTCGAGGTGTAGGAGCCGATCACCATCGACACGCCCTTGTTGACCAGGTCCTTGGCACAGATGGCCGCTGCCATGGCGGTTCCCTGATCGTCACAGGTGATCACCTCGATCTGCCGGCCCATCACTCCGCCCTTGCCGTTGAGCTGCTCGGCCAGTAACCGTACGCCATTGTCGATCCCCTGCCCTTCGTTGGCATAACTGCCGGTGATCGGTGCCTGCACGCCGACCTTGAGGGTGGTGTCAGCTCCCGCCAGACCGGCACTCAGGGTGACCACAGACAAAGAAAACAGGATGTTGCGAAACAGTTTCTTCATGAGATATGCCTCCTTTTTTCATTTAATTGGACGATCTTCTGATGGAAACTACCGGTTCGCTTCGGCTCCGTCAACGAAATTGTATACTACGGAGTATAATTTGTATACTTTCTCAGTATACAAACCTTTTGGCCATGAATCGATGGGCAGTACCGGGAGTCATCGCTTTCCTTCCGCCAGCGCCTCCCGCAGCAGTTGTGCCAGGTTCTTGCTGGTGAGCGGCTTCATCGCAAACCCACGGATACCAAAGAGACGGGCCTGCTGCTCATTGACCAGGTTACTGAAACCGGTACAGAGAATGATGGGAATATCCGGACGAAGAGCCAGCATCTTCCGGGCCAGATCCACCCCGGTCATCCCCGGCATGGTCTGGTCGGTAATCACCGCGTCGAAGGCCTGGGGATCCTCCTTAAACAGGCGCAGGGCCTCGACGCTGCTGGTCCGGGTGGTCACCTGATAGCCGAGCCGCTCAAGCAGGCTCTCTTCCATCTCCACCAGAATCTTTTCGTCATCGATCAGCAGTATCCGCTCCCTGCCGGAGACATCCGCGCCATCCTCGATGGCCAGTGGTTGGCCCTGCTGGGTTGTGCCCGGCAGATAGACATGGAAGGTGGCGCCCTGGCCGAGCACACTTTCGCAGCGGACGAAACCACCGGCACCAACGGCGATACTGTGGACGATGGAGAGCCCCAGGCCAGTGCCCCGCCCGATCTCCTTGGTGGTGAAATAGGGATCGAAGATCTTGTTGATGATCTCCGGGGCGATACCGGGACCGGTGTCGGCAACCGACAGACAGACGAAACGGCCCGGCTTCGCCTTCGATTCGTGCAGCAGGTCCCTGGCCGTCAGTTCGCAGTCCTCCAGGGTGATTTCCAAGGTGCCGCCCTTCGCCTCCATGGCATGAAAGGCATTGGTGCAGAGATTCATCACCACCTGATGAATCCTGGTGGGATCGGCAAGAATGGCAAGGGTGCTGGTAGTGTTGACCGGCTTGATGGTGATGGTCGAAGGCAGCGCCGGCCGCAGCAACTTCACCGCCTCCCTGACCACGAGAATAGGTTCGATCGCCACCTGTTCGGCCTGTTGCTGACGACTGAAAGCAAGAATCTGCCGCACCAGGTCGGTGGCCCGCCCGGCCGCCTCCATCACCTTGCCGAGGTCCCGATCGAGCTCGGTGCGGACCGTGCTGTTGAATTTGGCCATCTCGGTGTAGCCGATGATGGCGGCGAGGATATTGTTGAAGTCGTGGGCGATACCACCGGCAAGCGTGCCGATGGCCTCCAGCTTCTGAGCCTGCTGCAGCTGATTTTCCAAAAGCTTGCGCGAGGCCTCGTACTCCTTGCGCTCGGTGATGTCCATGGTCACGCCCAGATAGTGGGTCAGGCTCTTCCCCTCGTCAAAGGCGGGTCGTCCCTGGGCCATCAGCCAGCGGACGGAGTCGTCGGCAAGCTGAATCCGCCACTCGATCTGGAACGGCTCCTGGCGCTCCACGGCCTGGCGGAGATCTTCCTGGGTCTGCTCCCGATCCTCGGGGTACATGGTCTCAACCCAGGTGTCATAGGAGGGGGCTACACTGTACGGCTTCAGATTGAACAGCGCCCACATCTCGTCGGACCAGAAGTTGGCGCCTGTTGTCAGATCCCACTCCCAGGTGGCGGCCCGGGCCGCCTCGAGCGCCAGTTTGCGGCGTTGTTCACTCACCAGAAGGGCCTGCGCCTGTTCCCGGACCCTGGTGACATCGGCCAATGTCCCGACAATGCGCTCCGGCTCTCCCCGCGCATCGCGGCTGACCACCTTGCCCTTGACCTTCAGCCAGCGTGGCGCTCCCAGATCGGGATGCAGCCGGTACTCCAGGTCGATGGCGTCGGACTCTCCACCGATATGGGCCTCGATCGCCGCCATGACCTGATCGCGATCTTCAGGATGCACGATCTCCTGGCAAAAGGAGAGATCACCGTTATCGGCGACAGAGCCCTGGCGGACGAGGCTGTAATATCGCGGCGACCGGTAGATCTGGCCTGTGACCAGGTCCCAGTCCCACAGGGCCTCGCTGGTGGCCTCCATGGCCAGACTGAGACGTTCCTCACTGGCCATGAGGGCCTTGGCCGCCCGTTTCTTTTCCGTGATATCCCGGGCGATGGTGGACACGCCGATGGTCTGGCCCTGGCTGTCGACGATCGGGGACACCGTCAGCGACACATCCACCCGTCGGCCATCCTTGGCCAGGCGCACGGTTTCATAATGATCGATCCGCTGGCCGCCGATGATGGTTTTCCGGATCCGGCCATCTTCATCGGCCAGTTCCACCGGCAACAGACAGGCGCTGGTGTTGCCGACCATCTCCTTCGCCCGATAGCCAAACAGCCGTTCGGCCGCCAGATTCCAGCTCTGAATCACCCCGTTGAGATCCTTGGAATTAATGGCGTCATCGGAAGAATGAACCAGATCGGCCAGGCGGGCCGAGGTCTCCTGGGCCTTCTTCTCCTCGGTTATATCCCGGCTCACCCCGACAAAACGAACCGGTCGCCCGGAGCCCTCCTGCTCCTCGAAATAGACCTGGCCCTGGGATTGCAACCAGTGCTCCGAGTCGTCGGCCCAGACCACCCGGTGCTCGCATTTGAACCGGCCCCTGTCGACCCCGCCTTTGGCCCGTTGCACGATCTGGTTGAGGTTCTCCCTGTCCGCCTCGTGGATCCGCTCGAGGATATCTTCAAGGGCAAGGGCGGTATCAAGCGGCAGGCCGAACAGTCTGCGGCTCCTGTCGCTCCAGGTGAAGGTCTCGTTGACCAGGTCATGCTCCCAGGCCCCCAGCCCGGCGCTCTCCATCGACAGCCGCTGCAGGTCGAAGGCCCGCAGCAGTTCTTCTTCCGCCTCTTTCCGCTCACTGATGTCACGGATGACACTGAGCAGCATCCGCTTGCCGCCGATCTCGGTGCCCTGGGAGTTGACCTCGACCGGGAAGATCGTCCCGTCTCGACGCTGATGGCAGGTCTCAAAGAGGATCCCCTGCTGCTCGGCCCGCTCCATCTGGATCCTGATCAACCCCTGGCCGTTACTGGCGCGCAGGTCATGGATCGTCATGGTCAACAGCTCTTCCCGGCTATAGCCATAGGCCGTGCAGGCGGCGCCGTTGGCCTCGGCCAGGCGACCATTTTCGACCTCGACAAAGAGGATGATATCACGGCTGTGCTCCGACAACAGCTCATAGCGCAACCGCTCTTCTTCAGCCTTTTTCTGGCTGGTGATGTCCTCGGAAAACAGAACGATCCCGCCTATCTGACCGGTGGCGGTCTGCCAGGGTCTGATCTCCCAGCGGATCCATTGCATGCTGCCATCCTGGCGGAAGAAGGGATCGGCCTCCCGGCGGAGAATCTCGCCCCGCATTCCGCGCCGGTGCGCCTCCTTCCATGCCTCGGGAATCTCAGGAAAGATCTCGTAGTGGGATACGCCGATGACATCCCTATCTTCCATGCCATAGCTCTTCAGCCAGCGGCGGCTCACCTGGAGATAGCGCATGTCCCGATCGAACATCGCCAGCCCCGCCGGGGCCTGTTCGATAAAGAGCCGGAGAGTGTCCTCGCTCTCTTTTAACGTCATCTCCATCCGCTTTCGCTTGGTGATATCGACCAGGGTGATGACCACCCCTTCGACCAGCTCGCGTTCCCCCCGATACGGCAGGACCCGCATGATAAAATTCCGTTCCTCCCCGGCGAGGACCACCTCCCGCTCCAACGTGGTCCCGGTGGCGAGCATCCCGGCGATATCCGCCGACAGGCCCGGCCAGTCGACGACCTTGTCCAGATGAGCAAACGGGGCACCGATATCGGCGGAGCGGAGGCCGAACATCCGGGCCATCGCCGGGGAAAACCGTTTGAGACAAAGGGAACAATCGAGAAAGACGATCGCGATCTCCGAGCTGGCAAACAGATTCTCGAGATCGTTATTGACCTGGCTGATCTCCTTTATCTTCTCCATCAACTCGTCGTTGACGTTGGCGAGATCTTCTTCGAGGGCCCGCAACTCCTCGTTGGTCGCCATCAGCTCTTCGTTGGCGGCCTTCAGCTCCTCGTTGGTGACCTGCAGCTTCTCACCCGTCGCCACGTGGTCATCGTCGGCAAAGAGCAGATCCTCGACACAATGATCCAGTCGTTCGCTGATACCCACCAGCCGATCCTTGAGCCGGTGAACCTGCTCTTCGGAGACAGCGCCATTTGCCGCGGCCTTCTGACGCAGAGCCAGGGCCACCCCTTCTGGCTGTGCAACCAAAAAGACCACCAGGGCCAACTCACCGTACTCGGCCGCGTCTCCCAGGGGCATGGCGACCAGGTCCAGCCGGAGATCGCCACCCTCGATGAGGATGGTCAGATCGGCGAGGCGCTGTTCCTTGCCCTCACGATGAACGTTGTCGACGGCAAGTTCCAAGGCAGAGCGGAGTTCGGCCCTGATCCGGGGGGGCGAGGCGCCCTGCTGACGTTCGAGAAAGATCGCGGCTGCCTGCGAAAAGTGGAGCACCTCGCCCGCCCTGTCGACGATGGCCCGAGCCGGGGTATAGCGCTCCAGCAGCAGCCTGTCGGCCAACCCTTCGAGAGAGGCTGCCGGCAACAGGGCATGACGGGATCCGCTGTCTGCCCCGTCGTCATCATTTTTGCGCAGGTAGATCTTCCATTTGTTGTCCACCGGCACGAACAGGCTCTGCTGCAGCCCCACGGTCTCGGCCGAGCCCAGGAACAGGAACCCTCCGGGCCTGAGAGACTGCTGGAAGAGTTGCATCAGCCGTTTCTGCATCCTGGGGATCAGATAAATGAGGAAATTACGGCAGACCAACAGGTCGAGGCGGGAGAAAGAGGGATCCTTGAGGATGTTATGCTGAGCGAAAACGATCATCTCCCGCAGCGGCTTGCTCACCTGCCAGCTGCCGTCGACCCGGTTGAAAAATCTGCCCAGACGCGCCTCGCCCACCTCGCGCTCGATGCCCGGCCCGTAGATACCGGCCCGGGCATGGTTGATCGCCTTTTCGTCGAGATCGGTGGCGAAAATCTGCACCTTGCGCGCCAGGTTCTTTTCGCTCAGATACTCCTCGATCAGCATCGCCACCGAGTAGGCTTCCTCGCCACTGGCACAGCAGGCGTGCCAGATCCGCACAGGCCCCTGCCCGGACCCGCCGGCAAAGAGCTGAGGCAGCACCTCGGACCGCAGCAGCTCGAATGCCTCGGGATCGCGAAAGAAACCGGTAACGCCGATCAGCAGCTCTCGGTGCAGGTTCTCCACCTCCTGGGAATTCTCCTCGAGCATGGCCAGGTACTCCTTGAACCGCGCCAACCGGTGCATCCTCATCCGGCGATCGACCCGGCGACGGATGGTGCCCCGCTTGTAGGCCCCGAAGTCTATACCCGTCCGAGCCTTCAGCAGGGTAAAGAGCTGCTGCAGCAGGGCGTTGTCGATGGACTCGACCGTGGCCAGACGGGCGTCCTCGCCCCGATCTCCGCCTCCGCCTCGCAGCTGCGCGGCGATCTGTCGGGGTGACAGGACCAGACTGACGACACCGGCGGCGATAGCCCGCTCGGGCATCGACTTCTCGTGGGCCGAAGCGGGGTCCTGGGCCAGGACCAGGCCACCATGTTCGAGCAGAATCCGTCCACCCTGACAGCCATCGTCACCGGCACCGGAAAGGATCACCCCGATCGCCCTTTCGCCCCACTCCACGGCCAGGGAATGAAAGAACAGATCGATGGGCCGGTGAACCGGGTCGGACCTCTCCCACGGCGTAAGATGAAACACCGCCCCCCGCAGGGTCAGAGCGCAGTCGGCCGGGCTGACGTACACCGTGTCGGCACACACCGGCAGCCCCTCGGTGATCAGGACCACCGGCAGAGCGGTGCTGTGGCGGATCAGCTCGGTGAGCGGCAGAGGACCGCCGGGCGGGCGGTGCATCACCACCACCAGCGCCAGGCCGGTGGTCGTGGGCAAATGGGTGAAGATCTCCTCCAGCGGATCGTAGTCGGCTGCGGAAGCGCCAAGAGCCACGACCACCGGAGCGCGGGTCGGGCCCTGCTCCGCCAGACACCTCTCGGTGGCCTGGGTGTCTGACGATGATTTGGCAATACGCTGTTTTGACTGGACCATCTGCTACTCTTCGCCTCGAGATATGTGCACCAGGAAAGATGTAGGCTTCTGCGGGGGGAATGGGCAGGGTAATCCACGGCGGACCGCGCCCGCTCATCATGCCCGCACCACACCTCGGATACCCATCTTCCGGAACAGCAGGCAGTTTCTGGATAGACTCTCACCAGCATGGCTGGACCAGGTCGCCTCAGCCACAAGCAATGCTATGAAACTCCTCGGCGCGGCAACAGAACTCGCCGCGCTGATCTGCTTCATATAAAATAACGGTACCCCAATCCTGCAGGCTTTGGCAAGGAATCACCCCGGTCGCAAAAAAAGAGTGAAAGATACCAGATGAATGTCTTTTCTCCCGGATAAAACGTCGCCTTGGCCGGGACGGGAGCTCTCACCTTTTCGGTTTCTCCAGATAATCGATTTTGGCCTCGTAGAGTTCTTCGAGCTTGGTCTCGATCTGCTCGCAGAGGGTCCTCAGCACCTTGAGCCGAGCGAAGTATTTGCTGTTGGCCTCGACCAGGGTCCAGGGGGCCAACATGGTACTGGTTCGATCCACCATGTCACATACCGCCTGCTCGTACAGCTCCCACTTTTCACGGTTACGCCAGTCCTCCTCAGTGATCTTGTAGTTTTTGAACCCCGTTTTCTCCCGGTCCTTGAAACGGCGCAGCTGCTCATCCTCGGTGATCGCCAGCCAGAACTTGACCACCAGCAGCCGATGACGGACCAGCTGGGCTTCGAAGTCAGTGATTTCACTGTAGGCACGCATCCAGTCGGCCTCGGTGCAGAAGCCCTCGACCCGTTCCACCAGCACCCGTCCGTACCAGGAACGATCGAAGATGGTGACCCGCCCTTTGCGTGGCAGATGCCGCCAGAATCGCCAGAGATAGGGCTGAGCCCGCTCCTCTTCGGTGGGCGCGGCGATGGGGATGACCTGATAGAAACGGGCATCGAGGGCCCCGGTTATCCGGCGGATGCCACCGCCCTTGCCGGCGGCGTCGTTGCCCTCGAACACCCCGATCACCGACATATATTTGAACTTGGGATCGCGGGTCAACTCGTTGAGCCGGGCCTGGTACTTCTGCAGCCTGTCTCTGTAGTCCTTTTTCTCCGTGGCCTGGGTCATATCCAGGGTCTTGAGCAGATAGAGGTTGTCGATGGGCGGCATCAGGGGCGGCGCCAGGGCCGGAGAAACGGGATTTCTGTCCAGTTGCAGCCGGTCCTGCAAGGCCTTCAGGATGGTCTTGCCCACGGTGAGGTTACGGTAGCGGGCATCCTCGCCCTCGACCACCAGCCACGGGGCCTCGGCGGTGCTGGTATGGCGAATGACCGCCTCATGCACCACCCTGAACTCGTCATATTTCTTATGCCGTTTCCAGTCGCGTTTTGTCACCCGCCAGCGGGTCAGGGGATTTTTCTCCAGTTCCTTGAACCGTTTCTTTTGCTTCTCTTTTGAGAGATGGAGCCAGAATTTGATGACCAGCGCGCCCTCGTCGACCAGCATTTTTTCCAGCCGCCTGGCTCGTTCCAGGCTCTGGTCGAGGTCGGCGGTACTGGTTCTGCCATAGACCCGGTTGAGGATCGGCCAGGTATACCAGGAGCCAAAGAACACCCCGATATGGCCCTTGGGCGGCAGGGCCCGCCAGAAACGCCACATCATCGGCCGGTCGAGTTCCTCATCGGTGGGTTGGCCCATGCCATGGGTCTGGATATAGCGCGGGTCCATCCACTCGTTGAGCAGGTTCACCGTGGCGCCCCGTCCCGCCCCATCGAGGCCGCCAATCAGAATAATCACCTGGAAGGTGTCACTTCTGGCCAACTCCATCTGGACATTGAGTAGATCCTCCCGCAGAGCCGGCACCGCCTTCTTGTAGGTCTGCTTGTCGATTTTATGCCCTAGTTCCGCAGATTCAAACATGGCTTCTCCTTGTTGATGATCGCTGCACGCCGTTTGCCGTAAAACAAATATATACGAGCAAATGAGAGGGCAAGAAATCGTTTTTTCACCCTGATTTCAAAAAAACAGATCACGCTTTCTTCCCCGGGAAAAGACGGCTCTGCCCTGCTGGCCAGAAATACACAACTGTCGACAGCGGACGGATTTTTTTTTATAGTCGAAGAATGTGTGATCACCACACCTTTCCATGACCAAGAAGAACGAGAAAACCATGTCTCCCGTCATCGATACGATCCTCGCCCATCGCTCCATTCGACGGTACACCGCCGAGCCCATCGCCAAAGAGCAGTTGGAGGCCATCATCGAGGCCGGCCTGGCCGCCTCCTCGTCCAGCCTGCTCCAGTCGGTTTCCATTATCCGGATTACAGATCGGCAAAAACGCCAGGCCCTGGCCCGTTTGGCCGGTGAACAGGCCTATGTGGCCAGCGCCGCCGAGTTCCTGGTATTCTGCATCGATTTTCAGCGCCATTTCACCCTCGACAGCACGGTCAGGGCCGAGTTCATGGAACTTGTGCTGATCGGCGCAATCGATGCCGGCATCATGGCGCAGAACTGTTTACTCGCCGCCGAATCGCTCGGCCTGGGCGGTGTCTATATCGGTGGGTTACGCAACTGCCCCACCGAGGTGGATCAACTGCTGGACATGCCCCCGCGCACGGCGGTTCTCTTCGGGATGTGCCTGGGCCATCCAGCGGAGGACCCAGAGAAAAAACCCCGGCTGCCCGCCCGGGTGATCGTTCACGAGAACCGCTACAGCGAGTTGGACATGGCGGAAATCACCCGCTACGATCAGACCATGCACGAGTACTATGCCAGACGCTCCAGCAATCAGAAAGCGGTCACCTGGTCGACACGGGTCATCGACAAGCTGGCCGGCGAATCACGGCCGCATATGCTCTCGTATCTGCACGACAAGGGGCTGGCGACCAGATAGTGCCCAGCCAGAAACGAGATATTTTGGCCTAAATCGAGGCGTGAGAAAAATTTTACCACAGGCATATATATGATATTCCGAGGATAAAATTTCGAACACCACGAAGCGTTTATCCGAAACTCATCAGCACGGAAAACGCTGTTACCGTGCCGAGAAGTTTCATGGTTCGTTGTGGCTGAGGCTTCCTGGTCCAGCCATGCTGGTTTATATGAAACTCGTCAGTATGGAAAGTCCTGTTGCCGCGCCGAGAGGTTTCATGCTTCGTTGTGGCTGAGGCTACCTGGTCCAGCCATGCTGGTTTATATGAAACTCGTCAGTATGGAAAGTCCTGTTGCCGCGCCGAGAGGTTTCATGCTTCGTTGTGGCTGAGGCTACCTGGTCCAGCCATGCTGGTTAGGACAAAAGAGCCGCTTCCGGACAGGCACCAGATAATACCAAGGAGAACTACAGCATGAAAAAGAGAATTCTCGTCGTTTTGACCAGCGTGGAAAAATACCCCAATCTACGCCGAGCCACCGGGCTCTGGCTCGGCGAGGCCGTACATTTCGTGAAAACGGTCGAAGAGGCGGGCTATCAGGTCGACTATGTCAGCCCCCGTGGCGGCTACACTCCGATCGATCCGCACAGCCTGGCCGAGGCCGATGAGACCGACTGGGTCTGGTACCAGAACAAGGCCTTCATGAACCGGCTTGGCGCCACCATGCAGCCCGGTGAGGTGCATGCCGACGACTATCTGGCAATCTACTTCGCCGGCGGGCATGGCGTCATCTGGGACTTTCCCGACAATGAGGAGCTGCAGGCCTTAAGTCGCGAAATCTATGGAAATGGCGGCTATGTCTCCTCCGTCTGCCACGGGGCCGTGGGGCTGCTCAACATCACCCTGTCCGATGGCAGCCTGCTCATCGCCGGCAAAAAGGTGACCGGTTTTTCCAATGCCGAGGAAAAACTGGCCGGACTCGATCTGAAGGTGCCGTATCTGACCGAAACCGAGCTGGTGAAACGGGGCGCCAACTACCAGAAAGCCGCCGAACCATGGGCGGCGTTCGCCGTGGCGGACCAGCGGCTGATCAGCGGCCAGAACCCGGCCTCCGGCCACGCAGTGGCCGAGTTGCTGCTGAAGGCCTTACAAAAAGACGGCTGAGGCGCCCGGCAACTTACAGCAGCAGCATGGCAAGGACCAGCACAATCGCTATGGTGACCAGGCCCTGGATCAGGGTCGCCATGGTCTGCGCCCTGTAGGCGGTCTTCACGTCCATGCCGGTAAACTGGGCCACGACCCAGAAGTAGGAGTCGTTGGCATGGGAAACGGTCATGGCCCCCGCACCGATGCTCATAACGGTCAGGACCCTGCCAGTAGTGGAATCGAGCCCCAAGGAGTCGAGCAGCGGCGCCATCAGGGCCGAGGTGGTCACCAGGGCCGTGGTCGATGAACCCTGGGCCGTTTTCAGGGCGGCCGCAATCAGAAAAGGAACCAGGATACCGACGCTCCACCCACTCATCGACTGGCCCAGATAGCCGGCGATGGGCGTGGCCTTGATGATCGCGCCGAAGGCCCCGCCCGCACCGGTGATCAGGATGATCGGTCCGGCGATCTTGACACCCTCGCCGATCCAGTCCATCAGCACCTCTTCATCCAGTTGTGGCGCCAGCCTGAGCGCCCAGAGGAAACCGACCAGCAGGGCCATCACCGGTTGACCGAAAAATTTGAAGAATCTGGAGACGAAGCCGGTTCCCAGAAGATCGCCGGGAAAGGCGGCAATGGTGCCCAAAGCGATCAGAACGATCGGGATGAGAATGGGGCCAAAAGCCATACCATTGGATGGCAACTCGCCGTACTGGTCCGTGATGGACTTTTCCTCCAGATCGAGCCCCCCGACAAAGGCCTTTTCATTGTCGAGATCTTCCTCGATTTTCACCCTGGTGCCGATGTATTTGGCCCAGAAGAAGCCGGCCAGCATGGTAAAGATCGAGATGCAACCACCCAGCAGAATGACCAGGCCGAGGCTGTTCTCAAGCCCCAGATTACCCGCGGCGGCAATCGGCCCCGGGGTGGGGGGCACCAGGGTATGCGAGGCGTAGAGCCCGGTGGCGAGAGCGACACTCATCATGGTGGCGGAGACCCTGGCCTTATGGGTCACCGATTTGCGCAGGGCATTGAGAATGACGTAGCCGGAATCGCAGAAAACCGGGATGGAGACGAACCAGCCAATGATGCTCATCGCCAGCCCAGGCCGCCTGGGTCCAACGATTGTCAGAATGGTATCGGCCATCTTCAAAGCGGCCCCGGACCGCTCTAAAAAGACCCCGATAACCGTCCCCATGACGATAACGATGCCGATATAGGCGAGGATTGCGCCAAATCCCTGGCGGATGGTGGATTCCAGCTCCATCACGTCGAACTGGCCGAATGCGGCGGCTCCCAGGCCGACGAAAAGCGCGGCGAAGATCAAGGTGACAAAGGGATGCAGCTTGTACACCGATGTCGCCACCACAATGAGGATAATCGACGCCACCAGCAGCAGAATCATGACCAAACCCATTGCAAAGCCCTCCAGTAAGAAGATAACCCTTCACCAGCACCCCATTATGCGGGCCGCCCAAACAGCCTCTATGACAGACGGCGACGCCAGCATGCCTGGGCAAGCTATTTTTTGCCGGGCATCACATCGGTTACCGAACCATCGACAATCTCCGCGGCAAAGGCGAAGGTTTCGGCCAGGGTGGGATGGGCATGGACCGTCTTGCTGATATCCTCGGCATCGGCGCCCATCTCCAGGGCCAGCACGGCCTCATGGATCAGCTCTCCGGCGTTTGCTCCGCAGATCCCGGCCCCGATGATACGGCCGCTCTCCTTGTCGAACAGCACCTTGGTGACCCCGTTCGCCGCCCCCGAGCTGAGAGCCCTGCCCGAGGCGCCCCAGGGCAATTTCCCGAGTTCATAAGCGATATTTCTCTCCTTGGCCTCCTTTTCGGTGATACCCATCCAGGCGATCTCCGGCTGGGTATAGGCCACCGAGGGGATGGTCATCGGCGCAAAAGCCGCCTTGTGACCGGCGATTACCTCGGCCGCCACCTTGCCCTCGTGCACCGCCTTGTGGGCCAGCATCGGCTCGCCGACCACATCGCCGATCGCGTAGATATTGGCCACCGCGGTCTGTTGCTGCTCGTTGACCTGGATGAATCCTCGCGCATCGACTTGCAGGCCGATCCTGTCGCGGCCAAAGTTCTCGGTGTTCGGGCGCCGGCCAACCGCCACCAGCACCGCGTCATACTCACCCGACTCCGGGGCCTTGGCCCCCTCGAAGCTGGCGACGATACCGTTTTTTTCAGCGACGATCGAGGTCACCTTGGTTTTGGTCAGAATCTGGTACGTCTTTTTCAGCTTGAGAAAGAGCGGCTGGACCAGATCCCTGTCCGCCGGCGGAATGATATGGTCGAGCATCTCGACGATGGTGATTTCCGCCCCGAGGGCCTGATAGATCTGGGCCATCTCCATGCCGATAACGCCACCGCCGATGATGAGCAGCCGCTGGGGCACGGATTTCAATGCCAGGGCGTCGGAGGAGTTCCAGATGCGCGCATCGTCGGGCAGCCCGGGGATCATGAAGGGATGGGAGCCGGTGGCGATGATACAGCTGGCGAAAGCGACCTCGCTCTCCCCGTCGGGCCCGGCAACCGTGACGGTGGTGGCATCCTTGAAACACCCCTTGCCGACCAGACGGGTTATCTTGCGGGCCGCGCAGAGCTTGTCGAGCCCGCCGGTCAACTTGGCGATAACCTCTTCCTTATGCGCTCTCAATTGCTGAAGATCGATCTGCGGCTCGGTAAAGGTGATACCAAAAGAGGCCGCCTCGCGGGCCTCCTCGATGACCGCCGCGCCGTGCAACAGGGTCTTGGACGGGATGCAGCCGACATTGAGGCAGACGCCGCCCAGTCTCTTTCCCTGCTCGACCAGGCAGACCGAAAGACCGAGATCCGCCGCCCGAAAAGCCGCCGTATACCCACCGGGTCCACCGCCAACCACCACCACATCGTATCGTTTCACCTCAGACATGCGCTCTCCTCCAAAAATCGCAAAAATGATATCATCCTGCCGGTCGCTCCGACATCTCCCGCAACCAGAGCGAAGCAGGAACCGATCTCGACGCACCCCTCACCGGGTGGGCAATCACTATAAACAAGCACATCTACAATAAACAACAGCTTTTGCGGTGCCCCTTCCTACAGCATGGCCCGGCGCAGGTCAGTCACCGCCTCGCTGACCGCCCGACAAAACCGGGCCGCCTCGGCCCCATCGATGACCCGGTGGTCGTACGACAGCGAGAACGGCAGGGTCAATCGGGGTATGAACTGGCCGCTGTCGGCATCCCAGAACGGTTTCTGGTAATTGCGCGACAGGCCTAAAATGGCCACCTGGGGCCAGTTGACGATCGGGGTGAAGCCGGTGCCGCCGATACCGCCAAGGCTGGAAATGGTAAAGGACGCCCCCTGCAGATCGCCAATGGCCAGCTTGCCCTCCCGCGCCTTGCCGCTCAGCGTCTGCAGTTCTCCGGCAATCTCCCTGAGCCCCTTGCGGTCGGCATCGCGGATAACCGGCACCACCAGGCCGCCGGGGGTGTCGACGGCGATACCGATATGATAGTAGTGTTTGAGCACCACCCTGTCACCCGCAGGCATCAGCGAGCAGTTGAACAGCGGAAATCTCTTGAGGGTGGCGACCACCGCCTTGACGATAAAGACCAGGGGGCCAAAACGCGGTTCATCCGAGGCCAGTTCGGCGTTGAGCTGGCCTCGGAAGGTCTCCAGCTCAGAGATATCCGCCTCGTCGAAATGGGTGACATGGGGAATGGTCAACCAGCTGCGGTGCAGGTGCGGGCCGGAGATTTTCTTTATCCGTCCAAGTGGAAGTTCCTCGACCTCACCGTAGAGCGAAAAATCCTCGAGTGGCGGCAACTCGGGAGTCGGCCCGGCAACGCCTCCCATCGGAGCGGATTGACGCGGCCGCCCCATGGCCAGCTTCACCACGGCCTGGACGTCTTCCTTTTCGATCCGTCCCTTGGGGCCACTGCCACGCACGGTGGCCAGCTCGACCCCGAGTTCCCGGGCATAGCCCCTGACCGAGGGAGTGGCATGGTAGCGGCCTGGCTCGGGCCCCTCGACAGGGGGTGCGGCGGGTTCCCCGCCATCCCTGCCTGTCGCTTCCGGCTCCTGGTGCGGGGCGGGAGCGGCAGGAACCGGGGCCGTCTCGCCCCCGGTTCGCTCCCTGGCCGACGCAACCGTCTCGACCACTGGCTGGTCAGCGGCTTCATCGGCTACTTTTTCTGCCGAATCGACCGCCGCAGCCGCCTCCGTCTCCACCAGGGCGACCAGGTCACCACTCTGCACCGTGTCCCCCTCCTTCACCCTGACCTCGGTCACCGTGCCGGCCAGGGGCGAAGGGATGTCCATCACCGCCTTTTCGCTCTCCAGGGCGAGTAAGGGGCTCTCTACCTCAATGCTCTCACCCGGTTTGATATACACCTCGACCACGGTAATCTCCTGCACATCGCCGAAATCCGGTATCAGCACCTGTTCGATGGCCATCTGTTCCTCTCCCTCAGCGTTGTAGCGGATGCGCGGCATCCGGATTGATTGCATATTTCCGTATCGCCTCAGACACCTGGCCGGCCGGGATACTCCCTTCGTCTGCCAGCCCTTTCAGGGCAGCGACGGCGATATGACGTCTGTCCACCTTGAAGAAATCGCGCAGGACCTCCCGGCTGTCGCTGCGACCGAACCCGTCGGTGCCAAGGATGGTGAGTCGATTGGGAATGAGCCGCCGTAACTGCTCGCTGTAGGCCTGGACGTAGTCGGTGCTGATCACCGCCGGACCGGTAAAGCCGGCGAGTTGTTCTGTGACATAGGATCTCCGCGGTCGTTCTTCGGGGTGATTGCGGTTCCAATCGTCTACCAGCATACCGTCCCGATGCAACTGGTTCACCCCGAGGATCGACCAGATATCGGCGGCGACCCCGAAGTCCTCGGCCAGCAGATCGGCGGCGGCGATCACCTCCCGCAAAATCGAGCCACTGCCCATCAGCTGCACCCGCACCTCCGCCTCTCCGCCCCGACGAAAGAGATACATGCCTCGACCGATACCCTCTTCGGCGCCTTCGGGCATCTCCGGATGCTGATAGTTCTCGTTGAGGAGAGTGATATAATAAAAGACATCTTCGCCCTCTTGGTACATCCGGGCAATCCCCTGCTGAATCAGCACCGCGACCTCATAGCCAAAGGTTGGATCATAGGCCAGGCAGGTGGGATAGGCGGAGGCCAGGAGCAGGGCCTGACCGTCCTGGTGCTGCAACCCTTCACCGTTCAAGGTCGTTCGTCCCGCCGTCGCCCCCAGCAGAAACCCCCGGGCCCGGCTGTCGCCCGCGGCCCAGAGCTGATCGCCAACCCGCTGGAAACCAAACATCGAGTAGAAGGCATAAAAGGGGATCATCGGTACCCCGTAGTTATTGTGCGCGGTCGCCGCCGCCAGCCACGACGAAACGGCGCCGGCCTCGGTGATACCCTCCTCGAGGATCTGGCCCTGCGGGGTTTCCCGGTACCAGGAGATGGTCTCGGAATCCTGCGGTTCATAGAGCTGGCCGGTGGGCGCGTAGATGCCCAGCTGCCGGAACAGCCCTTCCATCCCGAAGGTGCGGGCCTCATCGGGGATGATCGGCACGATGTGACGGCCGACCCCTTGGTCTTTTATCAAAATGCCCAGCAGACGGACAAAGGCCATGGTCGTCGACAGCTCACGCCCCTTGGATGAGGCGAGCAGCGCCGCAAAACGGGGGAGCGGCACCGCCTCCAGCGCGATGTGGTCGGTATTGCGGACAGGCACCGCTCCCCCCATCGCCTGACGCCGTTCTTGCAAGAACAGGTCTTCGTCGCTGCCCTGCGGCGGCCGGATAAAGGGCAGCGCCTCCAGCTGCTCGTCAGCCAGGGGAACCCGGAAGCGGTCTCGAAACGATTTCAGTGAGGCAAGATCCATCTTCTTGACATTGTGGGCCACCATCACCGACTCGCCGGCCTGCCCCATCCCGAAGCCCTTGATGGTCTTGACCAGGATAACCGTCGGCTGGCCACGGTGGTTCACCGCCTCGGCAAAGGCGGCGTAGACCTTGCGTGGGTCGTGGCCGCCGCGGGTCATCTGCCACAGCTCGCTGTCGCTGATATCCTCGACCAGGGCCGCCAGTCGGGGATCGTCGCCAAACACCAGCTGACGCAGATACTCCGGCCCCCGGGCCCGGATGGTCTGGAAGTCGCCGTCCACCATATCGCCGAATTTCTTCAGCAGCAACCCCTCGGTATCCCGGCTGAGAATACGGTCCCACTCGCTGCCCCACAGCAGCTTGATCACGTTCCAGCCGGCCCCGCGGAAACGGCCTTCCAGTTCCTGGATGATCTTGCCGTTGCCCCGCACCGGACCGTCGAGCCGCTGGAGGTTACAGTTGACCACAAAGATGAGGTTGTCGAGTTTCTCCCGGGTGGCAAGCGACAGAGCCCCCAGCGACTCGGGCTCATCCGACTCGCCATCGCCCATGAACACCCAGACCTTGCGGTCACCGGCTCTGGCCAGTTCCCGACTGTCCATATAGCGCATGAAACGGGCCTGGTAAATGGCGGCCATCGGCCCAAGGCCCATGGAGACGGTGGGAAACTGCCAGAAATCGGGCATCAGCCAGGGATGCGGGTAAGACGACAGCCCATGCCCCCCCACCTCCTGGCGAAAATTACGGAGATGCTCCTCGTCAAGCCGCCCCTCGACAAAGGCCCGGGCGTAGATACCGGGCGAGCTATGTCCCTGGAAGTAAATCATATCGGCGCCGAACTCGGCCCGCGGTCCCCGGAAAAACCAGTTGAAGCCCACCTCGTACATCGCCGACACCGAGGTGTAGGTGGCGATATGCCCTCCCAGCCCCTTGCCATCCTTGTTGGCCCGGGCGACCATGGCCATCGCGTTCCAGCGCACATAGGCGGCAACCTTCATCGCGGTGTACGAGCTGTCGGGAATCCGGGCCTCTTCGCCTGGCGGGATGCTGTTGCCGTACGGGGTCAGAATGCCGGGTGAGGTCGAAACACCCCGCTCCCGGGCCCGATTGGTCAAGACCCGCAGCAGATAATCGGCCTTCTCGGAGCCCTCATGACGGATAACGCCGTCCAGTGATTCCAGCCAGTCGCTGGTTTCCTTCGGATCGGGATCGATATAGTATGCACTCATAGGCAGCCTCGTGAAGAAATGAAGAGAAAACTGCAGGCCATGGAAAAAATGGGGCCTGAGACGACAGTCATGCACCGACCAGAGATACGTTCTGCACCGGTGTCAACGCCCCATGGCAGGGAATGTCGGCCAAGTGATACCACCACAATAGCATCACCGCCCAAGGTTTGGCAAGAAAACCAGAGCGATGACCAACCAGCATGGCTGGACCAGATAGCCTCAGCCACAACGAAGCATGCAACTCCTCGGCACGGCAACAGAACTTTTCGCACTGGCGATTTTCATATAAACAACCGCTCGGCCGGCTCCGGCCCGTGCCACGGCGCCGGGACTCCCGCCCATGGTCAGGCAGAGAGGAAGGCCAGCTCTTCGGGCAGCCACTCGCCAACCAGGCGAACCTCCGGCTCGAGTCGGATTCGACATCGCTCGGCCACCGTCTCCATGGTCAACCGGATCAGCGCCAGCATATCCGCCGCCGAGGCGTTATCCTGGTTGATGAAGATATTGCCGTGAAACGGGGCGATCGCCGCCCCCCCCACCGTGGCGCCGCGCAGGCCCAGCTCATCGATGATCTTGCCGGTCGGGGCGCCGAATTGCCGGTTGTTCTTGAAGAGGGAGCCGGCGGATGGCGCCTGGAAATGCCCCTTGGCCACCCTGTCCCGATGATTCTCGGCCATCGTCCGGCGGATGGTTCGGCGATCACCACGGGTCAGGTCCAGCCAGACCTGGCAGATACAGCCGGTCATGGCCTGAAAAGGAGAGTGTTTATAGGAAAACTGACCAGGATCACAGGAGACGGTGGCGAGGGTGAGATCGTCGGCCAGCACCTCGACCCGGCTCAGCACGTCGCCGATGGCATGCCCGTAACAGCGGGCGTTCATCCACACCGCGCCGCCGATGGTACCGGGCATACCGTTGATGAATTCCAGGCCGGCGAGGTCATGTTCGGCCGCCGCCCGACAGACATCCGTGACCCGGGCTCCGGCCTGAACGGCAAGCGTCTCACCAGCCACTTCGATCCGATCGAGTCCCGCGGTGGTTATCACCACCCCGCGAACCCCCCGGTCGGCCACCAGAATATTGGTGCCGCCGCCCAAGAGGAAATAGGGCAGGTCAATGCTGGTCACCGCCCGAAGACACAGCGCCAGCTCGTCATAACTCCTGGGCGTGAGAAAGACATCGGCCGGCCCCCCGATCCGAAACGAGGTGTGTCGGGCCATAGGCTCATCGAAGCGAACCAGCTCTCCGGGGAGCATGGCGACAAGCCGTAAACGCAGTTGAGCGGTTACAGCCGCACTGGACGGGGTCATGGCAAAACTTCCTTTTTCAGCACCGGTTGTCGAATCTTCTCTTACTCTTCCCAATGAGCCGGCCCAGAAAAGCATGGCGGCTGCGGCTGCTCCATCATACCAGCACCAGCCGAAAAGAAACAGTAGGCAGAACGACAAAAATGGCTGGCTGCCGTTACGGTCGCTCCGACCCGGGCAACAGTGAGCCATACTTTTTGATCAGACCCCGTAACTGGTCATAGCTCAACTCCAGCATTTCGGCGGTTCGGCGCTGATTGTAGCGACTCCTCTGCAGGGCATCCCGGAGCATGGCAACTTCGAGCGCCTTGACCGCTTTTTTCAGCGACATCGATTGCGGCGCCTCGAGAGGTTTGGGAGAAACCTTCGCCTGATCGGCCTGGACGATCTCGGTGCCTCGCCCCGCCATGTTCGCGCCGGGGGCGGTAAATGGGTCGAAAACGACCTCTTCGATCAACTCGCCGTCCGCTGAATAAACCGCCCGCTCCACCACATTCTTCAACTCCCGGATATTTCCCGGCCAGCTGTACTCCTGCAATTTCCGCGCGGCCTCAGGGCTGAACTCCGGCACCTCGTCGCAGCCCAGCTCATAGGCCATCCGACCGGCAAAATGTGCGGCAAGCAGGAGGATATCCTCCTCTCGTTGCCTGAGCGGCGGCAAGAAGAGGACCTCAAACGAGAGGCGATCGAGAAGATCACGCTTGAACGTTCCCGCTCGGGCCATCGCCGGTAGATCGGCGTTGGTCGCCCCGACAATGCGGACATCCACCGCAACCCCCACTGTCGAGCCGACTCGCTCGAACACCCCATACTCGACCACCCGCAGGATCTTCTCCTGGGCTTCCAGCGGAATGTTGCCGATCTCATCGAGGAACAGGGTGCCGCCGTCGGCGGCCTCGAACCGGCCACTGCGCCGCCTCTCGGCCCCGGTAAACGCCCCCTTTTCATAACCGAACAGTTCACTTTCGACCAGGGTCGACGACAGGGCCGCACAGTTCAAGGTCACGCAGGGGCCCGACCAGCGCTGGGAGAGATAGTGAATTCTCGTCGCCGCCAACTCCTTGCCGGTACCCCGTTCGCCAATCAGCAGCACCGGCCGCTCCACCCTCGCCACCCGGGAGAGCCGCTCCTGAAACTGCAGAAAGGCATCCGACTGACCGAGTGCCTCGCCGCGCGGACTGATCGACTCGATATATTTTTCTCTGGCCATCCCCACCACCCTTGTCGGTTTAATAAACCATATAATAGTATAAATCACCTCAATACGGTCAAATATACCAGAAGAAAAGAGCAGAGGCAACCTGCTATCCTCCTGTCTTTGCACCATTTCTCTTTTTTCCTTTTTCAGGCACGCCTCATGCTAGGATATGGGCAAACACCCTACCTATACATGGAGGAAGCTATGGGAATTTTTACACGATTTGCCGATATCGTCAGTTCGAATCTCAACGCCATGCTGGACCGGGCGGAAGATCCGGAAAAGATGATCAAGATGATGATCCGGGAGATGGAGGACACCCTGGTGGAGTTGAAGTCATCCTGCGCCGGGGTCATTGCCGAGCGCAAGAAGCTTATGCGGCGCGCGGACGAGATGAGCGGTCGCCGCGATCTCTGGGCGGAACGGGCCGATCTGGCGGTCGCCAGGGGCCGCGACGACCTGGCTCGGGAGGCCTTGCTGGAGAAACGGCGCTTCGCCGAACTGGCCGAGGCCCTGCAAACCGAGATCGCCGACCACTCCGACCTGGTCGACCAGTATCACAACGACATCCGCGAATTAGAGCAAAAGCTGGCCACCGCCAAGGAAAAGAAGCGGATGCTCATCCAGCGGCACCGGCAGGCCAGCGGCAGGAAACGGGCTCAGAATGGCATCCGCCGGATGGACAGCGCCGAGACCATGCACCGGTTCGAAGACCTGGAGCGTCGTATCGACAACATGGAAGCCGAAGCCGACCTGGTCAATTTCGGCAGACAACCGACCCTTGATGAAGAATTTGACAATCTGGCCACCGATGATGAGATTGAACGTGAACTCGCCGCCCTGAAGGCCGCCAGAAAATCGGCGCAGTGACAGGAAAACGCCTCATCCCCCATATTTATCACGCATCGGAGCACAGCCACCATGTCCAGCGTCATCGTCGTCGCCATCGTCTTCGGATCGATCCTCACCTTCGCCGCCCTGATCTGCGGTACGATTCTCGCCATTGTCAAAATGCGCAGTTCCGGACTGTCACGACGCGGACGCGACGGCCAGAACGAAGAAGCGCGGGTCATCCAGGAACTGTACCAGGGGTTGACCCGAATGGAACAACGGATCGAGGCGCTGGAAACCATCCTGATGGACGCCAAGCACAACAAAGGATAGCACCATGAAAAAGCATCGCCAAAACAGCACACTCTACCGCGCCCGGGACGGAGTACTCCTCGGGGTCTGCCAGGGCATTGCCGACGCCTACAGCCTCCCGGTGTTCTGGATCCGTCTGGCCCTGATCGTCGTCTTTCTGCTCAGTGGCTTCTGGCCGGTGATCGGCATCTATATCATCGCCGCGCTGCTGATGAAACCACGGCCGATCAAACCAATCGACAACGAGGAAGAGAAAGAATTCTATGACAGTTACGTCAATTCCCCCAGAAATGCGGCCCAGCGGCTCCGGCGGAAATTCGACAATCTCGAGCGGCGTATCCGCCGCATGGAAGACAAGGTCACCGGTCGCGATGCCGAATGGGAGCGCAAATTCAACTCCTGACCCTCCCCCTTGCCGGCCGGAAAGCTCTCCGGCCGGCACCACCCTGTCCGTAAAGGCGCCACCGCTTTCACCGTCCGCCACCAATCCGCCTCTCTTTGACATTTTCAAAAAGAGCGGAACATGGTATCATAGCCGCTTTTCCGGTGGACCCCACCTCCCCCTGCTCAACGCCCGACCAACGATCGTTTCTGCCAATTACCTGTAAGAAATCCAAGGAGATCCCAATGCGCGCCATCATTTTGCCACTGGCAGCCGCCGCCTGCTGCCTCCTCCTCGCCTCCGGCTGTGCCAGGCAACAGTCTTCCGACCTGGAACCGCTGAAAGGCTCCCTGACCAAGACATACAAACTGATCGACGAGACCGGCCGCGAGTCCGGCACCCTGGTGCTGCAGCCCATGGGCAAGGCGGAGCTCCGCGACAGTGACGGCAAGCTGATCGGCGTCTTTTCCGCCGAATAGCGACCGAGCCAAAACCATGAACCTGGCGCCCGGAGACTGGTGATGCGGCCGGCTGACATCCGTATCGTCTTCACCGACCTCGACGGGACCCTGCTCAACGGCCGTGGCCGTATCAGCGCCGGTAATCGGCAGGGTCTGGTTCAACTCGGCGCAGCGGGCATCATCCGGGTCGTCGCCACCGGTCGCTCGCCTTTTTCGTTCAACGGTTTGACCGACCAGCCGCTGCCAATCGACTATCTCATCTGCTCTTCGGGTGCGGCCATTTTCGAGTTGCCGGGCCAGAAGCTGCTCTTTTCCGCGCACCTCGACAGGACAGATATAGCCCGTATCAGCCAGACGCTCATGGATCATGAAGTCGATTTCATGGTCCATGAGCAGGTGCCTGACAATCACCGTTTTGTCTTTATGGCCGCCGGCGGCGGCAACGACGACTTCTCTCACCGCCTCTCACGCTACCGCGATTTCGCCCGGGAGTACGACAGCGCCACCGGCTTTCCCCGATCCGCCGCCCAGATCATCACCGTCATGGCCGACAAGCCGGCGCTCCTCGCCCGGCTCGCCGCCGACCTCTCCGACTACCAGGTCACCCGCACGACCTCGCCATTGGATCATCGCTCCGTCTGGCTCGAAATCCAACCGCCCGGTATCCACAAGGGCAGCGCCGCCGCCTGGCTCTGCAGGCACCTCGATATCGCCCCCGCTGCCGCTCTTGGCATCGGCAACGATTACAACGACCTCGATCTGCTCGACTTCACCGGCCACAGCTTTCTGGTCGCCAACAGCCCCCTGCCGCTGCACCACCGCTATCGGCTGGTACCAAGCAACGACCAGGACGGGTTCCTCCACGGCCTGCGGACTGCTCTTGACGGCAACTGACCGTCAGTGCGGATTTCCGCGAACCAGATCAGAGCCTGACGGACTGCGGCCGGGCTCTCTTCTTGCATTGGTGACAGATCGGCGTAAAATATAACGAGAAGATAGACAATGCGGAGCCGCGATGTTTTTTTCAGATCCGCTGCCACCAGATTTCACCAGGAGGACGAGATGAGCGACACGATCAGGTCAGTGAACGTTCTCGGACTGGGCAAGATCGGCCTGCTGGTTGCCGAACTGCTGCAGACAACCGGCTTTACCGTTACCGGTGTCGACCGGCAACCACCGGCGACCAGCCCTGTCGACACGGTGGCTCTTGACATCCAGGACCAGGAGGCGTTGGCGCAACAGCTGCGGCGGCACGACGCCGTCGTCTCCTGCCTTCCCTACCACTGCAACCTCCAGCTGGCGACCCTGGCCCATGCAGCAAGGATCCACTATTTCGACCTGACCGAAGACGTCGCGACCACCAGGGGCATTCTCGCCCTCGCCAAGGACACCCAGACAGTACTGGCCCCCCAGTGCGGGCTGGCCCCTGGCTTCATCGCCATCGTCGGGGCGGCACTTGCCGACAGGTTCGAGCGGGTCCGCTCGATCAAGTTGCGGGTCGGCGCCCTGCCTCAGCACCCCACCGGCCTGCTCGGCTATGCCTTCAACTGGTCGCCGGAAGGGGTGGTCAACGAATATCTCAACGATTGCGAAGTGATCGAAAACGGCGAACAGAAATGGGTCTCGCCCCTGGAATGGCTGGAGCAACTGGTCATCAACGGCATCCAACTCGAGGCCTTCACCACCTCGGGCGGACTCGGCACCATGTGCCGGAGTTTTTCCGACCGGGTTGAAAACCTGGACTACAAATCGATCCGCTACCCAGGCCACGCCCAGCAGATGAATTTCTTTTTCCATGAACTGCTGATGCGGGAACGACGTGAGCTGGCGGGAGAAATTCTCACCAACGCCAAACCGGCGGTCAGCGACGATGTGGTCTATATCCACGCCTCGGCGGAAGGGTGGAAGGACAGACAGCTGTTACGGGAAGAGTTCGTCCGCCAGTACTACCCCCAGAAAATAAACGGCAGACCTCGACGCGCCATCGCCTGGACCACCGCAGCCTCGGTCGCGGCGGTGGTGGAACTGGTCGCCTCCGGCCGGTTGCCGGACCATGGCTTTATCCGCCAGGAAACCATCGCCCTCCAGGATTTTCTCAACACCGTCAACGGCCGCCGATATACTGCCGCTGAAAGCGACTGTCCTTAGCCCGGATTCCCGGGAACACTGACTACCTGTTTTGCGTTTCAGCCTGCATAAAGACATCTTGCAAGAAAGAGCGAGGCGCCAAAGGGACACCGTGCAGAGGGGAGCGTTTCGCCCTGCCCGGGAAGCGGGATCAACAGACGCCCCACCGGTAGAATGCCACCGCCTCATCAACCCCCAGGCCGCACTCCGTCGCCTCCCTGCTCAGCCCCTTGTGTTCCACCCCAGACGGCATCGCCGGTGCGGCCAGACGCTTCCCGCCACGCATCATTTCTGACCAGCACCGTCAACGGCAACATCTTTCTCCCTGACAACAAGTAACGATATATCGTATTTTTTGCTCATCTCGTCACATCCCGTTTGATCAAAGAATAGTTTAGTGACATATGTGTATAAAATTACACATTTTTATTGGTAAGGCGTTTTGGCATCGGTTTTGCTTATACTGCTTGACAGGAAGCTTTTCAGTCAAGATGGAGCATCACGCACTGCCACCACGGCGTCTTGGCCCGGTGGCCTTATCTGGAGGGAGGAACATCGCTTGGAAACCACGAAAAAACCTTTGAAGAAGTCAATTATCAACCTCTATGGCGTTCCCTCGCTGGGCTTTCAGCTTTTCGCCAACATGGAGGTTTTTTTCTTTGCGGCCTTCCTGACCGATTATGCCAAGATCCCGGTGGCCATGGCCGGCATCGTTTTAATGGTCACTGCCATCTTCGATATCGTCTGGGTGCCGACCGCCGGGGTGATCCTCGAAAAGAGCAGCATGCGCTGGGGCCGCTACCGGTCCTGGCTGCTTATCGGCCCCCCGCTCGCCGCGGCGTTCTTCATCCTTCAATTCACCAAGGTCGGCAGCCCCCTCATCAACGCCATCGTCGTTTCCATCGGCTTTATCGTCTCGCACTTGATCTGGAACATCTTCTATGCCGCCCACATCGCGATGAACAACTCCCTGACCACGGTGCGGGAGGAACGTATCTCGATGGCCGCCAACAGAGGAATGGGCAACGCCCTGGGAACCATTATCTTTTCTCTGCTGGGCGCCAAGGGCATTGAACTGCTGGGAGGAGACAACCCCGCCCTGGGCTGCACCCTGTTGGTCATCATCTCGGGCGTGGTGTTGACCCTGGCCTACTGGCTGCTGTTTTCATTGACCGGCGATTACGCCTACCATCCCAAGGCCAACAGCCAGGCGGAAAGCAAAAACAAGATGAGCGTTGGTGACATGCTCAAGCAGATCGTGGTCAATCCACCGCTGATAGGTCTTCTCTTGGGCGAGTTCGGCCGCTACCTTGGCCGCTTTGTCATCTTCGGCCTGGCCTTCTACTATTTCAAGTATGTGGTCAACGATCTGACGATGCTCACCATTTTCTTTACCGGTCTCAATGTGGCCTTTTTCTTCGGGGCCATGGTCACCGCGCCGATCGCCAAGAGGTTCGGTGAACGGAATACCTACGTCGCCGCCCTGTGCCTTTTCATCGCCGGGTTACTGGCGGTATGGCTGCTGCCGATGAACGCCACCACCTTTCTCATCGTCATGCTGGTGGCCTATCTGGGCTACGGCATGCCAGATGCGCTGGGGGTCGCCATGTACTCGGCCACCGTTGACTATGGCGAATGGAAAACCGGCAAGAACGCCAGGGGGTTCATCATGTCGCTTATCAGCTTCCCGATCAAGACCGCTGTCTTCGTCAGAAGCGTCATCATCACCGGTATTTTGGTCTCCGCCGGCTATGTGGCGGATATGGCTCCGACCCCGGAACTGATTTCCGGCATCAAAAACGGCATAGCGCTGATTCCAGCCATTTTTATCGGCTGTGGCCTTGTCATTCTGCTGTTCTTGTACCGTATCACCCCGGAAAGCCACAAGCAGATGCAGGACGAAATCGCCGCCCGCAGCCACTGATGGCCAGCGGAGGCGGCACACGTTCATGAAGGGCTTATGCGGAAGTGCCCATCCAGAGGAACAGAACCCTTTCTGGATGGATACGGAATAGGCCATCACGGTCCGGCGGCAGACGGCTGCGGACCCAATCAAACCAACGAGGATACAATCATGTCAAAACTCCAGGAAGTCCAACAGAATGTCGAAGGCGGAAAAACAAAACTCATCGCCGATGTGGTCCAAGAGGCCCTGAACGCCGGTGACAACGCCAAGGATATTCTCCAGGCCATGATCGATGGCATGGGGGTTATCGGCGACAAGTTCTCCACCGGCGCGGTCTTCGTCCCGGAGATGCTGATTGCCGCCAAGGCGATGGCCAAGGGGGTCGAG